>PLCJ01000001.1:216622-262367 GCA_003135635.1 Candidatus Adlerbacteria bacterium | reverse complement strand
ACGTTGCCTCCTGCAGTTGCAAGGTAGGTGTTGTTGCTGACGGTTAGTTGTGTTGTTGAAGCATAGGTAAACGTTGCTTGTCCGGTTAGTGCCAAGGTGCCGGTGGCGGTCACATTTGCTGCAGTCAAGTTCCCGGAGAAGAAGCCGTTGCCTTGAACCGTAAGGGTGGTGAAGGGTGAGGTGGTGCCGATCCCCACATTGCCTCCAGCGGTTGCCAGATATGTATTGTTGCTGACGGTTAGTTGTGTCGTTGAGGCGTTGGTGAGCGTTGTCTGTCCGGTTACTGTAAGTGCAAGTAGGCCAGTTGCCGTCCCGCCTGTTAGCGTTCCGTTTGAAATCGTAACGTTGCTCAAGTTGTCGATACGATTGCTCAGTGCTATAGAATTAGTAAAGCCACCGCTTGCATATGTTGGTGTCGTGTTATTACCAGCATTTGCATACAGCTCCTGCCGTAGTGCATTACCTAATTCTTGAAGACGTGTAGTGAGCTCATCTTCCGTAACTCCACCTGCAGTTTGCGTAACAACACGTTCAATAACAGGATAGGTATTCTGTTGCACAATCGTTGTTCCTTGCGTCGTTGTAATTTTTGGCGTTGATGGAGTTGATGAGGAAACCGTTTGTTGAGGTTGTGCTACTGCTTGTATATTTTCTGCAGGCGCCGGTGTAGGCGACACAACAGTAACTACTGAATGATTGGGAGCAAAGAAGGACGAGAACAAATTTGATAGAACATCATGTATGCCAGAGATAGAGTCACCAATATTGGAAACAAAAGATGTTTGACCGCCAGCAATGCCCCCTAACGATGGAATAGTTATCTGAAGCGGAGATCCTCCAAAAAATGGTGAGTTTAGTTCTGCAACTGCCGCCGGAAGAAAGTTTTGCAAAAAAGAATGGCGCAGTACATTTGCTGAAGTGATTCCCCCAAACAAAAATATACTTCCAATAACGAGTGCGGTTACTCCTGAAAGAAATGGTCCAAGCGGACGTTTTGATTTGAGTGGGATACCGTTTTGTTGGCGGTATTCCTCAATCTTCTGCTTTCGTTCTTGCGCAAGGGCGGTGGAGCGTTGTGCCTTGAGAATCTCTCGATTTTCTTGAAAGAGTTCCAAGGATGCTTGACTTACCAGCCAAGCATTTTTTGTACGGACACCTTCGAGCTTGCCTTCACGACACAGCTTACCGATGTAGTCTGGGGCACATTTCAAAAGCCTTGCTGCTTTACGACTTGAAAGCATCGGCTGATCGAACGTCTTTAAAGAAAATTTATTATCTGAGTTCATGTCCGAAAAGACTTTTGTTTACATAGAGAGTTCGGCTGTTGCTATATTTAGTGTGAGAGAATGAAGTTATACGTGGATTAAAATAAAAAAATGGGCCAGGTCGCCGAGCGACCTTACCCTGTGAGAACCATAGTACCGCAGCGCCCTTACAAGGATAAGAACGATTCCTCAGATATACTGTGGATATATAAGGTAAATGAGGTCAAAGACCTCAGGAAAGCACCCTTTTTAAATCAAGACTTTTTAGTATTGGAGCCCTTACCTGTACCCCAGTAATATGCTTATAAATAGCATCTGAAACATTTCTTGGTAAACAAATCTATATAAAAAATCGATTATCCGATAAAGATTTCAAAATATGATCATTTTTACCTATAAAAAGAATATCGGATAAACGATACTCATCAATCTTAAGGTTTTTCAGATCAATTTTAGCTCTTTACTAGATGCAAGTAATTCAGCGGTGTATATTCAGAAGTAAAATCTATTATTTGACAAATTGCATAAGTGACGCCAAGTAGGCACCGTCAAAGGAAATCGCCGCTGCGACCTGTCCATCGCTCCCCATGGAGAGGATTGAGGCACTTCCAATTGACACCAGAGCGCTCAGAAGAATAGTTACTATACCGATGAGACCAAGGGCCAATACGGGTAGCGTGTAATTTTTTCTAACTATTTCAGAATACGGCTCCCTACTGATAATGTGCGATTGATAGGGTGGCGCCACCAAAGGGAGAGTTTGTTTAGATTTTCTTTCAATGGGAGGAAAAAGGGGTCCGCTGTCTGTGCTATATGTTAATCGTCCTTTGTTTTTTATTATATCATTTTCAAATACTTCATCCGTAAGTTTTCTAATATGAAGAATCGTTGGCTTATCTTCCTCAGCAGACGCCCTGGACTTTTCAGCAGTACCCATCTTGTGTACAGGGGAAGATACAACTGTTTCCACAGCAACAGCGACGGGGGGAAAAGATCTGGGGACATCCACACTGATAGGTATGATCTTTTCCTCTTTCACTTTAGAAAAAGCTTCTGTATTGAAATAATCATTGAGGGCATCGGCCTCAACATACCAAGCTCTGCCCACTTTTAGACCTATTACTTTTTTTGCTCGAATAAGCTGGCCGATATAATCTGGATGATATTTATGGTCCTTTGCTGCCTGCCGAGACGAGATGTATCGCTTACCCGAGATTTCTAGTTCGTCCATGCCGTAAGTATACCGGAAAATGACTTCCGCTACGGAAGTCATCCCTGTGTAAAACCTTCCTACACTTTAAGAGCCTCTTGTATAAGTTCGATGAGCGTTGCGGGATTTGCTCTACCGGCACTTTCTTTCATCGCTTGTCCCACCAAAAATTGCAGTGCACTCCCCTTTCCAGATTTGTACTCAAGGGCAACCTGTGGCTGCTCTTTTAAAATCTTAGCTACGATAGTGCTGAGTGCCGCAGTGTTACTCTCCTGAAGGAGGTTGTTGTGCGCTGCTAGCTCTTCCGGATTCTCTGTACTTCTTAGCATCAGGGCCAACGTATCTTTTGCTCCACGGGAGGAAAGTTTTCCTTCAATGACCATTTCCATGAGTGTACTAAATCGCTTCGCATTTGAGCGATCAACCAACCAGTTTTCTTGCATCTCTTTGCGTTCGTATTTTCCCGCGATATCACTCGCCAGGTAATTTGCTGCAAGCAGTGTAAGTTCAGGAGTTGCTCTCTTCAGTACAACATCAAAAAAATTTCCGAAGAGAGGCTCGCGCACAAACATATCAGCATCGTCCGGCTTAAGACCGAGGCTATGGTAGCGCACACGACGCTGTGCCGGCAGCTCGCCGAGCTGCGCAGTAAGATGCTCTAAAGAGAAATCTTCAATGTCCGATATGAGAAGTTTCGGCAGATCAGGATCGGGAAAATAGCGATAATCATGGGAGGATTCTTTTTTGCGCTGCGAGAAGGTTATTTGTCGTATATCATCCCAACCACGAGTTTCTTGAAGGACAATATCTCCCTTCTCAAGGACAGCGCTTTGGCGCTCAATCTCATAGGCAATTGCCTTCTCGACGCTACGGAAGGAATTGATATTTTTTATTTCAACCTTGGTACCAAGCGTATCGTTGGTGCTGAGGGAAATATTTGCCTCAACACGCATTTCCCCTTTTTCCATATTCGCCTCCCCGACACTGAGGTAGCGCAAAAGAAGTTGCAGCTCGCGTGCAAAATTGCTTGCCTGAGCAGCCGTATGGATTGCGGGTTCGGTCACGAGCTCCATAAGCGGCACACCAGCGCGATTGTAGTCAATTAAACTTTTCTCTCCCTCGTGCTGCGAGCGTGCGGTGTCTTCCTCAAGATGCACCCGGGTGATGGGAACGCCCGCAAGCGTGCCGCCCAAGACCAAGGGGTAGGCATACTGACTGATTTGGTAGCCCTTCGGAATATCGGGGTAAAAATAATTTTTGCGATCAAACTCAGAGTAGGTAGCCAGTGTCCCTCCGAGCGCACTGCCCACAAGAAGTGTTTTGTGCACTGCTTCCTTATTAATGACCGGAAGCGTCCCGGGATGCGCCATACATACGGGACAAATATTTCGGTTTGGCTGACGCTCATCGGGGTCATTGCGACACCCACAAAACATTTTCGTTATGGTTTTGAGCTCTGCGTGAATTTCAAGACCAATAGTTGGCCGATACACTGCCATGGATACAGGCAATATACCTCAGGGTCACACGCAAAGCAAAAACTTTTTTATGAAAACTCCACCAAATGGGAGAGCTCCTGAGTAAGGATTTTTTGAAAACGCTCGAGCGATAGATCATCAAGCACCGATATCACAATGCTTTCTTTTCCTTTCGAGCGAAACTTCTCTACAATCGTTTCAATATACGCAGTGTCTTTAGTATCCGATTTCGTTAAGAGAAGTAATTCAGGTTTTTCATTGAGCATTCCCTTTTCAAATTGAGTGAGCTCCTTTCGAACCGTTTCCCAATCTTTTAAGGGAGTGTCAGATTCCAGAGATACACAGTGAACAAGGAGCTTGGTGCGGGCGATATGCCGCAGGAATTTACTTCCCAGGCCCTTACCGCTTGAAGCGCCTTCTATGAGGCCCGGGATATCCGCAAGCACGTATCCGTACAGCATCCCGAGATTGGGATCAAGCGTCGTAAATGCATAGGAACCAACTTTTGCCGTGGCATTGGTGAGCGCATTAAGAAGCGAGGTCTTCCCCGCGTTAGGGAGCCCAATAAGACCTGCATCAGCGATAAGGCGAAGCTCGATTGAGAGATCGGCGGATTCGCCCTGAACCCCGGGCATACTTTTGCTCGGCGAGCGATTCACCGAGGATTTAAATACCTTATTCCCCGCTCCGCCCCGGCCACCCTTGAGCACCAGTTTCCGCTCGTGCTCGCGCAAGAGCTCGTAGCGCTCCCCGGTTTCTTTATTGATGATTACACTCCCCACGGGCAAATTAATGGCGAGATCCTTGCCTCGGTGACCGTCCTGACCATCCCCTCCACCGGAAACCCCATCGCCGGCAAGAAAGGTTTTATCCCCCCGGTAGCGCGCAAGAAGGGCAATATCCCGTACCCCCTCAATATAGACATCGCCCCCATCCCCTCCATTGCCTCCTGCGGGGCCAGCATACTCCCTTCCTTTAAGGTGCAACCAGCGCACTGCGCCGTCGCCGCCCCTTCCTGCCGAGGCATATATGGTGAGCTCATCAACAAGTGCCATGAGTCTAGAGCAAAAGGTGGAGCACCCAACCCACAAGGGTGAGGCACACAGATCCTTCAAGAGCCGGAACAAAGCCCAAGACCGTAAATCCTGAGACAAACGTAGCAATAAACCAGAAGAGAAGCGCATTCAGCACAAACGTAAAAAGACCAAGGGTGAGGAGTGTGATGGGAAGGGTCAGAAGCGCCAACACCGGGCGCACGAAAAGCATGATGAGCCCCCACACAACCGCTACAATAAAAGCAGAATAAAAACTGGTGATGGCAATCCCCGGCACGAAATGGGCGATACCGATAAGGGCTCCCGCGGTGAGCACTATTTTAAGAATGGCTTTCAGTATGAACATACTAAATATTGTATGCCAGAGGGTATGGTGTGGCAATGCACATACAGTTACATGTACTTCAGCAGATTGTCGTAGTGAATAAAACTAAGCGCGCCATATCCCCACGAAATAAGAAGACCCGTGTCCCCGAGAACCATGAGCACACCAAGAAAAATAAGAATACTGGCTGCACACACAGAGAGTATGCGGGTGAATACTCCCGCACGCACGGTAAAGCGACTGATTTCTTTGATACACAGAGCGCTCAGTATAAACGGAACTCCAAGACCAAGAGAAAAAATGGTAAGGAGGAGTGCACCTTGTAGTGCACTTCCCGATATAGAAGCAAATAAAAGCAGTGTGCCGAGGATTGGTCCAATACACGGACTCCAACCGAGTGCAAAGAGTATTCCCAAAAAAAGCGAACTCTCCCAGCGACCCAGAGTCAAAAAATGGGGTGCCTGGATATTATGCGAGCGAGAAAGCATGGGGACTTGGAAGAGGCCGAGCATCGTGATACCAAAGAGAATAAACATGACTCCCGCCAACCGACCAAGCAGTTGCCGCCAGGGCCCGAGCAGTAAACCAATACTTCCAGAAAATACCCCGAGCAGCACGAATATGAGCGTAAAGCCCACCACAAAGGCGATTGCGTTTACAAGAATTTTTCGACGGGTGAGGACTTCACCCTTTTGCGCTCCCGCAATAAATGCTAAATATCCCGGCACAATGGGGAGGGTGCAGGGCGCTAAAAACATAAGCACTCCTGCAAAAAATGCGGCGGGAATAAAGGTAAGAGGGATCATAGGAAAAAAAGTTCATCGAATGGATACATATCCCCCAGGAACCCCCTTTGGGGAAAGCACTATCTGCCATAATTGGTTACTTCGAGAACGAAAAGATGCTGCGCTTGAGAGAAGCCAATACCGCCACATACGGAAAAAACGCTTGCCATATTCTTTTTCTAATTTCGGCCACCCTTCGCTAAACCTACTATGCCAGGCCATAAGCGTCCGATCGTAATCCACGCCAAAATTATGCCAGTCTTCCATAACAAAGAGGCCTTCAATAGCCTTTCCAATGTGTTGTATGGAAGGAAGCATACCATTGGGAAAAATATACTTCTGCGTCCAAGGATCAATAATACTCTGGGATACATTCCTTCCAATGGTATGAAGAAGAAACAATCCTCCCGGCTTTAAACAACGCAGTATAGTTTTCACATATACGCCATAGTTTTTCTCTCCCACATGCTCAAACATGCCAAGAGAGATAACGTGGTCAAATTGTTCATGTACGTCACGATAATCCTGAAGCAAAATTTCTATTGGCAATCCTTTTGTTTTTTCACGAGCGAGCACCGCTTGCTCTTTTGAGACGGTAATGCCGACCACGCTCACCCCGTAGCGCTCCGCCGCAAATTTGGCGAATCCTCCCCATCCACACCCAATATCAAGGACTCTCTGACCGGGGTGCAAACCGATTTTTCTGCACACAAGATCAAGTTTTGCTATTTGCGCCGACTCAAGGTCACGGGCTTCTTTCCAATACCCACAGGTGTAGATCATCCGCGGATCAAGCATGATTTGGAAAAGATCATTCCCAAGATCATAGTGCGCCTCTCCTACTTCAAACGCTTTGCGCTTGGACTGTAAATTAAAAAACTTCGCTAAAAATATTTGCTGTAGCATTTGAAATTTCGGTTCGACGTACTCATGAAGCTCAGCAATAAAAATCCTATAAAAAAATTCATCAAGTTTTTCAGAGTCCCACCATCCATCCATATATGACTCACCAAGACCAATTGAGCCCTCGCTCAGCACCCTGCGGTAAAGCGCTGGGTTGTGCACGTGTATATCCCAAGGATTTCCTCCATTAAGAGAGATACCGGTTGTCGCTAAAATATCTTGTATGAATCTCTCGGGGCTTTTCATTTCATTTTTTCGCGCATAAGCCTTATGTGCTCCGCACTCCCTAACAAGCCACAGTGTTTCCATTTTTTGCCGGAGCCGCACGGACAGGGGTCATTGCGACCGGGCTCCCCCGCCGAGAGTCCTTGGGATGGTGCGGCAGGAGGGGGGGCAGTCCCCGTCTGCTGGCTTTGGAGCCCCTCCACTATTTCAAATACTTTCTCAGTGAAGGCCTGCTCCATATCTTTGTATATCCGGGTTCCTTCGCGACGGTACTCAGTAAGCGGATCGCGCTGGCCGTAGGCGCGCAGCGAGACGCTCCCGCGCAGATATTCCATTGATTCCAGATGCTCAACCCAGAGCATATCAAGCGTCTGAAGGAGTACCCCGCGAGCAACAAGGAGAAATTGCTCCCGACCAAATTCAAGCTCTTTTTTCTCAACTATCTGTTTTGCCGCTTCACTTTCCCCCGCAAGCTCCAAAAGTACAGAGGCAACATCCTCAAGAGAGCCGGTGAGAATTTTTCTGCGGCGTTCATAGACGGCGCGCCGCTGTCGATCAAGTACGTTGTCAAACTCAAGCACGTGTTTGCGCGCGTCGAAATTGAATCCTTCTATTTTTGTCTGTGCGCTCTCAAGAGCCCTACTTACCATGCCATTTTGTATCGGCTCTTCCTCAGGGATGCCGAAGCGTCCCATAAGTCCTTTGATCGCGTCTGAGGCAAAAATGCGCATGAGGCTATCCTCAAGGGAGACATAAAATTGTGTCTCACCGGGATCACCTTGTCGGCCTGAGCGACCGCGCAGTTGATTATCGATACGTCTTGCCTCGTGACGCTCCGTTCCAAGAACAAAAAGGCCGCCGAGAGATTTTACTTCCTCATGTGCCTCGGGCCCGGCAGTGGCTCCGCCGAGTTTAATGTCAACGCCGCGACCAGCCATATTGGTCGCAACCGTCACCGCTCCACGTTTGCCGGCGTCAGCGATGATTTCTCCTTCACGTTCGTGGTTTTTTGCATTGAGGATTTCGTGCGGAATGCCTTCGCGTTTGAGGTATGCCGAGAGAAGCTCGTTTCTTTCAATAGACACGGTGCCCACCAATACTGGCTGACCCTTTTCATGGAGCGCCTTTATCTTACTTGCAACTGCGGAGAACTTACCATTTTCAGTTTGATAAATGAGATCATTAGTATCGGTGCGGATAACCTCTTTATTGGTCGGAATCTCAACCACATCAAGTCCGTAGACCTTGTAAAACTCTTCTGCAGATGTTTTTGCGGTACCCGTCATACCGGCGAGCTTTTCATAGAGACGAAAATAATTTTGGTAGGTGATGCTTGCGAACGTCCGGCTTTCTTTTTGAACCGCGACGCCTTCTTTGGCTTCTACCGCCTGATGCAACCCTTCGCTCCAGCGCCTCCCCGGCTGCAGGCGGCCAGTAAATTCATCAACGATGATGACTTCACCGCCGCGCACCACGTACTCCTTGTCTTTGTGGAAGAGTGCTTTGGCGCGCACTGCGGTCTCAAGGTGATGCACGTATTTGATACCCTTTTCCGTATAGAGATTATCAATACCAAGAATCTTTTCCGCCTTTTCGATGCCGGCGTCCGTGAGCTGTATGGCTTTGCGCTTTTCATCGACGGTATAATCGCTCTCTTGCGTAAGCCGTCCCGCAATGCCCGCAAACGTGCGGTAGAGGTCTTCTGATTCAGCGGCGGGGGCAGAGATAATGAGCGGCGTGCGTGCCTCATCAATAAGAATTGAGTCGACTTCATCGACTATGGCAAACACGTGTCCTCGCTGACGGAGCTCCGAAGGGTTGTACGAAATGTTATCGCGTAAGTAATCAAAGCCAAATTCCGAATTGGTGCCATAAGTTATGTCCGCCTCATATGCCTGCCGGCGCGAACAGGGGCGTAGGAATTCATAGAAGATACGAAATCCTCCTTCTTGATCTCGAATAACGTCAGCTTCAATGTGCTCAGCGTCGTAGAGATAGGATGCGTCGGTATTAATAATACCGACACTCATACCAAGCGCCGCGTACACCTGTCCCATCCACACCGCGTCGCGCCGTGCAAGATAATCATTGACTGTAACCACATGCACTCCCTTTCCTAAAAGCGCATTGAGATATACCGGGAGAGTTGCTACCAAGGTTTTTCCTTCACCCGTCTTCATCTCAGCAATACCGCGCGTATGGAGCACAATGCCGCCGATAAGCTGCACATCAAATGGTCGGAGTCTCGTGGTGCGTCGTGCGGATTCTCGCGCCGCCGCAAAGGCTTCAGGAATGAGCGCATCGATAGTCTCGCCCGCTTGAAGGCGATGCTTGAATTCTTCACTCTTACCACGCAAGATTTCCTCGGGAAGCGCCTGCATCTGAGGCTCAAGTGCATTGATCTCTTGAACTACTTTGGCGTGTTGGCGCACTACCGCCGTGGTGCCGCCAAGGACGGATTTTAAAGAAAACATGGCGTACATATTAGCATATTTGACCTTATGGCACCTCACGTTTCACCATAAGAAAAATCGCCGAACAGTCGGCGATTTTTCTTTCGAGAGGATTACATGTAAGTGAGCACCTACATGCATCCCACCTTCGCCATAGAGCTCCGGTGGGAAAGCGCGGTTAGCGGCGCTTTTTCTTTGATGCTGCTTTTCTTTTCTTTGCCATAATAGTTGCGACGAATCGCGCGATTGGTTGCGCATCGTTCGACCTCTTCTGTTGTAAGCCCTAGGACAACCCAACAGAAGCATCTCGATGCTCTCCATCTAGTATCAATGAATATGTTTGTATATACAACGAAAAAAAAATTTCATCTGTGGATATCTCAAATGATGCGTATCTCGGTATCAATAGAGAAATTAAACATATCCCGCACGCGTGCAAAAATTTTTTCTTTGAGTGCAAGTACATCACTAGTCGTTGCAGTTTTATCAGTCACTATGACCAATGGCTGGTGCTCATAGAGCCGTGCCCCACCAACGTGTGCTCCTTTGAGATTAAGCGCGTGATCAAGAAGCCACGCAAGGGAGAGTTTAATGCCTCCTTGCGCAGAAAAATGCGGGAGCTCTGGATAACGCTTCACAAGTTCTATAGCTTTTTCTTGAGGAACAATCGGATTAAGAAAAAAGGACCCTGCGGTACCCTCTTTGGAGAGATCCGGAAATTTGCCCGAGCGGATGGTGAGTACCGCGTCGCGAATATCCCCCGGCGAGGAGGGCGGAGTGCCCAAAAATCGAGCAGCAAGATCACGGTAGGCAATATTGGGAGTACCGCTTTTAAGCAGGGAGAACGCAACACGCACAATGATGTAGCGATCACGGTAGCGTTTAAATACGCTGGTGCGATAGCTGAGCTGGCACTCCTCGGCAGTGAGCCGCACGAGATCTCCAGAGGTAGTATCAAGCGCCTCTACCCAAAGAAGTGTATTTTTGAGTTCACTGCCATAGGCGCCGATATTTTGTATGGGTGCTGCGCCAACAGTGCCAGGAATCCCTGAGAGATTTTCTACTCCCCACAATCCTTCTTTGCATGCGCGCTCAACCAAACCGTCCCACGATTCTCCGGCGGAGGCGATATATACCACCCCATCTTTATTTTCCTCTTTCGTTATTCCCTGAAGTTCTATTTTAATGACTACGCCGTCAAATCCTCCCTCAGTAATAAGTACGTTGGAACCACTCCCGAGGATAAGGATAGGAAGCGAGTACTCGTGGGAAAAGGAAAGCGCTTCTTTGATCTCGTCGACGTCGTGCACAATAAAAAAAACACGCGCCGGGCCACCGAGGCGAAAAGTAGTATAGGGGGCAAGGGGTACGTGTTCTTTCATATCCAGAGAACTGCGCCAGATAGGAGGCAGTAACTATTTTTTCATATAACTGTACGCTTCGTGCGGGAAGCGGGTGCGAGCTCCAAAATATTATCCTAAATGTGAGTGCAGTCGCTCCCCGCGCGAAGCACACCTACGGGTAGTATATCATTTTCCCTAAAACGAAAAGCCCCGCCGAAGCGGGGATTTTCGCAGGATGTTGTTTTGTTAAGCCGCACCGCGGCACTCACGCACTCACTCTATCACAAGGAAGCTTTGTCGCAAGCTTCTTACTCACTTAAGTGTTCCATTTTGAATCTGCGTAATAATAGAGTCAATCTGAGGCGCAAGGTTGGGATCGAGCTGAGCTGCACGTTGCAGCTCTGCAATGGCTTGTGCTTTATTGCCCTGGGCAAAATATGCAGCCGCAAGTCCAATGTGTGTCTGGCTATTGCTGGGGTCTTGTTGTACCCGTATCTGCCATATACCAACGACGCGATCGTATTGCTTGGTATCGATATATACCTGGAGCAACGTCGAATCATTCACGAGCACCGTCCCAAACCCTTCCATGAGGAGGGCATCCGCCTGTGCCTTCCCTCCGGTGTAGTAGAGGCCCGCGGCATAAAATATACGAGCCTGCGTATATGCGGGATCTCCGTTAAACGCTTGCTGAAGATATGCTATTCCTTGGGCAGTATTACCCGTACTGATTTCAGTTATACCGAGTGGAAAGAGAATGGTTTGTTTCTGTGGAGAGTCATTGTGCGCCATGAGAAGGTACTGTTGAGCCGCTTGTGCTTGCCCGAAGGCATTGAGAAATGTGCCCACAAAGAGCTCCAGTCGCGCATCGTGTGGCCTGGTGGCAAGAAATGCCGTCGCGGCATTAAGCGAAGCGGTGTAGAACTGCTGCTTGAGATTGGGACTCACCGAGGTAGAGGGAGAAATGGTATTGGAGGCAAACTGGAGCATCTGCTCAACCACCTCTTGTCGGCCAAGCGGCGTTCCGGGCCATCCTGGACTACTCAGTATCTGATTAAACTCTGCCAAATTGTTTGCTGGGTCTTTGGGTGAACCTTGGGCAGCCGTTGCGGTGGCGGTTAAATTCTGGGTAGTAAGCGCAACGATGAGCCCTTCAGCCCGCGCGATGCCGGGGACGTTTACCACCCATATGCCGATGCCCATCAGCACAAGGACTATCGGCGCTGCAATAGCCATAATGTGCTCGGAGGCTGGACGAGATAAGAGTAAGAGAGCGTGTGGCTTGCGCGGAGAAAGTCCATGAGCAAAGGCGATGATGATGAAGAAATAGATATAGCTCACTAAGTTGTCAAACACGAAGAGGTTATTAAACGCGTACGCGCACAGAAGTCCCAGGAGTGCCGCCTGTTCAGGGACGCTGAGGCGAGAGCGCACCACAGCCCAGATCGCAAATACAAAAAGAGAAAGATACAGGAGAAAGGCAGGCAGTCCACCCGCGATAAGCCAGTCAAGAAAAGCGTTGTGCGCACGATCAAACCACTGCTCCTGGTCATACATGGCAGGGACGTAATATTTGTTGAAAACAAAGTTGAAGTTTTCCTGGCCCCACCCGAGTATCGGCTTATCCTTAAATCCCTCCAGGGCCATAGGCCAGATGTATAAAAGGCGGGTGCGTACCGTGGGATCATTGAGCGAAATAGAGGCGAGCCGGGTAAGTGTGGGAGAGTGTTGCACAAGAGCAGTACCACTCAGTCCCAAAAATCCAACAACCAGAATCGCAATTGTGATGAGCGCACCCAGGGATATACGCCTGAGGGTATGCCATTCCACCTCTCTTGCTTTCCAGGCGATCCATACCGCAACCACAACGAGCCCAAGGAGGAGGCCAAGAAGTGTGCCACGCGTCTCCGTGTAGTACACCGCTACCCCCTGCAGGATAAGCGCAATACCGTAATACCCCTGGAGGATGTGGGGACGGCGCATGCGCACAAGTACAAAAAGCGTGAGGAAAAGATTTATGAGCATGTACACGGCCAGGTACGTCGCATTACCAAAAGTGCCATCCGCACGCGCGCCGCTCTGGGAGCTCGGCGCAAACCCGAATAGATGTATGATTTGGAAAAGCGCAATAAACCCCTCCAGCACGCTGGCGGCAATTGAGATCTGAAACAGCTTATCCCACCACTCCTCTGCCGAGACCACGGCGCCCGCAATAACACAGTACGCAAAAAGATGAAGGATGCTGAGATATCCTTCCATGCGCTCGAAATTACTCCAGAAGCTTTTGATTGGATCAACGCTCGCTGCAGTTGCAATCCCCATCCATACCACAAACCCCAAAAGCACCCACATCAAAATGGACGCGTGCGGACGGTACTTCGGTTCTCTAAGGGCCAAGAGCACGTAGAATCCCGCAAGGAGTTCCACCAGTATGCGAAATGCGAAGTTCTTTCCAGTGATAAAAGGAAAGAACATATTTGGAATGAACGAACCGTCAGCGACAATAAAAGGAATCAAAAATGCAAGTGAAAGGAGAGCAAGAATTATCCAGCGGAGGTATTTTGTGTACGGCATATACGAGGAATACTATAGCACGCCTATGGGTAAAGACGATGCTCCTTGAGCGAGCTCAGGAGTCTCCCCACAATATGTTCGGGAAGAAGAGAAGATTGAAAAAGCTCCCTGGCGGCAAGAGCAATCTGGCGGCGCTTTATTTCATCATGCTTCAGCTCAAGGATTGCTGAGGCAAGTGCAGTGGGATTTGCAGAAGGAATGAGCAATGTAGTTTTTTCACTGAGCAGTTCGCGAACCGCAGGAGTATCTGCAGTGATGATTGCTTTCTGCATTGCCATAGATTCATATATTTTGTTTGGAATAACTCGGAATGCTTTTGGCGTGTTCCCGAAAATGCCGAGGGAAATATCACTTCGTGCAATATGTTGAGCCAATTCTTCCAAAGACACTCTGCCAAAAAACAGTACACTCTTGTGAAGGTTGAGTGCATGAATTTTATTTTGAGTAGCCCTTGTCTCTGGTCCTTCGCCAATCATATGAAAGAGTATTTCTTCATCTCTCAAAATCTGCGCAGCTTCGACAATATATGAAACTCCGTGTAGTGGAATAAATGAGCCATGAAAAGTAACGGTAAATGTCTTATTGTTGGGTGTGGGTCTTGGATAAAAAATGTCATCCTGAGTGCCTATAAACACTCGTATACATTTGCTCTGCGCTACACCAAAAGTTTCTGAAAAATAGTGTATATGTTCCTTCGTATCAAAAAGTAACGTGCTGGCAAGTCTGCAACTACTCCAATCAAGCAGCCAATCGCGCCATGCGCGCAAAGTGTTTGGGCCATAAGTTTGCCGATCAAACACGTTTGAGTCATAGAGCGAAATAAATACGTCAAATATAATTTTCTTTCCAAAAAGCAACCGGGCAATAAAAACAGTAATATGCCCCGGGAAACAAACGATGATATGTTCAAAATGCTCTTTTCTTATTTTTCGATATTCTTTGTAGAGAAGCCAATATTTAGTGAGACCTGTGTGCTCGGTGGGGTCAACTCGACACTCCACTACCGTATATCCATGTTTTAAAAACCCCGATTTTAAAACATAGTTACGAGCGTATTGAGGGTTATAAATCCCAAAAAGACACACTTTCACAAAAGACACTCTACCATAATACGACGGGTTATAAGGAGTATCGTAGATATTGTGATCCTAGCCTGATATACACATAAACGCTAATATTGAGTGCACCATGTTTTCCAGTACCAAGATGTTTTTGTCCGCTACATACAATCGTATTATTTTGCAGATAAAAGCTTCTTATTATTCAATAAGACGTAGAATTGGTTCGGTCATCGTACGGGACAATTTCGGCATCAAAATGCGATTGTATCCGTTTGACATGATTCCCATTAAAAAACTTTTGACGCGTGAAAACTACAAGTATGAGTTTTCCATGTATGATCGCTACGCGAATGGAAAGGTAGTCATTGATGCGGGGGCAAATATAGGAATTCACGCTGTGTATCTCAGTCGTCTTGCAAAAACCGTGTATGCATTTGAACCAGTCCTACAGACATTCGAATGGTTACAAGAAACCACTAATCTAAACAAGCGCACTAATATCGTACCGGTAAATTCAGCGTTGGGCGATACGGTCAGCACCGCACAGATGCACATTTTTATTCCAGGAAAGTCCGTGTGGAATTCCATCCATATACCTACTATGCCTACTACGGAGGAGGGGGCAAAACCTGTTTCAACTCAAATGGTACATATAACGACATTAGATGCTTTTGCGAAGTATAATAATTTAGACAATATAGGATTCATAAAAATTGATGTTGAAGGCCATGAATTGGCGGTTTTGCGGGGAGCTCATCGGTTACTTTCTGAAGCCTGTATCGATGTTCTCTCGTTTGAAGTTGCGGAGCCGCACGTAAAAGATGCCACCCCTATATTTAATTTATTAAAATCATATGGATATACCACAACTAAGCCATATATTCCTTCTCCTCATGACCAGAATTATTACGCCGTTAGTAAAAAAGTACATCATGAGGTTATGCTTGAGTAGTTATTGCCCTGTATTAATTTCTTTATGACCGATAAACCACAAAGATCTTTTGTCCGTCTTTTGCGGTGGAGCGAAAAATACACAAAGACCGACATGGTATACCTCGCATCTGGAGGAATTTGGTCAGTTATTTCCCAGATCAGTAGCATAGCTGCTTCCCTTGTACTTGCAATTGTAGTAAGCCATTTCCTTTCAAAGGCAACGTATGGCGAATATAAATATGTCCTTTCGGTTATCGCTATCTTATCTTCATTTTCCCTCGTCGGCATCGGGAGTGCCGTGCTTCAATCAACCGCCAATGGTTTTGATGGATCACTGCAAAGAGGCTTTTGGACTAATATTCGTTGGAGTTTTTTTATATTTGTTGGAGCTATCGCCATTGCTTCTTATTATTTTACACTCCATAACCCGAGAATTGCTGCAGAGATATTAATAGGCGGGTGTCTTGCCCCCTTGCTTGGTAGCTCTAGTCTATTTCTCGCCTTCTTGGCAGGAAAAAGAGATTTTGTACGCCAACAGGTATATGCCATTCTCGACAACGTTATTCCAGTTGGTGCACTAATCGTTACTGTTTTTCTTACCAATAATCCTCTTATCCTTGTCGCTGTATATTTTGTCGCAAATCTTCTTGCTGATCTGTATTTTTATTTTCGGACAACCAAGGTATACAAACCTGACCCACAAAAAATTGACACGGGCATGGTTTCATATGGCAAACATTTGAGTGTGATGGGTATTCTGGGTGGTATTGCAGATAATTTAGATCAGATACTAGTCTTCCATTACATTGGTGCCGTTGAGTTGGCAATTTATAACTTCGCCGCAGCCATCCCTGACCAAATAAAAGGACCGCTGAAGACATTTGATGCAATGGTGCAAGCTGGATTTGTTAAACGCACTAAAAAAGAAATTGAAAGTACCATGGGAAATAAATTTCTTTGGTTCTTCATTTTTAGTGTAATAGTGACCGTTGCTTATATTCTTTCTGCACCATTTATATTTACATTTTTATTTCCCAAATATATCGGCGCCATAGGATATTCCCAGGTATATGCTCTTTGGCTATTGACCCTCACTCTTGATCCTGCAAACTCATATCTTACCGCAAAGAAAAAAATAAAAGAGCAGTATATAGCTTATAGTGTTTATTCTGTTTTGCAGATTGGACTTATGTTCCTGGGTATTATTTTTTGGGGATTAATTGGACTTATTGTAGCGCGAATCATTACTAGGATTATAGTGGCTATTCTTAATTATTTTCTCTATAAGAACACCTTAGATAAAGAAATTATATATGTCTGAGCAATTGGATGTGTCAGTAGTACTAATTATTTTTAATCGTCCTAAAGAGACAGCGAGAGCATTCGCTGCTATACGAGAAGCACGTCCTAGACAACTTTTTGTGATAGCCGATGGTCCACGTAATGAAGCAGATCGTTCGTTGTGCGAAGCAGCACGCGCGGTAGTAGAAAAAGGTGTTGATTGGCCGTGTGTGGTCCACAGGAATTATGCGGAAAAAAACCTTGGCTGTGGGTACAGACCTGCGACTGGCATCACGTGGGTTTTTGAGCAAGTTGAGCAGGCAATAATCCTGGAAGATGACTGTATCGCCCATCCCTCTTTTTTTCCATTTGCACAGGAACTTCTAGAAAAATATGCTCATGACGAGCGAGTTATGCATATTGTCGGTAACTGTTTCCAAGAAAATAACTCCAATTTTAATATCCGTGAAAGTTATTATGCCTCCTTCATTCCAATGATAAATGGCTGGGCAACCTGGCGGCGCGCATGGAAATTCTATGACTTTGATATCAAGGAGTGGCCTGCCCTCAGAGAATCCCGAGTACTTATTGATAGTTTTCATAACCATGGCGCGTATGATCTCTTCGAGATGAAATGGGACAGCTACTACAAAAAACATGTCAAGGATAGTTGGGATGGCCAGTGGGCCCTCGCATGTATGTCACGTGGAGGCATTTCTCTGACCGCAAGTGTTAACCTCATTTCAAATATAGGCTTCAACGAGCGCGCTACGCACACTAAAAGTAAGACTGAACAGGCTGAAATGCGTATACATGCGATGCATTTTCCGCTCACTCATCCCAAAGAGCTCATGATCAACCGTGAGGCAGATAATTATGTCTACCGTTATCATTTTGGAGTAGATAAACAATTCCGTCAGCGTCTTATGCGCCCATTTAAAAACCATTTTCCAAATATCTATAAAAATATCAAGAGATTGTTGGAGAAATAGTATTATCTCACTGGATCTTTTTGGGCAATCGCCACTAACTGTACAAACCGGTCAAATTTCGTAGGGTTGGAATAATCGATCATAAAAGGATTATAGCGAAACCAAAGCGCGAGCATGTTCACAAACCATTTGCCGAACTGTCGCCTTTTGAAGCGACGAAATGTATATGTATAAAGTCCAAACCAAAATATGTGGTGAGTAAGTTTTACTTCAACACGAGAGAAATATCCCATAAGCATGCGCTCTAGTTCTCTCGGATAATATTCACGTACATGGTTAGGATCAGTAGGCACCTCAGTTAGGCGATAAGGAGTGGTAAGAATAAACTTACCCCCTGGCTTCAGCACACGGCTCGCTTCAGCAACCATTTTCTCTGGATTATCAACATGTTCTATTACTTCACAACTCACAACATCGTCAAAACTGTTGTCAGGAAAGGGCAGCTTGTAGGCAGATCCCACAATAAAGACACAGTGTACATTCTCGCCTGTTGAACGAACGTTTTCTTCAGCCAATTTGATACCAAGTGCTTCGGTATCAATGCCGGTCATCTCAGCGCCACAAAGCGCCACAGAGTAAGTCAGCGCGCCATCGCCACACCCAACGTCTAGTATTTTTTTGCCATGCATATTTTCCAGATATCGCATTATCCAGTCGTAGCATGCTTGCTGGGTAGCATTATAGTGGCGCACATCACGACTCATCATCTCACGCCAGTGCATACTTCCCCGCTCTTTATATTTCACGAATTCTTTTTCCATAGCAGCATTCTACTACAAGCAATTGTGCCGTATTCACTTGCCGTTAAATGACAGTATTTAAGGATTCTGCATCCTTCCCAGAAGAAACAAAAATGCGCTCGTATGTCGCTGTTTGTTTTTCGAGAGTAAATTCTTTTGTTACTTTTTCATATCCTGCCTGTCCGAATACTTTTTTCTTTTCTTTGTCTTTCAGGATCTCAGCTATTTTTGCTGCCATTGTGGGCACATCAAACGGATCGACAATATACCCCGTAATCCCATCAGAAACTACTTCCACTGAACCGCCAAAGCATGTTGCAACTACCGGTTTATTACACGCCATTGCCTCAAGATTCACCGTGGGGAAGGGATCAAGATACAAAGAGGGTACAGCAACAACTGATGCAGCATGATATGCCTGATGCAATATATGCCCTGAAATCCACCCTGTAAATAATATTCCGTCTACCACGCCTCTTTCTTGCGCCTGTACAAGCATTTTTTGTGCATATGCATCTTTTTGGCCTACAATTAAAAGTTGCGTATTTGGAATGGTCTTCACAATAATATCCAGGGCTTCTATCATCTTTCCTGCACCTTTTGAGCCGGAGAGTCGGCCACCGAACAAAATGACAGAATCGCCGAGACCATAGTGTTTTTTAAAAGTCTCCACTGATTCTTCGGGCTCTATCCATCTTTCTACATCAATGCCGTTATGAATAACGTGTACGTTACTGATATCATTATTGTTTAGGGCTCGCTTCAGTGCATCACTTACTGCAACTATGTTGGTAACGTATCGCAGATACCGTCGTATGCAATAATTACGTAAGGGGTTATAGCGAAGCCGGTATGATTTCATTAGTTCTAAAGCACTCACCCTTTTGTCATCGTGTGGCTTGCCATAATGAAAGAGCATCCCATCATGTGCGGTAAGAAAAACTTTTGCGCCTGTATAGCCAGCGATTTTTAGTGAATGGTAGGAAAGATACCAATGTACGTTGTGCACATGTACAATATCGGGCTGCCATTTTTTCATTATCTTTTTTAAGGCAGGAATAGTCTGCGGATTATAGAGAGAAAGATATCCTCGCCAACGTTCATGATATTCAGAAAACAATCTCTCCACCTCTATCCCATCCATCGTCTCCCGTCCGACAAGACTTCGCTTCTGTACTGTTGTTATTACCAAGATATCATGACCAGATTTTTTGAAACCCTTGGCCAGATTATAAGCAACAACTGCTGCCCCACCGGCATGGTGCGGCGGAAAGTCATCCTGCAATATAAGAATTTTCATATCCTACCATTAGACAAGTGATACGAGGTTCTTAATTATGTAGTTCTGCTGCCGTCGAGTTAATTTGGAATAGGTCGGAAGTGTGATAGTTGATGCGCCGAGCCTTTCTGCAATAGGAAAATCATTTTCTTTATACCCAAATGTTTCTTTATAATATGGTTCAAGATGAATAGGATCATAATGTATGGAAGTTTGAATTCCTTTTTTAAGAAGTGCGGCGCGGATGAAGTCGCGTTTTTTGGGGTCGACCCAGACCACAAACATATGTCCTGAGTGAACTGCGTTTTGTACAAGTTTAGGAAAGTCGATACCCGGTACACCAGCAAACATCTTTCTATAGCGCTCAAATACCTCTGTGCGCATTTGATGTTGTTTTTCTATCCGTTTTAACTGATGCATCAAGAGCGCTGCTTGGAAATCGGTAGCATCATACTTATAACCAAAAGTTATCATGCGGCGTTTGCCGTCGGGAGTATTCATTACCCCGTCTCGTCTTAACAATTTTGCTAAACGTGCCTGTTCTTCCGTATGTAAAATAATTGCACCACCTTGTCCTGAGGTAATATTTTTTGCGACATGAAAGCTTAGGCAGGCAGAAAATCCGTTCTGCCCAGGACGAAGATTATCTCGTTTTGCTTCTAGCGCATGTGCTGTGTCTTCAATAAGAGCAATATTATATTTATCTGCAAGAGTCTTAAAGCGCTTCATATCCGCCATTTGGCCATACAAATGTACAAGCAAAATTGCTTTTGTCTTTTTTGTAATTTTTTTTACTACTTCCTCGGGGTCTAAAATACCAGTTGTGGGATCAACATCAGCAAAAACTATTTTTGCACGCTGGTATAAAATAACATTACTCGTCGCAACCCATGAAAGTGGTGTTGTAATAACTTCATCCCCTTCTTTTACCCCCGCTAAAATAAGAGACATATGAAGGGCGGCAGTCGCACTTGCTGTCATAACGACGTGGGGTACTTGAAGATATTTTGCTAATTCTTGTTCTAGGGTTGCTGTATATGGACCATATGCTAACCAGCCGCTTCTAATTGAGCTCACGAGCTCGTTAATATCTCTTTTCGTCAGGTGTGGATCAAGAAATGGAACTTTCATAGTGATTGTTGGTTTATTGCTCGTTTATAGAACGCTTCTAGTTTAATTGCGACCTTCTCCCAGGTATGTTCAGCTGCCTCATGAAGAGCACCCTTCTGCATAAAAGTATACTGCTCCTTATCAATTAATAACATGCGTATGGCATCCGCAATTGCTTGCGGGTTATCCGGTTCAACAACAAAACCATTTTTGCCATTTTTTATTGCATACTCTGATCCGAATCCTTTTGTTGAAATAATTGGCGTACCACAAGCATTTGCTTCATAAAATACCATAGGAAATCCCTCAAAACTTCCCTCACTATCTCGCGCAGCGAGAACAAAAATTTTTGAGCGATTATATAGTTTTACTAAATCTTCATCCTTAATATAATTTATAAACTCTACCCGTTCTTTTATATCAAGATCTCCCACAAGTTGTTGTAGTTCCTGAAAAAAAGCTCCTCTATCATCGTCGCCGATGACGCTATACTGCAAATGTGGAAATTCATCTTTAAGAATAGCAAGCGCGCGAATAACAATATCGACACCCTTACGAGGTTTCAATGCACCTACTGTCAGAATACGTTCTTCTTTTGGAATACTTGGAATCTGATAAAATTTTTCTAGATTTACACCGTTTGGAATAAATTCGCACACACCAATCGAAACAATTTCCCGAACCTTCTTTTCTGTGTACAAAGAACCAGTGGTTGTACGTGTGAGATGCTGATACATATATTTCATCATTAGTTTCTTAGTCGAAAAATGCACGGGTGGTAGTGAATAAGTTCCATGCATCGTCATTGTTATTGGAATTCTGAGTAATTGTGCAACAAGGACTGCACCAGGAGCATAAGGTTCCACTAAAACATGGATAATATCGCAGTGGCGAAAAGCTCTGAATGTCTGCCATGCAATCAATAACTGCGCAAATGGGTGAAAATTTGCTAAAGGTAAAACACATCTTACGTCTGTTATAGTAGTTTCATTCGGAGCTCCACGCATGGTAAGAACACGCACTGTTGCTGTATCCCCTATTGCTTCAACCAAAGAACGAGAATAGCGTCCCCATCCGTTCCGCGATGAAAGTTCGGTGGTTAAGTATCCAATCGTAGGCGATTTTCCCATGCTAAATGAACTAAATTGAGGAAAGATTATGTATCTCTGCTTCGATCATAATCTTAATAAGTTCCTCGAAGGTAGTTTTTGCTTCCCATCCGAGTATTTTTTTTGCCTTAGCTGAATCACCATACAAATAATCAACTTCGTTGGGCCGAAAATAATTTTTATTCACGATTACACAAATCTTATCTGTCTTTGTATCAATCCCCTTCTCAGAGAGACCGGATCCTTCCCATTTGAGAGTAATTCCGACCATTTGAAAAGCTTTTTCAGTAAACTCACGTACAGAATGTGTTTTACCCGTTGCGATAACATAATCAGAAGGTTCCTTTTGCTGAAGCATTAACCATGCTGCCTCCATATATTCGGGTGCATATCCCCAGTCTCGATATGCATCAAGATTACCAAGTTCAATCGTATCCATGGTTTTATTGTGAATTGCCGCAACCCCACGCACTACTTTTCTTGAAAGGAAATTGAAGCCACGACGTGGACTTTCATGATTAAATAGAATGCCATTAGTAATAAACATTTTATAACTCTCACGATAAATTCGAGCAATTTCAAAAGCATACAACTTAGCTGCACCATATGGACTTCTAGGTTTAAATGAAGTTTTCTCATTTTGTGGAACTTCACTTTTATCTCCACTATATAATTCAGATGTAGATGCCTGATAGATTTTTGAAGGAAGTTCTAGCAAACGGACTGCTTCTAAAAGAGAGAGGACCCCCAAGGCATCGGCTTGAGCTGTATAGAAAGGAACTTCGAAGGAAATTTTTACATGAGATTGTGCTGCTAGATTATAAACCTCATCAGGCCGGACTTGTTTAAGTGTTGAAACAATAGAGTTGAGATCTGCCATATCTCCGTAGTGAAGATATTTTTCCCTTTTCTCTTCAGTATCAAAAATATGTTGTATGTTTTGTCTATTAAAAGTGCTCACGCGCCGCGTTAGCCCATGGACCTCATAGCCCTTTTCAAGAAGAAGTTCGGCAAGGTAGGAACCATCCTGGCCGGTGATCCCTGTAATAAGTGCAATTTTTTTTCCCATTGTTCAAACTTACCAGAAAATAATAGCTTATACAATGCAACAATAATTAAAGAGCTGTAGTTACATGTTGCATAATTCTTCCCACCAGTAAGGTTGAAAGAACAGCGCAGAATAGGGTGTTTCTTTCTTTTCTACACTTTGGTGGTTGTTCCATGAAATTTCACTATTTTAGAGTCTGGGCTAGTGCCAAATATTCTCGGACAGCTTTTTGCCAGGAGAACAACTTTGCTCTTTGGAATCCTTTTTGTATCAGTTTCGTTCGAAGTTCGCTGTTAAAGAACACTTTCTCCATGGCATTGCTGATATCCTCAATATCGAACGGATTAACCAGCAACGTAGCATCACCCGCAATCTCAGCCATGGAAGAAATCTTTGACGTTATAACTGGCGTTTCAAGGCTCATAGCTTCCAAGATTGGCATGCCAAACCCTTCATTTAGTGAAGGAAAGACAAACGCACAAGCGTTTGCATATAATGCATACAGCATAGCCTTAGACACATACCCGACAAAAAATACTTCATGTGCAAGACCATTCTTCTCCAGCTCCTGCACAATAGTGTGACAATACTCGCCGCCAGAATCACCAGCGATTACCAGCTTGCAATCAACGTGGGTTTTTTTCTTGAATAAGATGAACGCAGATACGATGCCATGTACGTTCTTACGGAATTTAATCTTTCCTGCAAAAAAGAAAAAGGGCTTCATATTCGCTTCCAGCGAGATAGTATTGTGCTCAGTTGGCCGCAATTCCTGGAAACCATTATATACAAGAGTTATTTTGTCCAAGGCTACATTATAAAATCTGAGAACATCTTCTTTCGTCGCTTTAGAAGGAACTATGATTTTGCATGCACGCGATATGCACAATGGCATAAGCACTTGGTCACGTATAATCGCTACTATTTTGTCGGCAAACTGTTTTGGCCTTATTTTTTGACTGGCCAATTCCTGACATATGATAATGGTTTTTATCCTCTTAGATATCCATAATGGCAGAAGTGGTGCAACAAAGAAAAGCACATCAATATCCTCCCGCAAGATCAAAAACCAAAAGAATTTCTTAATGAAGTTTCGCGGGACAAGAACGTTGCGAAATGGAGCTGTAAGTATCTCCGTACTTATGGGCCTGGATGAATAAAATGTAAACTGGTGCTGAGATCCCTCCGCAAGAAAGTTTTTCATCAATTCCAACACTAAATATCCCATGCCTGACGCGTTGGATTCTTCATATGGCTCGGCAATAAATCCAATTTTCATAGTGATACCCTTCCATGGATAAATAGAGTTTGCATGTTATTTTCGTGCGACCACGTAATATCCCGATGACATTATCTCTTCTACTTCAGTCGTTTTTTGTATATTCCCATAGCTCTTTATCACAATCCAGTCCAGTGTGGTAAAGAACCGAGAGAGAATGAGCAGTAAGAATTTTGTGAATTTTCCGCCTCGCGTTTTTGTTTGAAGAATAATCCTCTCTAGTAAAATACTAATAGTGGTCATTTCTTTACTTTCTGCAGTAATAGCAACCGAAGAAAAATCCGAGAAAATATGCTTCAAGGTGCTTGGGGTAAATCTCCAATAATCTTCTGGTGCATCATGGAATGGATACACAAAGCGAGTAGTAAGAATGAGTTTTCCTCCAGTATCTAGAACACGATAAAATTCTCTAGCGACTTGCTTAGGATCAATCACATGTTCTAGCATTTCGGTACAGATAATTGTATGGTACGAGTTATCCTCAAAAGGAAGATGGCATGCATCTGCCACAACATCAGGCTTGCGAAGTGGATCATAATCTAGAGTAAGTCGATTCGGAAAAAACTTTCCATAAGAAGAGTTGCCTGAGCCTACATCTAAAACCTTTTCATCTGTAGCATGAAGCTCCAAAAATTTCTCTAATTTTTGTCTAGTGAGTTTTTTCATACAAATGAACCATTTTGTGCATAAAGTTATTGTTTATATCCATACACAAAATATTGGTGGCGAGATTTTCCATTGGAATATAAAAATTCCATGTTTTTTAGAAATTTTAATTTTGGAAGAAAATAGGACATAGAAGTAAAAAATCCCCCATCACTTGTAATCTCAATCTCAAAATCCCTGAAAAGATACATTACACCATCTTTAGTGAAACGATAATAATCAGGACAATATGTTCCCCGGTTTAGCCCCCCGTGGTACGGGTGAATGAAAGGAACTGTGATAAAAATTCTCCCACGAGGGCGAAGCACACGCTTCATTTCTTCTACTACTATGTGAGGCGAGTGACAATGTTCCAAAAGAGAAGAAGCTAAAATTGCATCCGCGCTGTTATCGGGAAGGGGTAAGTGATGAACATCTCCAATAATATCGGGCTTTCCATTTTCATTTATATCAATTGTTTGATAGTTGTTATGAAGGAAAAAGTCTTTCATTCCCGGCCCTGGTTGTCCGAGATCATAAATGTCTTTGCATTCATCTCGTATGTGCTCTAAAGATTCCATATTAAAATTCAAAGAATAGATATGACTATACTTTCATAAACGAAAGGATCGCGGACGCCCGATTTTTCCATCCATACTGTGCGGCATCTTTCCTGGCAGTTTCTGCTCGCATATCAGCATCTTTTGCGTTGCTAGCTTCTATAATAGTCTGCGCCAGAGAAGAAGCATCATCGGGCCGGGCAAAAAAGGCATTCTTCTCTGTAAGCACCTCCCGTAAAGACGGAAGATCAGAAGCAACAATGGGCACTCCCGCAGCCATATAACCGAAAAGTTTAAGTGGTGAGGTATACGTGGCCGATATCTCTTCTGTGGCAGTATTGGGAATAACCGCAACATTGGCAGCGCGCAAGTACAAAGGACGTTCCTCATCGGGTTTGCGACCAATAATGACTATCCGTGGATCTTCTCCGTATTTCCCTTTGAATGCAGCGATGTCGTGGTCCATGCCTCCCATGAAAATAACTTCAAAGGACTCCGGCAGAAGCCGAGCCGCTTGTGCCAGAGTTTCCACTCCCTTCCAAGTATGCAAGTGGCCGTTATATATAGCGATAGTTTTATCAAGCGGGAGTCCCACACGTTGACGTGCTTCTTCCCTACTCGGAAGATCTCGGTAGCGGGAAAGATCGACTCCATCCGGAGCAACAAAAATTTTCTCCGTAGGAACTCCTTTTGAAATATAAAAATTCCTGAGCCCGCGAGATATGGCGATCACAGACACACCAGAGCACAGCGCAAAACGGATAAGCCAATTCCACTCCCCGCGGTGGGATTCCCAAGCAGTGCGCCTTGCGCACAGAGCAGAGACTGCCGCGCAAAAGTATTCACGAGTGAGCACATAGGTATCTTTTTTATGAGTCAGAAGATATAACCCAGAGCCGGTCGCAAAGAAGAAGGCAGCGAGAAAAAAACCAAATCTGCCGAGGTGCGCAGTATTGGGAGTAAAAATTCGCACTACATGCACTTGGGGGTCAAGCCTAAACGCATAAGGCTCCCCTTGAGTCTTTCGTGTAGACACTATAAGCGTCACCGAAGCAAATGTTGCAAGTGCATTGCACATCTCTCGCACTTGTATGCCATGTGCTTTCTCATTCGGGAAGCGGATGTTGGCTAGATAATAGAGATTCATATCCATGATTTACTCTCAGGAAACTCCGTAAGTATGCGCTGCACAAGACCCGCGAGGCTGTGACCTCGCACGACACGTTCACGCAAGGCCTTCCGGATTTCTTCACGCCTAGTTTCTGAAAGTGCTTCAAGAGATATAATCCTAGCAGCAAGGGCAGCGCTATCACCTCGGGAGCAGTGCAAGAGTGCCTCATATCCCATAAAGAGCTCTTCATACGCTTCACTTGAAGAGATGGGCAGTACTCCTGACATAACAGCATCAAGTACCGCCTTATCAAGAGACCCGGTTTCACTTGCATGAAGAAAGTAGTCGGCATAGGTCCGGCGCTCGGGCATCTGCGCGTGGGATAGCGAACCTTCAAAGACCTTCTCCGGCTCTTCCCCTGCTTCTGTAAGTTGAGCGCGCAGTGTCTCTTCATACAGACGGTCTTTGGAAGAGCCCGCTCTACCTATAATTGAAAACGTCGCTTTGACGTTACGCTTCTTAAGAAGAAGAAATGCCTCAATGAGCACATCGAGGCCTTTTATGGGGGTAATCCTCCCACTGGTTATGAGACGCACGGTGCCACTAGGTGGCTTTCGCGGTGGCATAAAACGCTCCACATCGATGCCATGTCCCGTGACAGAAACTTTGGAGGAAACAAGGCGGAAACTCTCCGGAGAGGCCGTGAAGATCCGATCAACCAGTGGAAGTGCAAGGCGAAGGAGAAGTGGTGTTGCTTTGTGGGTGTACCACAGCACCACGCGCTTTCCCATAACTCTCCACAAAGGACCCGCCAGAGCGATGTACTCTGGATTCATATGCACGAACACTCCGTCATATTGCCGTCGCGTGCGCCATATGAAGTGTAAAAAACGCCTTGCATAGGAGACGCGCAACACCATTTTTCCCATAAAACTAGACTTCTCGCGGTAGCTCTGTGCGCTCCCGGAGAGCTTTTCTTTACCGAGGGAAAAAATACGCACGTTGCTCGGCAGTGCATGATCTCCTTCAAAGAGACATACCACGAGAACCTCCGTGCAGTGCTTGGCAAACTCTTCAATCCATCGGTGAAAAAATCCCAGTATGGGATCATTACGGTCAACCGCCTGGGTGCAAATAAGAAGGCGCATGGGCGCCATTGTATCAATTTTCCCAGTACCCCGATACTTTGAAAACAAGCCCCGTGATACACTCCTAACGTATGAAAATTATCCTTGCGACCCCTCTCTACCCGCCTGAAATCGGAGGGCCTGCTACCTACGTTAAAGAACTTGCCCAACGGCTCCGGGAGAAATATGAGATCGTTATTGTGGCCTATGCGAGTACCTCAGAAAAGATTCCTGGTACCACGCTTATCACCGTGAGCAAAAGGCGACCACTTCCGGTACGTCTTCTTAAATACACGATCACTCTCTTTCATGCAGCCCGCGGTGCTGAGGTGATATATGTGCAAAATGCCGCGGCGGCAGGGCTGCCTGCTATCATCGTAGGAAAACTGCGCCGTATCCCGGTTGTTGTTAAGTTCGTAGGCGATGAGGCATGGGAGCGGGCCACACAGCTGCGCTATACGACAAAATCGCTCCAGGAATTCCTCGAAGCACCCGAAGGCTCTTTTAAAATCCATTTTCTCATGCGTGTGCAGGGTTTTGTTTTGCGAAACGCTCAGGCAGTGACCACTCCCTCAAAGTATCTCGGGGACGTGATCATCCGTGCCTACCGCGTAGAGAAAAAGTGCGTAGTAATAAACTATAACGCTGCGGAAAAAACAGAAACCTTGCCGTTTACCGCTCACCCTGTACCGCATCAAATAGTGACTACCGCCAGGCTCGTTGAATGGAAAGGAGTAGGGGGGATTATTCGTGCGACGGCGCTCCTGAGTCAAGAGTTTTCCGATGTACGCCTCCTCATTGCGGGGGATGGGCCCGAGGAAGAGAATCTTAAGGAACTTGCCCACACGCTTGGCATCGCTAAGTACGTTACCTTTCTGGGGAGAGTCTCACGGGCAGAGACCTGGCACATACGCAAAAACTCAGAGGTATACGTACTTAATTCAATCTACGAAGGACTGCCCCATACCGTGCTTACCAGTTTTGCAGCAGAAATACCGATCGTTGCCACCAACATCCCAGGAACCAATGAAGTAGTGTATGACGAAGAGTCAGGATTATTAGTTGCGCCCGGGGATAATGTGGAACTTGCCCGCGCGGTGGAGCGACTCTTTACCGACCCGGCATTACGCTTACGTCTCGTATCCGGAGGAAAGAAAATTCTTGCCGAGAAATTTTCTTGGGATGCACACCTTAAAACCTTGTGCGATCTTTTAGAGTCTGTTTGCGCGCACCCACGTCACTAGACGTTTTATCCCCTCTTCTATAGGCACTTCAGGTTTCCATCCGAGAAGTTTTTGAGCCTTGGAAATATCAGCGTATGTTTCTTCAACACTCGCAGGATGGCTTGGCCGCTCTTTAACGCGTGCAGTAACCCCGAGCACTTTCTCAAACACCCCGAGCAGCTCCAGAAGCGAGAGCGGATGATTATTGCCAATATTGATAATTTCATACCCTAAGGGCTTTTTGAGCGCAGCTATAGTCGCCCGTACGGTATCCCCAACATAGGTGTAGTCGCGTTTGCGCGTACCCGCTCCAGAAAGCTCAACCTCTTCTCCACGCAGAAGTGCCCGTGCCCAGAGGTAGGGCACCATATTGGGTCTATTATACTCGCCGTACGCATTAAAGTAGCGCAGGCACGTAATGGACATACCAAAATTATGATGATAGCTGTACGCAAAAAGCTCTGCCGCGCGTTTAGTGGCACCGTACGGCGATATTGGATGATTAGCAGCGGCGTCTTCTTTCCAAGGTACTTTGGTATCGTTTCCATATACCGAAGAGGAAGAAACAAATACCATATTCTCAAGGGGAGTATGGCGTACTGTCTCAAAAATATTCAGTGTTCCCAGAATGTTGTTCTCAACATATGGATATGGGTCCTCCACTGCGGCGCGCGTATCGGCCTTGGCTGCAAGATGTGCCACAAGTTGTGGCTGTACGCGCTCAAAAAGCTCCTGCAGGGCAGCACGGTTGCAGATATTGAGGCGCACAAGCTCAAAATTCGGATTGCTGAGACACTGAGCAATATTCTCTTCCTTGAAGCGCGGATCGTAAGTGTCGTCAAAATTATCTACTCCGACCACCCGGTATCCTTCTTCAAGAAGCGCAAGGGAAAGATTAGACCCCACAAATCCTGCAGCTCCGGTTATGAGTACGGTCTTCATGTAATTGCCAGAGGGTGTGAATGATTATAAGATGCCCATGATATGCGCGCAAAGGAAACGTTCGTCTCCCTTAGGCTTAGGCAAGACGAGTGGGAAAAGTATCGAGAACAAGAATTAAAAAGTGCACGACCCCTTATCGAAGCGCTTGGATTCGTGCTTGATCCTAAGCAACCCCAGATAGGAGGAGAGCGGTACCTCATGAGCGGGCATAAGCTGGTGCTTTTAGGCAGGCGCCGCTTTGACGGCAAGCGTGTGGTTATTAAAGTGAGCAGCAACCCAGAGGGTATACGGGAAATAGAAAAAGAGCGCACTGCCCAGGAAGTGCTCCATGCGCTTAACTTTGCGGTGCGGACATTTTTTTCACCCGAAGAGCTTCTCTTTACCGCGCGCGACGGCTATACTCTCCGCGCGACTGCGTTTATAGAGCAAGACAAGCCTTTTCTTACCAGGCCCCTGGAAGAGCAGTTCTTCTTGGCACTGCGCGCATTTGAAACCCAAGAGGGAGTGTACGCCACTACGTACGCCCATGCCCATACGATACAAAATGTCTTTGGCATGGTCTCCGTGCAAGATTATCTTGAGGCATTTGAGGAGTTTAGAAAAAGCTCTTTGGAGAGCGATCCTCATAACAAAGAGCTCGCGACTGTTATGAATAGAGCTCTGGAGTTTTTGCGTCAACACCGCACGGTTATAGAGCGATACTGTGGTTTTCTTACCCACCACGATTTGTCCCTGCATAACTTGCGGGTAGTCCATCACGACATTTATCTTCTTGACCACACCTCAATTTATTTTGGAAACAAATACGAAGGGTGGGCACGTTTTATTAACTTCATGACGCAGTACAATCCTGCGCTAGAGAAAATGCTTGTGCAGTACGTTAGGGAGAATCGCGGAGAGAAGGAGTATTTGGATTTGCGGCTGATGCGCGTATTCAAGCTCGGACTTCTGCTTCAGTTTCATACGAATGCTCTTACAAAAACCTCCGGCAAATTAGCCGACATAACAAGGCTGCGTATAGGATTTTGGACTACAGTAATGAGTGCAATCCTAGATGATAAAGAGCTACCAGAAAAAAATGTAGCAGCGTTTCGTGATGCGCAGGAAGCACTTCGAACCGAGGAGGAAAAGAGTAGAAACAGAGAGGCGCTTAAGGACGCCAAGCATTAACGCGGGAGCAACTCTTGATGAAGAAGTGGTTGTATTTTATCGAACAGTTCCCTGTTTGATGTAGCAATAATGGTTTGTGTGTTTGAGCTGATTTCAACAGGCACACCACCGGGTGTATATACTTCTCCTCCCGCTGCACGGATTATACCGATGCCGGCTGCACAATCACTTAATCGAAGGGTGCCGTAGATCACCACATCTACGCGACCAGCCGCAAGAAAAGAAAGGTCCAGAGCAGAGGAGCCGAGACTTTTGAACTTTTTGAGTGATTTAACACAATCGCGAAAAGTTGCAACTGACCAATCCAGCAATAATGGGTCATGACCAAAACTGATGAGTCCTTGTGCATCTTTCGGTTCAGTAATGGTACTTACTCGTATGGGCATACCATTTAAAAATGCTCCTTGGGCTTGCTCAAAGCTAAACATCTCCTCGGTGATGGGGTTATATACCGCGCCCACTATAGGAACATTTTTATACAGAAGCGCAGCACATACATTAAAGTGAGGAATATTTCTAGAGAAGTTAGCACTCCCGTCTATTGGATCAAGTTTCCACTCATATTCAATAACATCCTGCCCCACCACATCACCTCCCTCTTCCGAAGAAATGCGGTGTTCAGGATATGCGCGTTTAATTTCTGCAATTAAAAAATCATTGATCTCCAGATCAACACTCGTTACTAAATCACGCTCGTCACTCCCCTTATGTGAGACCTCAAACATTTTCGTACGAGCCGCCTTGAGGCGAACACCTGCTTTGTGCACAAGGGAAACAGTAAACTCATAGTAGTTCGTACTTTTCATTTTTTGCCGGTATCCGGACCATATACGCCTTCAAGAAGATTAATGTACCTGTCAGCGGCGCGAAGCAGTTCACTATTTTTGTACTCAAAGCCGCGCAACACCATAATTGCATGTTTGTCCTCGGGAAAAGTTTTTGCGTATAGCTCACTGAGTTCTGCAAAATCCTTTATAAAACAGCTCCTCCCCGCCCCTCGACGTCTCATTACCCCTGGAGGATCGTCCTTCAGATGGAGATCTAGATGACTGGGGCCAATGCGTGGATCTGAGCCAATAGCCTCGCGCAATACTTCCCAGTCAATACCATTTTCTTTAGCGAGCTCATAAAAAATATTCGCAAATACAATTTTGATAAAAAGAAAGGCATTATTTGCATATTTTATAAGTTCCGCCGTGCGGGCGTCACATATAAGCGTATAAGGAGCCTTGGGGAGGAGTGCTATAACACGCTCTGCAGCTTCGCGATACTCCTTAGTATCTTTAGGAATTCCTATTATATTGCGCTCAGGATGCTTTGCATCCTGAGCAGCGGTGGTTTCCAAAAGAAATTCGGGCGAATGGAGAATGAGTTTGTCTGCATAATGCGCTTGGAGTAACTCTGTTGTTCCAGGTTCAATAGTAGACTTTATAACTACAATAGCGCCCTCGCGTGCAAGCCCAATTACCTCGCGTATAGTACTACCGTCAAAATGAACCTCTGGATGCCCATCACCTCGCTTCTTGCCTGTTGGCACCGTGGGTGCGGGCACTGCAATAAATACAATGTCGCACTCTCGTATGTGCTCTTTGTTTGCTTGGTACGGCTCCTCAAGAGAGTAGCGAATAACGGTGTATCCCCGCTGCTCAAAATCATCTGAGTAGTTTTTTCCAATAAAGCCTTGTCCAATAAAGCCAAGAAGAGGTTTCTTTTCAGTCATTGCAGCTTATTATATAAAATGCTCTTAATTATGCGAACTACTTGGCCGCAATATCTGCCACCCACTCTCGCACGTACGCCGCCTCTTCGCCATAGGGATAATCTAAGAGGCGTGCCTGCTCTTTGGAACCACTCAGCAAGCTCGTGAGTGTCTTTGGAAAATCCTCAATAGGAACTACTATCGCGCCCGCGTCTCGCGCTATTCCTACATCAGTTGCAATGACAGGTGTACCTGCAACAAGCGCCTCAATAATCACCATGCCGTATCCATCGTAGGAATCTGACGGAAAAAGAACGACGTCGGCAAGCTTGTAGTAGGCTGCTGGATCCTGCCGTCCTTCAAAAAATACCTGTGATGAAATATTAAGGTGTTTTGCTTCTTCCTCAAGCCTTTCGCGCTCACGCCCTTCGCCAAGGATAATAAGGCAGGAGGTTGCAATGGAAGCTTCGGCAAGCGCACGAATTGCCATCTCTACTCCTTTTTCCCGCTCAAGCCGCGATACCACGAGTATCTTTTTGTCATACGATTGGAACCGTACGGAGAGTGTTTCAGGGACTAGTGTATTCTTGAATCGCAACGTATCTACAAATATCGGCAACACCGATACGGGAATGGTGAGATGATAGTTCTTCAATATCCCCTCTCGTATCTTGTTTGAAACCGTGCGAATGCGGGTCGCGCGAGAAAGTACGTAGCCTGCTAGCAGGAGCCGAATAGCGTTCAGTGGCCAGTGGTGACTGATAAATGATGACGCGGAAAAATTTGTGTGTATCTGTATATGAAGCGGAACGTTGAAATGGCGAGCTATATATAAGGCGGCAAGCCCAGCTTCAAACGGATCCTGCGCTGTTATTACATCTGGACGTGGAAGAGTCCGGGCAATTTTTACCGCATCGCGTATGTAGAGAAGCTTGGAAGAAGAATTTGTGGGGTAGATGCTAAGAGCATCTTTTGAGATGCTTTTAAGATCCAGTTTTTTGAGTGCAAATACAATGACATCCATTTCACCCGCCGCAGCGGCATACTTTTCTGTACGAGCTTGAACGGAACTTTGTGACAAAAACATCGTCCTGTCGGTGCTTATCATGAGTATCCGCATACAAATTGACTATTTATTAAACACTCGCTCAAAAATCTTTTCCTTCATATTTTTTGCAATAACATCCCAGTCATAGTTCTCCGAAACAAACTTCTTTGCAGTTTCAACGACCTTTTTAACCTCTTCAGGATGAGCAAGGATTTCTTTTACCGTTTCAGCAATCTGTTCAGGACTATCTTTGTCCACCGCCCAACCAGTAGTCGGCTTATCGGGATTTCTCTTCGCATCAAAAAGGAAATCAGCGATGCCGCCTTCCTGAGTAGCAATAACGGGGAGTCCGGCCGCCATTGTTGATACGAATGAATTACCCATGCCCTCGGAGCGGCTCGGGCGTACAAAAATATCAGAGATTCTTCTATATTTTGTCGTTTCGCCCGTATCCACCTGCCCTACAAAGATAACTCGCCCAGATACTCCTAGAGTGACGGCGAGTTCTTTCAAAGATTTCTCATCAGGTCCTCCTCCAACTACCAGAAGGTGTACACGCGCAGGCAGAAGAGTAAGCGCTCCAATAACATCGTCGACCGCATTTTTATGCACTAATCGCGAAACCGTGATGAGATATATGTCTCCGTCTTTTTTATCGATTTTTTTCTTTAGCACTGATAACTCTTCCTCCGAGTACACCTTTGATATATTACTTGTGTTAAAGCCGTTCGGGATAACTTCCACAGGGCCCTTAAATCCTCGTTGTCGTGCCCACTCCGCCAAAAAATTTGAAATGGTTTGTACAATATCAGCTTTTGTAAATGTCATGGAAAATAACGGCCAAAGCGGTCTCATTTTGCGCTCTATATACTCTGGTGGATCTCCTTCTTGGAGCGTGAGAATATAGGGGATTTCAGGATGTATAAATTTAAAAATCACTGCAGGCACTCCGCCTGAATGGGCCATCATTGCCCATATTGCGTCATATTTATGGGTCCTGTGCAGCGACAACGCCTTCCACGCGGCAGAGAACTGAAACATCGCTTTAGTGTAGTAGAGAGGAAATTTTTTAAGATCTTCCATTGATGGATTTTGCTTTGAAAATCCGATGCGGTGTACTAGTACATTTTCTATCTTCTCTACTTTAGGGAGCGTCGAATCAAATCGCGACGTCACCATATGAAACTCTATATCGCTAGGATCGATGCGATTGGTAATTTCTTTAATCGCTACTCCATCGCCCCCTATAAATCTCGGGTAGTATGCGAGGGAAAAGATGAGAATTCTTTTCATGGGAAAAAGGGATAATCTTCTATCGTTTCTCTTTCTTAATTTCTTGAATATACTCTTTGAGTTTCCGCATCGGCTTCCACCCGAGAGCCTCTATGCGTGACGTATCGACAGATGACGATGGCCTGCTTGTTTTGCGCTCCGGCATCATGACGACCTCACCTCCAAATAACTTCGCTAGATCAAGTGGCGAATAGCTTTCCTGTGAGGCTATTCCATACCCATCACCTTCCCCTTTTTCGCCCACAAGAATTAACGCAGCGACCGTATCATCCACATGGGTGTATATGCGTGTCTGAGTGCCAGGGGCATTAATCTTAAAGGGCTCTCCTTGCAGATAATTTTGTTTAAATATTTCTATTACCGTGCCGTACGTGCCGGCTCGTTCACGCGGTCCGTACACGTTATAAAAATACACCACCGCGTAGGGCACGCCGTACCATAGTCCGTAATTGCACGTAAGCTCACTGTTGGCAGCCTTGCTCCAGGTATAAGGCGCCAGATCGGGGCCCGATACGCCGTCTGTCCGTGGTGCTGCAAGTTTCGTTGATGAGCCTGCGTAGACGATTTTGCACTTGCGTTTTCTACAAAACTCCAAGACCCCAAAGGTGCCATCCATATTCAAATCCCATATTACCGCAGGCTCCTGTAGACTCGGCGCAACTCGGGCATATTCCCCCAAATGGTAGACAATGTCGGGTGTCTCCGGAACATGTTTTTCAATGTCCTTTGTATGCCCGTTCCGATACTCCACTCCCTCCACATGGTTTTCTTTTAAGCCAGTGAAATAGTTATCAAGGGAAATAACCCGGTAGCCTCTACCAGCGAGCTCTTTACAGAGATGCGATCCGATGAATCCCGCTCCACCGGTCACCAGTACCATCTTGTGCTCATGCATAATTGTCCACTGTACTCTGCCTGAGCAGTTTACTCAATATCAAACGGTACTCCAAAAAATCCATATGAAATAGCCTTTTGCTAATATCAACAGGGGTTCAAATAACTCCTTCCCATTAGAGTATAGTAGAAGCGGTGAACTACATTCGAGAGATAGTTGCTCTAGATGAAAAGAAGGAAGAAGTAAAAATAACTTGGCCGATCGCTTCAAAAAGCGTCGCACACAGTCATGGAGATTCCTACGGAATTATAGAGGTTCTTGAGGGTAAGGTGTATGAAAACAGATTTGATAAAGCAAGCGGAAAATTTTTGGGAAGCCTTACCCACAGCCAAGGAGAGATTTTTCATGAAACTCCCGACATCATTCATATAATGGGTAATAAGTCAGATACGGTCGCAATAACCTATCATGTCTACACCCCTCCGCTTAAGATGATGCATCATCCTGAATACTGCTGAGCTATGCCTCCCCGAGATCCCCTGGCATATCTGGATCAACTGCGAGCATCTCGCGTAGGACTTTCTCCGGTAGCGCTGCTGGTGCTGGCTCTTCAGCGCGTGCGGTAGGTGCCACATGTGCAAGAACATCTTTTAAATCTGCTGCATGCGTACCGCCGCCGTGGCCGCCAGACTGAGGAGTCCCGGTCACTCGGGTAAGTGCCTCGCGAAGATTATTCTCTCCTGAGAGCGGTGGTCGGTGTAGCTGGGGTCGTGGTGCATCTCTTTTAGGTTGGGGAGAATAATTACTCCGCTCACGATGGCCGCCCGGAAAGGTCTGCCTTGGACGTGATTCCATATGTGGCTGAGGTTTTGATTCATGAACCGGACGCGCTTCCGGCTCATGCCATTTTGCTATGGCAGCTTCTATATCAGCGCGTGGTCTGCCGAATTGTGTGCGAGAGGCAGCAAGTATTTGTGGCACGAACCGACGAGGAGGCAAGTCAAAAGGTGGAAGCGTGCTTGCAGAAAAAGGAGGGCTGCCGGTGCCGTCGATCATGAGAGTGAGATAAATTTGCGCGATACCAAGATTGACTAAGTCAGATACGGTAAACCTTGGCTGAAACACCGTCTCAAGCACTTCGGCATCAAAAGGGCCTACACGAAAGGCAATCGTCGTGCCGACGTTGCCAAACACGGCGTCGCGTACCTCTTCCTCCATTTGTTCAATATATTGATGCGCAATAATGAGATTGAGTTTGTATTTACGTGCTTCCGAGAGAATATCGGCAAAACTTTCATTCGCAAACGTCTGAAATTCGTCGACATAAAAATAGAATGAAGGAAGGCCTGGAAGCAGGTGCGGCGTATCGGCGCGTGACATCGCCGCAAGATAGAGCTTCGTCACGAGCATACTTCCGAGAAGCCCTGCGTTGACTTCACCAATACGGCCCTTGGAGAGATTCATGATGATGATTTTCTTTTCATCCATGATCTGGCGCAGATCAAAGGACGACTTCGGTTGGCCGATGATGTTGCGGATTAATGGATTGGAGGTAAATTGACCGACTTTGTTTTGAATGGCAGGCGTTGCTTCCTGGGTATAGCGATCTGAGTAATTCGCAAATTCTTCGGTCCAAAACTTTTTTATAATGGGATCCGTCATGTTATCGATGACCTTTTTACGAAACGGTTTTTCGACAAGCATACGGTTGACATCAAGCATCGTCGCACCCGGATACTCAAGAAGAGCCAGAAGTGTGTTTGAAAGTATATATTCCATACGTGCACTAAAGGCGTCTACCCATATTTTTTTGAAAGCGGTGATAAGTCCAGAGACGACGAGGTGTCGTTTGTCGTAGCCCACATCCTCCATGATGTTAAAAGCAACCGGAGCATCCATATCAAAAGGTGCGAAATATACCACGTCTTTTATGCGATGCTCCGGAATATATTCAAGCAACCGCTCAGCGGCAGAGCCGTGCGGATCGATAAAGGCAACACCCTCACCATTGCGAATATCTTGTATCGCCATGTTCTCAAGAAGCGTCGACTTTCCGACACCGGTCTTGCCGATGACATACATGTGTCGCTCCCGATCTTTGCGCTTTATACCAAAGGGTGTATTTTTACCCCGTGCATTTGTCTGAGCGAAATAGGTTATATCCTTCCCATTTTCCTGCATCACCTTCAGTATACCAAAAATGTACAGCTAGCTGAGGAACTATTGGATGAGCGTGTTTTCTTGGCGCTCATATGAGCTTTCTCCCTCATGCCGGATATTTTCAATGAATGGATGATTTTTATTGCGCACAGTCCCGCGGGAAAGTGTTTCTCCGCGCATGAGTAAGCCCATAATAGCAATGACAATACCAGAAAGGACAATAAGTACTGTGCGCCAAAAACTCGGCACCCCCAGATATGGCACGATAATAAGCCATATTCCAAGGAGTATTATGCTCATCTCTTTTGACATACGCCTCTGATTGTACCACGGGCTTATTTTTCCTCCTCAACGATCACTACAAATTCTCCGCGCTGCTTTTCCGGATGATCCAAAAGTATTTGACATACATGCTGAACTCCACCAACAATAGATTCTTCATATATCTTCGTAAGCTCACGAAAAACACCAACACGACGCGTGGGAGTCAGATGCACCCCAAGAGAGTTGAGTGCTTTTATAATGCGATAGGGAGATTCATAAAAAATGCTCGCGCGCTTCTCTGCTCCAATCTTTGTAAATATTTTCTCTCTTCCTTTTTGGGGTGGCAGAAAACCATAAAAAACAAAAGAGGCTACCCGAAGACCAGAGATAGAAATAGCGGCGACAAGAGCCGAGGGTCCAGGGATCGTTTCTATTTTCACTCTATCTCCCAGGTGCTCGCGTACGAACGATATAAGTTCAAGTCCCGGGTCGGAGACTCCGGGCGTGCCAGCGTCTGACACTAGAGCGAGTGTCTTTCCTTCTTTAAGAAGGCTGAGAATTTTCTCCATACCCCGCTTTCCGCTGTGGGCATGAAAAGAAATGAGCGGTGTATGGATATTAAAATGCATGAGTAGTTTTTTACTCACCCGAGTATCTTCGCACGCAATTACATCTGCTTCTTTCAAAGTGCGCAGTGCGCGCAGCGTAATATCTTCAAGATTCCCAATCGGCGTTGCAACGACAGAAAGTTTTGCGTGGGGTTGTTTCATAGAGGCTTCAGGGTGATATGCTGAGCCACCCTATAGATATCACCCGCTCCCATAACCACAATAGTATCTCCACCCCGAGCATGCGCCAGAAGATACTCCTCTATTTCGCTGAAGGAATCCAGTGCCTGTACCTGTTTGCCACGGGTGCGTATTTTTTCGGCAAGCACGTGGCTTGATACCGCAGGCTCTGAGGCCTCCCTGGCGGCAAAGATGGGAGCAATAAGGATATCGTCTGCTACACTAAACGCTCCAGCAAACTCCTCCATCAAGAACCGGGTGCGACTATACAGGTGCGGTTGAAATACAACCAACAAATTTCCCTCAGGGAACTGCTTGCGAACACTTGTAAGGGTTATGGCAATTTCAGTTGGATGGTGAGCGTAGTCATCGTATACCCGGGCCCCTTTTTTTGTCTTTCCTTTATATTCAAACCGCCGCCAGGTGCCAGAGAAATGAGAGAGTGTCTGACGTGCAAGCAAAGGATCAATACCAATGAGCGTTGCAACTGCAAGCACTGCGGCGACGTTTGGATAATGAAGCGGTAGAACCTGAAGCGAAAGAGTCGGATCAATAAAAGGCCGATAATCAACAATACTGCAGGAGAGTCCTTTAATAATTGGTTGTATCGCTTCCTCTCCGGTGTTACATACCAGAAAGCCCTTGGCAGGAACCTTTTGTGCAAGCGTTTGAAATGCCGATTGTATATCCCCAAGATCATGGTAGTAGTCGAGGTGATCTGCATCGATATTGGTGATGACCAGTATCTCTGGAGAGAAATTAAGAAAATGCCGACGATACTCATCAGCCTCGACGATAAAATAATTCCCCTTGCCGGAGCGAAAATTGCTTTCCGTTTTGTCGCGCAGTGAACCAATGATAGCGGTAGGATCAAGTCCGCCCGCTTCAAGTACATCAGTCATCATCGCGGTGGTCGTTGTTTTGCCGTGTGCGCCTGCTATAGCAATTACTTTCTTTAAGCGAGCAATAGATCCAAGCGCCTCAAAATAGGAAAGTACGAGTGTTTTTCTGCGACGGGCTTCCTTGAGAACCTGTGGGTGCTTCGTAAGCCATGCGTCGCTGTAGATATAGCACTGTGCTTCTGGCAAAGCGTGGGGATCAAGATCAAGAGAAATAGAAACACCCTGAGCGCGCAGTCCATCCAGGGTTTCGGAGCTTTCGTTATCTTCAGTGCCAGATATCACTATCCCCCTATCAATGAGGAGCCGCGCTAAGGCAGATATGCCAACACCCCCAATGCCAATGAGATGCACCCGCGATATGGTACTCCAATCAATATTCATGAAAGTTCTTGAACGGCGTGCATGAACTGCTCTCCCCGATCATATTCATTTTTAAACATCCCAAATGACGCAAAAGCGGGGCTAAATAAAATGACATCACCAACGCTTGATACATCAAGAGCTGCCCTAAGTGCAGACTCAAGTGTGTGATACACTGGGGTGTTTCCGAGATCACCGCGTATTTTTTCTGTACCACTTCCCGCAAGGAGGATAGCTTTTTTGCAATGCAAGGAAATCTCGGGCACCAATGCGGACATATTAAGCCCCTTATCGGCGCCTCCCATGATAAGCACTGTGTTTCTTTTTTCCTCTGGATCAAGCGCACGCAGGCCCGCTATCGTAGCCTCGGGCGTAGTGGCAGTCGTGTCGTTGTAGATAGAGATGCCACGCAACTCGCGCACAAACTGTAGCCGCCCCGCAATTCCCTCAAATCCTTCACACGCAGCGCGGATGCGCTCCTCTCCTATACCAAGCGTATGGCCCACCGCAATGGCGCACGCAGCGTTTGCGCGATTATGGATACCAGGAATACGCAGCTGCCAGTCGTCTGGCACATCCTTTTGGTTGGTAACAATAACGTGTGACTCAATTTGCCCAGCGTATTTTTTTTGCACGATATCGCTCACCTGCTCACCGAGGATAAGTGTATCTTTGTTGCTCTGATGAAGAAATATTTCTGCCTTATCTCTCAGATATAGATCCATATCACCATGATAGTAATTAAGATGATCGGGATAAAGCGTCGTGAATACGGCAATATCAGGACTGAGCTTTTCCTGGCGGAACCCTTGCAGCTGCCATGAATCAAGCTCAAGCACGACAATAGTATCGCGGGTGACCTCAGGCAGCAGAGCGAGTGTGGAGATTCCCTGTATGTTCCCGCCAAGAAGGACTCTGCGGCCGGTCGTGCGTGCGATGTCTGCAATAAGGTATGTGGTTGTTGATTTGCCACGAGTGCCGGTAACTCCGATCACCATTGCACCTTCTTGTCGCACAAGACGCGCGAAGAGTGCAACGGACATGGTGATGGGGATACCTCGGCTACGGGCCCAAGCGATATATGGTGAGTCAAGCGGCACAGCGGGACCGTTTAAAATGAGGTCACGATCTTGAAAATCTGCCTTGTCATGGTGCCCGAGGGTATAGTGAATATGGGGAAAATCGCGCAATTGTTGCAGCGAGGAATTGAGCGCTTCGCTATCTTTGAGATCAGTGACGATGAGATCTGCGCCCTGCGCGGCAAGGAAACGCACGTCACCCAACCCCCGGCCAAGGAGACCAAGCCCCACAACAGTAATCCGCTTGTCCTTGAAGTATTTCTTATACTCGATCATGAGGAACCTCCTATGTGAAGCATATTAAGAAAGACAGCGATAGGAATACTCGCCCCCGCCGCATTCTCGTGCCCTCCTCCGCCCGCTATGGTTGCAAGCTCAAGAGGAGATGGGTGTTGACCCTTTTGGCTCCTAAAACTGAGCCTTACCCGCTCACCGATGATGGTAAAAAGACAGACGGGGCTATTTGAGATCTTTGAAAGAGAGTCGCCAATCTCAGATTTAAAAAAAGTAGTAACATTGTATGCAGGAACAGTATATGGACCAATAAAAAGAGTCACTGGTTTTGCTTCACTGACAAATTGATCGATGAGAATTTTGGCATACTGAGAAATGATAGCTCCTTGCTCCTTTACGCTTTTGGGTAAATCAATGAGGAGCGGCAGTATTTCCTCGGGTTTATTCACGAGCGTTGAAAGATAATTGTTTACATATTTTGTATCGTCTCCGAATTTCCATCGCCACAGATCGCTATCTTCCACGAGACGTATTACTTCTGGAATAGGACTATCAGAAAAAAAATATGACCAGGTAAGTGATGCTCCTGATTTTTCATTATCAAATACATACGTAAATTTCGTATTCGTTTTCGCAAGCAGATTAAGTCTTTCATTGACGCTAATATGGTGATCAATGGTTGTCACTGCACTACCTTGCGTGAGAATCTCTTGTACTCCTAAGGCGCAATCTAGCGTAAAAACTTTTGTATCGGGGGTAATTGTCTTAAGGATTGGAGTAATGTCATCCAGCCCGAAGTCATGGCTTAGGGAATACGTCTTTGTCTCGGGAAACTTCCTGCAAAGAACAGCCGCGGCTGTTGTTCCGTCAATGCAGCTTTTATGGTATATGCCAACAACTTTTTGCTCCACAAAAGACAGTATACCAAAGTAGCTGAGTGTGTGGGTTATGCAAATAAAGAGAATGCGGCCATTCCACTCCGGATGGCCGCCTCTCACATTTGTTTATACCCTATAGAGACCTACGGCTGCACGACAAACCACACGCCGCCAACATTCTGGCCCATCGTATCACCAGGCTTAGTGTCGCTGTGGTAGAAATAGAGCGGCATGCCATTGTAGGTCAACTGCGTCGTGCCGTCTGCCCGAACAAGAGTGCTTACTTGACCAGTAATTCCCGCCATGACGGCAAGTGGGGCACCAGAAGGAACTGTGTACGGCGGCCAAATTGTAGCGCAGGTACCTGAGCAATTGCTGACTCCTGATGTATCTTTGGTATAGTGGTAGAGAGTCATGCCGTTTTGTGCGACGAGAAAGTTTCCAAGCGTCGCATTTGTTCCAAGAACAAGGACTGGCGTAACAGTAGTTTGCGTATTTGTTTGCGTTGAAGTCTGCGTTTGTTGAGTGAGTAACGTCGAAGAGTTTTGTGTTGACCACCAGTACCATCCACCCAAAACGACGATGACAATGACGACAATCCAAACGATCGCTGATGTTTTCATAAAATATTATAAATATCTAACTAATAATAGATGTAGCAATTATAGCACTTAAAGCTAGTACTATCTTTTTTAGCGTAAGGGTTGTGTGTGTATACCACATTCTCCACACACTTTTGCTGTTCCTTTCCACCTACCTGCACGCTCTGACTCGCTTTCACTTTCTTCAGGAAATGAACACTGTGCGCATCCTAGACTTCTATATCCTTCTTTGTATTTTGGATTCACCGGGATGCCATTGAGCGCCGTATACCGCCAGATGTCTAATTCGGTGAATTCTAGAATTGGATTGATTTTTGTGAGACCGTTTTTTGTTTCTACAGGCTCGAAGTCCGCCCGTGTAATTCCTTCGGTTTTTCTAACTCCTGAAATCCACGCGTCATAAGGCTTTAGGGCTTCTTTTGTCATCTCCACCTTAGGTTTCCCACAGCAATTTTCTCCCTTTCCCACTTGTTTAAAAAGATGCGTCGTTAAGTTGATATTCCACTCTTTTTTCATCTTCTCAGCAAATTCATACGTCTCTTTAAACTCCGTTTCAGCGAGTATGGATATAACGGGTATATCTTTTTTAACACTCATGACTAAATGAAGCGTTACCATTGAATCTTTACCGAAGGAGCAACCGACGCAAATTTTTGGATACTCTGCTATTGCCCATGTTAGAAGCTTTTTCGCGTCTTCTACTTTTTGAAGGAACGTCATGTAAGCATGGTATCAAATATTGATGTATGTTCAAACTACTTTCTCACATGCAAAAGGATACAGTTAAGTAAAGCGTTGAAATCTTCTATACTGTATTGCATGACTCCGGAAGTGCGTATAACGACGGAAGACTCGCACCTGCGGAGTATCGCCAAAGGTATTAGTTGGAGGTTTTTTGGCACAATTGACACCATTATACTCGCGCTTATTTTTACCGGCAGCATAAAAAAAGCGCTCACAATCGGGTTTATAGAGTTCACAACAAAAATTCTTCTTTATTACCTGCACGAGCGGGTTTGGACAAAAATTCACTATGGGATAAGGGTAGGAAGAGATAATAACCCGTATGAAATGAGCCGGCGCAGTATAGCAAAAGGAGCAAGCTGGCGGATCGTTGCGACTTTCGATACTACGCTCATCTCGCTATTGGTTACACGGAATCCATTCCAAACAATAAATATTAGTGTTACTGAAATTTTTACCAAAATCTTTCTGTTCTGGGCGCATGAACGCCTTTGGCTTCGAGTGCCCTGGGGGCGTATTCATGGAAATCAAGGCAAGTGTAATTAGTAGAGATGCGTTCACGAAGTTAGAACTTCTTTTTATTGGTCACCACGTACTACATGCAGGCTCGCCGCTACACACCATCCAGGTTGTAGTCGGTCGTACAGGATCATATTCGCTATCGCTTGATGTCCATGTACCTTCTGGTCCACAGTGCGCAAGTAGTTTGTAGTTGACGCCATCTGATCGATATTCATACGCATTTTTATAACCACCCGTAGTACAATTACCGGCAAGTACGGGTCCGCCGGGAGAATGCGGTAGGGTGGCAATATATGTAGGCGAAAGCCCCGGAATCCAATTGCCATTGTTATTCGACTGTACGTCACCTGTCTCTGAGGAGTATAGAGCTCCACCAGTAGATGGATAGGAGCCGTTATCGTTGTAATAAAGTTCAAGTGCCGCTTGAAATGTCTCAAGGTCAGCTCTGCGATGTGCATCACGAGCTTTTGCGTAAGCCCCATTAAGCGATACAAGTACGATGGAAGCCAGAATACCGATGATAGCAATTACCACAAGCAGTTCAATAAGCGTAAAACCACGCACTTTCATATCATCACGGTATCATTTCCAGCCCTTAATTCCAATATTGTAGAAATATTTTGTGGGCATGGGGAGACTCGAACTCCCAAGGATTGCTCCATACGCTTCTGAGGCGTACGCGTATACCAATTCCGCCACATGCCCATACTTTTGGCATGCTACGTGAAATAGGAGAAAAATCCAGTGCGAGCGCCAGGGATCGAACCTGGGACCTCCCGAGTATCAGTCGGATGCTCTACCAAACTGAGCTACGCTCGCGCAGTAAAGTATCGTAGCAGAAAATTGATTTTATAGAAACACACCTTTCTCTTGTTCCGTTCGTAATTGTTGAGACTTCGTACTCTGTGAAGTTTTAGGCAATCAACGAGAGCCGAACGCGTATCGGCCAAAGCGAGCACATCTATGGGATGTAGTGCCATCATCCATTTCGCGCGAAACGCGAAACATCGCCATTCAGTCCCGCCCTCGTACGAGGGGCAGAACAGCTTTAATTTGAATTGTTCCACGAACAGCTTCCGCTACCCGTGCCTTGTTACGACTTACTCCCTGT
>PLCJ01000001.1:0-216598 GCA_003135635.1 Candidatus Adlerbacteria bacterium | reverse complement strand
TTCATGAGGTCGAGTTGCAGACCTCAATCCGAACTGGGCACGCGTTTATAACGATTGGCTCAGGATTACTCCGTCGCATCGCGTTGTCGCGTGCATTGTATCATGCGTGCAGCCCAGGATATCAGAGGGACATGCTGATCTGGCGTCATCCTCACCTTCCTCCCCCGTGAGGGGGCAGTCTCGCCTGACATAGAAAACAGGCAACGAGGGTTGCGTTCGTTACCCCACTGAAGGGAACAACTCAAGCCACGAACTGACGACGACCATGCATCACCTGCCCACCCGCCTTGCGGAAGTTTCTGTTTCCAAAAATTGTCGTGTGGGTTTCAAACCCTGGTGAGGTTCTTCGTTTGTCATCGAATTAAGCCGCATGATCCACCGCTTGTGCAAGTCCCCGTCTATTCCTTTGAGTTTTAATCTTGCGATCGTACTACCCAGGCGCCTAACTTAACGCGTTAGCTTCGCCTCAGGGAGGGTCGATACTCCCTAAAGCCAGTTAGGATCGTTTAGGGCGTGGACTACCGGGGTATCTAATCCCGTTCGATTCCCACGCTTTCGTGTTTCAGCGTCAGGAGCGCGCCAGTAGAGTGCCTTCGCATTTGGTGTTCCCCATGATATCAACGGATTTCACCCCTACACCATGAGTTCCCTCTACCTCTCGCGTCCTCGAAGTTATGCCGTTTCCTCCGCATTTCCTGGGTTGAGCCCAAGATCTTTAACGAAAGACTAACATAACCGCCTACACACCCTTTACGCCCAGTGATTCCGGGTAACGCTTGGGGCCTCTGTATTACCGCTCCTGCTGGCACAGAGTTAGGAGCCCCTTATTCATNNCCATTGCGGAAGATTCTCGACTGCAGCCACCCGTAGGTGTATAGCCCGTGTCTCAGTGCTATCGGTGGGGGTCAGCCTCTCAGCTCCCCTAGGTGTCGTCGCCTTGGTAAGCCGTTACCTTACCAACTAGCTGATACCTCGCAGGCCGCTCAAAGAGCGGATTACTCCTTTAGTGTCACCACGCCATCGGGAATTACCTAACCTTTCGGCTAGCTATGCCCGACTCTTCGGTGCGTACCTGCGTTTTACTACCTCGTCTGCCACTGGTCTTGCGACCCGTTCGACTTGCATGCCTAATCCACGCCGCCAGCGTTCACCCTGAGCTAGGATCAAACTCTGAATTAAAGACAGAATTAACTGTCTAGCTCGTTAGAACGGAACAAGAGAAAAGTGATTTCTCTTGATGCCTTCTTGCCGGAAAGCAAAAAGGACTTTCTTGTACTGGTGTGATCAATTATGTGATGTGTCAAAGATCGGTACTGTTTTTCTACGCTCTTGAGCATAAAAAGCCGCCACTCGGCGACAGGAGATTCAGTATAGCGGAAAAAAAATGCCAGTCAAGGTTATATATCTATATAATTGTGCGGCAGATATGTATCCACTATTTAGGAATGAGGACACGGATGTTTACATAAAAAAACCGCCCTCTGAGCGATTTGCTCTAGGACGGTCGCGGAGAAAGAAAGGTAGGGAAGTAAGAGCCATCCGCAACTCTCCCAAGCATCGGGGCAGGTGTACGTGATACCGCCGCTTAACTCGGAAAGGGTGAGAGGGTGAGGTTAAGACCCCCTTCCCTTCACTTCCCGCACCTACTATAGTTTCAACACATATCTTGTCAATTTGAGATTGGGTTATGAAGTTACGATCTCGCATCCCTGCTTCCCCACAAGAATTGTATGTTCAAAATGCGCTGCGCGGGAGTGATCACGGGTACTGCATGTCCAGCCGTCTGAAAGAAGTACGATGGCACCTTTTCCTTCTGCCAACATGGGCTCAATCGCAAGGACCATCCCTTCGAGTATATTCTCGCCCTCACCGACTACTCCTTCATTTGGAATAAACGGATGTTCGTGGACCGCCTTACCTACGGCATGACCGCCGAGGTCCTGCACCACAGAAAAGTTATATCGCTCCGCAACCTCTTTGACAGCTGCGCCGATGTCGCCGATATGCCCTCCCACGCGGCATGTGGCAATGCCTTTTTGTATTGCTTCTTGTGTCGCTGCGATAAGTTTTTTTGCTCCTGCATCACACTCCCCCACACACAAGCTGAGCGCTGAGTCTACAAATATTCCTTGATAAGAGAGACCCAAATCAAGTGAAACAATATCTCCTTCCTGTACTGTGCGTCCTTCAGAGGGAATACCGTGGACAATCTCGTCGTTTATAGAGACACACAGTGCCGCAGGAAAGGGTGTACGTGCCTCGTGCGGCTTATAGCCCAAAAATGAAGGAACACCCCCACCATCGCGGATGTATTTCTCCGCGTATAGGTCAAGCGCCGCCGTTGTTTGCCCAGAAAAAACGAGTGTGGCTGTAGCGCGTAGCGCATCAGCAAGGAGCTTTCCGCCTACGCGAAGTCTCTCTATGTCCTCTTTCGTTTGAGCGATCATGCGAGGTTGAGTTTATTTAAAATATCGCGGTGGATTATTTCAATCGTCGGCGTGGCATCAATTTCAATATATGTGTAAGCAGGATTTTTCTGAAATTCTTCAATAACTGGAAGAGTCTGCTCACGCGTCCAGCCTAGGCGAGCGCGGATGCTTTCAGCCGTGTCATCGGCGCGGCCGCGCTTTAGAAGGCGCTCAAGTGAAATTTTTTCGGGAAGTGTGAAGTAGAGAAGTACCGGGGACTCTCGCTTATAAAATTTCATGGCTGAATTAAAAAGCAGCAGCTGATCCTCGCTGCGCGGAAATCCACTTACCAAAAGGTGTTCATTCCCCCGCATCGAGGTTATGAAAAATGTAGACATGACGTGGGCAAGAACAAACATGGGTTGCAACTCTCCTCGCACTAAGGACATTTTGACAATGTCTTGTGTGTAGCCGTCTTCTTCCGTGAATTTTCTGAGTGCCGACCCTGCATCAAAATGCACTGCAGGACGAGAGGGGTCGTGCTCAGTGAGATAGGACTTCAACAGATCGACTTGGGTATCTTTTCCGCTACCTTGTGGTCCTGCAATGATAACGGTCAGCTGATTCACATCCGCCATTGTACGACAAAGGCTACGCTGATGCTATTGTAGCGAAAGTTCACGGACCGCTTTAAGGAATTCCTCTTTTGCTTTTTCAATCCTTCCGTCAGGATTTTCTATGACCCGAGATGCTTTTTGCATAAAACCCATTTCATCTTCGTAATGTCTGCGTCGTGCCATAAGTTCTCCGTCTGATATGGGTGCGCGGGTGCGTATGCGACGCTGGGATTCTTCCCAACTTCCTGCGTTGATAAAAATAATCGCAAGTTGCTCCGGTGGGAGCTCTTTTTGTACTTGGTGGGCCCCTTGTACTTCCATTTCCCGCACGATCACTTTCCCTCGCGCCAATTGGGGCAAAATCTGTGACTGCAAAGTTCCATAGTGGTTTCCTCCGTAGTTCGCCCATTCCAGAAACTCGCCCTGGGCAACATGGGTCTGAAATTCCTCTTCGCTTATAAAGTGATAGGTCACTCCATCCCTTTCCCCAGGCCGGGGTAGACGAGTAGTATAGGAGACCGGAAAGACAATATCTGGCAGGGCCGTGCGCAGATAAGCGAGTAGTACACTCTTCCCACTACCGGAGGGACCGATAACGAGAATGAGTTTCCCTTTCATGGATTAATATTCGCGAATGGAGATCTGCGCATCAATACGCCGCGCCAGGTCAAGAACAACTGAGACCACAATGAGGAGCGCTGTGCCACCAATAGTGAGCTGTTGGATATTCGTGAATGATTGCATGACGATAGGCAACACCGCGATGAGACCAAGAAAAAGAGCCCCCACAAGCGTGATACGGGTAATCACTTTGCCCAGGTGCTCCTCAGTTGAACCTCCCGGGCGTACGCCGGGAATAAATGCACCATTTTTCTGCAGATTTTCTGCGATGAGATGTGGATCAAACGTTACTGCGGTGTAGAAGTAGGTAAAGAAGAAGACAAAAATAAAATAGAGGGCTCCGTATATGGTCAGATTTTGAAACCATCCCAAAACGAGACTTGCCACATGGGCCACCACGGGTTGGGAAGCGGTGGAGAAAAAAGTCGCCGCCATCTGAGGAATAAGGAGAAGGGAGAGTGCAAAAATAATGGGAATAACTCCCGCCTGATTGAGCCGCAAAGGAAGATAGGTAGATTGTCCACCAAAGAGTTTCATGCCTCTGATCCGTTTGGCATAGGTCACCGGAATCGGACGTTCAGCCTCAGTAATAAATACAACCGCAGCAACAACCGCGATTGCGGCAGCTAGAAACGCTATATACACCGGGATCTGTGTCGGATCATAGGAGAACAGCAACTGACTGGCAGCGCGAGGGATGCGCGCAACAATGCCCGCAAAGATGAGCACGGAAACACCGTTGCCAAGACCAAACTCAGAGATAAGCTCGCCGAGCCACATCATAAGCATGGCACCCCCCGTAATAACCAAAAGATTTATTCCAAACTGAAACGGGGTGAGCGACGGCATAATACCCTCCCGTTGCAAAATAAGAAGGAAACTCACTCCTTGAATAAGCGCAATGGGGAGCGTCAAAAAACGCGTATACATAGAAAACTTTTGCCGTCCCGATTCCCCTTCTTCTTGATAGAGCGCCTTGAGCTGTGGGACGAGCATGGTGAGAAGCTGCAGAATGATCGAGGCGGTGATATACGGACCCACCCCTAACATGACAATGGAAAGGTTGGAGAGTCCGCCTCCTGAAAATAAGTTAAGGAGGCCGAAAAATTGATTGTTATTGAAAAAAAGTTGTAGCTCGGTCGCGTTGATGCCAGGAATGGGGATAGCTGCAAGCGCGCGAAAGATTGCGAGAATTGCAAGCACAAACAATAAGCGACCGCGAAGCGCTGAATCTGAAAGTACCAGGGTAAGTTTTTGAGCGAAATTGTTCATGAAAAGAAATAACTACAGCGCTATGGAGCCACCCACTTTTTCTATTTTTTCTTTTGCACTTTCAGAAATTGCGCATCCGCTGATGATAAATTTCTTCGTAAGCTCGCCCTCAGCGAGAATCTTTACGATCGGCATCCTGCCACGGCGCGCACGCACTACTCCACGCTCAAGAAGAAGTGCTGGAGTAATCGTATCTCCCGCGGCAAACGCGCTTTCAAGTAAGGAAACGTTCACTACTGCGGTCTTTTTTTTGATGCTTTTGAGAGACTGGCGACCCCGCCCGCGCAACTTCGGAAGCTTTTTAAGAGTCTCCCTGATATCCGGGCGAATACGGTGACCTGCACGAGCTTTCTGACCCTTGGTGCCCCGGCCTGATGTCTTGCCCCGAAGACCTCCACGACCAACGCGTTTCGGGCCCTTATTGGCTACTTTTCTTTTGAGTTGATTAAGTTGCATATGACGTATTTAGGCCTTGAGGGTAGAGAGCGCTTTGATTGTTGCTCGGGCGTTATTGAGACCATTCTTACTGCCAGAGTGAAGCTTTGCAACCGCATTGGTAATACCGGCAAGCTCAAGCACATGGCGCACTGAGGAGCCGGCAATAAGGCTGTGGCCGGGCGCTGGCATGAGTATAACGCGCGACGCGCAATACTTTGCCGATACATCATGCACAATAGAATTATCTTTTGTAAGGTGTATGGTGATGAGGTGTTTTTTAGCGTCCCTAACCGCTTTATCAATCGCAAGAGTCGTGTCTCCCGCCTTACCGAGGCCGACGCCTACTTTGCCTTTTCGATTACCGATGATAATAGCGACTGAGAAAGAAAAGCGCCGTCCACCTGCGACTACGCGCGCCACTCGACGAATCTTGATGATTTTTTGATCAAACTCACTGCGCACCCGAGGCGCTCGCGCAGAGGAACGGTTCGGGCGACCACCGCGGCCACCCCGTCGTGGCATGCGTTTACTTTTCTCCTCAACAGGAATGGCATCCGGAATTTTCTCCACTACTACCTCAGGAGGCTCCGTCTCTAGAGTTACTTCTTGTGTTGTTTCCTCATCCATAAGTAATTAAAATTTAAGGCCACCGAGACGCGCCGCCGCAGCAAGGGTTGCCACGCGGCCGGTATAGCGAAACCCTCCGCGATCAAATACTACTGTACGTATTCCGGCCGTTTTTGCGCGTTTTGCAATTTCTTCGCCGAGTTTTTTTGCGCTGTCTATTTTCTTATCTTCCCATTCACGGGTACTTCCCGATACGAGTGTGGTGCCTTTCGTGTCATTGATAATTTGTGCCTGAAGATAGCGGTTAGATTTGTGCACCGAAAGACGCGGGCGCTCAGCGGTACCCACAATGCGTGCACGAACACGATTCTGCCGACGTTGTTTATTAATTTGCTTGGCGTGTATGCGGTTCATATTAGGTTGCCTTCTTTCCTTGTTTGCGTCGTATTACTTCGCCTTCGTAGCGAATACCTTTCCCTTTATAGGGCTCCGGTTTCTTAAGCGCATGAATGTTTGCAGCAAACTGCCCCACCAGTTCTTTGTCAAAGCCAACTACCGTGAGCATATTTTTTTCAACAGTAACCGTAAGCCCTTCGGGGATAGCTGCCCGAACCGGATGAGAAAATCCCAAAGAGAGGTTAAGATTCTTGCCCGCAACTTCCCACTTAAATCCCACACCGTCAATGAGAAGTTTTTTGCTAAAACCTTCATTCACGCCCTGGAGCATATTTTTTATGTGTGATGCATAGGTGCCAAGGGATGCCCGCGCTTCGATGGTTGTATTTCTTGGGGAGACCTGCACCCCCTCAGCGCCTACTTCAACGGAGACATGGCGGTTAAATGTTCGCGTGAGCGTACCTTTTGGTCCTTGTACGCGCACCACCTGCTCCGAAACAGATACTTTGGTTTTGGGCGGCACCACAATAGGTCTTTTTGCGAGTCTTGACATACGTATTACCAAATTTCAAATAAGACCTCGCCACCGACACGTTTCTCACGGGCCTGTTTGCCCGTGATGACGCCGGCAGGAGTGGAAAGCACCAGAAGTCCGTGTCCGCGCTTCACGGGTCGTATATCGTGTACCCCCGTATACATCCGGCGGGAAAGCTTGGAGATACGTTTAAAACCGGAAACTGCAGGTCGGCCATTTTTGTATGCCAGCATCAAAGAAAGCGAGTTAGGTTTTTTTGATTTTTCTATTTCAGCAATATACCCTTCCCGCTCGAGGACTTGAGCAATAGCCACCTTGATCTTGGAGGAAGGAAGAGACATGCGGATATGGCCCACACGAGATGCGTTTTGGAGGCGAACGAGGAGGTCTGCGATGGGATCAGTTACCATAGTATTTACCAGGATGATTTGTGAATACCGGGAATAAGACCTTCGTTTGCCGCTTCACGAAAACAAAGACGACACATGCCAAAGTCGCGCATGAACGCACGTTTACGTCCACACCGAAAACAGCGCCGAACTACTCGTGAAGCAAACTTCGGAGGACGATTTGAGCGTGCAATGGTTGATTTTTTTGCCATATCTTACACAAAAAGGCCACGCCGGCCTTACGGGCGATAATATCACAGAGGTACCCCAAGTGCAATTTCTCTGTAGCCTCCAAACCCTTGCTGGTAAGCCCGATTTTGAGAAAAGATTATTTCTTTACTTTTTGAATGGAAAACCAAGATGCCCGAGGTAGGCCTTCGCTTCATTTTTGTTTTTTGCTGTGGTTACAATCGTTACCGCCATGCCAAAAACATCTTTAAGTTCTTCATCGGTGGTTTCCGGAAATACGATGTGCTCTTTTATACCAAGAGTATAGTTGCCCATCTCATCGAGTGCCGAAAGGGTAGCACCCTTGAAATCTTTAGTGCGGGGAAGTGCGATATGAATAAGACGATTCATAAAATCGCGCGCACGCTTACCTCGAAGCGTCACTTGATATCCTACACGATCTCCAACACGCGTTTTGTACGTCGCGACGGATTTCTTTGCGCCGCGGCTCACTGGTTTTTGTCCAGTGATTTTTGCCAAACGGTCGGCGATCAGCTCCACCTTGTTTTTGTCTTTAGCAATTTTTCCAACGCCGACCGAGATCACCACCTTTTCTATGGAAGGCGTTTGCATAACATTTTTCCATGAGAAATCGCTTTTGAGTGCACTAAACGCGGTCTTCTGTTTTTCTTGCGTGAGTTTCATCATATGATTATTTCTTCTCTATCCGACGAGGAGCTTTCTTCATACGCTCTTTATAGAGTGTCATCTCCATCACTTTACTTGCGTGTATCGCCTGCCGTTTGTCTATGATTTGGCCTGATTGTCCCTCACGACGTGATTTTTGGTGCTTTTTGCGCATCCCAATGCCCTCCACTACCACCAGTCCCATTCGGGGAAATGCCTCAAGGATTTTGCCGCTCTTGCCTTTTTCATTACCGGAGAGAATGATCACAGTGTCTCCTTTTTTGACGTGAAGTTTCATAGGCTTCTATACGACTTCAGGCGCGCGGGAGATAATGGCTTGGTAGCCGAGTTCAGCAAGCTCCCGAGGGATTGGTCCAAAGATTCTGCCCGCTTTTGGTTTCTTCTTGTCTTTGCCGGAGACATCAAGTATTACGACAGCATTTTCATCAAAGCGAATATATGAGCCATCTTTACGGCGGAATGGCTTGCGCTGCCTTACGACAACCGCGCGCAATATTTCTTTTTTCTTTACCGATTTGCGCGGTTCGGCACTTTGCACCGAGAGAATCACGACTTCGCCGATTTCCGCATAACGTTTTTTTGACGAGCCGACAATTTTAAAGATCCGCCCCAGCTTTGCGCCGGAGTTATCTGCTATACGAACGATTGAGCGATCTTGTATCATGGAAGTGAATTAGGGAAACACGATTTCAAAACGTTTGAGCCGAGACAGTGGACGAGACGATCGAATGGTAACCAGATCCCCCTCTTTGGCGCGATTGTCTTCGTTGTGTGCGTGATAATGCTTCGTGCGCTTCATATATTTCTTATATTTCGGATGCTTCACGTAGCGCGACACTTCAACCACAGCGGTGAGTTGCATTTTATTGGAAATCACCACACCGCGGAGCATTTTTCGTTTAATAATTTGTTTTTCCATACTGTTATGCACGACGAGCACTACGTTCCGTAAGAGCGCGAGCCACTTCACGACGCACCTGGGCTGCCTGCTTTACATTTTGATTTTTACTCCCCGCGACAGAAAAAAGCAAGCCACGCAGTTCTTCGCGCTTCTGCTTCACAAAGCGGTCAATCTCCTCAATGGAATAGTTTGTAAATGATTCTTTTTTTGCCATATCTCTTTAGTGGACAGAGCGAGGAACAACTTTGGCTCTAAGCGGGAGTTTTTTACCCGCTTTGATGAGCGCCTCAATGGCGACCTCATCACCAACCCCATCTACCTCAAAAAGGATCCGCCCGGGCCATACTTCTACCTCATAGCCCACCGGATCGCCCTTCCCCTTACCGAGCTTTACTTCAGGTGGCTTCTGCGTGAAAGGTTTATCAGGGAAAATGCGCACCCACATTTTACCCGTTTTGCCGAGCCTACGAACGACCACCTTGCGTGCGCTTTCTATCTGATTGGAGCGAACACGGGCATGCGTCATGGCTTTGAGCCCATGACTCCCGAATGAAACCGTAAGGCCCCGTTTTGCCGTCTTTCCTTTCTTGGGATTGCGGCGCATCGTGTGCCATTTGCGAAATTTTACTTTCTTTGGAAATAACATATGAGTTATGCGTCTTTGCGATCTTTTGACTTCTCAGCAAATACCTCGCCCCGGTAAATCCATACCTTGACCCCAATGACGCCAAGGGGGAGATTTGCGCGATCCCGCGCGAAATCGATGTCAGAGCGAAACGACTGCAGGGGAATACGTCCTTTTTTAAGCTCTTCGCGCCTCGACATGGACCCGCCCCCGAGCATCCCCGAGACCGCAACGCGTACCCCTTTGACATCGCGGTTTGCCATTGCCTTTTCGACGGTTTGCTTCAGTACTCGTCTGAAAGGCAAACGTTTTTCCAGGCTCTCAACCACCATATAGGCAACAATCGCTGCGTTACTCTCAGGTGAGCGAATCTCTTCGATATCAAGTTTCACCTCCGGTGTGGCGAGATTATGTTTGTGTAGAAAATTAACAATCTTCGTGCGAAGCTTCTGAGACCCTTCGCCAGAGCGGCCGATAATAACGCCCGGGCGAGAAGTTTTCACGATCACGCGAAGTGTTTTTTCGTTACGCTCTATCTCAAGTCCGCCGATGTACATACCGCGCAGTTCCTTCAATAAATATTCGCGAAGAAGTATATCCGCTTTGAGATAGGCTTGATATTTCTCCCCGCGCGCAAACCAACGATGCCGCCAGTCGCGAAGTATACCTAATCGATGTGCGTATGGATGGACTACTTTGGACATATTATTTTTTTGCTACTGTGGAAATCTCCTTAGTCGGGCGCACGGAAAGGACGAGGCTCAAATGGCTTGTGCGCTTGTGAATGAGCGATGCGCGGCCGCGGGCGCGGGGCATGTGGCGTTTGGAGACGGGACCTGCCTGTACGTCAATTTTTGAGATAAACAGATCCTTTGCGGTGTTTCCCGATTTTGACGCATTTGCAATGGCGCTTTGTATGAGTTTCTGCATGGGCTCGGAGGCTTTCTTGGGAAGAACCGAGAGAAGCGCTAAGGCGCGTGCTGCTGATTTGCCGCGCACTAGATCAGCGACGAGGCGTACTTTACGCGGCGCTTGTCGGTATTGAGCCAGTTGTGCGGTTACGTCAGCCATGGTTTTTTATTTCGCTTTTGCAGTGGAGACATCTGCTGCAGCTTTGGCGGCTTGTGCGGATGCGATTTCGCTTTCTTTTTGTTTCTGTTCAAGCTCCTTTTGCATCTTGCCACCGTGGCGGGTAAATTTTTTTGTCGGAGAAAATTCTCCTAATCGGTGCCCCACCATATCTTCGCTTACCAAAACCGGAGTATGTGCTTTGCCATTGTGCACACCAAAGGTAAATCCCACCATTTCAGGAGAAATTTGACTGCGACGCGCCCAGGTAGTAATCACGTCAGCGGTTTGGGGCTTTTTCCCCTCAATTTTTTTGAGGAGTCTTTCGTCTACATAGGGACCTTTTTTGATTGATCGTGCCATATTTTGCAATGCAAAACCCGCAAGCCGCGGGAGTGCAGTCATGGTACAGGAAACTCAAAAAGAGTCAACCGTAGCAATGGGAAACCGCCTTTTTCAACGTGTTTATTTCCGCTTACCCACCTTGCGGCGCGAAACAATGAGATAGTTGGAGTATTTTTTCGGGGTGCGTGTCTTTTGACCCTTGCCGGTGGGTTTTCCCCACGCACTTTTGGCGCGGCGCAGACCCCTCCCTTGGCGCCCTTCACCGCCGCCGTGAGGATGGTCAACCGGATTCATCGCCGTACCGCGAACCGTGGGACGAATTCCCATCCAACGGCTACGGCCTGCTTTGCCTATGGTTACTAAATGATGTTCTTCATTTGAGACTTTTCCGATAGTCGCCCAGCACACTTCAAGTACCCGGCGAATTTCGCTTGAGGGCATTTTGAGGTCAACGTAGCCCTGATCGCGCGCAACCACTTCAATGTGAATGCCCGCAGCCCGTCCCAGCTTACCGCCTTCCCCCGGCTTTATTTCAACGTTATAGACAAATGCACCGATGGGAATATGACTAAGCGGCATGCGATTGCCTGGAGTCGGCGGTACACTCTCTCCGCTTTCTATAACATCCCCGGCGTGAAGCGATTCCGGCAAAAGCGCGTAGCGGCGCTCCCCATCGCGATATACCAAGATGCCGATAAAACCAGAACGGTTAGGATCGTACTCGATGGTTTCTATTTTTCCTGGGACGCCTTTTTTATTGTACGAAAAATCGATATCACGAAAGAGACGCTTGTGTCCACCGCCTTTGTGACGCACCGTGATACGTCCCGCCGAATTTCTCCCGACGTGTCGCTTTCTCCCCTTCGTAAGCGCCTTGTGTGGCATAGCGGTAGTAAGCTTTTTCCGGAATGAAACCGTCGACATGTGACGACGCGATTTGGTGTAGGGTCTGTAGTGTTTCATATATTTCGCGTTTAATTAAATTCGATGACGTCTCCTTGTTTGAGATACACGTATGCTTTCTTGCCTTGCGCAGTATATCCAGGACGATTGGTACCACGCGTCTTTACCCGCTTAGGCGGAGTTGTGATAACCGCAATCCGCTTTGGCGTTACTTTGTACACCTGGCGTATTGCTTCTGCAATTTCTCTTTTATTTGCGCTGCGAGCAACATTAAACACGTAGACATTTTGGGAAGAGAGGTAAGCACCCTTTTCGGTAATGCGGGGTGAGAGGAGTATAGAGCCGACATGTTTGTGCGATATCATATTTTTATTTCTTGGTCACTTGCTTCTGTAAAAGCATCTCTATGGAAACAGCTGGATCTTCTATGAGAAGATATTTACTTGCTAGCACCGATACCGGGTTGAGGTTGCGCACTTCGGTTACGTCGACATTTCCAATATTTCTAAAACTCTTCAGAGTTGGCGCATGTTTGGTAGGGAGCGCGATGAGTGCTGCATTGCGCGCTTTGGTAAGCTTCGGGAATTTCTTTGATAACGCCAAGAGGACAGATTTCGCTGAACGAGTCTTCGGTTCTTCTATCTTAAATGAATCAAGAAGAATTATTTCCCCATCTTTCATTTTGCGCGAAAGTGCTACCAGAAGCGCTTTTTGGCGAACTTTCTGGTTGATTTTTCTTATATAAATTTTTTCCTTGCGTGGACCATGGGTCACTCCACCCCCTCTCCAAAGGGGCGAGCGGGATGAGCCGTGGCGTGCTCGGCCAGTTCCTTTCTGCTTCCAGGGTTTCTTGCCTCCACCGCGCACCTCACCGCGCTGTTTGGTGTGTGCGGTACCTTTGCGAGCATTACCCTGCATGGAGGTTACCACTTGATGCACAAGGTCAGCATTCCACGGAAGACCAAAGATATTTGTGGGAAGCTCTATTGTTCCCGCCTTTTCTCCTTTGTTGTTGTATATGACAGCGTCCATAATAGTTATCCACGAATCTCTACCAACGTGCCGCGACGACCGGGAACCGCGCCTGCAAGCACTAATTCCCCGGTTTCCGGATGCACTTGAAGAATTGAAAGATTGCGCACTGTTACGCGATCCCCTCCCATACGACCACCCATGCGCATTCCTTTGATGACGCGGCCACCCGCGCGGCCGCCGCCGCCGATTGAACCGGGAGATCGTTCAGAGTGTTTTTGACCGTGGGAGCGAGGACCCCCATGAAAACCATGACGCTTCACGACACCTTGAAATCCTTTGCCTTTGGAAATGGCTGATACGGCAACCTTATCGCCCGCAGAAAATACAGAGATATCAACCGTTGCACCCACTTCAATTCCCTCTGGCAAAGAATTATCACGATTGCGCAACTCGCGAAAATGTTTGAGCGCTTTGCCTTTGGCATGTCCAAGCTGCGCTTTTGCAACTCGGTTTTCTTTCGTTACACCATAGCCAATTTGCACCGCGTTATATCCATCTTTTTCAGATGTTTTTATCTGCGATACCACGGCGGGGCCGGCGTTGATTACAGTCGCAGCATATGCTTTACCGTCTTCAGTAAAAACGGTAAGCATTTTCCCTTTAGTTCCAAGGATAAATTTCATGTTGTCTATTGGTCCGCCTATAGCGGACATGGATCAACGATACGTGTCTTACCAACCAATTTGAGCCAAGACAAATGTAAAGTCGGAGGTACTATACATGACCCCGCAGGAATGTGCAATTTTGAGGTGAAGGGACCAATTTCGACGGCCCTTAGTCTATCGATACTAAACTAGACTGCTGACTGGCTCGGTTGCGAACCCGCCACAGTGAGGCCGTTGAAGGGTTCTTTGAGCACTTTCATTGTACCAAAATGAGGCGTCTCAGTCGGGGGCATGAAAAAACAGAATGGGACATTTGGCACACCAAATGAGGTGTTCCACGACGTCCCATTCTCTAGGTATATGCTTGAGGAATAAGGGTGGAATAGTAAAAAACCCATGTGCCATTTGACAAAGTTGAGAAGTAATTCTTCTTTATGTTTTCCTCAGGTAGTATTCCACACGGTTTCAAAAATCTGTGTATCATCAAAAGATAGTGGGAAAAAAGAAAGATCGTCCGGCGGCGGGCGGGCATAAGAAAATCAAAAATCTGATATTGTATATTTTTGATAAGGATGATTTTCGCGCATTCGTCGCAAAGACGAGAACGGAATTAGATATACCAGAACAAGGGTTTACGGCAGGCGCAGAGTACCCATATCCACCTAAGGAGTGGCGCTACAAGGACAATCGCCAAATTCGGCAAAAGCTAGAAAAGAAAATCCAGAGAATATGTCGACACTACCTTCTGCACCATCTCGAAGGGTCGGAGGCAATTACAACATTTATTCTTTATAACAGAGCAGAGACCCCGAGTCGGCCAGATACCTACGAACTGTTGGTCGTCAGCGATATAGTCGAAGAGAAAAAACACCCATTTGTACAAGCTACGCAAAATGACGATGACTATCTGTATCCAATCGCCCTGCGTATCAGTCCCGATGCAAGCAAAGAGGATATTGTGGAGTATGTAAATAGAGTCTATGGTCCACACATTCTCCGCCTTCAGAAAAAATATCGAAGGCCGCGCTCAAAGATTACTAAGTTGAGGACACGAAAAGAGTCTTCCCGACAGTTGAATGAATTTATCTATCAGAACCGAGATCTCCCGAGGAAAAAACTTATGGGACTCGTCAATGACAAATTTGCTACCAAAGAGAGGTATTTTGAATACTCGGAAATCGCAAAGATAATATCGCTAGAAAAAAGCCGGAGGAAATAAGTGTAGGGTGGCTAATTCTTATACGCGCGAGGTGATCGAGGATACTGTTAATAACGATGGGAAGCACCATCAGGTTTTTATTTTATTAGGTAGCGGTGCACCCGAGCAAATTATGCCGGAAAAAATTAAAAATGAAGCTGACTCTCAGGCAGGGGTAACTCCGATCCACTCCGATTTCTTGCCGGTTGTTGTCGGCGTCAATCGCCACGCCGAGTTTATCAAATTCGTCATATGGTGCGCCACACCTCACCAATTTCGCGAACCAGAAACACAGAAGGAATTTGCCCAGACAATCGGAGTGTGCCAGGACACGCTGACTGATTGGAAAAAACACCCTCAGTTCGCCACCCTTGTCTACCAAGTCATGAAGCAATGGATGACTGAGCGTGTGCCCGATGTTATAGGCGGCTTATACCTCAAGACGCAAGGGGAAAAATGTAGTGCAAAAGACGTAGAGATGTTCCTGCGGCTCGCTGGTATGGAGATTAAAAGCGATAAGAAAAAATAATATGGATAAGATACACACGCCCACACAAAGCTTAAAAATCGTCTATGTCCCCGTCGGCAGTATAGAGCCCGCGATTTACAACCCGCGTAAGTGGTCCAAAGAGGCTCTCGACACGCTTGCGGATAGTATCAAGCTCTTCGGCACCGTCGACCCGATCATCCTCAATGCCGCGCCCAATCGCAAAAACATTCTCATCGGCGGCCATATGCGGCTGGCCGCCATGAGACTGCTCGGTCATACCGAAGCCCCGGCGGTATACGTCGACATTCCTGACGAAGAGAAAGAGCGCGAGCTGAACCTTCGTCTCAATAAAAATGTGGGCGAATGGGATTTCAAACTTCTTGCCGAATTCGACGAGATGTTCCTGTCGGGTGTCGGGTTCACCAGCGAGGACCTAGATACTATCTTCGCCGTCGAGGAGACGCCCGAGCAGTTCGACCTCAAAAAAGAGCTGACGAAACTCGGCATCGGGGATATAGACATCAAGCCCGGCGACAAATTCGCCTTCGGCGACTCGTTCGTGCAATGCGGCGACAGCATGGTCGAAGCCGACATGCTCGCGCTCATGGACGGCGCGAAGGCGGACATGGTCTGCACTGACCCTCCGTATATTCTCGATTACCTCAAAGGCAAGACGAAACAGAAGGACGGCGTCACGCGCGGCTTCGGAGCCAAGAAAAACCGCGTCTATCTCGGTACCGAAACATTGCCGGACGACTTCTCCGACCTATGGATGGCAGCCGTCGCGAAGGTGCAGAAGCCGGACTTCTCCATCCTCATCTTCGAGCACCCAAAGAATCTTCGCACCATCTGGAACGCCATGGAGAAACACTGGCGATACCGCAATACCATCACGTGGCACGTTCCGAATCGCGTGCAGGGCTTCGCCGCGAAATATAAGTTCTTCAATAAGCAGGACATCGCGCTCGTCGGCACGGGCGGTGATGTGCCTCTTAATCTCGAGCCGGAGGATGGGCTCTTCCAGAATGAGTATGAGAACGCCATCTTTGCGACGAGCGGAAAGCCCCAGTTCGAGTCCTATGAAAAAGGTAAAAAGATATGCCCTACGGACTTCATAACCCACGTCGCGGCGGATGAGAAAAGTAGCGGCCAAGGCATCATCTTCGGGACCAAGCCCATCGAGCTGCTCGTGCCGTATATAAAGGTACTCACCAAGCGCGGCGACGTCGTGCTTGAGCCCTTCGGTGGCAGCGGCAGCACCGCCGTGGCCGCGTGGAAGCTCGGCCGACGCTTTTTCCTCATGGAGAAGTCGCCGACCTATACCGCAGTCATTCTTAAGCGCCTCGAAAAACTTACCGGCCTCACCCCCAGTAAAATCCATGGCTAACGAGACATACGACGAAACCATCGAAAAGCGCCAAGCCGACTCAAAGGCGAAATTTCTCGATACGCTCCGAGAAACGCCCGTCATCGAAGTCGCCTGCAAAAGGAGCGGCATCGGCCGCACCACGTACTACCGATGGTGCCGGGAAGATAGTGCGTTCGCGCAGGCAAGCGGCGAAGCGTTCAAGCAGGGCGTCGACTTCATCTGCGATATGAGCGAAACGCAAGCCATTCAGCTCGTCAAAGAAAAGAAACTGCCGGCTATTATCTTCTACCTTAGGAACAACTCCGCTCGCTACGGCGCTCGCGCGGCGTCGCGCACGCAGCCCGCACAAATATCGGAGCCGACCGCGAAAGAAGAGCGGCTAATTAAACACGCCCTCGCGCTCTCGTCCGGCGGAAAGAATACCTATGCCAAAAAACATAAGTCCAAAAAAGTTGCGTGAAATACTCGGCAACCAGAGCGTCAGAAAGCGCTTAGCTTACGAAGACCCGCTGTGGTTTGGCCTCATTTATCTGCGGCACCACTTCAAGGATCCGTTCGCGCCGTTCCACATGGAGATGTTCCATCTCATCCAGCAGACCAAACACGACTTAATCGTAGTCATGGCATTTCGCGGATCCGGCAAGTCAGCGATCCTCAACACGGCGAACGTGTTGTGGTCGATCCTTGGAAAGCCGCAGAAGAAATTCGCCGTGGTGGTGAGCCAAACGCTGGGGCAGGCCGTGGACCACTTCACGAACATCAAGGAAGAGCTCGAGCACAACGACCTACTGCGGGAGGACTTCGGGCCCTTCACTGAGCGCGGAAGCGAGTGGAACAATGCGTCGCTCGAGCTTGTATATCACGGCTCAAAAATAGCCTCTATCTCGATCGAGCAGGGCGCACGCGGTATGAAGCACGGTGCCCTGCGTCCTGACCTCATCGTCTGCGACGACATTGAAAGCAGCGACTCGGCGCATGAAGAGGCGAAGCGGGAAAAGATATACCGGCGCTTTACCAGCGAGATATTGCCTCTCGGAAATGTCGACGATACCCGAGTTGTGCTTCTTGGAAATCTTGTCTGCGAGGACTCGTTGCTCATGCGGCTGAAGGCACGAATCAAAAATGGCGAGTCAGATGGAATCTTCCGCGCCTACCCCATCATCGATGACGAACAGCGTATCCTATGGCCCGGGAGGTATCCGGACATTGAGAGCGTCGAAGCCCTCACAAAGCTGGTTCCACATGAAGTTTGGACTCGGGAGTTTCTGCTGAAGATGCTTGGCTCACAGAAGGACAGCGCGGTAAGCATATATGAACTTATTGTTGCAGAATCGGAGGGTTGGAAAGGGTTCATAGCATCGCCGCTCTCCTACCAACTCCCGCTCATACCGCAGATGAAGGAGTTCCGCATCTCTGTCCCGTTCTCGCGGAAAATGCCGACGCCTCACGACGCGCACAAAGATGATCCTTTATACCTTCGATACTTCGGAAATGTAAATTTGGACACTCCACTGATGAGCGTTCAGATAGCTTCAATCAGAAAATTCGCGTCGGAGGCCTCAGTGAAAAAATCATTACAGCAACGTATCGAGTTGTCGGAGGCCAGACAAAAGGAGCGTGATTTAAGGGCGCGGGCCATGGTTAAATACCTGGAAACTCATGTCAATCCCGGCCGTTTCAAAGAGTGGTATGAAAACGGCGGCAAGGATATTGAATCCGGTCTAGAGCAGCCTAAGCCACGCGAGGTTGAAGAGACAGTCTCTGAACAGTTGGGTAAGCTACTAGCCCGAATCAACTCGATTGGAAAAGAGAATTAAATAAAGGGGTATTGTTTGCCGCGCTATTCTACGGTCGGGAATAGTTCGTCGAAAGCTGCTTTGTCGTGTCTCTGCAAAAAGCGTTTCAAGCAACCGATTTCCATAAAGGTCATCGGCTCATCTTCCGTTCCTTCGTCATACGGCTGGACCTGAAGTTCGCGCATGGATTTCTCCTGATTCTCCTTCCACTCACGCAGCGCCCGGATCACCTTGGGGAGTTCCACGTCGAGATATTCTTTCTTAAGCCGCTGCGCCTCCACGACCTCGACCTTCACCCGCAGGAAATTGGCGGGCGCGTCATAGTTTGCGAGAAGCGACTGGTACACGTGGCTATCCTGACCCTTCTCCCCGTAGGGAATGCGGCGGATGTAGTTGAAGTCGTTCCCATTGAAGTCGCAGAACATGTACTGGTGGTATTTTTGGCCGTCCAACTCGGTGAAATCGTCGAGCTTTCGGACGATGCCTTCATCGATAAGCTCCTGCATGGAGAGACACATGAGATGCTCCTTACCCTCGCCGTCGGAGCGTTCCCACGTCTCAACCATGAACTGCATACGCATCCAAATGACATTGGAGTGCCGCTCTCCATCCCCGAACAGCAGCTCCCACGCCTTGTCGTGGGTATCCTTGTCCTTGCTTAAAATCCCTTTCCTGATCATCCCGTAGAGGTCATTGAAGGACATGGCGGAGAAATGCCGCATCGCCTCTATTTCTTTCTCCCCTTTATTTCTTGCATCACCCACCAAACGCTCGATTTCCTTCAGCACCTTGTGCTGCTCAGCTTTCTTTTCCTCCATCTCCGCTTTGCGGTAGAAAATCTGCCCTGCGTCGTGGGTGGCATAGAGCATAGCGTCCGGCTTGTGAGCCTTCACTTCCTCGGCGCCGTAAGAGTTGCCGAGGTAGATGATAAAGAGAGGGTTCAACTCGTCGGCTTTCTGCTTCCAGTCGCTATGCGAGGTGTAATGCACCTCGCCAAAATCATACTCGGCCAACAGCTCTTGCATGTACGTGTTTTCTTTGAGCTTGCGGGGTTTGACTCCTGCAATATCGGCAAGCGGCACAAATCCGATGATAAGGGTTCGGACATCCATAAAACTCAGAGACTGGTGCTTGTACCATTCTGCACGTTGAGGTAGTAGACGGTCTGCTCGTAAATTGGTTTGAACTCCTTGCCGTCATAGACGAAGCGGGTTTTCACATACCCGAGAGCACAACACTCTGCAGGCTGTAAAACATCATTCTCCGATTTAACGTAGAAGCCATTTCCTGTAGGTGAAGGCAGGATATCAACACGATGGTCGTCAGTGGCATGAAATATCACTGTGTTGCCTTTGACTATGTACGCTTCGCCACAAGTGCCGGCGGACGAACCACCAGTCGAGCAAAGAAATTCTACCGTTTCTTTTGATCCGTCGCCCTCAGCGCTGATAGTCTTCTTCTCAACCGAATAACTTGACGCATCTATAGATGAAAGTGGTTTTGCCTCGTTGAAATAGCGAGTGAAAGAAATTGTTTTGGTCGGATAGGTTTGAGAATTGTCTATGCTATCAATACTTGCCGATGTCCAAGGCCAGTTACTCTCACTCACTTTACCAAAGAGGGGCGAGGCGGTATCTACTTCTTCCCCAGTTATGTCTTTATTTAAGAAATATTTTGACGGAAGATGGAGTGTAGGGAACGGTTGATTTGAAATCAGGTCGTCAGGCCTACCCAACGAATCTGCCTTTGGTATTGTGTGCCGATTGAAAAAGTAGATACTGCCGACAATAACAATTAGGAGAAAAAATATTGTGTAGGTTTTGATTTTTTCTCTTTGCATATTTATTTGGACATTAGTGCAGCCTCTTGCGTGTCATTTTGGCTATGTTGTTTTTGTCTCTCTTTATTTAGTTTATTAAGAAAATTAAAATCTAAATATTCGTACATAGGACGTCCTACGCCAGCATGGACATCAATCGCAATTTGTCTAGAAGCAAGTGGCGGTATCATAGCATTGTTGATATCGACTGCATTCACTGTTTGGCGACGGGCTTCTTCAATAGATATTTTTCCATTAAGAACGTCGAGATTAGCTTGCATCATTAGTGTCAAATTCTTCTCTAGTGTTATCTTGTACATCTCTTGGATGCGCCACTCTATTTCCTTGTTTTTCTTGTCCGCCTCACTGGCATGACTGATACCAAAAATCTCTAGGTCGAATGCTTTATGAGTGCAATCCCTGTAGGCTCTTTGGATAGTTAGTATTGTTTCCCTTCCGTATACAGGATAGAGCATGTCAGTGTAGTAGAGCGCATACATGTCCGAGTCCTTATTCATCATAAGATTTTTACTGGGAGTGTATTTTGGTGGCGGTTGGTGCATATTGCGCTCGAAAATTCTCCCGATTTCGTACAGCACTAAACCGAGAAGCACCGAGATGACGAGAAGTAAAAATGTGTCCATAGTAAGAGGGTGATTATTGGTTAATTAAAAAGTCTATCCCATCTATCTTTGTATCTTTCAACTCGAAAATCCAAAAATTCTTTAAGTTCCGATGGGATGCACATCCTCATTTTGCTTTTTCTCGGTTCACCGTTTTTCTTGCTTCCGTGTAGCCATCTTTGAAAATTATCCTCCACTCTCTCGTTGAGTTCGTTTTTTGGAATTATGTAGTAACTCACTGTTTTTTCCATCGGATTGGAAGAAATCTCTACAAGCGCATAAAAAACATTGTTCCATTCTTTTTTGGATTCTAATTTTTTGCCTCCGAAATTCCAGCCGTTTGTTTTATCAGTGCGTCTTGTCTTAACTTGTATATTTACAGTTTTCTCTCCATTGCTCGCAAGGATATCGATCCCCTCTGTGTTTCTAAGGGTTACACTAGCGATGCATCCTCTTCTGGAAAGCTCGGCCGCAACAAAATATTCTCCTGCTATTCCTGAAAAGATTGTTCCTCCTGATTTAAAACCGATTATTTTTTTCATACTGCCGGGGCTAGTTGATAAGCCCGGCGTGGAGATCAAACACTGAACCCCGCGCCAGCCGAGACTTGCGTCCCCATACCCGTTTCCAAGTATGACCCTTCGCAGAGCTGCTGAACGCGGGGTTCAGTGTCTGCGAAGGGATTTGTCGACCTTGCCGGAGAGAGTCTCCGGGTTAGGCCCTTTTTATTAAGTTGTACAAGGACATGATAGCACCTAGGCTACCGTCTGACACCCTAGCTTAGATTAGGGGGCTTGCGAAGCGGGTTACCAACACTGGACTTAGAGGACTACTGGGGTGTATGTCGAAGCCTTTTCCTTAATGAACGGATGCGTCAAATCCTACCTATCGCCACTCGCATTAAAAATGCGTAAGGATTCAGTAGCTCCAACCTTCTTCCTGAATTAACCCAAAGATACTGATTGATTTCACGCCCAATGCAATACAGACTTGTGGAATTTTTTTAGGGCTGTTCACGGCTTCCTCGGTTATCAAAATTAGATTCTCGACTTTCGCCTGTGCGATCAGCCATGGATCAGCATGCACTGATTTTGACTTTTGTTGCTGTAGAAAAGATACGAAATGACCGCCTCGTGATCCAATATCTCGGATCACATTTTCTTCATCGGGAAGATTATATTTCTGGAAGATTCGCTTATATGTTTTTATCCATGCGATTTGATCTTTTATTCCACCCCCTTTTATTTCCTTTTGGACTTCAATATGGGAAACAACTTTTCCGGCATCGCATAATGTCTGAAAATCCGCCCAGAGTTTTTTGAACACCCCTTTGTCATATTTCTCCCCACGATTTAACATCGCAAGCAGAGAACTCGTGTCTATCGTGTATTTTGGTTGTGAAAATAAATTACGCATGTGAGCGAGGTCTTACCGATAGTTTTTCAACCTCCGGCAACGACTTGAGGCTCACCCCCAAGTAATCGGCGGCACTATCAACGGTAATTTTGCCCTCGCCCCGTGCATGGAGAACTAGCTCAACGAATTTTCTTCCATTATTACTGATTGCCCTGCGACCTGGGGTTATCGCTGGAATAAATTGTTCTTCTCCTCTCTCTTCCTTCTCTTTTTTCTCCCTTTCAAATTCTTCATTCCATTCTCGAATCTTCGTTTTGTAAAAATTATCGTCAATCAGTCTCAGAGTGAGACATTTCCGAAGAAGTACATCCCTGCTCACCTTGAATGCGGCTTTGAGCGTATCAAGATAATCCTCAAGATTTGCTACATCAAATTCTTTTCGCGTAATTTCCAACACTTCCCAAAAATACTCATCTGGGACTAGGAAAGAACCTGCAAAGCTATTACAAAATTTTTCGATCCGCTGATGTGAGTGGTTAAAATCATTGCAGATAGCACTCTCCCGTAAGAGAATATGCGTGAATTCGTGCAGAAGCGAAAACGTCTTTGGCGCATAGCCAAAATAGCCCCCATCCTTGTTATTTATGAGAATGAGATAAGGAGTTTGATCGACAAGCGAAAATGCTCTTGCGTCTTTTAATGGGAAAGACGACTTTATAGTGAATACATTTACACCTTCGAGCCTAACTCGAATCGCATCAAACAGCCCTCGTGCATCTCGAACTTTCTTTTGATCATCGAGAGAGAAATCTAAAATCTCTCTGAATTTTTTCCCCATTTCGACAGGGTCATCTGAAAGCGTAAACTTTCTGAATGGAAACTTGAGACTGATTTCCAATTCTTTTGACAAATCGCGGAAAACTTCTTGAACGTAGCGAGCGCGGCGTATCGCCAACACAGCGGCCGGAGAAATAATCTTGTGAACGTCGGAATTAATTGTACGTCTATCGTTTGGTAATGCCGGTTCTGTTGGTGGTTTATCCAGAAAAAATACTGCGAGTGGACGCTTATAAAGGCTCGAAAGCTCTTGAAGCAGAGTAAAAGCAATCTCCTCACCACCTCCATTCTCGATCTTTCTCAAAAGCGAGTCATTAAACTTGAATTTCTTTTTCGTCTTCTTATTGAAATGCGCCAAGACTACTTCTTCTGGCAAGTGCAATGACTCTCTTGCCCATTTCAATACTTCCGGTGAAATTTTAACTTTACTAACCATGACTACATTGTACTCCTAAGGTATTTATTGCTCCTGCCAAATTTCTAGGGCTTCTTCCAGATCGACGCCTATCTCATCGGACAAATCCTGTACTTCCTGAGCCTCATCAAGGGTCAGGTCGTTATCTTTTGCTAGGTTAAAAAGTTCCTCGTCCATATTATTTATTAAATGCAATCATAGCTGTTGCAATAGTTCCTATGATTGTTGCAACGGTTAAGACCACATTCAACCAAAGAAGCTTTCCTGATAGACGGTCAGAACTTTTCCCAATATCTTGGACTGTCTGTTCAAATTTATCAACCGAATTCTTTACTTCCCTGGCCGCTGATTCTATATCTGACGATGATTTAACCATTAATGCCGCTGTATACTGCTCTCCCTCCAGGGTATTGTGATCCCTTCTAGCGGCGAATTCTTCCAACAACTGTTCTTTTGTTTTTTGGAGTACGTTATTAATCATAAATATACGCTTACTTTATTATCCGCATAACTATCGTACACATGCAAATAGACCTTTTGGGTTCGATCCTCGCAATCACTTTCTGAATATGTCGGCTCAGGAAGATTGTCATACAGCAGGGAGCGGATTGTAACCTTTACGTCTGCGCGAGTCTCTTCCTTCTTCTTCCAATCAAGTGCAAGTTTCTCCGCCTTTAGTTTTGAGACGAGTTCCTTTGCAACCTTTTTAACTTCATCCACCTCATCAGGGTTTAAGTTTTCTTTTTTTAGGAGGTCGAAAATAGCCAGTTCCTCTTCGGTGAGATTCTCTGAAATAGCTCTACGGTCTTCCTCACTCAAATCCTTAGCCAATTCAACCAACTGTTCAAAGAAGGTCTCAAGATCCTGAGAGCCCGAATTGTAATTAGTGAGAAGTCTATTCAGGCGATCAAGAAAAGCTTTGCGGAGTTTGTTCTTCCGTACCATCTCCTTTATTTTCTCTTCTAACTCAGTACTGAGCTCTTCGGCTTCAATATTCTTAGTATCTGAGTCATCAAAAAACTTTCGTAATGCTTGAAAATCAATCTTGCTTAGATCCTTCAATTTTGGAACATCTTTAATAACATATTCGCCAGCACGAATGGAGCGATCAAGGAGATCCTCCAAGTCCTTCTTCACCTGCGATACATCAGTATCCTCATCAATCACCTCACGAATGCGCGAAGCAATAACCTTGTATGCAGTCACTTCTTGGTAGTAGTCCTCGGCCTTCGGTTCAGGCAGAACTGACTTGTAGTATTTGTGAGCATTACCGGCGAGCTCTAGGTATCTCTGTTTTGTCTGCTCGTCGACGAGTATGCGGTTTGTAAACACATCAACAAGACGAATTTTCTCGACATCCTTTGCGTCAAGAAGGTCGTTGATATTGAGATCCAAAGTTTTGAGGAATTTCCGTGTTTCTGCAACAGAGGCAAAAAGGATTTCGACGAGCTCGTCTTTATCCTTAATAATGTCGTCGGTTCCATCCTTATTTACTGCATATATAGCAAGAGCTTTCTGGAGGTTGCGGAATACACCAATGTAATCAACAATAAGGCCATTTGTTTTACCGGGATAGACACGGTTCGCACGAGCAATGGTCTGCATCAGAGTGTGATTTTTAAGCGGCTTATCGAGGTAGAGAGTTGAAAGGTTTGGTACATCAAAGCCCGTCATCCACATCGCACAGACGAAGACTATCTTGAGGTTGTCAGTAGGATCTTTGAATTTCGTTTCAAGATCTTCGTCGAGTATGCGTGCACGAATAGGACGCATATCGATCTCAAACTCCTCCATGTCTGCAATTTCATTCTGGCTCTGACTTACCACCACCGCCATGTCGATATCCTCGTATTTGTGAATTTGATCCCGTATCGATTCCTTTTCGTGATCGTCCTTAGCTTTTGATACGGCAATGTTGAGTTTGGCTACATAACGTTGCATCTGTTCCTTTACCTTCACGTACATGCGGATAGCTGTCTTCTTATCAATAGAGACAACCATCGCTTTGCCGTCATACCCTCGGGAAGTGAAGTGGGTAACAATATCCTCGGCAACCTTATTCAAACGGTCCTCACGAGAAATAAGGTGGTAGAACGTAGAAAACTCCTGCTCGAGCTTGTCTTCCTCATCAGTAGCAAGATCGTAGTAGTCCATGACCTTCTCAAGATCCTTTTGAATTTCAGGGTTTGCGTTTTCGAGCTTGGGCACACGGTTTTCGTAGTACAGAGGCACCGTTGCACCGTCTTCTACTGACTGAGCAAAGTTATATGTCGAAACATAGTCTCCAAAAGTAGAACGCGTCTTCTCTTCACCTTCGGCCATGATCGGAGTTCCAGTAAAGCCAATGAATGAGGCATTTGGGAGTGCAATACGCAGGTTCTTTGCAAAGGTGTCGTATTGAGTACGATGCGCTTCGTCTGCCATGACAATAATGTCGTTGCGTTTATTGAGCTCGATAGGCTCATTGAATTTCTGAATGAGAGTGAAGACATGGCGATGGTCCTCACCAAGTAAGTCACGCAGGTTTTCTACAGAGTCTGCATGCACCTCTTTATCCTTTTCTGCTCCACAATCAACGAAGTTTTTGTAGATCTGTTTATCGAGTTCTCTACGATCCGTAATCAATACAAAAGTGAAGTTACCATGCGTCTTCCGAAATACCTTCTGAGAAAGGAAGATCATGGAGTACGATTTGCCGGAGCCTTGGGTGTGCCAAAATACACCGAGACGACCCCCGTTCTCCTCACGGTGCTCTATGCGCTCAAAAGCACGGTTTACTCCAAGAAACTGGAAGTACCGAGCGACAATCTTGGTGAGTTCTCCTCGTGAGCCGTCAAACAGCGTAAAGTTCTCAACAATATCTAAAAGACGAGATGGCTCGCATGTTCCCTTGAGTACAGTCTCTAAGCTCACACCACTCTCTTCGTTTTCATCCTTTATTTTCTTCCACTCATTGAAATGTTCGTAAGCAGATGTCAGTGTTCCGACTTTACTCTCGATACCGTTTGAAATAATAATAAACGCGTTGTGCCAGAAAAGCTGAGGAATGGTGTCTTTGTAGTCACGGATATTTTCTTGATAGGCATTTCGAAGATTCTTATGCGAAGCTTTGAGCTCAATCAAAACAAGTGGCAGACCGTTTACAAATCCAATGAGGTCAGGACGGCGTTTATGCAGATCGCCGGTGATCCACATCTGAGACACTAAGAGATAATCGTTTTTAGAAGCTTCGCTGAATTCAATAACCTTTATACTTATTGTCTCAATTCCTCCACGCGCATCACGTACCTCAACTTTGACACCATCTTTGATAAGTTTGTATATCTCAGCGTTTGCATTCACCAAGCTCATCGCTGAGCGATCACGGGTCAGTTCCTCAACCGCTTGAGCGATGGCTTCCTGCGGAGCGTCCTTGTTTAACTTCTCCAGCGCTAGATTAAGACGATTTACCAAGACAACCTGACCTTGATTGTCGCGACCGAGCAATGCGTCACCTTCCTCAGAATAGGCATTAATAAAATTCTTTGCGCCCCAAAGCTCGCCAAATATATTGACAGCTGTTTGTTCAATCAATTTATCTTCAGAGAATTCGTTCATGATTTTATTTCTAACTTTCCAGTTACAAGTTGCGGTATGAGAAGATCGCGAGATTTGCGTAAAATGACATTCTTAAACATCATCTGTTTAATATTTTCATAAGTTGGTGCACACAACTCTGCAAAATCTTGTGCAAGCTTTTTCCCCGGAGTTATCACCTCTATTTCCTTTAGAAACTTAAAGTGTCTAGCATAATGATTACTTTTTAAATCTGCGTTCTTTACTAAAAAATACAAAAGGATTTCAGGTAAATTATCTGAATTTTTAGATTTGAGTAATTGCGTACCATCTGCACCGCAGGCAAAGTCAAAATTACAATATTTAAAACACCGAGTATGATCTCCAAAAACTATAAGATGCTCTTTGTATACGGTGTCCGTATCGTTTGTATATCCAGCGATAAAATCCTTTCCTTGATCTATGATGGGATATATTCCATTCGAAAGATACTGATCTGTCTTTAATTTCTCCTTTCTCTTTACGGTCTCTATAAGCGCACGAATTTTTGCCATCTTCCATCCATTAGGCAATCCATCTTTCCCAAACTTTGCTTTTTCGTAGCTAGGGAAACGAAATTCTACGAACCATTCCGTATAGATTTTCTGAGCAATATCCTCAAGAATTTTAATGCGCCGATTGTTGTTCTCAATTAGATCATCATAAGCAGACAAAACATCCACAATTCTGTTTTGACTTGGCACATCAGGTGCAGTGACTGTCACATCAGCGAGCCTTGTTAGCGCTAATTTGGGCTGAGAACTTCCACCTGTCCGCGCTTTAATCTGATCTTGCCCAACTGAACTTCGTAGAAAGTAAATTATAAAGTCTTGAATGACTTTCTTTTTATCTATGTCGGTAAGTTTCAAAGCGTTTTCTGTAAGATTGGCCCCTGAAAGCCAGCGCGGCACTTTCCCAACTAATCCAATTGTGCCAGCATTACTTACATAAACATCGTCTGAGGAAATAATATATCTTTTGATTTTCTCAAATTGCTCGTCGGTAATGTATTTAATATTTGAAGCATCCAGTCCATCGGTATGCATATCTGTAACTCGAATGTATGGATGGGCAGTTTTTTCGTTCTGCACAAACTGACCCTTTGGTAACCGTTTACCACCTTTTACTTTCGAAAAATCTCTTACGAGATAATCATCCCATTTTGTAGAAGTTTGCGTAGTCATATCAGAATAGTTTTTTGAAATTGTCCGCAATCTTCTTTTCAAGATCGTGCGCTTCTTCGGTCAACTTCAAAAATTCGCCATGCAAAGCTTTGACTGAAGATTCAAAATCCTCGTCTGTTTGGGTTGATTCTACTGCACCGACATATCGTCCGGGGTTGAGGGAATACCCGGCATCTGCGACTTCTTTCAGATTTGCTACCTTGCAAAGCCCTTTTATATCTTTGTACTTCTTCGCGCCTTTCTCGCATCGATAACTTCGAACAATTTCTGAAATCTGCTGCACATGCTCTTCTGTCCATTCACGGTGCGCACGATCAATTTGACTATAGATATTGCGGGCATCAATAAAAAGGATTTTGTCCCTGCGGTCTGTTTTCTTCTTTCCCTTATCCAAGAACCAAAGTGTGACCGGCAGAGTGACGTTGTAGAACATATTTGGACCAACGGCGATCATTACATCCACCAAACTATCGTGTACGAGCTTTTGGCGAATATCTTTCTCGCTATATCCCGCATCGCTCGCAGAGTTAGCCATGACGAAGCCGGCACGACCACCTACTTTAAGAGCATTGAGGAATATTTGAATCCAGAGATAGTTTCCGTTATCAGTGCGAGGCAGACCGTATGAGAAACGAGGATCGTCTTTAATTCGCTCTTTATCAATACCGTCAACGTTAAAGGGAGGATTAGCCATTGCGAAATCAAACTTGCCGAGTGAGCGGTGCAAGTCCTCGTAGTAGGTATTACCTTGGCGAAGGTCGCCAGAGAGTCCGTGGATAGCGAGGTTCATTTTAGCAATGCGTACTGTCTGATCAGTTTTCTCTTGTCCGTAAATTGAGATCTCACGAGACGCCTTGGCCTTCTTGCCATTTTCAAGATGTCGTTTGATGAACTCAAGTGATTGCACAAACATGCCACCTGAGCCACAGGCGGGGTCATAGATCTTGCCTTGATACGGTTCAAGAATTTCAACAATCAACTTGACGATAGAGGTTGGGGTAAAGAATTCACCGCCACCAGAACCATCAGCAATTGCAAACTTGCCGAGGAAGTATTCATAGATAAGACCAAAGGCATCACCCTCGATACTGTCAGGAATATGATTGAGATTTTTAAGGAGAGTAATGATGGCTGGATTGTCGAGGAGGTTGTAATTTTTCGGCAGAATACCAGCAAGGTCTTTATTCTGTGCTTCAATCTCTTTCATTGCATCATTTACCGCCTTTCCCATATCCGTTCCCTCCGGAAGAGCGATGAGATGTGAGAATCGGGCTTGCTCTGGCACAAAAAGAACACCTCGAGACTGGTAATCTTCTGCAGTTATCGGGCGCTGGCGCTTAGAAGTAGCTGATTTATTTTCGCTCTCAATTTCTTTCTTGGCTGTTGTGAATTTGACGTCAGCAAATTTCAAAAAAATAAGTCCTAGGACAGGCTCGGCAAATTCGTTGAGTCTCAATGATGAATTAGCGCGAAGATGATCCGCCGCTTCCCAGAGCCTAGTTTCAAGGCTTTTGATGATGTCCGGTGCCATGATTTGGCTCAACTGTAACACTTTTTATGACTTTTTGAAGGGCTAAGTTACCAACTCCGAGGGTCCTAGACTCCTAGGAGCCGTTGCGTCATTCATTGGGGTATATGGAAAAAACACAGCCGCAGGAGGCTTTAAGGTACTGCCTCTACGCACGCAAGAGTACCGAGGCAGAGGATAAACAGGCTCTTTCGATAGAGTCACAGGTGAAGGAGATGCAGGTGCTCGCCGAGCGTGACGGGCTCCATATAGTAGAGATAAAACGGGAGTCGCACTCCTCTAAGGAGGTAGGCCAGCGGCCTGTATACAACCAGATGCTCGAGGATCTGCGCTCACAAAAGTTCAACGCGATACTCACGTGGGCACCGGACCGGCTGAGCCGCAACGCCGGAGACTTGGGGTCGGTCGTAGACCTCATGGATCAAAAGCTCCTACATGAGATACGCACCTACGGGCAAAAGTTTACCAACAACCCCAATGAAAAGTTTTTGCTGATGATACTGGGGAGCCAAGCAAAGCTCGAGAATGACAACAAAGCAGTGAATGTTAAGCGCGGCTTGCGCACACGATGCGAGATGGGGTGGAGGCCTGGTGTTGCACCGACCGGATACTTAAACGAAAAGCACGTTGATAAAAAGTGCCAATGTAGGATTGACCCAAAGCGCGGGCCGGTCATCAAACAGATGTTTGAAAAGGTCGCCAATGAACAATGGAGTGGGCGCAAGCTGTATCGCTGGCTCCGAGAGATAGACTTTAAGACGCATCGCGGTAAACCGCTCGTACTCGCTAATGTCTACATAATATTAAGGAATCCTTTTTACTATGGAGACTTTGAGTATCCTGTCGGCGGTGGCCAGTGGTACACGGGCAAGCACACGCCTATTATTGATAAGGAGCTGTATACAAAGGTGCAGATGACGCTGAACGCGAACTTTATACCAAAAACTGAGAGTAAGGAGTTTGCCTTTACCAAGCTCATACGATGTGGGCACTGTGGCTCCGGTATATCTGCTGACGAGAAGTTTAAGAAGTTAAAGGATGGCGGCGTAAACAGGCACGTGTACTACTTTTGCACTAAGGCAAGGAATATAGACTGCAAGAATCCGGCCATAAATGAGCCGAGTCTTATAGAGGAGCTGATAGGGCTCATGGATACGGTCAATATGGACGAACTAGGAATACGAACGAGAATAGAGGACGAGATAAAACGCTTCAACAAATTCAGGTCGGGAGTGCTCGGACACAAACAAGACAATATTGAGATTGATGTGGATGTGAGAAATTACACCAAGTACTTACTGAGAGAAGGGACGCTTATAGAGAAGCGTGAATTACTCGGATGCTTACAGAGCAAATTATTCCTGAAGGACAAGAAAATAAGCCTCGAATAAGGAAGCGATTCCAAATTAAGCTTCTTCAACGTACTTAGAAATGAACCTTTGTTTTGCGGCTTCATACATCTCATCTGTAGTCAGAACCTTTTTATAGCCATAGATTCTTCCGCCGGCACCAAAGGTCGCCAAGAACTGATTGAGATATATCTGTGGATTTACCAACAAAAACTCGTCCTCTCGCTTCCAGCCCTCTGGCATACCGAATTCGTAGCTAAAACTATGACCTGCAACGTTTATCCAACGATGTGCGAGTATATTCCTCCACTCGTGGATCTCGGGGGCGACAGTTGAAAACTGTGTATCCGGTCTATCCCCGTCGACAAAGTTTTCTAAGAAAAGCTTGTAGCCATCTTCGCCGCCCTTACCGAATAAGCCGTATGCGATCGTGAGAGCGATTGAGTGAGTACCAAGAAACATTAAAGTGGTCTGGCGATTTGGAGGATTATCAAAAACAGAGCGTAATTCGTTTACGAAGTGGTTAGCTATTGATTGAATGACTGTCTCGATGACTTCTATGGGATGACCATCTCGAAACCGCTTTAATCTCTGCTCCTTCGTTTCTCCCAAGTGTGCATTATTTTTAGACATAAAAGTTTAGTGACGCACCTCAGTCACCTGACTTAGTATACGCTGGCTGGGTTTGTGGAACGATGTTGGAACTTTACTTCAGCTTAAAACGATCGGTATCTAGTTTCTATAATGGTTGAATGGATAAACTTTTACTAAACATCTCCTCTTCAGTTGTGTAAAATGTGCCCGTAAAAGATACTTGATAGCTCTGTTCGTATGTCGGCACATTGTCAGCACCAATAAGCAAATTAAACTGGTATTTCCCCGGGGGTAGAAGATTTGGATATATTCCACCGGCAACGGAGTTGGGGTCCACTACAGTATCCACATGAAACTGCACCTCGGGGCGAGATCCTCCATACTTTCCCACAAATCCGATGTCGCAATGTCTAAAATGTTTAGACAGTATGCGCGGCATAGTAACAACGCCGCCGTAGTGACTCCATTTAAGATTCATGGGTAGGAATGTTTTAACTTCTTCTCGTGTCCCATTTTCATGTATGCGCCAACATGTATCGATCATCACCTCAACGTTTTGCGCAACATGCTTACCTATATTCTCAACTTTCATACGCACATAGTGCACATAGCCCATACCCTGAGTTTGAATCATGTGACAATCGGGCGGGGCGACCCGTATTGAACTATTTAGTCGTGTCTGAGAATACAAACGAGAAATTATGTCTTGCAAAAATAGGGCTGCAAAAGCGGCAGCACCAAGGATGATCGTGCCTATTGCTGTCCACCACTCGGCAGTGTGGTACCACGACTCCGCAGGGTACTGAAAAAAATGGTTCCAAAACATGAGTTATATAGTGACGAAATATTTAGCTATGCGTCTCAGTCACCTGACTTAGCATAAGCTGGCTGGGAGTCTAGGATTCGAACCGATTTGGACAATTTCTTTATCCGCCCTTCTGGACATTGCTGTAAACAATTCCCGAAATCTGAGCAATGATGCCCTCAAGAGTCGGCAAAGAAGCAGATCCTCGCGTCATGATACACAGAAGATAGGGGGTTTTTGTATAAACGATACCGCAATCGTGTAATTCATGTTCGGTTAAAATGTCATTGGGTGCTATCTCAACGAGGCCGAGCTTATGAGAGACAACTGTCGAACTTGCTACACTCGCAACAATGCCTTGTGTGAAGCTCGTTTGACTTAAAAGCTGAAGTGCTTTTTCAGAATCATCCCGAGAAAGATACGTAGCATTATAGAGAATGCGGAATAGTGTTGATATCTGGTGCGGAGTTATAAAGTCGAGGTTGGCGAGGGTTGCATCACTATTGACCGGAATACCCAAGTCACCGTAGACCTTACTTAATGAGTTTTGATTGATATGGCTATAGAGGAGTTGCGTGGCATTGTTATCAGAATATTTGATCATGTATTCGATAAGCTGCTCGACGGTATAGGTTTGTCCGGGGACAATCACTTCAGGCGGGATAATATCTTGCATCTGGTTTAAATCAGTACTCCCAACAGGATAGGTTACCTCCTGATTAAGAATCCCCGGTGACTCTTCAGCGAGTTGATAATAGGCAATCATAATCGGTATTTTTCCTAAGCTCGAAGGGTAATACGCTTCAGTATCATACACACCGGACCATTTTCCATTTGCTAAATTTAAAAAGTAGACCGATGCCTTGCTAATATCACCGGAGTTCTTGTGTGCATCAATGATGGATTGGATTTGCTTGTTGAGCGATTGATCTTCCTGAAAGACATTGGAATTATTTATATTGCAGGCAAGAAGTGGATCAATGAATTGATAGCCATTAAGCCGGAGCGATTGTGGTGGCGCTATTACGCTAGAGAATCCTTTCACGATCCAGCCCGCCCCAAACCCCCCGAGACCGATGACAAGCGCAATTACGACTGCCCATGCAGTCGTAGATCTTGGTAACTTTTTCTCTTGGGGAGGAGGATTTTCCATTCCTTTTTATTCTATAGCAAAAACTGACAGAGGCAAATCCTCACGCATCTTAGGTTGCTTAGGTAGAAGTTTATTTCCCCTTCTTCACTGGTTTGTGCTGTGACCGCTCCCACAACACCAGAAGCGGACACGCCAGGAGAAGCGAGGAATATGTTCCTGCAATCATGCCAACAGTAAGGGTGAGTGCAAAATCCTGGGTCGAGGCAGGACCCAAAAAGTATAGGCACAACAGTACAATAACCACGGTAAGAGAGGTGTTAATGGAGCGAGTGAGTGTTTGCATAATACTGTGATCAACTATTTCATCAAAGGCTTCGTGCTTATGTTGCTCCTCGTTGCGGCGCAGGTTCTCGCGAATTCGATCGAAAACCACAATCTTGTCATTAATAGAAATACCAAAGATGGTAAGTAGTGCAACGATAAAAAGGGAGCTAATTTCTACCCCGGTGAAATGTCCCAAGACCGCGAAAAGCCCCACAGGAATAAGTACATCGTGGCACAGCGACACAATCGCAACCACGCCATATTTCCACGAGGCAACGGGCTTTGATACCCCGCGAAACGCAAACGCGATAAAAAGAATAATGCACACAATAACAAGCCCAAACGCAATAAGACCTTTCTGCAACAGCTCCGCACCAATAGACGGGCCGATTGAAGTAAACTGCTGCTCTTGCACTTGCCCCAGCGTGCCAAGCGCCGTCTCAAGTGATTGCTTCTCTTGAGGAGTGAGATCTCGCTGCTGGAGTGTATACCCGTTAGAGCCGCTTGCTTGCACGAGAACCGGCCCCAAGGAAAGAGGCACGATGACACTTTCTACTTGTTGAATTGTCGGCGTACCTTGTGGATAAGAAATTTCAAGGAGCGAGCCGCCTGCCAGATCAATGCCGAGCTTGAGTGGCCAGATAATAAGCACAATGACAGCCACAAGGGAAAGAAGTCCCGGGATAAGAAGATAGTAATTGTTGTAGCGGCGAAGGTTCATGTTATAGCCTCAGACCCGAGCGCATAAGAAAACGGCCAAGCGGGGTGTCGGTCTTCACTCCAAGGGCAAGTAAAAACGTGCGGGAAATTGTCACCGCAGAAAGAAGCGAGATCAAAACGCCGAGTCCGAAAACCAAAGCAAAGCCGCGAATAATAGATGTCCCAATCCAAAAGAGAATTACCGCTGCAATCACGTGGGCGATATTAGAATCACGAATTGCGCCCCAAGCGCGAGAAAAACCATCGCGAATCGCCACGTTTGCACCACTCCCTCCCTGCAACTCTTCCTTCATGCGCTCTGCAATAAGAATATTCGCGTCAACCGCAAGACCAACCGAGAGAATAAACGCCCCGATGCCCGCAGCAGTAAGCACCACCGGGATAAGTTTAAAGAGCACCAACATTAAAATAAGATAGATCGACAAAGAGATGATTGCTATCAATCCCGGCAGTCGGTACCACAGCAGCATAAAGAGGGAGAGCACCACAAAACCAACGAGTCCTGCTATAAGGCCTTGCTGCAGGGTATTGGCGCCAAGAGTAGGACCAATGGTCTGGGAACTTGCAAGCTGGATGGGTACTGGCAGAGCCCCTAAATTAAGGCTACTTGCGAGATCTTTTGCTTGCTGGGCGGTGAAGTTGCCAGAAATAATTGCCGCACCATTATCAATTTTTTGCTGAATCACCGGAACTGAAAGAAGATTTCCATCCAAGAAAATAGCAAGTTCTCTGCCGACGTCTGCATCTGTGATCTTTGAGAAAAGCGCGGTACCTTGCGAGTTGAAATTGACCACCACGACGGGCTCGGTAGACACCGCAGAGCCATTGCCAAACTGAAGCTGCGCGCTTGAAATATATGCGCCAGTGAGGCCCGTATCTTCAAATGCTGCCGGATTTGGATTGCCGAGCGCATCCGTGGTTGAGGCTTCGTATCCGGATTTTACTAGCTTAAATTCCAAAAGCGGCGTCTGGCCGATGCGGCTGATCGCATCATTGACGTTCGTGACCCCAGGAAGCTCGATAACAAGTCGGTACACGCCGTTTCCAAGCGCCCCCCCTTGTTCGAGAGCCACCACAGGCTCACCTACCCCAAACGCATTGACCCGCCTCTCAATGACACTCTGGAGTGTGGAAAGAGAATCGCTGAGCTGCGCCGGAGGAACTTTACTGGTATCGGCGTTATAGGTAAGTTCGGTGCCGCCGGAGAGATCAAGTCCAAGCTTAAACGCAAACCGGCCACCATTTTGCGTTTTATACACAAAAATACCCAGCGCCACGGCGACAATAAGAATGAGTGTTGCGACATAGCGCAAAGCAAACATGCGCCGGATTATAACGTACCGAGGGGGGGAAAGCAAAAATTTATATTCCTTTTCTTTTTATCAACTCTAAAAAATTTCTAAACAGTATCATCACTGCAATAGGCCCGATACCCCCCGGCACCGGGGTAAAAAGAGCGGCCTTCGCGGCGCAGGAGGGATCTGCGTCCCCAACTATTTTGCCACTGGCTTCACTGGTGCCTGCATCAAGAATCACCACTCCACTTTTAATCATTGAGGGCTTGAGTATACCGGGAGATCCTGTACCCAAAACAATGATATCAGCGCTTGGGGCTTCTTTAACCATACCTAAAGAATCCTCCACAATTACAAAAGATAGGTGCTCTTGGCGTAGCCACACGGCAACAGGTATTCCCACGAGCCGACCTTGGCCGGCCACGAGTATACGTTTGCCTTGTATGTCTACCCGCTCTTTTTTTAAAATTTCCTGAATTGCCGCAACTACCGGAGGCGTGACCAGCGACTTTCCCTCTCTCCCTAAGGCATCTGGATCCTGCCCGGGCGGCAGACTTTGAAGCACTTCCTCTACATTGACGCCAAGCGGCAGTGGCAGCTGGATAATAATGCCATCAGTCGTCCTCAACAGTTCTTTGATTTCCGTAAGTGCTTCTTTTGTGGTCGCGGAAGGAAGTAATTCTTTGCGCATGAGCTCTATGGTAAGTTCAGCCGCTATGCGGCCCTTGATGCGCACAAATGATTCTGTTGCCTTATCACCGAGGCCCATAAGGACACCCAGGCGCAGATGACCAAACTGGGCTCGCTCAGCTATGAGTTCCTGCAGGATATTCTCGGCTATTTTTTTGCCGTCAATAATCATATGGGCTCAAAAACACACTCTATGCGTTTCCCTTTATGAGCAAGCGACGAACTGTTTTGAGCGCAATGATAGCATCAAGCGCAAGTGAGCGATGTTTCAGATAATATAAATCGTAGGCAAGTTTCATTTTGGTCGCTTCGACATTTGCGGCGTGGTGCGGGTCATCGTGATAGTACAATTGCGCCCAGCCTGACAGTCCCGGCTTAATGAGATGCCGCACACCATAGTACGGAATACTTTGTTCATATTGAGCAACCAGCGTGGGAAATTCAAGCCGAGGACCAATGAGAGACAAATTACCCTGTACCACGTTCCACAGTTGAGGCAATTCATCAAGTCGCCAGGCGCGCAAAAAAGCACCTACCTTTGTTACATGCAGTGCACTGCTCCCACTTACTCCATATTTGCCATTGTCATTGCCGGACATACTGCGAAATTTATAGATGCGCACCAGTTTATTGTCTTCCCCCACCCTGTCTTGCACGATACATACGGGGAATCCATCTTCAGAAATAATTGCAAGAGCAATGAAAGGATACAGCAGAAGCGAGATACATCCGAGCAGTGTGCCGAGGAGGATATCCATAAGGCTTTTTACCGCATCGTACAATACGTGTGCGTAGCGGGAAACATTGCGTGCAAGCCACATATCATCAATTTGAGAAAGCGGTACCCGACCAAAAATTTCTTCATAGAGCTCCATGCCATCAAAGAAACGAATACCGCGAGACAGGAAGTTATAGAGCTCAGGGAATGCCGCGGCGACTCGAGTATCGCTAAAATCGGCAATAATAAATCGCGGCTGGTAGAAATCTACCGCGCTGCTTATACCCTTTGAAACCTGGCCCGCGCTCGGGCGTATGACTGCAGCGACGCGTGCGGGTGCAAGGGGGGCATTGGCGAGAACTTTTATGAGTTCATCGATTTCTTTTCCTTCGCCTATCACGATGGCAGCTTCTGTCTTTTGAAGGCCGAGGCGAGGAAAAAGAACCAGGCGCCATGCAGATACCGATAAGAATGAAATGATAAGGTATATGAAAAGAATGGTCTTGGGTTCGATACCAAAAACGGGGAATAAAAAGAAAAAGAGCGCAGCAAAGATAACATTTACTGTCTGAGCGATAAAAAGTGTTGCCGAAATAGCACGACGGGGAAAAATAATCGAACGGCTCTCATACAACCCGGCAATGAAAAATACCACTATCCACACGATAAAAAGAAAAAGAAATGGCGGTATATATGAAGCCAAAAGCGCTTCACTTGGAACCCGAAAAGTTCGTAAGAAAAGTGAGAGCCATAGTGCGAAAATAAAGAAAAAAATGTCCCCTAAAAATAGCACCAGCGTCCGTGGGCGGAATATGGTTTCCATAGAATTCGTATATACTACAACAATTATATGAAAAAGAAAGTTCTCTTTATTATCACGAAATCTAACTGGGGAGGAGCTCAGCGATACGTGTTTGATCTTGCAACCCATCTTCCCAAGGAAGATTTTGATATTTGCGTTGCCTTAGGAGGCAGCGGAAACACCGATGCCACTCCGGGACTTCTGGATACTCGTCTTCAAGGCGCGGGTATCCGCAGCATTTACATACAATCATTTATGCGTGATATCTCTCTGATAAAAGAGTGCCGTGCGTTTTGGGAACTGTTGAAAATATTTGCCAAAGAAAAACCCGACATCGTCCACCTCAACAGCTCAAAAGCGGGAGGACTCGGCGCACTTGCCGCGCGTATTGCAGGAGTTCCTTCCATCATTTTCACCTCCCACGGACTTCCTTATGAAGAAGATCGAAACACGTTTGCACGCGCACTCATATTTCTTGCTACCTGGGTCACCTTTCTTCTTTCTACGAAGGTCATTGTAGTATCGCAGAGTAACTATGAGCGGGCGCATCAACTACCGGGATGCAGATCAAAAATTTATCTTATTCACAATGGCATCCCCGAGCTCATATTTTTAAGCCCTGAAAAAGCCCAACAAGTGCTTTCTGCCAAAATGCCTTACGGCAGGCCCTGGATTGGCGTCATAGCGGAATATACCCACAATAAAGGACTCTCCTTTCTCATTGAGGCAGCGGGTATTTTGAAGGAAGAACACAAACCGGTTTCGCTTTGTCTTATTGGCGAGGGCGAAGAGCGGCTTTTTTTAGAGAAGCTTGCTCGGGAAAAAAATGTCGCGGAGTGTGTCTGGTTTTTGGGATTCATACCGGAGGCGTACCAGTATCTGACCGCTTTTGATATCGTGGTACTTCCTTCACTGAAAGAAGGGTTGCCCTACGTACTTCTTGAAGCGGGACAAGCGGAAAGAGCGGTGGTGGCGAGCGACGTTGGTGGTGTTGGAGATATCATCAAAAACAATATCTCAGGTTTTTTATGTACACCGGGAAATACACGCGATATTGCAGCAAAACTTTTACAATTACTAGAGAACCCTCAGTTACGTATTCAATTTGGCAAAGCGCTGCAACAACACATAGCCCTAGAGTTTTCTCTTGAAAGAGAGCTGGAGAAAACTATAGCGCTCTATTCGGCGATATCATAGCCACCGGCGAGTTCCCTGCCGAAGGCATCGCGCGATGTTGCGCGGGCATAGCGCAGTTGTCCAGAAATTATGCCGAGCGCTAAAAATTCTGCCACTAAATGTGAACCGCCATAACTCATAAAGGGTATAGTGGTTCCAGTGACGGGCAGCACGCCCATACTGATCCCAACGTGGAGCATGAAGTGTGCAAAGAAATAGGATAAGACACCGAGCGCAAAAAACATTTCAAAGTTAGTTGCCCCTCGCATCGCCGCACTTCCCAAGCGTATGAAAATTATCCCATACAGCGCAAAGACGATGAGTACCCCAATAAATCCCCACTCTTCGGCAAATGCAGCAAAGATGAAATCAGTCTGATATTCGGGCAAAAAACGTAATTTGCTTTGCGTGCCATAGCCGATTCCCTTACCCAAAAGCTCTCCAGAGCCGACCGCAATCATTGATTGATAGGCATTATACCCAGCACCAAGGACGTCTCCAGCAGGATTTATGAATGTGAGAATCCGCTGCTTTTGATAGTCATGGAAGCCAAAAAACCATAGGCCCACGAACGCTATGACTGCACACATAATTACGGTGAGCAAATGCGTCCGAGAAATTCCTGAAAAAAGTACCATGCTGAGCCAGATAAGAAGAACGATGATAGCGCCTCCAAAATCTGGTTGGAGTGCGACTAATACACACACGACAAGAGCGTACGCTCCTGATACAAAAATATGCCTAAAATTACGTATCTCAATATGTCGACGAGAAAAATATTTTGCCAGGAGAATAATGAGAGCAAGCTTGGCAAACTCAACTGGCTCAATGCCGAGGCCGCCGAGCACCAGCCAGCTTTTTGCACCTCTGACTGCTCGTCCGAGTACGAGTAACAAAACAAGTGGAATGACGAGTGCTGCATATACCCCTGCCGCAACACCACTGCGACGCAAAAATCTCCAATCCACCCTACTGGCGGCAAAAAAGACACCTACGCCGACCACAACCCATATTGTTTGGCGAATTAAAAACGGGTTTGAACTGGTAAATGAACTCATGGTGATGAGTCCCAAAAAACAAAGTATGAGCGCCGCACCAAACGCAATCCAATCGATAGAGTTTGTCTTATGTGTGAAAGGAAGAGGTGGCATTATCTATAACACTAAGTGGAGTAATCAAAATGCGGGAAGGAGAATAATTTCGGCATGCGATATATTTAAAGTACTATTGGGCCACGTAAACACAACTTCTTGGGAAGATTTTTGTGCCAAATTTTTCATGAGACTTTTTGATGCTGCCACTGCGACATTATCAGTATTAAAAATAACTGCAGCGGCAGTTAGATTCATGACGTTTTCAAAGGAATTATTAGTAATCGTGGCTGATAATCGAGTACCATCCGCAGAAAGATTTTCACTGCTAATTGAAAGCGCTGGGAGCGCTGTAGCGGGTACCTTATTCCACACGGGAATATCCGAAAAAGAAAAAAGAGTCCGTGCCACCGTGCGTTGTCCCGTAGTAATACCCGTCTCAATAATAGGTATTACTTGAGCCGGCGGAAGATCGATTATTCCACTTTGCTCGGTAATTAAGGAGTTTTTAGCATCAAATAACTGGAAGGTGTAGTGAACATTTTTTGCTCCCGCGCCGGCATTGGTATTTTGCACATACGCGGCAACCGTATAGGTACTACTTGCTACAAGAAATGCCCGCGCCCACAGTACGCTCGGCGCATGGGCTTGGTTGGAGCACAGGAGTGTGCATGAGCCGCCACAATCAACGCCCGTCTCGTCGCCATTTTGTCTGCCATCAAAACAGCTGGGAGCTACAACAAAGAAGTTAAAATAAAGGATAAGGAGAATAAGCCCTCCGATGATGGTGACGGCTGAAAAATAAAGTATTTTCCGTTGTGCTCCCCATCCGATTGCCATATGTCGTCATCCTAGCATACAAGCGGTTGGGCAGATCACATAGGCGTTTTTGGATACTCTACTCTGGCGGCTAGCTACTCTCCCCCACTGTGACATGGAGTACCATCGCCGCTAGTAGGCTTAACTTCCGTGTTCGGAATGAGAACGGGTGTGGCCCCACCGCCAAACCACCAGAATAGAATTTCCAAAAAATTTCAACAACAAATTATTGCGGCACTCAAGCCTCTCTCCATATACAAAGAAAGACACTCGATCGATTAGTACTTCTTGGCTAAACACATTACTGTGCGTACACCTAAAGCCTATCAACGTCATCATCTCTGACGGATCTTAATGATTCCTCATCTTAGAGTCGGCTTCGCGCTTAGATGCTTTCAGCGCTTATCCAATCCCGACATAGCTACGCTGCGGTCCTCCTGGCGGAAGAGCAGCCAGACCAGCGGTCAGTTCACTTCGGTCCTCTCGTACTAGAAGCAAATCTCTTCAAGAATCGACGCCTGCAGTAGATAGGAGACCAACCTGTCTCACGCACCTACAACTCGAAAACGAAATCGAGTCTTCACTCATTACTGAGTGGATTGGACTGTATCATCATCCCAAAGAGGGATGGCTAACATTCAGTCTCTACGGGCCCCACATGTAGGGTTCCCTCGGTATTGCCCCGCGAGGGGTTTCACCGATATAAGTTAGCTTCTCGATATACATTGCTGCATATCGCCGCCGTGATTAGTTAACAGCGCAATGTGTTATTGCATTTCCTCGTGGTTCAGACTGTCCAAACGCCAAAAGATTTAGCATCTGAACGGTCTGAACCCAGCTCGCGTACCATTTTAATTGGCGAACAGCCAAACCCTTGGGAGCTTCTTCACCCCCGGGATATGGTGAGCCGACATCGAGGTGCCGAACTCCGCCGTCGCTGTGGACGCTTAGGCGGAACTAGCCTGTTATCCCCAGAGTAGCTTTTGTCAGATAATCTTCCACCGCGTCTAATGCGGATGGTCGGTTCACTATGGTCTGCTTTCGCACCTGCTCGGCATTCACGCCTTGCAGTCAAGCCGGCTTTTGCCATTGCGCTATCGGCACGGTTTCCATTCGCGCCTAGCCGACCTTAATACACTCCTCCGTTACTCTTTAGGANNATAGCGCCCCACTAAAACTGCCCACCAGATACTGTCTCGATGCGGTTTTGCCGCACCGGTTAGCACATACAATAAGAAAGAGTGGTATTTCACTGGCGAGTCCATCTCAGCCAAAACCAAGACTTCAACCTCTCCCACCTATGCTACGCAGTCACATCGTATATGCAATATCAAGCTACAGTAAAGCTTCTGGGGTCTTTTCGTCTATCTGCAGGTAACCGGCATCTTCACNNATTACGCCATTCATGCGCGTCAGAACTTACCTGACAAGGAATTGCGCTACCTTAGGATCGTTATAGTTACGACCGACATTCACCAGGGCTTATATCACTCACCAATACATCTTGCGACATAACAACGGCGATATTTGACCTTCTGGCATTGGTCAAGTGTCACCCCCTATACATCCTCTTACGAGTTCGCAGGGAGCTGTGTTTTTGGTAAACAGTCGCCAGGGATACTTTCGCTGCGGCCCCATTTGCATGGGGCAAGCCTTATTCCGAAGGTACGGCTGCTTTTTTGCCGAGTTCCTTGGAGTACATTCACTCGTTCGCCTTGCTCTACTCGAGCTGATCACCTGTGTCGGTTTGCGGTACGGTCGTACAGATACTGAAGCATAGAAGTTTTTCTTGGAAGGCTCTTCTCATCCATCGCACAAGGCCGAAGCCCTGCACTGCTTTGCTGTGCATGATAGTTACCACTAAAGGCCGTATGCCGGATTTGCCTGACATACCTACTTCACACCACAAACGTCAATCCAATAAGACGCGGATGATTATTTCCTCCGTCACTCCATAGCATATCTGCCGGTCACGGAATATTAACCGTGTGTCCATCACCTCCGGCTTTCGCCATCGGCTTAGGCCCGACTAACCCTTGGTTGATCACCATTGCCAAGGAAACCTTGATCTTTCGGCGTGCGGGGATCTCACCCGCATTGCGGTTACTTGTGCCTGCATTCTCACTTCCGTACGCTCCACTATGGCTCGCGCCTTTAGCTTCATCGCAAACGGAACGCTCTCTTACCGCTTGCAAACTTCATCGAAGTTCACAAGCCCTCAGTTTCGGTACTACGTTTAAGCCCCGATTATCTTCGGCGCAGAATCTCTCGATGAGTGAGCTGTTACGCTTTCTTTCAATGATGGCTGCTTCTAAGCCAACATCCTCATTGTCTGGGAAATTCCACCTCCTTGTGATGCACTGAACGTAGATTTTGGGACCTTAACTTGAGATCTAGGACTCTTCTCCTTTTGTACGGTGGAGCTTAGCCCCCACGTACTAACTGCCGCAGAACATGTTCGGTATTCGGAGTTTGATAGGACAAGCGAGATTGCTCCCTGTCTTGTCCTTCCAGTGCTCTACCCCCAAACATCAATCGCTGCGACGCCAGCCCAAAAGCTGTTTCAGAGAGAACCAGCTATTACGAGGTTCGATTAGCTTTTCACTCCTTACCACAGGTCATCCGATAGTTTTGCACGGCTAACCGGTTCGGGCCTCCGTGCACCTTTCGGTGCACTTCACCCTGCCCATGGCAAGCTCACCTCGCTTCGGGTCTTATGCGTACTACTAACGCGCTATTCACACTCGGTTTCCCTACGACTCCGCTGTCTCCAGCTTAGTCATGCGCAGCACACATAAACTCGCAGGCTCATTCTTCAATAGGCACGCCGTCGAGGAGTTGCCCCCTCTTCGACTCCTTGTAGACATATGGTTTCAGTTCTCTTTCACTCCCCTCACCGGGGTTCTTTTCACCGTTCCCTCACGGTACTAATTCGCTATCGGTCTTTGAAAGTATGTAGCCTTACCGGTTAGTTCCGGCAGATTCACTCAAGCCATTCATGTCTTGAGCTACTCAAGGACAATTAAGAAGTTGTTTCGATTTCGCCTACAGGACTTTCACCTTCTGGGGTGTCGCTTTCCAGCGACTTCAGCTATCTCAACAATTTGTAACTTCGTGCCACATCAAGTGCAGCCATAATTGCCTTACAACCCTGAGAATCACCCGAACCGCTCGAACATCTCAAGCGGCTTGGGCAATTCTGCAGTTTGGGCTTATTCGCGTTCGCTCGCCGCTACTAACGAAATTCTTATTAGTCTCTTTTCCTCTCGGTACTGAGATGTTTCACTTCCCGAGGTATGCTCCTTGATTACTCAAGGTACGAAAGATTTCTCTCTCGTGAGTTTCCTCATTCGGAAATCTCCGGATCAAAGGTTGCTTGGCACCTCCCCGAAGCGTATCGTCGCCACACCACGTCCTTCATCGCCTTTCAAAGCCAAGGCATCCACCATACGCCCTTAACGTTCTTTCTCCGTAATCAGAAAAAGAAGCTTAAGAACCGCAATAATTTGTTGTTGTTTTTATGTTACCTACCCATCTTCACCACCTGCAAGACCCACTTGAGCAGAGAAGTGTGATGGAATTCAGTTGTCAACGAGCTCAGCATGTATCTAAAAACAAAAAAGCCGCTTCTTTTGAAGCGGCACAAGCCGATTAAGGCCTATGGTCTCCGCTTCGCCTTTAGCTTTTTTGCATATAACATACTGTAGAGGCCAGTATAAAGGGAATGAAATGTGCTGTCAAATATGCATTTGGCTGGAGTAGCAAAGAAAGGAGTTGGTGGCGAAATTAGCTCTGATACGGGATAAAAAAACGCCCCAAAAGGGGCATTTTCTTTAGAACAATAGAGATTTATGAGTCTTGCTTAGTCGTGCTGGCGATGCATTTCCTTCTGCACCCTTTCAATAGCACGTGTTGCTGCTTCTTGTCCTCCAAGACCAAAAGCGAGTCCGAAGGCAAGTGAGAACGCAACAACCAGACCCGTGAAAAGAGTCTGTATGAATGGCGTCACACCGAGCTGATCAAGTGCGGCGAGGACGGCAAAGATCCAGATTGCCCAGCGAGCAACAACACCAGCAAAACCTGCGGATGATATCTCTGCGGCACGAGCTGAAGCAGTTACTACATTCTGTGCTACTTGAGCGATAACCGCCGCAACGAGAATAATGAGCACGGCGACGATAACGCGAGGAAGATAGGAGAGCACTACTGTCTGGAGAAAAAGATTCACATCCGTAAGACCGAGCACCTGGAGGGAGGCAACAAGAAATATAGCGATAACAAACCATTTCACCAAGGCTCCGAGAAAAGCGCCCGAGTCCAAACGATACCCTGCTCGCTTCATAACACTCTCAGCACCCGCAGCGCGCAGAGCATCATCAACCCTAATTGCACGGATAACTTGAGCAACACCCCAGCCAACCCATATACCAATCACCCAGCCAATGATGAAGATGATGATCGCCAAGAGAAGGCTCGGTAGAAAGTTGACAACGCCGTAAGACAGCGTGTAAAAAGACTGCTGCAGCACACTACCCCACGTCTGAAGAATCATATGAAAAACGTATAAATTTGAATAAATTGATTAGTAATCGACTCCCTATATTGTAACAATGCTGGGGGATAATTGAGAAGTTGCAGGAGGGACTATGTGGATAGCAAGAAAGCCTTATTCTCGAACAAAAAACGTCTAGTGAACCCATTTTTCTTTGTTATTTGAGCCCTATATTAAGCCGGTCAAGCACTATACGGTGGGGGTAATCAAACACATCGCGAATCAGTTTATCGTTCATATTAAGACGATAAAGAAAATCCTCAATTGAAAGGATCGTAAAACGCAATTCCTTACCAATCTCAGCTTCAAACCGTCTGGTACGTTGACGAATCTTCCGCTCCTGTATTTTATCCCCCACAATAAGCATATCAAGAGAATCATTCCATTCTCCAAGAAATACGCCTGAGAGTACGACAAGTTTTACGGGGCCGATCCCCCGGACCCACTCCACAATATCTTCTACCCGAGTCGGTGCATTAAGTAGAAGGTTTTGAAGCGCCTCCACGTACGCAAAGTCATTGGCAAGAGCATAACGTCCTCCCTTCTTGCCACGGACAATAAGATCGACAGATTGAAATAAACGTAGCTCGCGCCTCGTTTCAAGAAGTGTCGTGCGAGCACGCTGCGCCGCCTCAGGAAGAGTGAATGATTGCCGGGAATTAAAAAGAAAAAGCCGAAGGAGTTTCACCCGTGCTGAGGTCCCAAACAATTTCGAGAGTGGATCAGACATACAGTAAATCGGTATATCGCTATTCTATAGCAATTCCGAGGCACCATGCAACGGACAAATAAAACATCCGCTTTCATCCTATGTTGTAATGAGGTGTGGAAAGCGAGTGGTTATTTCAGTTCAGCTTTACCTCCGGCCGCTTCTACTGCAGTTTTCAGCTTCTCAGCATCTTCCTTTTTCATGCCCTCTTTGAGCATCGCGGGGGCTGCATCGACAAGATCCTTCGCCTCTTTAAGACCAAGACCAAGGGCATCCTTCACCGCTTTGATAACTTGGACTTTTTGCGCGCCTGCATTGGCAAGCTGCACATTGAAGGAAGTTTTCTCTTCCTCCGCCGCAACAGTGCCAGCTGCAGGAGCCGCCGCAACCGCAGCCGCAGACACTCCGAAGTGCTCTTCGAGTGTTTTTACGAGCTCGTGGAGCTCAAGCACTGAAAGAGTCTCTACGCTTTTAATTAGCTCCTTAAATTTCGCGGGTACATGTTTTTTTGTTTCCACGGGTTCGTGGGTTATTGTTTCCTCTGCCATAATTTTTTATTGTTGCTTCTGCGCGATTTGATTGAGCGCAATCACAAAGCGCTGAAGCGGACTATTAATAAGTAGCACAAATTGCGTCCGGAGTACCTCTATGCCGGGAATAGCAGCAATGGAAGTGATTTCTTTCTTGCTTACATACTTTCTGTCAAAAACTCCGCCGGCAAACATGAGCTGCTCAGGAAATTTTTTGACAAAAACCGCAAGTTCCCGAGCAGGCGCAAGTTCATCTTTCCCGTATGCAAGAGCAATTTCTCCAGACAACTCCGGTACAGTGCCGGTAAAAATACCTCCCAGTGCGTGTTTTATGAGTGTCTTTTTAACAACGAGGTATCCAACTCCTTGCGCCCGTAGCGCACGACGAAGTTCATTCTGTTGGTTTACTGGTAACTTCTTAAAGTTAGCAAAGACGATCGTTTTTGCGGTATCCGCAATAGTGCGAACTTTTGTTGCAATTATTTCTTTTTTTTCTTTTGTAATTGCCATATGGTATTGGGCATAAAAAATGCCCTCGTTACTGAAGGCTTTCGACGTTCAATCCTTACGGAGAGAAATTCGACCTCGGCAGGCGCTTTCGCATTAGACCCTCTTGGGTACCTACTGTCTTAAGCCTATGGGAGTACCCTACTGTGACCGAGAGACGTTGTCAACATTTTTTGGTTGGTGTTGGAGATACTGTCCAACAATAATTATTATTCCAAAAGCTATTGCAAGAATAATTAAAAACCCGAAGAGAAATCGGACGAACGTTTTAGTAAAAAAACGGTTCATATGACTTTAATAGTTTGCTATTACTGGCCGTTTTGTAATGCCTTTTGTAGCCCAAGTAAATCAGGATTTCCTGGATTTGCCTGAAGTCCTTGGACTAAGATATTTGCCGCGGCAGTGGTATTTGTTTTGTAATCGTAGCGATAGAGTGTATAGAGAGAGCGATAATAGTCAATCACATGAGGATTAATTTTTATGGCTGCAAGATAATTTGTCTCTGCTTTCGGATAATCTTTAAGGAAATTCATATAGAGATCCCCTAAATCCCCGTAGGCAACATAACTTAGGGTTACGGGCGCTGCAGCGGCAACGTACTGCCATGCTGTTATCGCTCCTTGATAATCGCCGCCTATTTTTCTATCAACCCCAAGCTGAAGCCACAAATCAACTCGAAGAGGATTCGCTTTGATGAGCGGAATGAGGGTTTCTTCCTGAGTACGCAGGGCCGCCACGGCGTCTGGAGGAAGCGAGGAAGAAATTTGTATTGTCCCCGCCAAAGAGGGAGGTTGTATACCTTTGGATATTGGTACGATCTGTATGGTACCGCCGCCTGTGGTAGTGATTGCGACAGTACCAAAGGAAGTGGTAGTGCTTGAGGTGGACGTAGCATTTGTTTGTGTATGTATACTCATAGCTAGATTACGAGAGTGGAAGTAAAAAACGCTCCCGACGAGAATCGCCGCAATAATAACACCAGCCCCTACCCAAACAGCAGTATTCTTTTGCATATTATAGAGTTTGCGGCTAAAACGTTTGCTCTGCAAGCGATATGGGATTCCTCCACACAGGAAACACAAAGGCCCCCTCTTTCGAGGGGGCCTTTGCTTGCCTGTGCACTTACTTGTGCTGGGCTTCCTAAGCTCGGCTAAGACTCCTGAGAGTCAAACCGGAGGTTAGTTGGAGCGAGTCTGGAAGAGACCGCCCGATGGGAGACCGAGAATACCAAATCCGTTTGTGTAGTCATTGCCCCCAAGGCTATTCGTAGTGGTCGCATTTGGAGACCAGATAAGGTTGCTTGCAGCAATGCTCGTGGTGCTGACTTGACCCATGAACTGGCCAGCGCCGAGTGCTGGGTAAGCAGCATCACCCTTAAGTGTGGTAACTACTGAGGAGTTGGTTGGAGCACTTACTGATCCCTTAAGCTGGAAGTAGTAGGTGGATCCTGCCGCAACTTCAACTGGATTGGTAGTCGCAGCGATATTGAACGTTACACCGTTGTTTACACCTGCAACTGTGCTACCAAACTGTCCGGTGCTTGCACCAAAGGTGCCAGAGACCGATTGGGAGTAGCCAGAATCAGTGTAAGCGAAGAGCTGAACGTTCGTAACAGTTGCTGTGGTTGTTGAGATCGAGAAGGCGAACTGAGCGATACCAACTGGACCACTGCTGTTTGCGGTTACCTTGAACTCAAGGAGGCGACCGTCTGCAACACCGTTTCCTGGAAGCGTCGTATCGAGCGCAACTGTAGGAATAGTGCGGAAGGTGCGGAGACCCGCAGCGCCAGTGCCAGCTGTTATACCAACAGTACCGAAGATGTTTTTACCTGAGTTAGCTCCGACGCCTTGCGAGTTGGCGTAATCGATTGCTACAAGGTGGCCTTCGGTGCCTGGCTGATTGATGCCGATTTGAGCTATATCAGCCTTGATCACGATGGTCGCATCTGTGTTGTTCGGAAGCTGAACAACGGTGTTGAGTGTCGAGGTAGCTACGGTTGCATTACCGGTGAAGGTAGCAGTACCAAGAAGCGTGCCTGGAGACACTAGCACACCAGATGTCGTCCAGATGTTGTTTCCTGCATAGAGGTAGACCTGAGTGAGGTCAGCAGGAGAGGAAGACGCAACGTTGGTGAGAGTGAGGCCAACTTTTTGGAGGTTGACGCCCTCATTGGTTGCGTGGAACTTGATCACATTGGCAGTGACACCAGTCGTGCCGCCTGCGACAAGGGTATAGGACGGAGATGATGCATCAGTCGAGACTGTGAGAGTCGCGCCTGTGGTAGCCGTCATAACCGGACCGGCACCTGCTGCAAGGGTCACAACAGCCGTGTTACCAGAGACTGCTCCCGTAGCTGTGGGAGTGCCCTGTGAGAACTGGTAGGTAGCACCCGTGTTTGCCGAAGAGGAGAGATTGCACTGAAGACCGAGCGTGAGCACCGTGCCTTTCGGTACCGTCAATGAATTGTCGAAGTTGAAGGTAACCGTTTGGGAAGTAGTGCTTGCGAGGTTGCTGCCATTGATGACGCGAGAGCCGGTATTAAGGGGAGTCGTGCCATTAAAGAGCTGGCAAGCGCTGAGGTCAGTTGTGACATTCGCTGCCGCGCTCACTGTAAGTGTTACCGGGAGCGATGAGAGGCGAATATTTTCACCTGATTGCGAGGCATCAAGTTGAAGGCCAGCGAGAAGCACGTTGCTGCCGCCTGCGACAATACTTTGCGCAGTTGGAGAGGTTGAGTTGGCAACGGTGAGCGTTGCTGATTTAACCGTCATCGTACTCATCGTGAAGTTCGTCACACCGATGGTGATGTTGTTGCCGGTAGTGTTGCCGGTGACACTCGTCCAGTCACTAGTCGGGTTCGTCGAAGCCTGGATAGTGGTGCCGTTAGCAGTAGCACTCGGAACCTGGCCCTGAATGGTGTATGTGTTTGAACCAGTCGGGAAGAGGATAGAGCCAGTGAAGGTTACTGTCTGTGCCACAGTGGCGCAGTTCGCACCAAGAACAGTGGTGCCTGAATCACAAGTCGCATTGTATGGACCAGAGACGATGGAACCGTTCTGGTTTACGAGCGAAACATTTGTGAGAGGAGGCATAACACCACTCGAATTGAAGTGAATCTTCAACGATTGAACGGTTATTGCCTCACCCGTGAGGTTCGTCTGGAATCCGCCCAAAGGCTGATTGGAGACGTTGAGCGCAATGTTTTGTGCACCTACAGATGTTGCATTTTGAATGGTCGAGAACGTGCCTGCAGTAACAGTGACTGTTGAGCCACGGAGATACGGGTTAGCACTGGAGACATTCAAGAAGCAAGTCACGAGCGTTGTGGTCGAGCAGATGCTGCCGCTCACACCGCCACCGAAGGTACCCGCGCCACTCGGCGTAATGCCGAAGCCGTAGGTATTTCCTGTGAGATAGATGTCAGTGTTTCGATAGATGTCGAACTCTGCAGTGGTGTTAGCCGTGGTATTGCTACCAAGGTCACCCTGTACGTAGACATCAACCGAGGCACCTTTGGGTATAACGATACCGGTTGGGAAGACTGCCGTGTAGTAGCGGCCGGTCGAATCAAGGGTCGTTGGGTATGAAGTGCCGTTAACCACGGTCACAACATTCTGGAGGCCAGATGCCGAACCAGACTGATACCACGTAACTGACCTGAAGGTCAGATCTTCAACTGAACCTGCTTGGATTCGGAAACCGGTGAAGCGGTAGGCAGAAGTACCAATAGGTTGGCTTGAAGCTGAGTTCGGGTCAAACGATGACGATTGAATCGTCGCCGTGCCGATGGTCAAACTTGAATTTAGTGTATTGCTCGCGCCCGTTATTGGAAGTGAGCCAGATACTGTCGAATTGGTGTTGACCGCAGTGACCGCAAAAGATGCGATGTCGCCGGAACCCGGAAGGGCAGCTACGTTAGCTGCGACCCAGAAGGTCTGGGACGTTCCTGCTGCGATAGTTATCGGCGAGCCGATAGTTGCGCTGTGGTTGCTGTCAAGAACGCGCGAGATGCCGACCTGGACACCGGTTGAAGCGTTTATAAGTTCAACGCCTGAGAAATCGGTATCAAGTGACGGACCTTGGCGAACGACCGAGACACTGTTGATCGTAACCGGAGAACCATTTGCCGATACGGTGAAAGCCGTAAACGGAACACGTGCCGAGTTGGCCGGAGCAAGCGTGTTTGCTGGTTGAGCGCTTGCGGTAATGGTTGCCGTGCCCGAGACCGTGCCAGGAATAGTGCCTGGAGGAGTTACGGTGACGGTTGAGCCTGCGCAAAGCGCATTAGCCTCTGCCCGGGAGTACGTGAAGAAGTTGCCCGTTGGGGTCGAAAGACCGACAGGGGCTAGAACCTGCGCCGCGTACTTCTGCTGAAACTTGTTGACTGCAGCCCTGGTGAGTCCCCCAAAGTAGGAGGTCTCATTTCCTGGAGAACCGGGGCCAGACGATGCGACCACCGTATCTGGACTCATGTTCAAGAATTGCTGCAATGCCAAGACGTTCGGACCTGTAGAACCCTGCTTTAGGTTCACTGACCAAGTGGTGCCGGGACAAATGCTAGCGGCATGCGCCGGAGCGACCTGAACGGCAGCAAAGGCGAACGCCACAACTGCGATAACGCTAAGCGTCAAAGCAGTGAGCCGTGTAGAACTGTTGGTAATAATAGAATTCATAAACTAATTTCGAACTGATAGTTAATTGTAATTTACCCAATAATAATTCGAACCGATCTGGATAACCCTACCTGCCCTCTCGCCCGCCCTCTCCTCAATCTCTTGCAAAGAGACGAAGAGGCAAGCGAGATGCGAAAGCGTTGGTAGCAATAATGAAGAAGTGGAATCAGTCATGCAACTAAAACCGAATAAAGAAGATTCCAGTATGTGGGGCACAAGATAGACTAAGAAGCCCTATGAAAGTAAGACGCAAAAAGGGCGCAATTCTTACCTCCATCTCTGATGTCTTACCTCCATCTCTGATGAAGGAATTTTGGAATATGCAGTTGTCAACGAGCGGGTATCCTCCTGCAGCTCAGTAGTACTCAAGAATTTCTGGAGCTAGCACCATTATAGTGTAAAGCTGGCCCCAGCTGCAAAAATACCTTGTGGATAAAGGTACACTAGGCAAAGAGCCTAGTCAATGGACCTCATGGATTTGAGGACGTCGGAAGGTATATGCTCCAGCGCCTTTCCCCCACTTTCGTTATTTCCCCTTCCCGTATAAGCAGGGAGAGTTCGCGTTGAATGGTCTTTTCGCTACAAGTTCTGACGATATTGGCAATATCCTTAATGGAAACCCCTTGACTATCGCGAACAAAGTTGAGGATTTTAGCCCTGCGATCTTCTTGATCTTTTAAAAGACGTCCAGAAAAAGATCCTTGTCCTTTAGAATGTCCTTTATCCGGATTTTTCATTGCGCCCTTCAATTGACCTTGTGGGGAATGACTAGAAGAAACTGTTGGAGCTATAGATTTTTCATTTAGAGTAAGAGGGATACTAAAATCATTTGATGAAACAAAGGAGGATAATCCCATTTCATTTTCCATGCGTTCCGCAATTGCCTCATATTCTGTAATGAGCACGAAGACATTTTCTTTCTGAATAATTCCTTCAGTTTCACATATGCGCAGGGTTGATATAAGAGAAAAAATATCAGCAAGCAGTAATGAACGATCAAGAGTACCAGCGGCAAAATAAAGAATTGATTCAGGGATTTTGCGCGCCTTAATGATGACCATGTTAAGGTGAGAATTTTTGGCACTCAGAGCCAGGGTAGCGAGCACTTGTACGATGCGTTCCGATTTTAAATAACAAAAATACCAAGCGGTGCGTCCTTTAAAAAGACTTGATTTCAAGGCAAATTCATGAAATTTTTTTGTGCTATCAGACATACATTCAGTCCTTTAATTGTCTTTTAAAGACCTTAATGAGGTGTGCCTCCCTTAAAGACATAATCATGTCCTTGAGTATAGAGCAGCGGGGACAGAAAGTAAAATGGTAGTTTCAATTTATCTTCTTCAAAACCTGCATGCTAATATGTCTTTATGGCACGGAAAAAAAATGATGGGCGCTCAGCGCATATAGGCCCATTTGCTGACATCCCCGAAAAAACCAAGCGAGCAGCATTGGTGGTTCTTTTTATCGTTGTAGGATGTTTCCTTGCGCTCGCGCCGTTTAAGGCCGCCGGGATTGCAGGCGCAGATGCATACGACTCAATCGTGTACCTTGTAGGAATTGGGTATTTTCTTTTACCTATACTTTTTTTTGTATTAGCAGGAACTCTCCTTAAAGAGGAGAGACCGGGGTTTGATTTATTAAAAACTCTAGGGAGTTTATTTTTTATACTTTCAGGACTGGGATTCATTGATATTGTCGCTGGCAATGCTGGCCTTATTGGTGATGTGATTGGGAAAAACGCTTTGCATTATTTTGACCTCTACGCCTCTCTTATTTTCCTTGGAGGTATATGTCTCGTATCGCTGCTTATTCTTCTTGAAGGAAGCTTATCACTTGGACCTTTTGCTATGATCAGTGGCGGCTTGATGAGATTTGGTAGAGTTATCGGGCAATACGTGCATGGCGTCCGATCTCAGAAAATAGATAGCCCCACGGCAGAAGAAGAGCCGGAGAATATACCTTACAGTGAAGTAAGTGATGAGGAAGAACCAGCACCCTATCCTATGCCGGCCGTCCTACCTCGGAGCACTCAAAATACCGCAAATATTTTGAAATCGCTGTTGGAGACGTATACTCCCCCACCACTCTCTCTTCTTGAACGCGATCGAGGACGCCCGGGAGTCGGAGATGTCAAGGCGAGTGCTAACATTATAAAAAGAACTCTTCAGAACTTTGGTATTGTCGTTGAACTTGATGAAATCTCCATAGGCCCCTCTGTTACACGCTATGCCATTAAACCTGCTGAGGGCGTGCGGCTACAGAAAATAGTTTCGTTGCAAACTAATCTTGAGCTTGCACTGGCAGCCCATCCCGTACGCATCGAAGCGCCTATTCCAGGAAAATCACTCGTTGGCATTGAAGTGCCCAACCACACAAAAGTAATCGTTGGGCTTGGCACACTTCTGGAGTCACCTGAATTTGCTAATTCCCCAGCATCCCTACTTATTGCCCTTGGGCGCGATATTGCTGGGGGCTCACATTTTGCCAATATCACCAAAATGCCCCATGTGCTTATCGCTGGCGCAACTGGTGCAGGAAAGTCAGTAACTATCCATGCCATCATTACCTCGCTTCTTTATCGTTGTGGACCGCAACAGTTGCGCTTTTTAATGATCGACCCAAAGCGCGTTGAGCTTACCCTGTATAATCGTATCCCTCACCTACTCTCCCCCGTTATCACTGACGCAAAAAAAGCCATCCAAGCACTCCGGTGGGCAGGCAGGGAAATGGAACACCGCTATAACATTCTTGAGGCAGAACATGTGCGTGACATTGCATCTTATCATCAAAATGTACTCGCTCCTGCACTTGAAAAATTGCGTAAGAAAGGCGAGCCATCTCACGATGACAAACTGCCCGAGGCAATGCCGTATATTGTCATTGTCATTGATGAGATTGCCGATATCATGCAGACCTATCCCCGTGAGCTTGAAGCAGCTGTAGTACGTCTGGCTCAAATGAGCCGAGCAGTAGGAATACATCTTCTTCTTTCAACCCAACGACCCAGTGTAAATGTCATCACCGGTCTTATCAAAGCAAACATTTCGTGTCGTGTCGCACTTCAAGTAGCTTCACAAATAGACTCTCGTACCATTCTTGATCAAGCGGGTGCCGAGAAGCTCCTCGGCGCAGGCGATATGCTGTACCTCTCCGGCGACATGAGTAAGCCGGTGCGACTGCAAAGTGCATTTATCAGTGAATCTGAAGTAAAGAAGGTTACTGATTTTATTGCGAAGCATAATGATGCTGAATTGCCCATCGATATCATTGCCCCCGCAAGTAACAACGACACTTTTTCTTCCCGCAATGGATCTACTTTTTCAGATAGCGAAGATGACGATATAGATGATGAGATGTATGAAGCTGCCCGCTTGGCGGTTATAGAAGCTGGCAAGGCTTCGACTTCTTATCTTCAACGTAAACTACGTTTGGGATATGCGCGTGCTGCCCGTCTTATGGATGTGCTTGAGGAGCGGGGTGTCATTGGTCCACAAGACGGAGCGAGGCCCCGGGAGGTATTGAATAGTAAGTCAGCAGAGGTAGTAATCGATAGGGAGTAAATTTTTCAAAAAAAAATCCTCTTTGAATCCTTTCTGAGACTTAGATATGTATCGTCATCAATTATCGCTGGTATTAATTGGGGTTATTATCCTTACCCTTTTGGGATATGGCTTGTTTGAAGCGCGTAAGATACTGACTGGTCCAGAGATCTACATTGCTACCCCGAAGGATGGCAGTGCAACATCTTCGCCTGTTGTTGTTATCTCCGGTGAAGCTACAAATATTGCATTTCTAAGTATTAATGATGCTCCTGCCTACATAGATACAGCTGGCCATTTCAGTGAGGTTTTTTCTCCTCCACCGGGGTATAGTGTAGTAAAGGTCGCCGCAAAAGACCGTTTTGGTCGTCAGGTTTCGCAATTGGTTCATATTGTTGTTTTGAATTATTGTCCAATTAATGGATAGATCTATGGCGAAAGAAAAACCACACAAAAAATTAGATAATAAAGTTCGAGATACAAGCGCAATTGATGCTGCGATCCGAGAAATCAGAACAAAGTTCGGTGACGAGGCTATTATGAAGCTTGGCGATACACCGAGGGTTGATATAGATGTTATCCCTTCGGGCTCGATTGGGCTCGATTGGGCTCTCGGCATCGGCGGGTACCCACGGGGACGCATCATTGAGGTTTTTGGACCTGAGTCATCAGGCAAGACAACGCTTGCTCTGCACGCTATTGCTCAGGCACAGAAAAAAGGAGGCGTGTGTGCCTTTATAGATGCAGAGCATGCACTTGACCCGGAATATGCAAAAAAAATAGGCGTTAATATTGATAATCTTCTTGTCTCACAACCAGATACCGGAGAGCAGGCACTTGAAATTGTGGAGAGTTTGGTACGCTCGGGAAAAGTAGACATGGTGGTCATTGATTCAGTCGCCGCGCTCACCCCCAAAGATGAAATAGAGGGAGATATGGGGCAAAGCCATATGGGTAAACAGGCCCGACTTATGTCACAAGCGCTGCGCAAGCTTACGAGTATCATCTCCAAAAGCAATACGATCGTTATTTTCATTAACCAGATCCGGATGCAAATTGGCGTCATGTTTGGTAATCCAGAAACAACCACAGGAGGCAAGGCGCTTAAATTTTATACCTCGGTGAGACTGGATATTCGCCGTATTGCACAGATTAAAAAGGGTGAAGAGGTGGTAGGGGGACGCCATCGAGTTAAGGTTGTTAAAAATAAAGTAGCTGCACCGTTTCGCGCTGTGGAGTTTGACCTTTTATACAACGAAGGTATTTCACAGGAAGGTGAGCTTATCGCCCTCGGTGAGAAATTAGGAATTATCCAAAAAAGTGGTATGTCGTACAGCTATGGTGCTGAGAAACTCGGACGGGGCTATGATGCCACTCGCACGTACTTACGAGAAAATAAAAAACTAGCCAATGAAGTTCTAAAAGAAATCCGCAAATATCTCAGTCAAAATATAACCTCTAAAAAGACAGAAACCAAAAACGAAGAAGGGCCGCAGGAGGAATAATCTTAATTTTAACTCCCCATTACGCGTATCGGAGAAATTGATCGAATAAGATCGATGAGAACCAGGAGAAATGCAATCGTTCCTATAAAAAGAGCACACTGAACTATAAATCGAGTTCCCATAACCGCAGAGAACACAAAAGTTCCTATCCCTACTACTCCATGGTGGGCAACGCTCAGTAGATTGACCATGACGTGAGGCACGGAAACGAGCATTGCGATAGCAATAAGTGAGAGGCACAGTACTCCACACGCAAGCGCTAATCGGCTGGTGAGTGTACGCACCATATGAATAACGTACACACTCGCCATGACATTTTTCTCTATTGTACTCATATATTGTTTGTTACCATCTTGTATATCTTTCTAAACTCATGTTTTGCACGGTGGACACGTGTTTTCACCGCACCGAGCGACACACCTTCAAGGCTCGCAACCTCTTCTTGTGATCTTCCTTCAATATAAAAGAGCGTAAGTGCACGGACAAATATCGGCGACATACGGGAAAGAATAGATGCAACCTCATCTGTTATTTCCGTTTTTTGAAATTGACGCAGGTCTTTGTCTGGAATGAGTGCCCATATTTCTTCATCAAGTTGAGCAGTTGCATGATTGCGTCGTTTGGATTTTTGATAGTGTGAGCATGCCACATTAATGAGTATGCGATATCCCCAGGATGAAAACTGTGCCCCCTCCTGCTTTCTGAAGCGTGCGGCATTGAGATATATTTTTGTGAACGCTTCCTGGACTATGTCTTCTGCTTCTTGTTCGTCGTGCACAATACTTACCGCCTTGCGCAAAAACGGTTTTTCATACTTGCGTACGAGAACAGCGAAAAGCGCTGGATGTGCAACGGACTTGATAAGAATATCCTCATCCCGTTGCTCTTGCGTCATTTCACTTAAAGACAGATGGGATTCCATAACCACACAATATACTATGGGCTACTTTTTACAACTAGAATTTTGTGAGAAGGTTTCAGGTCATTTTTTCTGGTTGAAATCCGCTAAAAAATCACTTATACTGTCCGTACTGCCCGCGCGGCACATTTTTATTATATGCTTGAATATAACGAGATATTACCCAAGAAAGCTATTTTGCTTGATGGTAATCCCTACGAGGTTTTGGATGCCCATATTTTTCGCAAACAGCAGCGCAAACCGGTGAATCAAACCAAGTTACGCAACCTCATTACCGGCAAAGTAACCGAGCAAGCCTTTCATGTAGCTGAAAAAGTGGCAGAGGCGGATTTAGGGGTCAAGGTAGTGAAATATCTATACACCAGGGGAGGAGAATGGTGGTTTTGTGATGCACAAAATGCAAGTCAGCGTTTTCCGCTTCGCGAAGAAACTGTCGGGTTAGCAGGAAAGTTTTTGAAAGGAAATACTCCAGTGGAAGCAGTTACTTTTAATGACACGATCATTGCGCTCCGGGTACCTGTTAAGGTGGACCTCGTGGTTACCGACGCACCTCCGGCAGTGCGCGGCAATACCGCTCAAGGAGGTACCAAACAGGTAGTACTTGAAACAGGCGTCACAATCAATGCTCCTCTTTTTGTCAATGAAGGAGACGTGCTACGCGTTAACACAGAAACTGGCACCTATGTAGAACGTGTGGAGAAAAAGTAGTATATCTCCTAGCGCATGATATAGGGCAAAAGTGCCATGAAACGGGCTCGCTTTATAGATTGAGCAAGTGCCCGTTGATTTGCGGCTGAAAGTTCTGTGCGACGTCGAGGTAATATTTTACCGTGCGGATTGAGAAAGCGCTTAAGCGTTTCGATATCTTTGTAGTCGATTCTCTGAAATTGGGTGTACGTATCGTTTTGCATATATTTTCCTAAAATGGGATATCGTCTGGATTAATATCTTCTTCTGGATACTCAATCGTGTCTTCCTTCGGCGCCTTTTGTGGCATTTCTGCTTCACTTTGAGGAGGAGTACGATCTCCCCCGGTACTGGAAGGAGCAGTACTGCGTGGTCCAAACTGTACCCGCTCGGCAATAATTTCCGTGCGATACTGCTTGCCTTTTTCTCCGTCCCAACTACGAGTTTGTAACCTACCTTCTACAAAGACACCGCTTCCTTTGCGGAGATACTGTGCGCATGTTTCTGCTTGGCGGCCAAATACGACCACATTGTGATATTCAACTTGCTCTTGCTTGGTACCGTCTGCTTTACGGAACACACGATTCGTCGCAACGCTAAAGGAAGATACCTGTCCACCGGAAGGAAGTGCCCGCGTTTCTGGATCTCGGGTAAGATTGCCGTAAATAAATGCTTTATTGATATACATATTAAGAAACAAGGGCTTCTATAGATTTATCAAGATCCTCTTCAGAAATCTCTCCGCTCTTTTCAGGAGCAACCATTGGTTTTTGAATGGTGGCGCCCTCCAGTCGATCAGATATAAATACAGCACGACGAGGCATCGGCACTCCTTCGGGAAAACTTTCAACCATAATAAAGCGAAGCACTTCTGGTGTACTTTGGAGTACGTGGCTAATTTCAGGCACCGTAGTCGGTATCGCCTTAAATTTAATCCAACCGAAGTAAGCTTCCGAATACTTTTCTCGTTTACTAGAAACTGAACGTTCAATGCGGTATGCAAGTGTCATCCGCTGCGGGAAGCTCTCACCCATAATTTCTGCGCTATAACGCTTTAGCATGCTGTGCACTCCATCTACAGCGATTTTGACTTCATCTTCACCAAGCGACGGTATGAGGTGAAAACCAACTTCATAAATAGTTTGGTCTTTTTGCTCCGGCGTTGTATCAAAAGAAGCCGGACTATTCGCTTGGGTAAAGGTCTCCTCAGAGACCTGCGACATTTTTGCCATCCAGAAACATTAGCATGGTAAAAGAACTAGTGCAAGATAAATACCCGACGAGAATTTTCTATTATTGTTTTTTGTACTTCTTCAACAGAAAGTTCTTTTATCGCAGCAATCTTCTCAAGTGTTTTTTCAACATATATCGGTTCATTGCGCTTGCCACGATACGGAACGGGTGCGGCAAAAGGAGCATCGGTCTCGGTAAGTATCTTTTCTAGTGGAGTGACCCGTATAGACGCATCATACATCTGTGTATAGGTAATAGGTCCAGGGAATGAAAGATAGCAGTCAAGCGCGAGGTAGCTTTGTGCAAGTTCACTAGAGCCAGTAAAAAAGTGTATCACCGCTTGCAACGCGTCGGCATATTCTTTTTTATACTGCCTCAGTATTACAAGCATGTCATCGTGAGCCTCGCGGCAGTGGATAATAAGGGGTTTATGGACGCTCAGTGCAAGCTCAATGTGGGATATAAATAAATTTTTTTGTCTGCTACGTTCGCTCTCAGTTTTGCCTGATCTAAAATAATCAAGCCCACACTCCCCTATTGCAACCGTTTTTGGATGCGACGCAAGTACTTCAAAGTTTTTTACATTGAATTGCTCCTTGGAATCGTTTGGATGGAGTCCCACTGAGGCCCACAGAAAATCATGTTGCTCAGCGAGTAGAAATGCTTGCTGACTTACCCTAAGATCGGTACCCACCACAACTGCTCCCACCTTTTTTTCTTGCATACGCTGAAGTACTTCTGTCCTATCCGCATCAAATTGGGGCAGCTGGATATGACAATGGGAGTCAAAGAGTCTCATTGTGTGCTATATCTTACGAGGAAAAAGAGTCTCCGGTTTTTTGTTTTCAATAACTGCCTTTTTTATTTTCTCGCTCGTACCTGGCATAAAAGGGTTGAGCATACGGCCAATAAAATAGAGCTCTTGGGTGAGATCAAAGATTATTTTTTTTCCTGCCTCAGAATTTACTTCTATGACCTTAAAAGGCTTTGTGTCGGTTATCTTTTGGTCGAGCAATTGAATACGCGACCATATATAATCTGCAGCGCGGTTGATCTCGAACTTCTTAAGTGCCTCAGTATATTCCTGCGGAAATCCGCTCACCTCTGGATGTGTCCCTTTTGGTAAATGTGTCTGAGCGAGTTGCATGATGCGCGCGACAAGATTACCAAGCCCGTTGGCAAGATTGGCATTATATGCCTCCTTAAATTTCTCCATCCCAAAATCGCTATCTTCAAATGGAGAGACGTGCCGCGAAAGATAATAGCGCAAAGCATCGGTGCCATATTCTTTCACTAGTGGGTAAGGACTCACCACATTCCCGACTGATTTGCTCATCTTCTGTCCTTCTAGAGTAATGAATCCATGGATGACTATTTGTTTGGATGTCGGCAATCCAGCGGAGAGAAGCATCGCCTGCCAGATTGCAGCTTGTTGGCGTATTTGATCTTTACCCGCCATCTGAATACCCTGTGGTCCTTCCTTATTTCCCCAGAATTGCTGGAATTTTTTTTCCTCCACGGGCCACCCAAGCGTAGAGACATAATTGATAAGAGCGTCAAACCAAACATACATAATCTGCTCATCATCATCAGGAATTGCTATACCCCAGGGCATTTTTTCTTTTACACGTGAAATACTGAAATCCTCAAGTCCTTGCTGAACAAATTTTTTGATCTCATTAAAACGAGAGGCGGGTATAACAAAATCTGCGTGTTCTGTATAGAGCTGGGTAAGTGCAGATTGGTAGCGTGAGAAGCGAAAAAAATAATTTTCTTCATCAATCAGTTCAAGTTCAATATTGGGATGTATAGAACAATGCCCATGGATGAGCTCGGACTCACTTTTTTCAAGCTCACAGCTCACACAATATTTGATACGGTAGTTCTTTTTATAAATATCGCCGCTGGCAAGACATCGGCGCCAAAATTCTTGTGCTGCGGCTATATGTCTTGCATCGGTTGTGCGAATAAAATGCAATGCGGGATATAAATTGAGAATGGATTTCAGATCTTTGAATTTCTCAGCATATATATCGGCATATGTTTGCGGGTCTTTTTTTGCCTCCAGTGCTTTGCGATATATCTTTAGACCATGTTCATCTGTACCAGTATTGAAAAACACTTCTTCTCCTTGAAGAGCATGGTAGCGAGCTTGAATATCAGCTTGTATGATCTCAAGAACAAATCCAATATGCGGATCGTCGTTGACGTAGGGCAGCGTAGTGGTAAGGTAGAAACTTTTTTTAGTGGACATTCCCTTGAGGCTACTTCGCTTCACCATCTGACGCAAGACCCGCACGCGCAAGCGCAAGCTTTTTTTCCCGATCAATGTCGCTCACAAATTCTTGTATGGCGGCGGCGATGGGAACAGCTAGTAAGGCTCCCAAAAATCCGAAGAGTTTAAAACCAACAAGCATGGCAAGAATAACCAACAGGGGCGGCACTCCGACAACTTTCTTGACTACCACGGGATAAATAAGATTCGCTTCAAACTGCTGCACAATAAGATAGAGCCCCGTCACTAACAAACCGGTAGTAACACCGCCAGTAGCAAACCCCACAATAATTGCGGGAATAGCTGCAAGGAACTGCCCAAAAATCGGAAGAAGTTCAAATATGCCTGCAACAACTGCCAGAAGCAGCGCATAATTCACATTCAAAATAAGGAGTCCAAGATACAACAGAACCCCTACAAGAGTAGCGAGCACCAGTTGTCCTTGCATCCATCTGCCAATCTTGTCTTGCGAGCGTTTCCACAAATGGAGTACGTATGCTTGCTCTTTTATAGGTGTCACGATGCGCAAGAAATCATCAACACCTGTCTCTTGCACAGAAAAATAGAAAGAGAAAAGAATGATAAGTGCAAAGGATGTGAGGCCACCAAAAAATACCGAGAGGGTCGTAAATGCTCCACCCGTTGACTGAGCAATACTCTGAGAGATGCTACTGAGAAAATCTGCTGAGGAAAGAGCGGTACTCGCACTTTGCAGTGGCAACAACCCATGTGTTATGTCAGCTACATTAAAGGAGCCAAATGTCTGTGGCAGCTCACGCAGTAAGGTTGCCGTGTCATTAAGAAGGGGTGGGGCAAAAAAGAATAAAATGCTCAAAAGAGCCACTGCTAAGACAAGGTAAATGAATATAACGCTAATAATGCGTGATATACCCTTTTTGGAAAAATACCGCACCGCCGGTTCCATTGCTGAGGCTATCACTACCGCAGAAAGCAGCGTGAGGACCAGGTCACGTAAAAACCATAAAAGTGCAGCGAGCAGCACAAAAAGTAGGGTAGTAATAATACTCCCAGAACTAATACGTACATGGATATCGTGGGAAGTCATCTTTTGCATGTTACACCTGAATTCTCTCGGCTAGAAGTGCTGAGAGCTCTGCAGTAGAAATGCGCTTCTGCTCTCCGGTATCACGCTCTCGTAGTGTCACGGTAGCGTTTTTTAGTGTGTCAAAGTCGATAGTAATGCACCATGGAGTGCCTATCTCGTCTTGCCGACGATAGCGCTTGCCGATATTACCGTTGTCATCCCACATGATTTGCGGGATTTCTTTTTTCAGCGTCACATAGATCTCTCGTGCCTTCGCAACCAACTCAGGTTTATTTTTAAGGAGAGGAAATACAGCTGCCTTCACGGGTGCGAGATTTGGTGGAAGCCTCAATACCGCCCTGCTTTCTCCTCCAAGTTCATCTTCGCTGTATGCTTTAGTGAGTATAGCAAGTACATGCCGACCTAACCCGAAAGTGGGTTCAAGAACATGGGGTATAAATTTTTCGCTAGTATTTGGGTCGAGGTATTGCAAATCAATCCCGGTGTGCTGCATATGACTTTTGAGATCAAAGTCGGTGCGATATGCGAGACCTCCTATTTCATCGAATTTGTGCAGATAACGAAAATGGAAATCCATCGTCCGCTTCGAGTAATGTGCTCGTTGCCCCTCTGGAATCTCCACCTCCCGTATATCCTCCGGCGCAAATCCAATCAAGCGAAACCATGCCTGCATCTGAGTGCGCCAATACTCAAACTGCTCATTCCACGTTTCTTCCTTAATGAAATACTCAAATTCCATAATCTCAAGTTCTCGCACGCGGAAGATAAAATCGCGCGGCGCTATCTCGTTGCGGAAGGAGCGACCGATCTGCGCTATACCGAAGGGAAGTTTAGGATGATAGGTGTCAATGATATTTTTGAAATTGATAAACATGCCTTGCGCCGTTTCAGGTCTTAAATACACCACCGTATCACTCCCGCCCGCTGACCCAATCGATGTCTTGAACATCATATTAAATTGTTGAGGTGCGGAGAGTTCGTTGCCGTCAGGACTTTTTATTTTTTTCTCCGCTATGATGTCTCCCATTTGAGCAAGTGTCATACCGGAAGAATCAATATCCGCCTCTTCAAGCACGTGGTCCGCGCGATAGCGCTTTTTTGTTTTTTTATCCTCAACAAGCGGGTCATTAAAACCGCCGACGTGACCGCTCGCCTCCCACACGCGCGGGTTCATCAAGATCGCCGAGTCGATGCCATACATGTCGTCGCGCGAATCGACGAATTGGCGCCACCACAAGTTTTCAATATTTTTCTTGAGCGCAAGACCCAAGGGTCCGTAATCCCATGTGCCAGCGAGGCCACCGTAAATTTCTGATCCCTGGTAGATAAATCCGCGCCGTTTACACAGCGCCACGAGTTTCTCCATCACCGTACTATCCATAGCGGCAATCATACTCTGCATTTTACTTTTGGAAAAATCACTGCCCCGCAGCAACAGCACCCATAGCAGCACTATATCCGGTGTCGCCCGTAAGTTGGATCGTGGGAGAATTGGCTGAGGCTTGCACTCCCACTTGTGCAAAACGATCACTCCCTGACAAAGTCGTCTCTCCAGTGAGCGCCGGCGATTGGCCCACTTGCGAAACACTGGGAAGCAGTGCTACTTGGAAAGCTGCCTGTGGTGGCGTATTTCCATACCCCGCCGCTGCCGCCACATCGCCGAGATTCCAGGTGACTGTTCGACTAGGGGCAGTATACGTGATGCCGCTGCCTGGCTGCGCAGCAACAAATTGTACATATGGCGGGAGTGTGGTTGATACTTGAGTGTTTGCGAGAGAATTAGAAGAATTTGTTATGGTCCATTCAATAGTGTAAGTGGTGTTCTGTCCAGGAACTGGCGGCATAGGACCCCCATCTGAAAATGGGCCGGTAAAATGAAGTGCTTGTACGCCGAGGGCTACCAATGAAGCAATATTCACTTGAGCCATCGCAACGGAAGAGACAACTTGAGGACCACCGGCCTCATCATTGCGTGAACCGCTCAGCGTCAAACTAAGCATCATCGTTGGATTGAGATAGGGAGCAGTAGCACTGGGCCGTATGGTTGCGAAGGAAAACTGGAGTGTGCCACTGGCGCCCGCAGGAATAGATGCAAGTGCGGGATCGTTTTGTGAGTCCCAAATAATGCTTGAGTCTGAGGACTGATAAAACCCGTTGGGAGCTTCTACCGAAGTGGGATCAAGGGGCGTGCCATTTATTGATAGCTGAAAAGATGCATTTGATATCGCGGTGGGGAGATTATTTTGCCATGTTATAACTCCTTGCACTGCTGACCCGGGGGCGATGGAAATGGTCTGGCCCGATTGTCCATTGAGCGCAAAAGAGGCAGTGATAAAAGGCTGCGTTATCGTAATGGTAGTGGGAATGGATAAAAACGGTACGGCAATTTGTGTATCAGTAGGGTTTGAGTCAGAGCCAGATAAGAAGTGAAATACACCTTCATCCCCATTTTGGCCCTGAAGAGATCCTTCAATATGAATGATCTGGGCACTCCCCGGCTGCAATGTTCCCAGTCGCCACAGGGTACCTCCTGCCTGTGCGGCCGGTGTTGATGAGGAGAGAGAAAACCCGAATGGGTACTGCGCCTGAAGGAGTACATCTTGTACTGGCACTATTCCATTTGCTTGCACGGTTACATCCATAGCAAATGGTTGGCCGGAAATAGTTTGGTTTGGAGCGTTCACGGAGACTGAAACTGGTGATGAACCGATAAGAAAATTTGCTTGCCCTTCTTTAGTAAATATTGCACTTGACCCGGGGATACTGTATTGAAGGGTAACGTTGACGGTCTCTTGAGTACCTTCCTGTCCGTAGAAAATCGCATTAATGGTACGCTTCACCTGCCCTCCCGAGGCGATAGTGCCGATGGTTTGACTATCATGCTGAAGCGGTCCTGAAGAAGTGGCGACACTCCGAGTACCATCAGGATAATTAACGAGCATGTTCACCATCGTGAGCGCAGCTTTATTTCGATTATCGATGATAACTTGGAGCGTTGCTTCTTTTCCGCCATCTATGAGAGAAGGCGCTATTACTTGAAGATCAATATTTTGTGGTGAAATGAAATTCGCTCCACCGAAAAAAAAGTATGCCGCTACTCCCGCAGCCGCAATAAAAAAAAGAGTTGAAATAAGGAGGAACTTTGCCGCAAAGGGCATACCTCGCTTGGGTGTATTCATAAACTCAGCCAGCGGAGGACGTGCTGGCTTTATTTTCTCTGGTGAGGTCTCTTCTTGTTCCCAGGCACGTGGCGTATCTACATTTGAGGAGGAAAGAGGAGTGCGTATGTCTTTTCCAATCGTGGGTCTCTCCTTGCGAGAGTAAAGCTCTTTTTTAAGTTTCTCAACTGCATCTTTTTCTTCTACGGCCATTGAGAAAGTATATCGTATTTAGAGCTCACTGGCTTTGAGCGACTGATTAATAGTACGAATAAGGAGCGAACGAGAATGAACGGCCGCAGCGGCAAGCTCCTCGGAGAAGAAATCATTTTCCATAAAAGGGGCAAGTTCTGGGACGTGCGCGACGTATCCCAGGTGCGCGAGGATGCGCAGCACAAGCACACACTCTGTATTTTGCAGATCCTTCTCCTGTACACAGGAAATCGAGATGAGGCCTTCCTGGAGCGTCTTGTACAGGAGAGGGGTGGGTTCTTGCCCCTGTATGAGCCGCAGTAACAATTTTACTATCCGACCAGCAGCACTAGTGTGTGGGAAAGAGAGCGTGGGAAAGAGTCGCGATACCCCTTCCATTCCAACCAGGCGCCACTCCCGCTGCCCGCGCACAAAGGAGAAGCGTCCTTGGGTTAGCGGTTCGATTCCGTAGCGTAGTTTTGATTTTTCCCTGCGCGCACTTCGCACCACTGCCCTCAGGAGCCCCAGTTCGCGGGTGAGAATACTTACTGCCACATTGGCTTCTCCCCGGAAGCTTTTTTTGAGCACAATACCGTCGGTAACACTAATCTTATACATATTTAATGCATAAGGCTGAAGCTGTGGGGAAATGGTAGATTCTCCTCAAGTTCACCACTGGTAGTAATAACAAGGTCTGTTACTCCCGTCTCTGCGATAAGTGTGGAGCGTATGCGCTTAAAAAATTCTTTACCTTCTTCATTGGTGGTCACCAAAAGGGTGGGTCGATCATATATAGTGAATCCTTCTTTCTTACGCAAATCTTGCACCTGGCGCACGCAATCGCGAAGTAATCCTTCTTCACGAAGTGCAGGGGTGAGGACCACATCAAGTGCAAGCTCCTCTTTGAGTGATGGATCTTCAATAACTTCCTTAACATTGAGCTCATCGGCAATGAGACCACGGAGCCCTATATCGCCAGAAAGTTGTTTTACTTTGAGCGTTGCAAGCGGCTGACGGATTTTAATGCCAGCCCGCTCACGCGCTTGCAGTGCCAAAGAAACAACACGGCGTACTTCTTTCATCTCTTGTATCAAATGAAGATCAGACACGACTCCCTCAACTGAGGGCCACGAGGTAAGGTGTACACTTTCTTCCTGGCCTCCTATTTCTTGATAAATGCTTTCAGCCATAAACGGCATTAGTGGTGCAATAAGTTTTGAAAATATGAGCAGCACCTTGCGCTGCGTGTGAAGTGCACATTGCACATCTATAGCATCACTACTTTTCACTCGGCCACGAGAACGCCTGAGATACCACGTCGAATAATCCTCAATATATTCCCGCAGCAAACGACATGCACGGGGCGTATCATAGGAATCTAGTGCTGCAGTCATCTCCCCCACAAGTTGTTGCAGACGAGCCTCAATCCACCGATCAAGAATATGTGTGCTGGGTCTAGCCTGTGCTTCTCCTTTGTATTTATCTTTATACAGTTCAAAGAAATTGTAGCTGTTCCAGAGTATCCCAAGCACACGGTTATGCGCTTCACGTACATCTTCATCGCGAAACTGGAGATCTTCTCCCTGCATCACGACACTTCCCATGAGATGAAAACGTAGCGCATCCGCCCCAAAGTGCTCCATAAGACGCAAGGGATCAGTATAGTTGCCTTTGGATTTGGATATTTTTGTCCCATCTGCGGCAAGTACCGTACCCGTTGAAACTACGGTGCGAAATGACGGGTGATTAAAAAGGAGTATGCCCATTGCGTGCATGTAGTAAAACCATGTGCGCGTCTGCGCAATATATTCGGCAATGAAATCAGCCGGATACCCCCTGGGCATAAGTCCAAAAAAGCGTCTGGGATTCACCGCGGATTTGTTGCGTGGATACTGCGCTGAGGCAAACGGCATTGCCCCAGACTCAACCCACACGTCAACGACTTCAGGAATACGTATATATTCCCCTCCCGCACTATCTACAAGCGTCACTCTATCAACATAAGGGCGATGAAGATCAAGTACAAAGTCTTTCGTATGCGGATAGGGAGTGAAATAAAGTACACACCACTGTGCAGTATCTAAATACCCTTCTTTTCTTTCGAAAGTGGAATCTCTACTATACGGAGTTCTCCCTGCCACTTGGTTCATAACCCAGGCAGGATCACCGTGTGTCACGATAAGAATATTGCTATTGGTATATTGGTCTTCTATATCAAAAAGAAATCCGCCCATCCTTCTTCGCATCTGCATGAGGTCCTCCACTCCTTCCTCAGTATACGGATCGCGCGCCTGCCACTGTGCTCGTGGGTTGCCATTATAAATAGAAAATACGCGCTCTTGAAGTCTCTCATCTGTTATCACCGCAGAGTCCGCAAGTCCAAACATTTCTTTTGCAATTACGGCAGTTTCCTGTGCACGCGTCAGCGGGGAAGTGATGACCAGATCAATGGAGACTTTCTGCTGCAAACGAGTTATGCTTTCGTGCACTGCTTCTCTCCCTTTTTGTGTAAGGTGATTTTCAATACTATTGTCAGAGTTTAAAAAATCTTCCACATTACTCTTAGCCTCACCGTGGCGTATAAGAAAATAGTGGTTTCCTGATTTCTTTGTTTTAGCTAGTAGTTCCTCAAGCGATCCTATGACCATGAACTTGCTGCCTCCTCTCTCCTTCCAGATAGGAAGTGGCGAGGCCCAGAATCGGTTGCGAGAAATGGTCCAGTCCGGTGCACTTTCAACAATTTTTTTAAATCGGCCGTGTTTGAGATGCCCGGGAACCCAAGTTATTTTCTCATTCTGGGAAAGCATTCGCTGTTTCACTTTTTGTATATTAATAAACCATGACACAACGGCGTTATAGATAAGTGGGGTGTCACAACGCCAACAATGAGGATATGAATGCGTGTGTTGAGCGCGCTCAAACAGAAGTCCCCGTTTTTCTAAATCATCCTTTATATCTTTTTCCGCTGCTTTTATATAGCGTCCCTGCAAAAATACGGGTGCATTTTCGTTATAAGAGCCGTTTGAATTGAGGAGTTGTACGAGGGGTAATTTTTCTTGCTGCCCAAGCAAAAAATCGTCCTCACCGTACATAACTGCCGTGTGCACGATGCCGGTGCCTTCCTCAGTATTCACAAAGTCTGCACTCAGTACCACGTGCTTCTTTCCGGCATGGGCTTCAACCGCAGAAAGAACGTAGAGTGGTTCATATGAAATGCCGATGAGTTTTTCTGCAGAGAGCATCGTTGCAGTGGCATCGCTAAAGTATGTGTGCAATCGATCTTGAGCAAGTATGAAATGCTCATCACCTTTTGCCACGAGTCCGTACGCGATATTTTTTCCGACAGCAAGTGCGACATTTCCGACCAGCGTCCAGGGAGTAGTGGTCCATGCAAGAAGATACGTATTTTCCGGCAAATCATGAGCGCGAGGATTTTTTATTTTGAATTTCACGGTCACCGCTTCCTCGGAAATATCTTTATAGGTGTTATCCATGGCGATCTCTGCCTTGGCAAGTGGCGTCTCGCAATGAGGACAGTACAACAATACTTTCCTGCCTTCGTATAGATATCCTTTTTCATTGAGCCGCTTGAGAGCCCACCACACACTTTCAATGTACGAAGTGTCCATCGTTTTGTAGGAGTTTTTGAAATCAACCCACCTGCCAACGCGGTCAACATACTGCTCCCATTCGTCTGCAAATTCCAAAACTGATGCACGCGCCGCTTCATTGAAAACATCAATGCCAATGCGTTCGATATCTTTTTTTGTTTTAAGATTAAGCTTTTTCTCGATCATCACCTCAATCGGCAGTCCGTGGCAATCCCAGCCCCAGCGACGGGGTACCCGGTATCCCCGCATGCTCTTATAGCGAGGAATCACGTCTTTGATGATAGAAGAAAGAAGAGATCCGGTATGGGGAAGTCCTGTGGCAAATGGTGGCCCATCATAGAAAATAAACTCACCCCGTGGAGCGGGTTGAGTGAGTGTTTTTTCAAAAATCTTTTTTTCTTTCCAAAATCTAAGTATTTTCTCTTCCCGCTCAGCGAGCGGAGATTTTTCCTGATCCGCCATAATCGAAATATACCACTATTAGCAACACTTTTCCCTACATCTCTTTGGGTTGAGGGATGCCGAGTGCAAAAAGCCCGTAGCGCAGAGTCCTCTCTACTGCTTGCGTCAGCAGTAATCCATAGGACGGGTAGGATCCGCCGATAACCCGCTCACTGGCGTACCAGGAACTAAATACCGAAGCCAGTTCAGTGAGATAGGTAGTAAGATAGTGAGGCTCATATTCAAGCGCTGAGCGAATAATTATTTCAGGAAAGTGAATGAGAAGGTGCTCCAGCGTAGATGGGGTTGTGGGTGCTGGCTGCGTTTGTGCCGTAATGCCTACTTTTTTTGCCTGATCTATAAGCGAGAGTGTACGAGTGTGTGCATATTGGAGATAGGGTCCAGAATCACCGATAAAAGAGAGAGATGCTTGGGGATCAAACACGATATCAAGTCCACTTCGCTGCTTAAGCACTGCATACTTTATGGCACCCACCGCGACTTGTTGAGCAATTTCCTCGACATTGATAAGCTTTCGCTCCTGCATTTTTTCTTTTGCCTTTTCTTGTAGGGTTCGGAGCAATGATTCGCCGGTAATGACATTGCCCGTGCGAGAGGACATTTTTTCATCTCTAAAACGCAGCATACCGTGGGAGCGATGTAGCAGTTTACCCTTCAGTTCAGGAAATATAAGCTCGGCTGCCTGTAACACAACTTTGAAGTATTCGTTTTGCTCATTTGCAGTAATAGTGAGAGACGTATCAAATGGATAAGCGGATCTCTTTAATTCCACTAGTCCAAGATCCTTCGCTTCATAGGTAGGCAACCCGAGGGAATTAATAAAAACACGCGTATGGAGCCCATATTTCTCCGCCCGGAAAATAGTCGCGCCATCACTTTTTTCAAACATCTCTGGGTGGGCACGTACAATTTCAATCCCTTTTGGGCCCGATTCACTTTCGAAAAAATATACATCAAATGTCGTGCCAAGAATTCGATAGAGCTCTTCAAAATGCTCGAGGCTCCATTTCCTTCCTTCTGCATACAAGGTGTGTATCGCCTTGTCAGATTTCTCATATATTTTTTCATTCAGTACATCTATTTCTTTGTGCGCGATTGTATCCTCAGCATATTTTTGCTCTCCAAGAACATACATGCGGCCATAGTAGGAAGCCCTTCCTGAAAGAGATTTTGTATCATCCTCTCTCATGGGATGGTGGAGCATTGCCCACAGCGACTTTGCAACATGCAGTCCCACGTCTCCTTGGTAGTTTGCACGCACCACCCGAGCACTGGATAACTCCAAAAGCCGCGAGATACTTTCTCCCATGGCGTTGCTCATGAGATGGCCTATGTGGAATTCTTTAAATGGATTGGGGTCGGTGTATTCAACCACTATAGTTTTCTCTCGGTATATATCGTTTCTGCCCCATGACTCATCTGTTGCAGCCCGCATCATATTCTGCAGGAGCGTCTCTCGGGAGAGGAAGAAGTTTATAAATCCCGGGGCCACAACCACAACTTTTTGAAATTCTTTCGTTATGTGAAGTTGCGTGGCCAGCATTTCAGCAATCTCGTGAGAATTTTTTTTGAGTCTTTTTGCCACCGCAAGTGCAACATTTGTCGCGTAATCGCCATGCTCAAGGCTCGCCGGGCGTTCAACCGTGAATGGTACGTTTTCTAGACCTTTTTCCCTCAATAGGAGTGTGATTGTTTCTTTAATCTTTTCCTGAATCATATATCTACACTAGCAGCTAACGTGCTGCTGAGGAAAGAGCTGCTTGTAGGTACTATTTTTTGTCTTATACAAATGAGTCGGGTATGGGAAATTGTATGCACATCTTTCGTATTTCTTGCCGTATGGAGTCAAGCTTTATTTTGTCGCCGCGATGCGCAATTCCATCAAGTAGCAGATTCGCTACTTGTGCGCTTTCTTTCTCGGTAAAGCCCCGAGTGGTGATTGCAGGAGTACCAAAGCGAATACCAGAAGGGTCCAGAGGTGGTCGCGTGTCATTTGCAATCATATTTTTATTGAGCGTAATGCCAACGCTATCGAGAATCTCTTCAGCTTCTCTGCCTCCAACACCGAGGGATCCGTGCACGTCTGCGAGAATAAGATGATTTGAGGTACCTCCACCGAGCATACGTACTTTGCGATCGTGGAGAACCGTTTCCATTGCTTTGGCATTTTTTAAAATCTGTGCAGTATACACTTTAAAAGAAGGTTGCATTGCTTCGCCGAATGCGATCGCTTTTGCAGCAATAGTATGCATATGAGGACCTCCTTGAAGTCCAGGAAAAACAGCCCGGTCTATTTTTTTTGCCAACTCTTCGCTTTCACGCACGAGAATAAGACCTCCACGCGGACCACGTAGCGTCTTGTGGGTGGTAGAAGTCATGATGTCAAATCCGTAATCAAATGGATTTTTTGCCACCCCTCCCGCAATAAGGCCTGCAATATGGGCAATATCAATGACCGCATAGGCTCCCACCTCTCGCGCGATGGAGACAAATTTGTCATACTCAAGTTCACGCGAGTATGCCGAAAACCCTGCAAGAAGTATTTTTGGCTTCACTTCAAGAGCGACTTTGCGCATTTCCTCATAGTCAATCTCACCAGTATCCGGATTTTTCATCTTATAGCGCACAAAATTAAAAAATTTGGTGATATAGGTGACTGGCGCACCGTGAGTAAGATGTCCCCCATGAGAGAGATCCATGCCAAGCACCGTGTCGCCCGGTAAAAGAAGAGCGAAGTATGTTGCGATATTTGCATTCGCTCCCGACAATGGCTGCACATTCGCATAGCCACAGCTAAATAATGTTTTTGCACGCTCTATCGCTAATATCTCAATCTGGTCAGTATATGTTTGACCGCCGTAATATCGTTTCCCAGGATATCCTTCTGAATATTTGTTAGTGAAAATAGAACCGTTTGCCTCTCGTACAGCCTGCGAGACGTAGTTCTCAGATGGAATAAGTTCAAGTCCTTCTGCTTCGCGTTTTTCCTCCCCTGTGAGAATCTGAAGTACTTCTTTGTCTTGCATTTCTACAAAATTGTACATGTGTTCAGCCTAGCACACACGAAAGGTCTTGAGGTAGATTTTAAACATGCTCAATTTATATATGATTGCCTAGGTTCGAGTCCTACCGCCGGAGCAGACTAATCTTGTGGATGTGACCCATCCCTGTCCAATGAACCAGTTCAGCACTTAAGTTGTTGCAATCCCTCAACAGGTCTACTATGAGGATATTATCTATTCTCACTATTTTGATATGAAAAAAATCATAAGCCTTTTGTTTGTAGTAAGTTTGTTTATTGTCGCTCACACTGCATCTGCTCAAATGGGCATGATGAACTACGGTCAAAATAGTGTTCAAGCGACCTCATCAAGTGCCAGTACCACAGCAGCACTCCAGGCTATTTATCAAAGTCAGAACGTAGCTAGTCAAAATCAAGTAGATTGCAGTAAAGTCACACAAACGCAATTTGAAAACTTAGGCGATGCAGTAATGGGCTCTGGTATTACAGAACAGCAACATCAAGCGATGGAGCAAGGAATGGGCGGGGAAGGTTCTGCAACATTGAGCCAAGTACATATCGCTATGGGTGAGAGATTTCTTGGTTGTCCGGTAAATAGTAATTACGGCTTTGGCATGATGGGAGGCTATGGACCAGGTGGACATATGGGAGGATATGGCATAGGAGGAGTACTCTTCTTCCTTGTTTCTCTCGTTGTGCTAGTTGACTTGGTTTTAGCAGGAATCTGGCTTTGGAGACAGATTAGAAACTAGATTTGTAATAAAGTGCGCTGATTAGATTTTCACTCAAGCAGCCGTATGTACACCTGCCCAATGCATCCAGAGATTCGCCAAGAAAGCCCTGGTCGCTGTCCAAAATGCGGCATGGCTCTTGTTGAGGAGAGCACGCTCAAATCTAAACCTGCTATTCAAGTTAACGACACAGGGTTAGGCAAACTCACCCTGCGTAGCTATGTTCCACTTATTGTTATCTTCGTTTTACTATTACTGGGAACACTTGTTGTTTCTTTGAAGGATTACTCTGTAGGAACATTCAGTATTGCTAATACCATCTCCTACTTCATGGCAGGGTTCTTCCTCACCTTTGCCGGGTTCAAACTCATGGACTTAAAGGGATTTGCAGAAGGATATTCAACATACGACCTATTGGCTCAAAAAGTACCTGCATACGGCTATATCTATCCTTTTATAGAACTATCCTTTGGTCTGGCTATGCTTGCGGGTCTGCAAAGTCCAGTTCTTTTATGGGCAGAAATTATCATCATGCTCTTTAGTGGTATTGGTGTTTCGATCAAACTTGCGAAAGGTGAGAAGTTTCAGTGTGCATGTTTGGGCACGTTCCTGAAAGTTCCTCTAACCAAAATCACGCTCATTGAAGATTTCGGTATGGCTCTACTTGCTGTATTGCTACTTTTAATTCGATAAAGGTTCGAACATCCTCCAAGGCGGGGAGCAGACCAAACGATTGACAAAACATTTGAAGTTATGTATGGTTTCTGCGTGGGTTCGCGCTGCCCGTCAAATATGGGAATTACGCATTGAGTAGTCTACATCATTGTAGTTGCTCCTATAACCTAGGATATCCAGGCTCGCTCATTTTTGGGCGAGCTTTCCATTTTTATGTAATCAAACTGGTTTTAACATCCTCCACAAGGAGAGTAAAGATTAAGACATTATTGTGTGTTTCGAATAGTCTCATGTTTTCCATTTCTTATCTTCCTTTATACTCTCTCGAACGCGGAATGCGGTGATCTTGCGGATCAGAGTTAGAGGTAGCGGCTTTTCCAGCGGAAACTGAATTGATCCTTTAGCCGTGGCAAACTTCGAAAGATCATTCGCAAAGGCTCTGACTGCAGACGGCGTGGGATAGAAGCCAATGTGATTTTTGAATGCGGCAAAAGTGACCAGTATTCTCCGGTAGGAGAAAGCGGGCATTCCCCACTTAAGACTTTCCTTTGCCCCGGGTGCCGATGTGCGAATACACGCACGCATTTCACGCAATTTCTTCTGAGCCCCCTTAGGGGCGGTATTGATGTATCCAGTGATGCTTTTGGATGGAGCTTTTTTTAAAGTCATGGCTTTATTTTCTTTTTATTTTCCCCTTTATAATTGTTACATATTTTCGATACCTAAACGTTGCTTGCGTTCGATATGCCGGCCGCCCCTTGCCGCCTCCTATTTTTGAGTAATTTTTCATTATTTGAGTATAGCAAAATAGATTCTAGCATCCCTCACGAGGGGGAGTTAATAGAAAACCAGTTCGAGAAGCAACAACGTTGAGGATGAAGTGGCCTGCCGAGGCTTACTAGCACCACGGTAAGGGGAATTAGATAAAAACGTCATCACTAGAACGAGGGATGAAGATATTCCTCAACTATTAGCCACATAATAAATAATCACATTATGAATCGCTTTACTATGTTCTTTGGCTCTCTAGTGCTCACAGCAGTCCTCACGGTCGTGCCAGCCGCGGCTTCAGCACGGGGGATTGGTGGAAATGCAAATGCACAGACCCATGTCAGTATAAACGAAAACGGTATAGTCAATGTTATTGGTGCGGAAGTTACTTCGGTTTCAGGCGCAGTCATTAACGCCGCTACCACGCTGAGTAACATCGTCATAAATTGGGTTGTAAATATTTCGTCTACGACCAAGGTTTCCGCGGACGACCAAACTACCGCCTCTACAACTGCCGCTATCAATGTCGGCGATAAGATAAACTTCACCGGAACGCTCAGCAACATCGGTTCAACGATGACAGTGGCAGCGACGAAAGTACGTGACCTTGCCGGAGTAGTCGCCTTGCACTTTAAGTCATTTATAGTGAGTTCGGTAAATGCTGCGAATGATTCATTCACTGCAAATGCCGGTAAACACACACTCACCGTCCAGGGGAATGCCTCTACGACCGTGACAATTAACGGCGCGACCTCAACCATCGCATCGCTGCAAAGCGGTGACAAGGTGAAGGTAGCCGGCACCCCTAACGCTGATGGCTCCATCATCACTGCGACCAGTGTCGTAGTTGGAAGTACCGCTAACAACGATAAAGACAGCGATGATACTGGGAACAAGGCAGGTCTTGTTGGCTCCACTAATACTTCTGACGGAATTCATCTTGATGTTATCGGTCAGGGTAATAAATAATCTCTACATTACGTCCGGTACACCAAACACAGTGCCAATAGGCACTGTGTTTGGTTTTTTTATAGAGTCTACACAGTTAAATAGATTCGACCGTCATCTACGAGACGAGGCTAGGACTTTCTTCATTATTCAATGACGTATAATAACAGCATGATAAAAACCAAAGATGTGCGACAAACTGTTACTTTCAGCGTGAGCCCACATGTTTTGTATGAAGCTATTATGGATTCTAAGAAGCACGCAAAGTTCAGTGGCGAACTTGCAAGGATTAGCAAGAAGATAGGAGGTATATCTCGCGCATACGGAAGCTACATTTACAGCATCAACCTCGACCTTGTAAAAGATAAAAGAATAGTTCAGGCGTGGAGAGGAGCAGGGTGGCCCCGGGGACATTTTTCAATTGTTTCCTACAAATTTAAACCTACAAAGAAAGGAACCGCGCTCAGTTTTACTCATATCGATATTCCTGCGAAAGAGGCAAAACACATTGACAGCGGTTGGAAGACCCATTATTGGCAGCCGATAAAAAAGATGCTGAAGGATAAAAGTTAAGTCAAACTCACTTAAAATAGGTTCGAACATCACCCAGTCAGAAGAGCAAAGAAAACCCCGCCACCTTAAGGGGCGGGGTTCTTAGGAAAGACTTTCTGCACGAGGATTTCACCGATTGCCGTTCTTCACTATGTACATATAGCCTCCTGATGAACGAAGTCGCTCAGCACGCCAGCCCTCCAGAATCGGGAAGATCCTTTTCGCGACGACGCCGTCGGGATTTTCGCGTGCATTGATCAGGTCTTTTATTACGTCGTTCCTCAGTGCCCAATCGATGAAAAAGGGCGTGTAGACCGCAAGGAATCCCCTTATGCACCAGTGTTTCTTTTCCCAGTCCTGAAGGATTTCCTTGAGTTTCTCGGTGCTGTCGTCCATATATTCACGAAGGTATTTGTTGTATCCGGTATCGTTATGCGTATTCTCTATCACAAGGTGTTTCCTCCCGTTATATTGCAGACAACAATTTGTCCGCTCTCTCTATTGTATACAATAATTTAGTTTGACTGTCAAATTATAGACGACTTCCCTTCTTGAATAGGTTCGAACATTCTTTATCAGGTGGAAGTGGAGATTATTATTTGACATAGTTACACCCACAATATAAAACATGACAAGAAGGAGAAACCCCTTGGAATTAGAACCTGGGTACCGTGACGAAAAAATCTTGATCCGGACAGGAGACATAGAAAAACTAATACGAGATGAAGCGATCGAGCTCACAACTGAACCGGACAGCAAGACTAAGGATGCGGAGAAAAGTTCTCTATTGCCAAAAATACTGGCAATATTTAATCCGCACTGGCGTTCGGAACGCCACACCTTTTATGGTTCCATAGAAGGAGAGTTTGCGGTTTTGCATCGTAATGGGGATCGCTTTTATATAGAAGTTCAAAAAAAATAAGCCGCCTACCGTAGGAACCATCTGGCTTTCTCGGGTCGGGCGGTTTCTTTTTTATTTAATAGGTTTAACGTCGTACATCGGGCGGAGCAGAGATGCTTGACTTATATATACCGGTGGATAGAGTGCACAACAGGAGCTATAGAGAAAATAACAATCAAAGGAGCAGGAGATGCAGTCTCGTCTGAAGATTTATGTCTTACCCGGTGGAAAACTTCCCAAGCGGCAAACAGACGGAGCCATCGGTTATGATGTCTCGCTTCGAGCAATTATTTGCCCTCGAGAAATGGATCCCCATAACTCGAGTCTCCGGAAAACACTTTTCGACTTCGAAACAATTCCCACCGATCCAGAAATTAGCCGCCATATCGTGAAAACCGAAGGCGGTGAACTAGTATACCGAATGGACCCTGGAGAATCGGTTCTGGTTGGCATCGGCTTCGTTACAGAGATGCCATACCCAATGTTCTATTGGGTAGCACCAAGAAGTGGCCTCGCTTCCAAGTATGGTATTACGGTCACTAATGCACCTGGGACGGTCGACCCTGATTATCGAGGAGAAGCTGGCGTACTGGTATACAATCGCAATAAGAGCAAGTTCGATCTTCACCACAACATACGTATTGCTCAGATTGTTTTTCAGACAGCCCTCATTCCGGAGATCACAGAAGTCACCGCCTATCAAGATTTGGATGGAACTCAACGAGGTGCTGGTGGCTTTGGATCTACTGGTACAAAATAACGGGAGGCCCAGGACCATTTATATCCTGGGCCCTTTCTTTAGCAGATACCTGTATAATCTAAACCTTTTTTCATATGGGAAGAAGCGACGAGGTAAATTAATTTATACTCTCAAACCACCATATAAAAAGAATTGAAATATAATTACACCACTTAAGACTAGAACAACAAGACTGGAAATGATCAGCGGACGAAGAGAAAGCTTAAGAGCATATACAAGCCATACAACCTGGATAGCAATTACAATTGAATACGTTAAAAGCGATACATTGGCTATACTCTTTGTTTGAAATATCTCCACTATCTGCGGAATAATGTTGAACGGTCCGATTATGCCAGCAAGGGTAGCTAGTATTCCCAGAGTAGGTCCGACCTTCCCTTTTGCTTCTGGACAATTAGCTGTGTGATAAGGATGCGTGACCATAGAGGCTATTATAAGTGAGGCCGCCCGGTAAGAAAATACTCGGGACGGCCTCGGTTTGCTGCTACCAGCTGTGGCAGGAACATCTTGTATCGACTCCCCCGACACGTCGATGGAATCGTTACTTGCAGTTGACAATGGCCATTGCCCAGCCAGTTGGAGTTCGGGTTCGTACCAAGTATCCGTCTTGGATGCGATCATAAATCTGAAAGCCGGCACGCAGAGCGTCGGCCAGAGACTCGAACACAAGGAGACCAGCCACCGTAGACCTCACTTTGAGATTTAGCGAAAGGTAGTTCAACATTGCAGAACTCCTCTACTATAAGAACATATTAAAAATAGATTTTAATAGTTATCCACTTTTTTCTTTGCACCATAGGTCAAACGCCGAGTGCGGTGGAAAGAGCTTAGTCTAGTGAGAGCAAGCGATGTAGCGTATCCATTACTGCTGTTGCAACTACACGCCGAGGTCGATTCGCATCAATGATTATATAGATATGATCCGAAATATGAGTGACAAACTCGATAAGTCCATCGTTTACCCGTTGATGGAACTCTAGATTACGTTTATCAAAATGGGTTTGTTTTCTTTCTGTTCTCTTTTTCACGCGTTGCAGCCCAATTTTTGGATCAACATTCAAAAGAATGTAGGCAGAAGGGTGAATTTGAGCAAGATAATGCTTGCGCATTTTAAGAAACAAATGTCGCAGCTGCCCCTGTTGCTGTCCCCTAATTTGGTATGCCCAGGTGGAGGAATCAAAGCGCTCGCACAGCACGTGCGTGCCTTCTTCGAGCGCTGGTTTAATCTTATGCACAATGTGGTCACGTCGGGCTGCCCAGAAAAGCCCAAACATGGTTTCTGCGTCCGCATGCATTGCATGGTCGGATAAAATCAACTTGCGGATTTTCTCAGCAAAAACAGAGCCCCCTGGTTCACGGGTCCACAGTGTTTTTATACCTTGAACATTGAGCTTCTCAACGGCCATTTTTGCCATATACGATTTACCGGAACCTTCTCCGCCCTCAAATATAAGAAGCCTGCCTTTCATCATTGTATCTATACTATAGGCTCTCCTAAGGGGCAACCATATTCCACGAAGAGCCGTATGTTATACTCCGCTCAATCATGGCACTTTCGGATAAAAATATTTTAAAGAACATGCGAGAGGGTTCGATTGTCATTGAGCCGTTTAAGCGAAGAAATCTCTCGACCTCAAGTTATGATGTAACGCTTGGGGAATACTTCTTTATCGAACAACATCCGTCTAACTTTGAAAATCTTTATAACATTTACGACAAAAAACACGTCACGCGAGTTTGGGGTACAAAACCATGCCGAGCAAAAACAGCGCGCGAAACACTTAAAAATTATCGATTCGATTTCACTGGCATCACTCCTGAAGATAGAATTATTCTTCTTGCGCCGGGAGAAACAGTACTGGCACATACCGAAGAGTTTATTGGTGGCAGAGAACATATTACTACCATGATGAAAGCACGCTCAAGCTTGGGACGAAGTTTTATAGAAGTGTGCAAATGCGCTGGATGGGGGGATGTCGGGTATATTAATCGCTGGACTATGGAAATTACTAACAACTCTACTCGCTATCACATTCCCCTTGTCGTGGGACGACGCATCGCGCAAATAATCTTTTTTGAAACGGGGCCTATTCTTGCGAGAGATTACACCCACAGAGGTAAATATCAAAGCACCGACATACTTTCTTCTATCAAAAAAAGTTGGAAACCCACGATGATGCTCCCTCGTCTCTATCTTGATAAGGATATTAAAAAAAGGTAGCAGCGATACACCATGCACTTAGAGGATCTTCGCCACGTACGACAACCTCTACAAGGAGGTGGTCAGGTGGTCGTGCTTGATACTGGTGCACTCATCACTGCGGAGGCAGCAGCAATGCTTCAAGCATTACATTCTCGCTCTGTACATGGAATAGATGCCCATCTTATGAAACTTGCGCAAAAAGGCGCTGCGCAGTTCATGGATACTTACTATATAGGCTATGGCGATAAATCGATCGGCGATTGCGGCACAGCAACCGTTTTTATCGAAGGTGTTTCCATGCTGGCCGCTAAAGCTATCCAAGATTCTCAACTGTATAACGGGCAAGAATCTTCGACACGTTATGTCGACTTTTCTACGCAACCGTTTATAAGTCCTGATGAATCTGCAAGTGAATTATCAGAATCATTGCGTACCTTTCACACCGAAGGACTTGCGACAATGAAAGAAGAGCTTATGGACCGTCATCCTCGTGGGGAAGAAGACGAAAAGAAGTGGAAAAAAGCAATTAACGCGCGCGCTTTTGATATTATGCGTAGCTTTTTACCCGCAGGTATGGCAACAAACCTCGCGTGGCACACTACTCTGCGACATGCAGCTGATCACTTGCTTCGCCTGCGAAATCATCCGCTTGATGAAGTGCGTGCCATAGCCCTCACTATCGAAGAAGCGCTCAACACCATGTATCCAAATTCCTTCAAACAGAAACGCTATGAAGCAACGGAGCAGTATGTCTCTGAGTGGATGAAGGAATCATACTACTTTGATCTCAACACTCAAAACACTTCCGAGCCTATCTCCTTTTTCTCTGGCGTTCGGGTGGAGCGTGATGGTATAGACAGAAATCTTCTTGCCAGATATGCACCGATACTATCCAATCGTCCAATCAAAGCAGAGTTGCCGAGATTTCTCGCAGAGTGTGGGAGCATACGTTTCTTGTTTTTTTTAGATTTTGGCTCCTTCCGCGACCTTCAACGACATCGAGCTGTGACCCAGCGTATGCCGCTTCTTACTAACTCTTGGGAATTTGCTCCATGGTATCTCGATCAAATGCCCCAAGAGCTCCGGAAAAAAGCCTTGAGCGTTCTACAAAAACAGCGCGCGGCCCTCAACAAGCTCTCTATTGCGCCAGTGTATCGGCAATACTACATCCCTATGGGATACTCCGTGCCATGCCGTCTGACCGGCGATTTGCCCGGGCTCACGTGGCTTGTGGAGCTGCGCTCAGGTATTTCAGTCCATCCAACCTTGCGGCGCGTCGCACAGGAGATCGGCGTACTCCTTCTTGAAACATTTGGTCTTACACTTTATATCGATAGAAGCGAAGACCGCTTTGATATCAAGCGTGGTGAGCACGATATTGTAGAAAAATAGCTACAGAAATTAATTGTAGATTATAATAAGGGTACATGTATGCGCAGAAAATCAAGGAATTTCTTAATCCAAAGGAACGAAAAGTGTTTGCAAAACTCACCTCTCCAAAAAAAATACAGGATTTTTTAGATGCTACTGCCATAAATTTTGAAGAAAAAGGAGAGACCTTTTACTCCCCCCGCAGAGTACTGAGGGAGAGAAAAGCGCATTGTATAGAAGGCGCACTATTTGCCGCTGCGGTACTCGGATATCATGGATATCCTCCCCTTTTGCTCGATTTCCAAACTCTTCCCTCGGATGAAGACCATGTGATTACGGTCTTTAAAGAAGAGAGTTTGTGGGGCGCCATAAGCATGACAAATCATATGATACTCCAGTGGCGCGATCCTATATATAAAAACATCCGCGAACTCGCGATGTCGTACTTTCACGAATATTTTTTACACGACGGGAAAAAATCATTCCGTACATTTTCAAAACCCTTTGACCTCAGGCGCTATCCCGTAGAGAAGTGGCTCATTGCGGAGAAGAATCTAAATTGGCTTGCAGAGGATCTGGATGCATCTCCGCATTTCCCCGTGCTCCCCAAAAAAATGATCCCCCGCCTGCGCAAGGTGACGCCTTTTGAGCTTCAGATTCTTAAATTTACCAGATGGGCACCACCTAAAAAGAAAAAGGCTACTTAATGTCCACTCCCATGGAGCGAGCCGAGCCTGCGATGATCTTCATTGCTGCATCAAGATCATTAGCATTGAGATCGCGCATTTTCTTTTGAGCGATTTCACGCACATTTTCTTTAGAAATGGTCCCAATTTTTGAAATACTTGGTTTTCCTGAACCTTTTTCTTTGTCAATTGCTTTAAGAATAAGTGAGGACGCGGGCGGAGTTTTGAGCACGAAATCATAGGTTCGATCTTGGTACACCGTAATCTCCGCTGGGACAAGATCACCCTTCATGTCTTTAGAAGCTTCATTAAAACGCTTCACAAACTCGCCGATATTGATGCCTGCAGGTCCCAACACCTGTCCCATTGCAGGAGTGAGGATAGCTGCTCCACCGGGAGCAATAATCTTTATCTTTTTAGTTATTTTCTTTGCCATGGATGGAAAATACTACCTTATATGCGCTTCACTTGCAAAAAATCGAGCTCCACTGGAGTTTCGCGGCCAAACATCGCCACGAGCACTTTGACCTTGCCGCGGCTTTGATCCACTTCCCCCACCTTACCGTCAAGTTCTTTAAATGGTCCGTCAACAATCACGACCGAATCGCCCGCAGTGAGATCAATAGCGTGCCTCACCGAGCCTTCTGCTTCATGCATACGGCCAAGAAGTTCTTCCACTTCCGATTGTTTAAGCGGCACTGCATTAACACCGCTGCCCACAAAACCAGTGACCCGGGGTGTATTGCGCACGACATGCCATGACTGATCATCGACATACATATCAACTAGCACATATCCTGGATAGATCTTTTCTTCCTCTTCAACGCGACGACCGCCCTTGATCTTCACCGTGCGTTCGGTGGGCACTACGACATTGAAGATTTTGTTTTGCAGCCCAAGGGATTCGATACGCTGCCGCAGATTGCGGGCAACCGCATTTTCATACCCTGCATAGGTATGTATCGCGTACCACGCTCGACCAACACTTGCATCTTGTTTTGCCATAAAAAAATTAGGCAATGCGCTGGATAAGCGCAGCAAAGAGATAATCCCACAGACCCAAATACGTAGCGGTAATAAGTGTAACGATAATTACTACTATTGTGTAGGTTATGGTCTGGCGGCGACTGGGCCAGCTGACATGGCGAAGCTCGGCACGTACTTCTCGTAGATAGTTCAGCATATGATTGATATATTCTTCCTAAGAAAAAAGGCCTTCCTGCGGCCTTGTTTTTCTATACTACTGCAGAAAGAAATATAGTCAAGAAACCTAGCGAATTTCGTAGGTTATCGAGACATCATCAGTTACTTTGGTTTGACCAGGTGAAATTACTGGAGCGGGAACGCTTGCTGACACCGCTCCTAATCCCGCGCTGTATGCCATGGGGATGGGGCCGCCTCCGGTATTTTCGCTAAACGCTACGACGCGCACGAGGGAAATGCCGAGCGATTTGGCGAGCGTGTCTGCCTTTGATTTGGCATCCGTAATTGCGTTATTGCGAGCGGCATCTTGCACCGTGTGAGGATTATCAAAAGTAAGCGTGAGCCCACTTACTTGAGTTGCTCCCGCGCTTCCTACCCCCGTAAGAAGATCACCTGCTTTGGTGATATCGCGCACTTTCACTGTAGTACTTTGGTTCACTTCATACCCGGTAAGTATTTGTTTGCCCGGCGGACAAGGATTTGGATATAGCTGCACATTTGAATTTGAGAGCACCGTGCGTATGTTCGGGCACGCTTGTTGCTGATATTGGTATTGTGGCTGAACTGAATAATTGCTCGTTTGAATGTCTGCCTTGGCAACACCCGCACCGGTCAAATAATTAATTATTGCATTTATTTTTTTGGTAGCATCTGCTTGAGCTGCCGCAACGGTTGGTTTATCAGAGACAACAGAGAAATCAAACGTGGCAATATCGGGCACACCGAACGCTTCACCGTGGCCCGAAACCACAATGGTGTTGGTCGCGATAATTCCAGCCCCGATATAACGCAAGCCAACAAGAGCAGCGAGCGCTTGGAGCGCCAGAAATATACCAAGAAGTACAACCGCAGCCAAAAGCGCTATGCGCAACTTTTTTCCAATTGAACCTTCAAAAAGATTTTCCATAGGATTAATGCGCTTCTACTGTCTGTATAACCGACACAATTTCAGTATACGGTAATGCGCCAGAAATAGGAACCTCAAGGCCATGACCATACACAATAGTATAGGGTGTTCCTTGGCCCCCATTTGCTTGTGCTTCTGCTTCATCAGTATCAATGCGGCTTTGATAGGTCTTTGCAGTAACACATGCGTTATATTGCTGCATATTGACGCCTGCGCTTTGCGCTATCTGCGCGTAGAGACTAGACCCAAGATTGCTTTGATCGGCAAACACCGTATCGGCAAACTTCCAAAAACCGGCGTTACCGGTCTGGGCAGCAATACACTCGGCGGCATTTGCAGCACTTTCCGCCTGCGGATGGATTTGATAGAGAGGAAAATCGCGCATCACCCATGCGATCTGACCGTTTGAGTCACTTACAATTTTTTTAAGCGTCGGATATATCATTTGACAGTACGGGCACTGGAAATCGCTGTACTCAATAAGCACAATGGGGGCATTCGGGGAACCTATAATGTGGTCACTGGCAGAGGGAGGACGTACATGTACGCTCAGGGGTAACTGTTGGGCAGCAGCCTGTGCAGTATTTTGTGGAGGTCGATAATAGTTAGTAAAAATAATTGATGCGGCGATAATAATACCGGCAATGACAATCGCAACGGGTTGGGAAAGTTCAAGGTGCTGGAGTTTTGCCATGACTCAACGGTAGCGCAAAACTTCCTTCCCCACAAGGGGAAATTGGGCTTGACTCAACTGTAGAGAGAGATTATCATTCAACCATATGGTTGAACATACCCAAACACTCGATGCAGTCTTTGGTTCCCTCGCCGATCCCACTCGCCGCGATATCCTCAAGCGGGTGGGCCGCAAAGAGCTATCCGTCAGCAAGATTGCAAAGCCATATAATGTGACCTTGGCGGCAATTTCTAAACATCTCATAATTTTGGAAAAGGCCAAGCTGATCAATAAGCACCGGCGCGGCAAGCAACAGGTTGTCCGTCTCTCCCCCACAGCTCTCAAAGACGCCTCGGAGTATCTAAGGCGTTATAGAAAGATTTGGGAAGAACGTTTGGATCGATTAGAAGTTTATTTAATTAAGAAAAAATAATCGTATGAAAAAGGAAATAACTATTGTGCGCACACTCGACGCTTCGCGGGAGCGTGTATGGAAGGCATGGACCGATCCTAAAGAACTGGCGCAGTGGTGGGGCCCAAATGGCGTCACCATCCCAACGAGCGAAGTTGATCTGCGTGTAGGTGGCACTTTGTACATCGTCATGCTTGCGGGCAAAGAACTAGGACCACTCGCGGGGCAAAAGTGGCCGATGAAAGGAGTCTTTACAGAAATCGTCGAGTCCGAAAAGCTCGTATTCTCCAATGACGCGCTCGATGAAGCAGGTAACGTACTGCTTTCAGGTGTGACTACCATCACTTTCGAAGAAGAGAGCGGCAAAACAAAACTGACTGTGATCACAAGCGCCGCGGGCGACGCGCCCGGAACCGACATGATGCTTCAAGGCATGGAGCCGGGCTGGAATCAGCAGTTGGATAAGCTCGGAAAGTTCTTATCTTAAAGACTACACGGAAATTGCACTGAGAATACTTAACTGAAAAAATCGGGGTCGAAGAGATACACATAACCTAACTGACGCGGCACAAGCACTCGAAGTTATATTAAGACCTATCTTGGGCGGCTACAGGGAATCGAACCCTGATCGAGAGCTCCACAAGCTCCAGTGTTAACCGTTACACCATAGCCGCCATGTATAGCACTTCTCATCATACTTCCTAAAATCCTATTTGTGCCCAGGAGAGGACTCGAACCTCCAAGCCTTGCGGCATATGCACCTCAAGCATACGCGTATACCAATTCCGCCACCTGGGCAGGGACCTCCGTATTATGCGATAATTTCAGACTCCTGAGGAGTGGGAGTCTCTTCTTCCTTACTTGTGAGCTCTTCTGATTCCGCTCCGGTATAGTGTTGTGATTTGCGCATTGCATGTTTTATGTCGCGGGCAGCTTTGCGACGAATAAAGTACAGTTTGCTGCGACGAGTGTGGGCGCGGCGCAATATCTCAATAGAATCTAGAGAGGGAGAATACAGGGGGAAAATTTTCTCAACCCCAATACCGTTTGAGACTTTACGAACGGTAAACATTGCTCCAGGCTCACTGCCATGTTTTATCGAAAGCACTAACCCCTCAAACGCCTGGCGACGAGCTTTCCCTTTTTCAATAATCTTTTGCCACACTCTGACCGTATCGCCTGCCCGTATACCAAGGTCAGCACGCTCTTTTGCGTTAATAGTCGTATGGAGGACTAAGGATTTCATGGCCACGCTACCGTATCATGTTTTTATGTCAGACGCAAAAGTTTTTCCGCTTTAAGAAAATCAGGTGGTAAGGGAGCTTCAAAAAATATTTTTACTTCAGTTGTTGGGTGCACAAAAGAAAGAGAGAGTGCATGAAGCGCTAAGCGAGTAAAACCGAAAAGTGCTTCCCTTCCTGGTGCATATAAGGAATCGTGCACTACCGGGTGTTGGATAAGAGAGAAGTGAACGCGTATTTGGTGGGTTCTTCCCGTCTTTGGAAATGCCTCAACGTAACTACCCTTAGCAGAGCGAGCAATAACACGGTACATAGTAACCGCCTCGCGCATTGCTCCATGGGGTGTACGCGCCGAGCGTGGAGCGCGTCCGTTGCGTCCGCTTCCTATTGGTTTGTCGATAATACCGCGTTCATCTTTAAGCGAGCCGTGTACAAATGCCCGATATATCTTATGCACGGTATGGTTTTTGAATTGCTGTTTGAGATTTTCAAAGGCCCTCGGTGTACGAGCAATAACCATAATACCCGATGTCTCCCTATCAAGACGGTGCACGATACCCGGTCGCTCAATTACCTCTCCACTTGCAAGTGTTTGAGGTTCACCGACCTGAGCGATTTCTGGATACTTTTTGAGAAGCCAGTCGGTGAGGAGCGGATACGCATGTGTACCGTCAGTATGAACTGCCAGTCCGCTTGGCTTATCAATGACAATAAGTGCTTCATCCTCGTAGAGAAGCGTTGGTTCCATGTGCACGCTGAGGGACTCGAACCCCCGACCCACTCGGTGTAAACGAGTCGCTCTACCAACTGAGCTAAGCGTGCATCTCTACTTCACAGTAGCGCAGCTGAGGAATCAAAACAACATTTTTCTAAAGCGAGATTATTAATGACAGACAGGTGCGCCAGAGTACAAACCAGAATCTACATCGGGTCCGACTCCCGTGCGGCATCCGTAGATATTAACTCCCCAAGATCTCTCAGTGGACACATATATAAGATAGCTATCGGGAGGATTTGCTGGGCTGTAGTAAGTAGGTCCCGAGATATTAGTCATATCATACGTAACGCTCGATATGTATTTCGGCGACAGAAAAGGAGTTAGGCTACTTGATAAGTCAGAAGGTACGGCTACGGTAGGATACGCACCGTAATCCGAGTAGTAGAGTTCAAGCGCATTTTGAATCTGATGTACGGTTTCCATTCTTGCGGCATCTCTGCTTTTGCTGCGCGCTGAGTTCAGAGAAACCAAAATGATGGACGCCAAGATACCTATGATTGCAATAACTACCAAAAGCTCAATAAGCGTAAAGCCTGTGTATCTAGATCTCATAGGGTAAAGTATGCCAGAATTTTCTTTAAGCTGTGCCCCTGGAGGGAATCGAACCCCCATTAAGAGCTTAGAAGTCTCCGGTTCTATCCGTTGAACTACAGGGGCAAAAGGTGCCAGTGCACAATACCATACAATAGCGCCATCATAAGGACTACCCCAGCTATGATGAGTATATATTCCTCTAAGAGACGAATAACTTGCTGCCCATATCGGCCGGCCAAATACATAAATACCGCAAGCCGTATAGTGTGTCCAAGAAAATAACCAGTGATAAAAGGTATGAAGTGTGCGCCCAAAAATCCTGCTGCATAAATAAAGACTTTTTCTGGTAGCGGGAGAATAAAGGGCGCAATCGCCATAGTAAGAAATATATGACCGTGAAGCAGGTGCTGAGCGGTGAGGAATGCTTTCTGGAAGTGATAGGTATCAATAAGAGGCTGTCCCAAAAACTGAAACAAGAGTCCCCCGATAAGGTATCCGACCGATGCACCAGCGGCAGCGGCAAGAGCAGTGACCAAAAGATACTCGCGCCACCGTTTTGGATGCGCAACCATGAGTGCCGCAAGAAAAATCTCTGCCGGAAAAGGAGAAATGCATCCGTCAAGAAATGCCAGGAGCGCAAGCCACGGGAGTATATAGGGTCCTTCAGCGTGTCTTGTAACCCACTGCGATAATCGATCACTTAGACGAAGGTGTTCTTCCATATCATTGTACTTTTGCACCAGGTGCCGCAGTAGCTTCAAGCAGAGACATCACGCCATCTTCTCCCATTGCGGCAAGTATCATACCTTGGCTCTCAAGCCCGCGAATAATGCGCGGTTCAAGGTTATATGCAAAGGCAACTTTTCTGCTAATAAGAACTTCGGGGTCTGGAAAGTAGCTGGAGATACCGGAAATAATTTGCCGCTCTTCAGAGCCAAAATTCACCAGTAAACGCAGTAATTTATCCGTGTCGGCCACCTTTTCTGCATGTTTGATTTCACCAATGCGGATATCAGCTTTTTTAAAATCATCAATCGAGATAATATCAGACACTACTTCATTCTACATTACTACGGAATTTATTTCGATCAAGATAGCTTTGTAAAATAAGTGCAGCGGCAGATGCATCAATCTGCTCTGGCGCTGTTTCTCCTTCTCGTGTTGCCATGGCGCTTGTCATGAATTCTGGTTCGTAGTCAATCGTATATCCTGCTTTCTCTAGTGCTACTTTGAGTATATGAATCTCTTGCATTATAACGTTAGGTGCTCCTTTGAAGTTACGTGACTCGCCGAGCACGATATTTTTAGCATCATGTTTTTCTGCAAGAGCTACAATATCTTCCACGGAGTGTTTGTTTGTCGCAAGAGTGGTAAGAGGAAAAGCCAGTGAAGCAGTATTATCGGAAATCGAGATGCCGATGCGCTTGGTGCCATAATCTATACCGAGATATTTCATCTAGCTAGCATAGCGAATATGACAGGAAAAGTGTATCGTTTCTTTCATGGAGGAGTGGCAGAGTGGTCTATTGCACCGGCCTTGAAAACCGGAGTGCCGCAAGGTACCGTGAGTTCGAATCTCACCTCCTCCGCACTGATTTTAGTACACAAAAGGTACAAGCTTCCAAGGAGTTCTTGCGAGATACTCCCGGTAGAGTTTATTTTTTGAAAGAAATAGTTCCTCACGATTAATCCGAGCAAGCATGAGTACCATGGTGCCGATTACAATGTATGTATTCATCAAAGAAACATTTACGAGCAGGTACCCGAAGAGAGACAATATCTCGCTTGAATACATAGGATGTCGAACAAACCGGTATAACCCTCCGGTTTTTATACTCCTCCTTGCCGGAACTATACTGATGCTTCTATTCAGGAATAATACACTGACAATATTCACCATGATTCCGATGCTGATCAGTATACTGCCCAGTAAAATGTTTAAAGGAAGCGCTGGTCTTAAAAGCGTTCCTAAAAATGTCGCTGAAAATGCGATTGCCCAGTCAAATCCTGATGTCGAGACGGCAATAGCTCGTTCACGCACCAGGAAGAGCACAACGTACACGCTTTCATTTATCGACACGAGAATATAGCTAATGTCTCCCGTTGTATAAAATGCTTTAAAGTTGATGAAAACGAAGAGGAGCAAAAAAGCCGCAACGATAACATTACCAATAAAAGCTTTCACCATGGAGTACGATCAGTGTAGAAGGTTCTGCTGAATGCGCAAACACTTCTTCATGAGGTAACTTCGCGCATAGCTTCCACCTTTTATTGCTATACTCCAGAGATGCAATCGTGGTATGTATGGATTGTTCTATTGAGTTGTGTTCTGTTTGTTTGTGGTTTCTGGACATACAATTATTTCGCCCACGCAGATGTCGATAGTCTCTTCGGGAATGAACAAGATATTATTCCACCTCCCGCAATTCCTGTTTCACCTCAAGACATCAACGCGCAACCCAAAGACACCTCTGCGCTTGGTGGATATGACGTCCTTATTGCCGACAGGGGCAATAATCGTGTTATAGAAGTAACCCCTGACAAACAAATCATATGGGAATATCAGTTCAAAGGGTTGCCCCCGGGGTATGGAGCTGATGACGCATTTTTTGCCGACGGTGGCAAAACCGTTATTGTAAATCTTGAATATTATCACCTCATAGAAGAGATTGACTACCAGACCAAAAAAATAATCTGGCAGTACGGCATACCGGGGACACACGGTTCAGGACCCGGTTTTTTATACCACCCTGACGACGCCTACAAGTTACCAAACGGTGACGTTATCATTGCAGATATTCAGAATTGCCGCGTTATAGAAATTACACCCGGCAAGAAAATTATCCATCAATATGGAAAAACTAGGCAATGCAGTAATAACCCAGGGTTTTTGGATGCACCGAATGGCGACACGCCCCTTCCCAATGGCCATATACTTATCAGTACTATTCTCAATCATAGCCTCATAGAGTTAGATGCCCAATGGACAAAGATATTCTCTATGTCTTTGCCTCTGAAGTACCCTTCTGATCCACAATTGACCCAAGCCGGGAACTTCTTGATTGCCGAATACCAACATCCGGGTAAAATAATTGAGATTTCTAGACAAGGAAATGTGGTGTGGGAGTTTGATGGTGAAGGCACTACCACACTTAATAAACCATCTCTTGCCATTGAGCTGCCTAATGGAAATATTCTCTCCAACGACGACTTTAATCATCGGGTGATTGTGATTGACAAGCAGACCAAGAAAATTATCTGGCAATATGGTGTTACGGGAAAACCAGGGATCGGAGTAGGTCAATTGAATATCCCAGACGGTTTAGACATTATTAACCACAACTTCTCTTCCCAATCCTCCAATCAAACTCTACCGACGCATACGGTTGGTGAAGTCACACAACATGCACAGTCTTTTGTTGGTCAGACGGTTTTGATTCAGGGATATTTTCTAAAGAAAGAAGCGGGGTATATTATTTTTTCCGATGAATCCACTGGATTAATCTCCAGCTATGATTTGCCTATTACTGGCACCGGTATTGATCTCATGCAACCGAACCATTTGTATCTTGTAAATGGTCTATTTGTTAATCATGGGTTAACCTCGAGTAACAGCAACCAGTACCACCTGGAGTTGTTAGTTGTTCCAACACTAGTTAAATAACCCTTATACTGCTTGATATAAATTGGTTTCTGACCGACCCTCACTACAAAAAATACTTTTTATCGGACAACCCTGAAGTATATGGCCAAATTACGACTCGAGAATTAAAGTGCACAAGGTGCTACTATAGATATGAGGGCTTTTAATAAGTAATTAAAAAATATGGCAAATAGCAATTCCGCGTTTATGAAGCCAATGACTATCAGCTCTGATTTAGCTGCGGTTGTAGGAAAGGGGCCTATGCCCAGATCAGAAGTTGTCAAAAAACTTTGGGTATATATTAAGAAAAATGATCTTCAAGATCAAAAAAACAAGCGTAATATCAATGCCGATGAAAATTTAAAGAAAGTATTTGGTGGTAAGGCAACGGTCAATATGTTTGAGATGACAAAACTTATCTCCAAACATCTTTCCTAAAAGAACTCAGCGTGACGTTGTTTGGATGTTTGGAATTTCTCCATAGCATCCGCGCTAAAATATTTTTGGAAAGATTACAGATATTTAAGAAAATATCTTTTTACTGGATCTTATAGGGCTTATCCCATTCCTTTTTGGTCCAAATCTTTCTAGTAATTTATAGACAATGTATCCCGTCAAAATACCCAGTATCGCTCCGCCAAGAATGTCTGAAGGATAATGCACGCCGCCCATAACACGTGCGAGCCCTATGACCAAACCGGAGGCATATAAAAAATAAGAGAATTTACGGTTAACGAAAAAGATTCCTGTTGCAAGTGCAAACATAAAGATAGTGTGGCCGGAAGGAAAAGAGTATGACATGTCGCTTAAGAGATGCGGCAAGTGAAGTGCGATGAACGGCCGCGGTCGATGATAGAAAAAGTGAATAACATTCTCGACTCCAAAACGTGCAAAAAGAGCTGCAAATAATGCGACAAAATATCCGTATACTTCCTTTCTCTTTTTATTTCGGTATGCTCTGTAGAGAAAATATGCCAATATAGCAAAAATAATATACAAAAAGTATTCTCCGAAAAAGATAATGAGAAAGTCTCCAATATGAGAACGACCAGCAAAGCTGTATAACACAAAGAAAAAGGAATGGTCTATAGATGCCATAAGAATAAGTATACGCCCTTTTAAAAACCCCACTTTTTTGTACACCCTTTCAAAGATAATCCGATTCCCAGGGTATACTTATGGAAATGACTCAACCGGAGCCCGCTATTTCATGGAGTGTGCTCACTCACGAGCACACTGAACGCAGCGCTGATTGGTACTGGACCCTTGGTGTACTTGCGGTTGCGGGCGCAATCGCTGCTGTTTTTTTCAGCAACATATTGCTTGCCTGTATCTTGATTATTGGTGCGGGGTCCATCGGTTTTTTGGCTGCGCGAGGTCCACGAGAGCACATGGTACGTATCGATGAGCGCGGTATCAGTGTGGATGGCACACTCTATCCCTATGGATCTATCCATTCCTTTAGCATCGCAGAGGAACCGCACAAACCCGAACTTATACTTACCGTGAAGAGCTTCCTTACCCCACGAATACTTCTCTCTCTTGAGGGGACATCGCCGGAAACCATCCGTTCACGGCTAGAACAATACATCGAGGAAACAGAAGCGGAAGCACGACTCAGCGATAGTCTCGCAGAAATCTTCGGCCTGTGATACAACCTATAAACTACCTCTCGTAGTTCAACGGATAGAACGCAAGCTTGCGGAGCTTGTAATGCAGGTTCGATTCCTGCCGAGAGGACAAGATGCCCTCATAGCTCAACGGATAGAGCGCAGGCCTCCGAAGCCTGAGATCGAGGTTCGATTCCCCGTGGGGGTACACGTATTAAAAATATCCTCTAAAAGAGTTATTAACTCTTGAGCATGCGTGCAACTTTTGCCTTACGGCGAGCAGCAGTATTTTTTTTCAAAAGACCATGTTTTGCTGCCTTATCGATAGCTTTGTAGGCAAGAGCAAGTGCCTGCATATCTCCTTTTTTCGCAAGTCGAACATATTTAAATGCTTTGCGAATAGATATTTTGTACTTATCATTCATCGCTTTTTTGCGTTTTGACTGACGATGTGCTTTTTTTGCCGATGTGGTAATTGCCATGTCGGGATAGTACTCTATCTATATATGATAGGCAAGCTAACCGGAACATTTGAGGGCATCACATCAGACGGGGCGATCATTCTTGAAGTCGCCGGGGTTGGATATGCAGTGCGTACTCCTCTTTTTTCACTAGAAGCGATGCGTATCGGAAGAGTTGGCATTGTTTCACTTTTCATTCATACGGCAGTGCGTGAAGATGCTATAGATCTCTATGGATTTCCAACGGAAGAAGAGCTTGCGTTTTTTAAACAGCTGACGAGTGTTTCCGGCATCGGTCCAAAAACTGCGTTGGGGATTCTTAATCTCGCCGATGTGAAAACAATCAAAGAGTCCATTATTCGCGGAGACACGAATGCGCTTATCAAAGTTGTTGGCATCGGTAAGAAAAGTGCGGAGCGCGTGGTCGTTGAATTGCGCGACAAGCTTGCAAACTCCAAAGAAGAAGCCAACACCTCAAGCGTTCACGACGCGGAAGTGATAGAAGCGCTTCTCGCGCTTGGCTACCGCACTGAAGAAGCCCGTCAAGCACTTAAAACATTAACTCGAGAAACTACTCAACCCACCACTATTTCTGAGCGTGTTGCTGCGGTACTTAAAATACTTGGCACGCGCGCGTCTGTATGAAACGACTGGTTCCGAAGCAGTGGATAAACGCCTATCATTTTTTTCTTGCCTACCTCGGAGCATTCTGGTACCGATTCCCTTCCAAAAAACTCGTGATTATCGGGATCACCGGCACCAAAGGCAAATCTACAACCGCTGAGCTTGTTGGAGCCATGCTTACTGAGGCTGGATATAGGGTCGCGCTTGCAAGCACGATCCGCTTTGCGATAGGAGAGAGAAGCGAGCGAAATCTTTTTAAGATGACGATGCCGGGGCGCTTTTTTTTACAACGTTTTTTGCGCGCTGCGATTGATGAAGGCGTGACACACGCAGTTATCGAAATGACATCAGAAGGCGCTCGACAATTCCGCCACAAAGGCATTGAGATGAATGCGCTTATTTTTACCAATCTGGCACCAGAGCATCTTGAGTCCCACGGCGGGATGGAGAACTACGTTGCAGCGAAACTTTCTTTAGCTCAGAGTCTGGTGCGCTCGTCGAAGCGTCCACGGATTATGGTTGCCAATGTCGATGACGCGTATGGTGAAGCCTTTCTTAATATTGATGTAGATGTTAAAGCTCCTTTCTCACTTCAAGATGCCGAACCCTATCAAGTTGATGATCGCGGAGTGCGTTTTATGTGGCGTGGGGAGCTATTTACGATGCCACTGCCTGGAGTTTTTAACCTTAAGAATGCGCTTGCTGCGCTCACTCTGGGGGAGGCGCTCGGCATCCCGCGCGGACATATGAAAAAGGCTCTGGAGCATATTCCTCCTATTTTGGGTCGCGCCGAGCGTGTTGAAAAGAATCAGCCATTTAGCGTCATTGTTGATTATGCGCACACGCCCGATTCACTTCGCGCATTATATGAGACTTATCGTATGCATAGAATAATCGGCGTGCTTGGAGCAACTGGTGGAGGGCGCGATACCTGGAAGCGACGTGAGATGGGAAAGCTTGTGGAGGAATTTTGTGATGTCGCGATACTCACCAATGAAGACCCCTACGATGAGGATCCACGTCACATTATCGAGGAGGTCGCAAAGGGGTTTACGACGAAACATCCGCACATTGTTCTTGATCGCCGCGCTGCCATTGCCTCCGGGCTCAAAGAGGCTAAGAAGGGTGATGCAGTACTCATTACCGGCAAAGGCACTGATCCCTATATTATGGGGCCCAGTGGTAGCAAAGAGATATGGAGTGATAAGGGAGTCGCTGAGGAAGAGCTTAAGAAGCTGGGATATACTTAGGATAGCTATGGCAGATGAGGAAAAGAAAGATGATAAGAAAGGCAATGGTAGTGGAGCAATGAATGATTTGTTCTTTGTGGTGGGAGTGCTTGCAATACTCATCGTATTGTGGATTGTGCGTGGGGGACTCCAAAAAGGAGGCGTGGGGGGTCTCTTTCTTTCTTCACCAATACAAACCGCAAGCAGCACACAAAATACTTCTGGAACAAATACATCTATTTATAATTCACCATAATATCTATGTTAAATCCATTTCCTCACTTGCTCGTGTTTAGTTTTTTCGCTCCTACCCTTTTGCGACTTGCTGTAGCTGGCGTATTTTTCTATCTCGCGATCTTTCATCTAAAAAACCACAAGACGGTGGCCCGCGAGATTTCGGTGATCGACTATAGCGTTGCGCTATGGCTCAGCGGCCTTTTCACCTTAGTAGAGGGTGCGGTAGCCGTGTTTCTTTTGGTGGGATTTTTAACGCAAATAGCTGCTCTTGTGGGCGCTATTATTTGTCTTAAGATTTTCTTTATCAAACGAGGACTGCGTCATATCTCTCCCCTTTCACACCTCGCTTATATTCTTCTTGCGATTATATGCCTGTCTCTTTTGATGACTGGTGCAGGCGCATTTGCGTTTGATGTGCCACTCTAAGTAGTATGACGGCGTGATCAAGCGCTCCAAAGTAAAATGCACGCTCGTGCTTCACAATATTCGCAGTGTGCATAATGTGGGTTCGATATTTCGAACCGCGGATGCGGCGGGAGTTTTCCGTATCCTCCTCTCTGGGTATACACCCGCGCCTGTAGATCGCTTTGGGAGGAAGCGCAGCGATTTTACTAAAGTATCTCTGGGGGCAGAAAAAACAGTACCGTGGTCTCAGGTACAACAGTTGACGCCTACTTTACGGCGACTTAAAAAAGAGGGGCATGCGGTACTTGCGGTTGAACAAGATTCAAGATCGATTTCATTATTTAACTGGAAACTGAAAGACCCAGCACAACCAATCGTGCTTGTGCTTGGTAATGAAGTTCGTGGGCTTTCTACCAAAGTGTTGAAAGAGACGGATGCAATTTTGGAAATTCCTATGCACGGTAAAAAAGAATCGTTGAACGTTTCAGTCACTGCGGGGATAGCATTGTTTGTACTTTTGGGGATGAAATAGCGGCTTAATATTGTGCACTTGATTTATGTAAGAAAGTCCTCTATGTTTGCCAGCAGTTGCACCACTCTGTTCTAAGGAGGAACACAGAACAATGGATGCGGTCGTATATTCCACTCTCGTCTTATGGTCCATCACTTGTATCCTCAACACAGTTATCTTGCTTAAGGAGGTACATCGAGGGCTACTTGTTATTGCGGCAGGGTGCTCTGTGCTAAGTGCGCTTCTTTTTGTGGCAGTAGGAGGTATGTTCTTGGCAATTCTGAGGCCCGAGCCACTCTGGTTGTGGGTTACAGGTCTCTTCTTCTTCGTACTAATGTTCGTGGCTTTCGCCATCTACGAGATCGAAGTATTTTATGACACTAAGCCAACAAAAGTCTGACCGGGGCTAGTGCAAAGTAACAATCGAAGCCCCCACCAACGTAGGGGGCTTCATTAGTAAGAAAAACTTCATAAGATCGGCTTAAGAGATTCGCTAAAAGCCAAATTAGGCTCTTAGAATAAATCTCCAAGAGGATATGTGACAGAGGCTGGTAGTTTATAGATATGCCGTGTCGTTTTCGGTGGATAGATCTGGCCTGACTGCGCTGTAGCAATAATAATTTCTTTATTTATGGGTATTTCTTTCCTCCTTGGCTCACAACCAATACTGTCATCGTTGAGATAATCAACACAGTAGGCAGGAATACGACGGAAACCGAGTCTCTTACCGACCCACCAACGATGATGTCCATCAAGAATGGTCTTTGTTTTTGTGTCAACAAGAATCGGTGTCGTAACAGTTCTAGTCCAGAGTACTTCAGCGAGTAGAAGTAGAGCGTGAGAAATAACTACTTTCTCATGTGGTTTCAATTCATGTGTATAGAGAAGTCGAACCATGTTTTCTTGCTACATTAGTGTAGCATTTATGAAGACTAACTTCAGTCCGCCCAGCAGGATTCGAACCTGCGACCCTCTCCTTAAAAGGGAGCTGCTCTACCAACTGAGCTATGGGCGGAATATCATTAAACTACAACGTTAGAGCGAATCTCTCAAGCAAGAGTGCTAGATCCCCGGCGCCACGGTGCGCATCATGATACATCACCACAAGTTGTCGGGAGAGGTCGATAAGCTCTGTGCGTGTATAGTGTGCCACGCGGGTGGCTGCAAGCATATCGCGCACTTTCCAGTGCAATATCCCGGTAATATTCTCGGGAACTACACCAGCGCGTAGCGCTTTCACGAGCAAAATCCAGAATTTTTTGCGATCGCGTAGAGCAAAAGTACTCGCAAGAGAAAAAACATTAAATGATTCCTCCTTTTTGGGTGCAGCTAGTGCTGCGACGGTTGCACCGGCTTTTGTTACCGCATCAGTTTGTTTCTTAAGCAATTTCTCCTCCTCAAATACAAATACGTGTGGTGAAGAAACCAATCCTTCAGCAAGCGAGAGAAATTCTTCTCCGCGCTCAGGATCACTAAGCGCTCCTGTAAGTACAAATGCTTGCATATTTCCCCATAAGGAAGGTGTTGAGGCCAGAGATCCCAGCTCTTCGATACTCATATTTTCCCACTGCAGCTCTTCAGCAGGAGTTTTGTTGAGAAAAGCGCGACGTTTCTCTCCTCGAGCAGCTGGATTTATGCCGACAACAACGTACATCATATCTTTTTCATTTCTCCCCAATCTTTCCCTACTTTGCCTTCTACAACAAGAGGTATCCCGCGACGTTCATCTATAGGAATAACTTCCTCCATGATTGTTTTGATTTTCTGTGTATATTCTTTCACAGTATCTGTCTCTATTTCAAACAGTAATTCGTCGTGCACTTGAAGGAGTAAGTGTGCGCGATCCGGCAGACCTTTTTCTCGCAGCCATGCATCAATGCGAACCATAGCAAGTTTTACAATATCTGATTGGGTTCCCTGCATAGGAGCATTGATAGCCATCCGCTCCGAGGCAGCACGCATGTAGGGTATCGGCGAGTGGATACCTTCGAAATACCGACGCCGTCCGAAGTACGTAGTGGTATATCCATCCCGTGCAGCTTGCGCTTTCACTTCATCAAGATACGCGGCCAAGCGCGGAAAGGCCTCAAAATACTCATTATAAAACTCCTGCGCTTCTCCGCGTGTAGTTCCAAGTGCTTCACGCAAGCTGGTAACTCCCATCCCATAGAGGATACCGAAGTTAATAACTTTCGCACGGCGTCGTTGTTCATATGTTACTTTATCCGCCGGTACATTAAATATTCTTGCTGCTACTTCTGCATGCACATCACGACCATCTCTGAAAATTTTAGCCAGCTCTTCATCACGCGAAAGAAAAGCCGCTATACGTAGTTCAATCTGGGAATAATCCAGCGAAACAAGCTGCATGTCAGTATCCGCTACAAAGGCATGCCGTATGGCACGTCCGAGTTCTGTTTTGATCGGAATATTTTGAAGATTTGGATTTTGTGATGCAAGACGGCCAGTGGTGGTGCCCGTCTGTATAAAAGATGTGTGCAATCTGTTTTTTTTATCAAGAAGTGTAGGGATATTGTCGATATACGTTGAAAGGAGTTTTTGAAGTTCTCGATGGGAAAGAATGTCAGAAATTATAGGATGTAGTTCACGCATTTTCTCAAGTTCAGATTCACGAGTTGACCGTGCACCGGTTGTTGTTTTTTTTTGGTTTTTAACCGCAAGGCCGAGTCTATCAAAGAGTATCTCGCCGAGCTGTTTTGGTGAATTGATATTGAACGTTTCTCCTGCAATAGCGTATACTCGAGCAGCTATAGCCTCAAGTTCAGAATGATATTGCTTTGACAGTTTCGCGAGAAATGTCCGATCAATCTTTATTCCCCGCTTCTCCATCTGCCGCAGCACGGGCATAAGTGGTAGTTCAATCTGCTTATATACAAAGGAAAGTCCATTATGGGCGATCTCTTCTTCAATATGCGAAGCTGCAATAGCGAAATCTTTTGATTTACCAAGACGATATATGTCTTCGATGGTGGGGTTGGTAATAGTTGAATCAAGCACCCAGACCGCGATTGCCATTTTATGAAACTCTTCTTGTGAAAACTGCTGATTCTTTAAATCTTCTTCTGTCTCTGCATGCACTGCCTGAACTCCAAGAAGTTCGCGCACCCGCGGCATGAGTGAACGGAAGTCAAACTCAGATAACATATTGAGTACTTTTTCAGTCTCAACTTGTTCTCGCCAGGTTTTTTTAGGAAGGATAAAATTGATTGGCGCATCAAGACGAATTTCAGCGAGTACTTTTGAAAACTTTGCTTCTTCCTCCTGTTCAAGAAGTTTTTTGATCATGCCCTCTTTTATTCCTGCTGCAGCAACTTTTTTAGGATTCTTTTTGAGCGTAGCGTACAGTTTCTCCAGAGTATCGAAATGAGCGATGAGTATGCTTGCGGTTTTTTCTCCTATCCCTTTCACGCCAGGTATGTTATCAGACGGATCCCCATACAATCCCTTATAGTCAGGCAGCTGCTTCGGCGGGAATCCATAGCGCGCTATTACTCCGGCCTCATCGTAAAGAACAGTATCGGAGAGGCCTTTTTTCAGAGTAAAAACTCGTACCCGTTGCCCTTCCACCAACTGGAGTGTATCCATATCTCCGGAGGCAATAATAATTTCAAGGTCATTCTTTTTTTTAAGATTCTCGACAATGGTGCCGATTACATCATCTGCTTCAAATCCTTCACATTCGTAATGCGGAATACTGAGAGCATCAAGCACGTCGCGAGAGCGAATTATTTGCGAAATAAGCGCATCGTCCGTTTTCGGTCGATGCGCTTTGTATTGCTCATAAGCAATATGTCGGTGTGTCGGCTCTGCTAAATCAAAGGTAGCAACAATGTAGTCGGGTTTCAGATCAGTGAGAATGCGCACGAGCATGGATACAAGGCCGTAGAGCGCTCCAGTAGGCTCTCCCTTAGAAGAAGAAAAGTCAGGAAGCGCGTGGTAGGCGCGATGCAAAATCGCGTGCATATCAAGGATTATGAGGCGCTTTTTAGCCATATAAGTCTTATTTTACCATATTTTAGGGCTTACTTGACATCTCGCATGTAGTATGCTAGACTCTTCTTCAGTTAAGGAGGTTCACGTGAACAACAACCTCGTATTGCTCTTCATTGCTGTACTCATCTCGGCGGTGGTGGTCATGGTGATTCCAAAGGTGGGAACATGGGCTATGTTGCCCGTCACATATCACACGGCGCCGCACCCCTTACCCACCCACTGCACAGTCAGAACGGGTGGAAGGCTGGATTGCCACAAATGATCCGCCCAAGGCCGCGAAGTAATTCTTCGCGGCCTCTTCTTTTATATCCCCTCCACCTCCCGCATATTTTCTTCTCCCTCAATATGAGAAAATACTAATTTCATATCAGTTTCTGGCAACACTCCTTTTAAACGCTCCGGCCATTCAATACATACAAGCACGTGCGGATCATTCAAAAACTTTTCCGGTTTTAACGCGCTAAACTCCTCAGGCACATCTAGGCGATATGCATCGATATGTATGAGAGTGGTGAATGAACCAAACTGAATAGGATAGGATTTCATAAGTACATAGGTCGGGCTCTGCACTACCACAGATACACCAAGCTCTTTTGCAAGCGTTTGCACAAGGGTAGTCTTTCCTGCCCCTAAATTACCCTCAAGCGCTATAACAAATGCGCTATCATTTTTTGTAGCGCCCGAGAGGATCCCTAATACTGAACGTGCCAAAGAAGGCATTTCTTGAAGAGATACGCGACTCATAGAGCACAGTGTAGCAAAACACATTGTAGAATAGGAGGATGGTAGTGTTTGCCGATCAAGAACAAGAAAAGCACCTGGACATTCTCCGCAAGCGCGAAGAAGAAGAGGTAGTAGAGATACTTTCTCATAAGTACGGCGTGCAGTACGTAGATCTCTCCTTGGTGGCGATAAACACCGATGCGCTCCGGCTCATTAAAGAAGACGAATCCCACGATGCCGAGACCGTAGTTTTTGGCCGTGTAGGAAAGCGCCTAAGTGTGGCGGTGCGATCGCCTGAAAATTCAAAAGCAAAGATGGTTATTGAGAAACTCAAAGAGCTCGGCTACGACACCGTAACATTTATGGCTTCTCAAGAAAGTCTCAAGCGCGCCTACGAGCGCTATGCCGATCTTTCCTATGCCACGGAAAGCAAGGCAGGAGTATTTGAAATCTCACCCGCCGAGATCGAGGAGCTCGCCAGTAAAGTACAAAACCTTACCGATATAGGCACCCTCATCAACGAGGCGATCGTGATCAAAAAGACGTATCGCATCACCCGAATACTTGAAGTAATACTTGCCGGCGGGCTCTCCACAGAAGCCTCAGATGTCCATATGGAACCAGAAGAAGCAGCGGTGCGTTTGCGCTACCGCCTTGATGGGGTGCTCGTTGACATACTTACCTTTGATCACGAAACGTATCGGTTGCTTCTTTCGCGCTTGAAGCTCCTCTCAGGCCTCAAACTCAATATCACGAGTGAAGCCCAAGACGGGCGCTTCAGCATCAAGATCAAGGGGGATGAAATAGAACTCCGCACGTCGGTGCTTCCTGGAAATTACGGCGAAACACTGGTGCTGCGAATTCTTAATCCAAAAGCCATCAGCGTAACTCTGGAAGAGCTTGGCATGGGAGAGAAGTTACGCCAGCGCATTGAAAGAGAAATAACGCGTCCAAACGGCATGGTGCTTACCACGGGGCCAACCGGAAGCGGTAAGACGACCACTCTGTACGCTTTTTTGCGCAAGATTAATAGCCCCGGCACAAAAATTATTACTATCGAAGATCCGATTGAGTATCACTTGCCGGGTATTGTACAAACCCAAGTAGATGAGAAAAAATATACTTTTGCGGAAGGATTGCGTTCAATTCTCCGCCAAGATCCCGACATTATCATGGTGGGGGAAATCAGAGATGAAGAAGTAGCTGCGACCGCAATCAATGCCGCGCTCACCGGGCACTTGGTCTTTTCAACGCTTCACACCAACGATGCAGCAGGTTCTTTCCCCCGCTTGATTGATCTCAGCGTCCCTGAAAAAGTACTGAGCTCCTCAGTTAATATCGCGATGGCTCAGCGCCTGGTGCGCAAACTTTGCCAGCAGTGTAAAAAGGAACGGCCAATAAATGCAGAAGAAAAAATAACTATTGAGCGCATCCTCGGAGGAATTGTCGATCGCACGCTCGTGCCCCAAACGATAAGTACTATTTGGGATCCTGCACCTCAGGGATGCGCTGTATGCAAGGGTCGAGGATACAAAGGACGTATCGGTATATTTGAAGCGATTTACATGGATCGCCCTATTGAAGAGGTGCTCCGCACCAAACCAAGTGAACGGGAGGTAGCAGAGGCCGCAAAGCCGCAAGGAATTCCCACCATGGTGGAGGATGGCATTATAAAAATACTTCTAGGCGTCACGTCCCTTGAGGAGCTCAGGCGTGTGGTAGACATTGACGCAATCGTTTAGTCAAATGTTGCGCGAGAAGACAAAACGGGTACAGTGGGAATAGTTTCGAAAGAATACACCGCCAAGCAATACTCATCTTCGACAAGCGAAGAAGCGGACGCCAAACCTGAGGATAGTTCCCGCAACAGTTGTATAAAACAATGAGCCAAAACGTCCTTAGTAAGGTTCCAGTACCCTCCCCGGGTGTACTGCTTGAAGGTGCACTCTTTCTAAAAAAGCTCCCCGAGAGGAGCGACTGAAACTACTGTAGCATATTACGTATTATATGTCAAGCGACGAAACTGGCAGTGTTTCCATGGAGCAAGCCCTGCGCCCTTCTTCCTGGGAGGAGTACGTGGGACAAGAAGCCGTTAAGGAAAACCTCCGTATTTTAATTTCCGCTGCAAAAGAACGCGGTACCGCGCCGGAGCATGTTCTTTTTTATGGTCCACCGGGCCTTGGAAAAACAACGCTCGCCCATCTTATTGCACGAGAACTTGGGGGCAGTGTGCGTTCAACCTCAGGACCCGCAATTGAGCGCGTGGGCGACTTGGCGGCGCTCCTCAGCAATCTCGTGCCTGGAGACATTTTATTTATCGACGAGATCCACCGACTCTCGCGAGTTATTGAAGAGGTACTCTACCCGGCAATGGAATCGAGCTCACTTAATATCATTATCGGCAAAGGTCCTTCCGCACGCACTCTTGAACTTCCGTTGCCCCCATTTACCCTCGTTGCAGCCACGACCCGCGTTGCAGATCTCTCCGCTCCCTTGCGCTCGCGATTTTCTGGAGGAACGTTTCGTCTTGAGTTTTACTCCGAAGATGATATTGCCAAAATCGTTCGACGTTCAGCAAAAATTTTAGATGTAAAAATTGATGAGGCTGGGGTGAAGGAAATTGCAAAACGCAGCCGCGCGACGCCAAGAACATCAAATTATCTTTTGAAACGCGCACGGGATTACGCACAACTCAAACGCCAACCGCTTACAAAAGAAACGGTCTCTGAGGCTCTCGCTATGCTTGAAATTGATGAGCTCGGTCTTACGCCCCTTGACCGTAAACTCCTTATCGCACTCATGGATCGCTTCGCGGGGGGGCCTGCGGGCGTAAATGCGCTTGCGGCAGCGCTTGCAGAGGAACCGGAGACCCTTTCTGAGGTGCACGAGCCCTTCTTGCTTCAGCTCGGACTTATCGAGCGCACGCCGAGAGGTCGCGTCGCGACTCCCAAAGCGTACAGCCATGTGGGGAAAAAGCCGCCCGCAACACAGCCGTTGTTGTAGGAAAGCGTTTTGGGGTATAACTAACGGCATATGTCCGGTCATAGCAAATGGGCAAAGCTCAAGCATCAAAAAGCTGTTACCGACGTACGCAAAGGTAAAATGTTCTCCAAACTGGTGCGCTTCATTGCTGTTGAAGCAAAAAAAGCTGCGGGCGACCGTAGTGCACCGGGCCTTCGCACTGCAATAGAAAAGGCCCGGGTGGCAAATATGCCGACAGAGAATATTGATCGCGCAATTACTAAAGCATCTGGGAGTGACGCTTTACTTGAAGCGGTCACCTACGAGGCATACGGTCCGGGTGGCGCGGCGCTTATCATTGAGGGGTATACGGATAATCGCAATCGCACCGCGCAAGAAATAAAACATTTGCTCAGCAAAAATGGCGGCGCTCTTGCTGCCCCTGGTGCTGCGCTATGGGCGTTTAATAAAAAAGAGGAAGGACTTGAACCGATTGCTCCGATATCCCTCCCCGAAGGGGATCTTGAAAAACTGGCACGCTTGGTCGATGAGCTTGAGGAGCACGATGATGTCAGTGATGTCTACACCAACACAGCCTGAAGCACGAGTACTTGCCTTTGATCCCGGGTTTGAGCGCCTGGGAGTAGCAGTGATAGAAAAAAACACCCTGCTATATTCCTCCTGTCTGCGTACTCTCTCAACGCTCCCCTTTCCGCAGCGACTAGAAATTATCGGGATGGAAGCTGAGCGTTTGATCACCCGGTGGCACCCCACGAGTATCGCTCTTGAAGAGATATATTTTGAAAAAAATGCCAAAACCGCTATGCAAATAGCTCAAGTGCGGGGAGTCCTGGCCTATACGGCAGCCCGACACAGGCTCACACTCTACGCGTATACGCCGCTGCAAATAAAACTTGCAGTTACGGGCTATGGCAAAAGCGGCAAAGCAGCGGTTGCCACAATGGTGGAGCGGCTTATCACCCTTCCCAAACGTTCAAGGCTTGATGATGAAATAGATGCCATCGCAATCGCTCTGACCTGTCTTGCTTCAGCAAGATATCCACACACTTCTGTTTAGTAAGTTGCAAAAAATATTGTTTTTGATACAACACCAGCAGTGCATAGCAAATTATTGATCTAACGACCCTTATAGTATGTACGAAGAGTTTGAAGTGCGAGATCCGCAAGAGGCGGGCGATGTTGATGAGGATACGGAGGTCCCCGATGATGACGAGGATGCGGAAGACGATGATGGCCTCTTAGAAGAGGAAGAGAAGAAAGCATAAGAAAACTCGCCCGCGGGCGAGTTTTCAGTTGACCATAATCTTTAGAAACCGATGTTTGCCGATGCGTAGTGTGATCTCTCTTTCTATAATAAAATTATGATCTTTGAGTTTCTCTCCAGTACTTAGATCTTTAATCGCGCCTTGCTGAAGTAGCCGAGAAAAATCAGAACGAGAAGAAATCAATTTCTGCTCAATGAGCACACTGAAAAGAGTGGTGTTTTTCTCTACCTCAATTGTTTGTATACCTTCAGGTATTTCTCCCTCACTAAAAGTTGAGGAAAAGTTTTCTTCAGCTTTCTTAGCAGCATCTTTGTCGTGATAGAGCGTGACAATTTCGCGGGCAAGACGCATCTTGGCGTCTTTTGGATGACCCTGCAGTACTGCCTCTATTTCAGTCATGGGCAACAGTGTGGTGTCGATAAACATTTGCCTGACCACCCCATCCGGAAGCGCCATGGTTTTACCAAACATCTCGCTTGGAGCGTCGTTAAGGGCAATGTAGGATCCTTCACTTTTGCTCATGAGTTTTTTGCCAGTGCGTGGATCTTCAAGAAGAGTTGTTGCAATGACAAATTTATTTTTGTGGTGATATTTTTTTTGCAGAGTTCGACCCATAAGCATGTTGAAGGTCTGGTCGCTTCCTCCCACTTCCACGTCTACATCCATGGCAACACTGTCATATCCTTGCAGCAGCGGATAGAGAAACTCGTGCAGGTATATGGGCTTCCCCTCTTTGATCCGATTTTCAAACATATCCCGCTCCACCATCTGCTGCAGCGTAAAAATAGCGGCGATATCAACGAGCTCGTTGGTGGTAAGTTTTGAAAGCCACACGCTATTGCGCAAGATTTTTGCAGGATTTGTTCCCGAAAAACGAATTACTTTTGAAACTTGTGTCTTCCAGTCTGAAATATTTCTCTCAACCTCCTCCATAGAAAGTTGACGTCGTACTGCCTCTTTGTTCGTAGGATCACCGATACGAGCGGTAAAATCACCAAACAAAATAATAATTTCATGTCCGAGCATACGTAGTTTTTCAAGAAGAAGAAAATTTGTCGCGTGCCCCAGGTGGAGCTGCGCCCCAGTCGCATCAACACCAAGATAGATACGCAGGTGCTTCCCTTGGCGCAAGAGGATTCTCAGTTCTTCTTTGGAAGGAAGAACGCTTGCAATACTTCTGGTAAGTATTTCCTCAATAACCACCTCGTCAGTTGATACTTTTGACGTAGGCAAAAATCCCATACCAGACACTCTAACACGGTGTTATAATCGCCGCATGCGCTTCTCAAAAAAGCAGTTTCTACGCTCCATAAAAAAACACTGGAAAACAACTCTGCTCTGGATAGGAGGAGGGTTTTTCGCTCTAGCAGGAATTTTTTTGTTGTGGGCCTCGACACTACAACTCCCCGACCTGTCCTCGCTTGAAAACCGAGTAGTAGAACAATCAGTAAATATATATGATCGCACGGGCACGGTCCTTCTGTATGATCTTAATAATGATACGCGCCGCACCGTAGTGCCGCTATCCCAAATTTCTCCAAACATCCAGGATGCGACTATTGCCATAGAAGATGCTACGTTTTATGAAAATAGCGGCATTCGACCAACCTCAATTATCCGCGCATTCCTGGCGGATGTTCTTCATGGCGGGTCGGTACAGGGCGGTTCCACCCTTACCCAGCAAGTCGTCAAAGAAACCATCCTCTCTAATGACAAAAGTATTACGCGCAAATTGAAGGAATGGGTATTGGCGCTTAAACTCACGCGTTCGCTCTCTAAAGATCAGATTTTGGAGATTTATCTCAACCAATCACCCTATGGGGGAAATATTTACGGAGTGGAACAGGCATCAGAAACTTTTTTTAATACTCATGCAAGCGATGTCGACCTCGCCCAGGCGGCATATTTAGCGGCCGTGCTCCCTGCTCCGACATACTACTCTCCCTATGGGAATCACAGGAGTGACCTGGATGCCCGTAAGAATCTGGTGCTGCAAAAAATGTTTGCATACGGCTATATCACCCAAGAGCAGCTGACAGTAGCGCAGAGCGAACAAGTGGTCTTTCAGCCGCTGCAAACGACTTCTATTCTCGCTCCGCATTTTGTTTTTTATGTCCAACAGTATCTAGAAAATAAATATGGAATTGATGTGCTTCAGCATGGTGGGTGGAAGGTTATTACCACTCTTAATGCCGATATGCAGACACAAGCACAAGCAATCGTACAAAAATGGGCCCTCTCAAACGCAAAAACATTCAATGCATCAAACGCCGGTCTTGTGGCTCTTGACCCCAATACGGGACAGATACTTGCGATGGTCGGCTCGCGCAACTATTTTGATACTACTATTGATGGCAATTACAATGTCACCTTGGCATCGCGCCAGCCCGGTTCGTCGTTCAAACCGTTTGCCTATGCCGAAGCGTTTATAAAAGGTTATACACCCGATACGGTAGTATTTGACGTCCCCACACAGTTCTCAACTAACTGTGCAGCAAATGATTTTACACCCGGCCAACCTAACTGCTATTCTCCGACTAATTATGATAATAAATTTCGTGGACCTATGACCCTTCGCGACGCTCTTGCCCAATCAATAAATGTGCCCTCGGTCAAAGTGCTCTACCTTGCTGGCATTAGTGACACACTAACGCTTGCCAAAAGCATGGGTGTGGAGACTTTGGGCGACCCAGGCCAGTATGGCCTCACCTTGGTGCTTGGTGGTGGCGAAGTGACACTCCTTGATATGGTGGGTGCGTATGACACGTTTGCGACTAATGGCACGCACTACGCTCCTATCGCCGTGCTTAAGGTCGAAGATCAAAATGGCAATGCCATCGAGGACAATACGCAAGTAGAAGGAACCCCTATACTGCAAAACTCGATTGCAGAAAGTATCAATAACATACTTTCCGATGCAGTTGCGCGCGCACCGCTTGGTGAAAATGGATTTTTAAGTTTCCCGGGCCACGACGTTGCCGTTAAAACCGGTACCACCAATAATTATCGTGATGCTTGGACCATTGGCTACACCCCGAACCTAGTAGTGGGTGTCTGGGCAGGTAATAACGATAATAGCCCCATGGTAAAAAAAGTGTCTGGCTTTATTGTGGGTCCCATGTGGCACGAATTTATGGATTATGCGATAAACACACTTCCAAACGTTTCTTTCGTAAGAAACGATACGGCCACTACGACAGGACTCAAGCCTATATTACAAGGAGATTGGCAAATACCGGGTGCTGATGGCTATCTCCATGAGATTCTCTACTGGGTGAACAAAAATAATCCCAATGGACCACCTCTCACAAACCCTTCTAGTGATCCGGAATTTCGCCTGTGGGACCCTCCGGTTGTGCAGTGGGGAATACAGAACGGATTTAATGGTCCTCAAGGAGTCCCAACAACGAGTCCTATCGGAGCCCCGCCCGTTTAACGGTTCATGGGCATCGCGAGATAGAGAAATGATTCATCTGCCGCATCTTTAATAAGAATTGCTTTCCCCATCCCGTTTGAAAGTATGCGGATACTTTCGCCACTAATTGCTTGTAGGCTGTCGGCAAGATAACGACTATTAAATGACATCGTGACCGCCTCTCCGGAAATAGCTGCATGTATTGTTGATGTTTGCTCACCAACATCAGGATTGTGCGAAGAAAGAATAAGTGCTTTTTTGCTAGGTTCTATTGCAAAGGACATGTGGAAAAATTTATCACTAAAGATAGAAAGCGATTTGAGCGCCTGAGAAAAGTCTTCCCGTAATACTACGGCCTCCGTGCTAAAGGAGGCAGGAATAATTTGTCGGTAATTAGGAAAAGATCCATCAACAAGACGACTTGTGAAATAGATTGTGTTAATGTGTGCTGAAATTTGATTTTCGTTGTAATACACATCAATATCGCCCTGGTATGTTTCAAGAATGCGCATAAACTCCACCGCGTTTCGTGCGGGAAGGAGAAGGTGTGGCACACTACCACCAGAGCGCAAGGAAGCAGTTTTTTCTGCAAGACGAAAAGAGTCTGTCGCTACAGCGCTGAGCTTCCCTGCATCGGCAAAGAGTAATATGCTTTGTAGCTCCGGCTTAATAGTTGATGTTGCAGCACAAAACGCAACGCTGCGAATCACACGGGTGAGATCGTTTGATTTAATGGTAAATACTGTTGAGGCAGATACTCGTGGCAAAATAGGAAAGTCATCTGCGGGTAGAGTTTTTATTGAAGCAACCGCTCGATCAGTTTCTACACGAACTACTTCACCAACGTGAGCCACAGATACCGACTTACCACGAACATTAGAGATAAACCCCTGAAGCGTATGTGCTGGAATAGCCACCACTCCTCCTTCAGTCACTTTTGCCGGTAGGCTGATTTCAACACCGCATTCCAGATTAGTAGCTCGTAGAAGAATTCTTCCATTTTCTGCAGCAATAAGAATACCTGCAAGCGCGGAGAGGTTTGCTCGCCTCTCAGCAAACCGAGCAGCTATAGATACTGCGTTATGAAATTGTTCGGTGGGAGTTTCAAATCGCATAGTGTGTATAGGTATCTATTTATACTCTATTACTATTACTAGTGCTGTGGATTGGTGGATATGTCATTTTTATGTAGGTCTCTCTTGAGGTATTTATCCGAAGCGCTGCGGGGATAACAATAGTACAGTGTGTATAAGAGTCAAAAACTATATTACTAACAGATAATTGGTGCATACTTTCCACAGACTGTTGTGCTCTTTTCCCCATCATTTCAACATCAGACGAATCTGGCTAATCTCTTGGTTAAGGATACTATCTGAAAGAAGCTCATTTTTTATTTTGTCACAAGAGTGAATAACTGTTGTATGATCACGACCGCCCATCTTGTCCCCTATCGCAGGAAATGAGAGGTGAAAATCATCACGCAGGAGAAACATAATCACTTGTCGCGGCCGCACAACCTCTTTGCGTCTCGTTTTTTCATAAATACTCGTCTCTTCTATGCCATAAAAATTTGCAATTATTTTTACTACCTCTCCTACTGACACTGCTTTTTTTGCTGTCCCCGCGGCGGTTCGCAAAATATTCTTTGTGTCGGCAAGTGTGAGTGGTCCTTCTCGCATTTCAAATTGAATGAGAAGAAGATTAAGAGCCCCTTCCAACTCACGCACATTTCCTTCAACTGTTGCTGCTAAATAATCGAGAATTTCATCAGAAAGCACGACTTTGTGTACCGCCGCTTTTGCTCGAACAATTGCCAAACGCGATTGGTGATCCGGTGGGGTTATAGAAACGATCATACCGGCACTCAGGCGCGATTTGATGCGGTCTTCCAGTTGCTGAATAAAATTTGGATGTTGATCCGAAGTAAATACTAATTGCTTATTACCGTCATAGAGATAATTAAAGAGATGGAAGAACTCCTCTTTTATCTTGTCGCGGCCTGCAAGAAATTGCACATCATCCATGACCAGGAGATCATACTGTCGGTATCGCTCTTTAAAACTATGGACTTTTCCTGCCTGAAGCGCTGAGACGTAATCCATAGAAAATTTTTCAGAGGTCATGTAAAACACCTTTCTGTCGGGCGCGTGTACGCGAAAGTGATTTCCTATTGCTTGAATGAGATGCGTTTTGCCGAGCCCCGTAGGACCGTATATGAGGAGAGGGTTGTACGCAATACCTGGTTTTCGTATCACTGCTTGGGCTGCGGCGTGGGCGAGTTCGTTAAAAGGTCCCACGACAAAACTCGAAAGAGTGAAGCGAGGATTTAGATTACTTTTTGTGTGCACCGCCTCAAGCGGGAGCTCTGAGGGAGCAGCGGGGGTAGAAACAATCTCCTCCGGAGTCTTTTTAGTGCCGCGGGAAATTATATATTCAATAGAGCGCACGTTCTCAGAGAGTCCGCGCAGCGAGCGTAAAATATCCTTATGAAACTTGCGCGAAAGCCAATCGCGGGCAAACTGACTCGGCACCCCAAGATACACGGTATTGTCCTCTACGCGAACGATATGGGTGTCTCGAAACCAAGTATTGAAATTAGGTGGAGAAATAGTGAGTTCAAGTTCAACGAGAGTGTTTTCCCAAAGGTCTTTCGTGGTGGTCATAGAAGGTACCTCACAGGATATTGCAGCGGCGAGCAGGTGTCAAAATGTACAAACATGTGCAGAAGTTGTGGAGAACTTGTTGATAGGCTATATTGGTGCAACCGGGTACTATTACACCTCTATGTCTCAAACGTATCAACCAAAAAAGCGCAAACGTGCTCGAACTCACGGATTTTTAAAGAGAAGCAGAACTCCAGGTGGACGCCAAATACTGAAACGTCGTGCGCGTAAAGGCCGCACTCGTCTCGCTGTGGGGAGTAGAAAACGTTCTTGAGCTGGATATGCTCTCTCATAGTCGTCGACTACGATCAAATGAAGTTCTTAACGTTATTGCCACCGGTCGTTCTCTTAAGGGGCAGTATCTCTCTTTGCGCTATATTACAAAGTCGGGCGGGTTTCGTAGTGCGGCCGTCGTGTCTAAAAAACTTGCCAAAACTGCGGTGATGCGCCACCGACTTCGACGCTCTTTGTACACTGCTCTGCAAAACCTTTCGCTCACCTCAGAAGTTCAAGCAGTGTTCTTTATTAAGAAAATTCCTCCGCGGCCGCACATAACTGCCTTTATCAATGATTTGCAAACTGTATGTTCCAAACAATTCTCATAAATCCAATCTATAACGTTTTTATTTTCTTGATTGGCATTACCAATGGCAATGTCGGCTGGGCCATTATTATATTGACGCTTGGCATTCGCATCCTTTTTTATCCGGCCTTTTCTGCTTCCATCAAGACCCAGATGGGCATGCAGGCAGTGCAGGGAGAATTAGCAGAAATAAATAAGGTCTACAAAGATAATCCCGAAGAACGTGCCAAACGTACCGGGGCACTCTTTAAAGAGAAAAAAATTAGTCCATTTGGGGGTCTTCTGGCGATTATAGTACAAATTCCGGTCTTTTTTGCTCTCTACTTTGCTCTCTTTAGAGAAGGGTTGCCACACATTGACACGCAGCTTCTGTATTCCTTTGTGCATGCCCCCATAACAGTAACGGTTGTTTTTTTGGGAATCGTAAATCTTCTCGGCATTCATAATATAGTGCTCGCGTTTCTCGTGGCAGTAACGCAATACGGAGCCATTCAACTTTCCCTCATCCGCAGTGCAACGGTACCCCAAAAACTCTCCAAAGAACAAGAAGCGACACAGCGCATGCAACGCACGAGCATGCTCTACGCTATGCCCGCAGTGCTCGGTGTTCTTGCTTTTTCTTTTCCTGCTGCGGTCGGCCTCTATTTTATAACCGGCAATATCGTGTCTATGGGTCAGGAATTAGTCATTCGTCAGCATATGACCAAAAAGTAAAGCCTTGAAAGGCCCGCTTCTTTGAGGTATCGTAGGCCGCATGCAGGCCGACACGCTTACACAACTGGTAACTCAACTTCTGCAAACGCTTGGAATTGAAGTGGATACGATTGACCTAATAACTGGCCAGCGAACTGTAGTAAATGTTTCGACTTCCGATTCAAAACGACTTATTGGCCCCGATGGAGAACATTTGCGCGCATTAAATGTTGTCGTACGGCGTCTTATTGAAACAAAGTATGGGGAGGAGGCGATAAACTTTCTTATTGATGTCAATGGTTATCGTGAAAAACAAATGGAGCAAGTTCGTGCAAATGCGCAAATGCTCGCCCAACGGGCGCGCCTGTTTAAGCACGATGTGGAGATGAGCCCTATGTCCTCTTATGAACGCCTCGTGATCCACGAGCTGTTTGCAGAAGATCCAGAAATTCAAACGGAGTCGCAAGGCACCGGCAAGTTCCGGCATGTTGTTTTAAAGTATCGCCAAGAAAGTCACACTACTGTGTAAGTCGCACACCCCACAGGCTTCTACCACCTTTTGTCACGTATAGAAGGTAATTATTATCAAGAGATATTGCAAGTCCGGCAATGTCTGCTGGCGAGCCACCGTCTTCCGTTGAACCAGGAGCCGCGACTACCACGGAAGATCCTGCGGGAATGCTAAATGCGAAAATGTTGTCCGCCGTGCTTGCGGTTCCTTGGTGCCAGAAATCAAGATAACCTGCAGAAACATATGAAATTGGATTGGCACAATACAACATCGTTGTTGCAATAGAGCCCCAGATGCATTTTTCTGGAATTGGATCCGTAGGAAGCCGAATATCATTTCCTGTTGCTAATTGATGTATATGTGTATAACTTTCACCACTGAGCCTCGTTTGATATATGATCTCACTTAAATCTTTATTTGCGATTGCAGTAATCCCCGCTCCATCTACCAAGGGCAAAACAATTCCACTTTTTGTGCCGACTGCAAATATTACTCCTTCAGTATCTGCGGCTGATTTTGTTTGCAGCAACAAGGTTGTTGGTGCTGGCCATGTAATGAGTAATTGTGTTAACGGAATAGAAAAGATATTTTTTGGTACGGAACCATCTGCAAGTGCAATGTATCCGTTGACCCCCCCGCTGTTGTTTTTAAGAATGTAGGCCACCTGTGTTCCGTCTGGAGACGCTGCAATATCAAGGATGTTATCCGGAAGAAATTGAACACGACTTGTTCCTGCAGAAGAAGTGGCACTCACCGTCTTGGGGAAGCCCTCGTACACTGTTTTAATTGTTTGATTATCAAGATACTGAAGCACGACAGCACTTCCTCCTTGCACCCATAGCGCACGCTGTGTTCCAGGAATGGTGATATCTGAGACAGGACGGAGTACAGCTCCCGACACATTAATCGGTAGATCAAACACATGTCCATCTTGTTGTGTCATGAAGCGGGCAAGTGTTGTAGTTGGGTTGGAAGTTTGTATAAATGTTGCGCTGGTTACTGGTCCGTTAGATATTTCAAAAATCTTTGAAACAGCACTTGTTCCATTTTCTATCAACGTCTGATTATTAGGAACCGTTGTCGTTGTCGACCCACTTGAGGAGTTTGTGTTGTTTGCAGGTTGTCCAAACAGTCCTGAAATGTTTAATGAAGAAGGCAGCGTACTGTTGTGGAAAAAGAAAAACCAGATACCCCCCACAAGTACTAGGAGTACCAATATACCTGTAGCGAAAAGTATATTTTTATGTTTCCACATATATTATTGATTGTATAAGCATTCCTCTGAACCCCCATCGGTGGTGAAAATATTTATACATGAATTATAACCAGGGGATAGGGCCCCATTAATAGTATAATTCTTACCCGTAAGAATTGGAGTACCGAAGATTTTGATACCGCCAATTATAGGAACCGTTGCCTTATTATCTTCCGCACACGATATGTGTGCGGAAGAAGTATAACCACCCAACCCTCCTTGTGAAGGTTTTGCGTTACATATCTTTTCACTCAAACCTTGACTCTGTTGAGAGACAGTACCATCATGGTTTGGACAGATATAAAAATAATCGTAGTTGTTACCACACGTACTATTTGCTATAGATGGGACAGACGCAGTGGATGCAGTAGTGCCTGTCGAAGCCGTGGAGGTCACAGTTGGTAGAAACAAACCAACCTTGACCAGCTGCGGATTGATAGTGTTAAGAATAATCCATGCACCAAGAAGGATAAGCAGGCCATACACTACTCCTAGCAAGCGAGTTTTTGCCATGGCTTTTGTATTGGCTACTTCCGAAGTCATGTATAAGATTCCGTAGATAACAATTGTGACAACCGCAAGTATGGCGCCAAGTCCGATGAGAAGTTTGTACACACCATTTACAAGATTTGAGAAATCTCCAGGTTTACCAGTTTCAAATCCCCCCAATGTAGTCGTAAGAGGCTCCAGGGGGGTATATATGATTTGAGTTGTGCCAGAGCCGCTTGGTGTTGTGGCAGGACTATATGGGGTGGAAGAATCAATAGTCCCAGGTTGTGCGCGAGAGCCTTGAGCGTACCCAATAAGGGGCGCAAAAGAGCCCAGTAATGTCATCACTGTTACTATGACTCCGAGAAATATAAAACTGTTCAAGGGTTTTTTCATAAGCCAAAAAGAGAAGTATTGGAGGTGTTTTGTCCAAAAAGAATTTGAAGAGAGGCACTTGCTGCTTGTACTAACTGGTCAGAATTTGTATTTTGTGCGCTGACGTTAAGCACCGCAGTGCCGACTCCACTTCCATTTTGCAGCAAGGTTAAAATACCTTGCTGCGCGTCGGGGCCGGTGGTATTTGACCCATTTACAGTCCAACTATACGTTAGACTCCCATCACTTTTACTAGCATTTGAAAAATAGTAAGGCTCAGCTTCCACAGTCAGTTCTTGGCCTGTAAGATTTATGGTTGTCGGAAACGCAGCATCAAGTACTTCTCCGCGCAACGGATCTCGGTCATATAACACTATTTGTGGAGTCGTAGCAGGAATAATCACCTCCCCATGACCAACTATGGTATTACCGATATAGATATCTACTGCCACATCCTCGCTCTTTTTAAGCTGGTCTCCTTGGAAGGCAAACACCGATCTACCAACACCTGATTGCCCCGGTATGAGAACATCGTTAAGCTTCCACTGAAAAGACAATGCTTTTGAATAAATGAATACCCCCTGCGAGGAAATCTCTGGAAATGCTGCGACCGTGACGAATGCTCCGCCGCTGTAGAGTGCTTTTCCACGGTAAAACGCTGGCGTCGTAGTGTCTGCTTCCCACACGAGATTCACCAACGATGGTGAAAGTATAAAATCATGCACAATAGTACCTAGTCCAGGTGAATTGATAATAAGATGAGTGACGGATTGTTTTCCAAGTATGCCTGCAGTGAAGTTAAAAATGTTATCTCCAAGCCCAGAATTCACTACCACACCGTTTTGTTCCCAGGTAAGGGTAGCATTCTCTAAAGAGGTGCCAATCCCTTGTGCTTCAAGCTGTACGGACTGACCTGGTCCTGGAGTCTCTGGAGAGACAATGTATTGTACCGGATTTGGTTGGGTTGGGTTGATTGTTTGAGCACGGGCAGAAAACGCAGCAAAGAAAGCAAGAGTTACAAATAATAAATATAAATACTTTCTCATATTACTCCATTATGAGGCCTTTTTTGTGAAGTCCCTTCTTAAGGGTGCTTGCCTAGTGACAGTTACACCGTCCATATTTCTTGTTCTTCCCGCCTCTCTGGCAGACTTATTGCGTTTTTCGATTTCCACTGCCGCGCCTATGATTGCACCTTCTGGGCCAAGCCTAAGGCCTTTTGCAGCTCCTATTGCCACCTTCGTTGTTGTGGCTAGAAGATTTGTTCCAATTTGTGATTTCTTTTTAAGAAAAGAAAGTACCACATACGCGGTCCACCCTGGCAATACATCAAAAAACGGCAACATTTCTGCAGTCCCGCAAGGCAAAAGATACTGCGGATAACACATACCATCAGTTGCCATCAGTAATACAAGAGGCACTCCTATACAAATACTGATAACTATGCCTAAAATAAATCCGAGCATTGCAGCAATAGGCTCTGCCGCGGTAGCTAAGGGTCCGTTAGCAAACGTTCCAATAATGCCGCCAATTGTTCCTCCAGCAGTCGAGCACGTGAGCTGGGCCGTGGTGCTGATGGTAGGAAGAAGCCCGCATAGTTTATATCCTGCTGCGGCACCTGACACTGTACCAATGATTGTTCCTGAGAAGGCGCCAATTGCATCAAAAGCGATTTCAATACCAGCTTGTAGAGCGTCGATGAAAAGCGCGATAAGAAGATAAAGGAATGCTTTAGGCATTGGTGTGTGGTATCGAGCCGGGTTTCACTTCGGTCGGTGCAGCGGTCCCTACCGCCGCTTCTCGCTGTTTTCTGAGCGCGAGTACTTGCGACGGATCGGAAGTGATAATCTGATCTTCGGTGTAGGATGCGACAATTTTTATTGCGACATGCTTAAGTCCAGCAAAAAAGATTCCTTCCCCCACATCACTTTCAAGTAGCAGATATTTTTCTTCATCTGAAAGATTAAATGTTTTTTGGAGATTATCTATTGTAGTCGGAGATTGTTTCAGTAGTAGCTGCAAGGAAGAGTTGGTGATCATGGGTAAGCCATAGGGACTTTTCAAAAAATCGTCAACGTCTTGTGTGATAGTCGCAAGCCCAAGATAATATTTACGACCACGTTTTGCCATGCTGTAGAGAAATGACGCAGTATCTTCAGATTTCATCATCCACCAGGCTTCATCGATAACTAGCAGACGTTTTTTGAGGTTCTTGCGCACCGTATTCCAGATGTAATGGGTAATGAGGTACATCGCAACTGGCTTGAGGTCATCTTCCATGTCTCGAACCGAAAAGACAACGAATTTTTTGTTAATGTCGACATTCGTTGACTGATTGATGAAACCAGACCACGTTCCTTTGGTGTATTTTGATAGTCGTTGCACGAGCGAATCGCTTCCCTCTACACCGCTCAGCACCATCTCGAAGTCCGACAAAAGTGGTGGCTCAATCTGAGAAAAATCAGAGTCAATAGTAATATCTTTAAGAGCATACGTTTCGGTTATTGCTCTATCTATGATGGCGTCTTCTTCTGGAGAGAGACCACCCAACATTAGACGAAACAGACCAACAAGTGCCACGATATTGCTGCGCAAAACATCCGCCGGGCTTTCATCTTCGCGCGGAACAGCCAGATCGAATGGATTTATATGATGTTCAGAGTTAAGGGAAATATTAAAGTAACGACCACCCACTGCTTGTGATAGAAATTCATACTCTCTCTCTGGGTCGATGACGATGACTTCGGTATCAAACATAAGCGTGCGCAAAATCTCAAGTTTCGTTGCATATGATTTACCAGAACCTGATTTAGCGAAAATTACCGAGTTATAATTTTCTAGACTAAAGCGATCAAAAAGTACCAAAGATGCGTTGTGGCGGTTTACTCCATAAAGGATTCCCTTATCGGACGTAAGATCAAATGAAACAAAAGGAAATATAGAAGACAAAGGAGACGAATTGAGTTTTGAATTAACCCCCAACTCATTATTACCAAGTGGCAAAACACTTCTAAATCCTTGTTCTTGCTGAAAAAGTGCTGGTTTTACGTAGACAAGCCGTGATTCCAACATCGACTTGATCTCGCTTTCAATTTTATTAAGTTCCTCGATGTTTTGGCCATAAATCGTGATATATAAAGCAACATCAAAGATACGCTCTTGTGCCTGTTGAAGTTGGTCACGTAGATTTTCAAGATCTTGATATCCGGTATCAAGAATGGGATCACGGACAAGACCTTTTTCTTCTCGCGTCATAATCTGACTTTGCACCTCGGCCACCTTCTTTTGAAATTTCTTAAGTATCTGCGCCGAATCTATAGGTTGTATAAAGATAGAAACATCTAATACGCGGTCGAGATTAACAATTGGTGCAAACCAACTATCAGTGAGTATCCGTGGATAGGACATCACAAAAAATGTGCGCGCTATTTTGTCACCGAGGTTAAGTTCATTGGGTGTTATTTTAAGTGCCGATGGAGCTATGATGTCTTGCAGTTCCAATACACCTTGTTTGTATATCTGCTCAGGCAGAATAGGCATGATGGGTGGGTTTAGGGTATTTGGTTTTGACCTAAAAAAATCAAGTAATGCCATAATGTTTTATACCTGTGCAGCCACTGCCTGAAGCGGTTTTTCAAGTTCACCAGGGTTAAAGAGCTTGTAGAAAAGCTCGATCACCTCTTCGGTACCGAGTGCAACAACCCGCACTCCTGTGCGCACTAATCCCTGCTCTACTACCGCAACACGCTCTTCGATTTGTGTGCGATATTGTTCAAACTGTTCGTCAGTGAGGGTGACATTTGATGAAGTGCCCGGCAACAAGGAGCTGAGTGCACCACCTATATTGCCACTGCGCGCAATAAGAGCTGGGTCATATGGCACAACAATAAAAAAATTTTTAGCCATGATATTGGCCCGTTCCGTGAAGTCTTTAATAAATGTGATGTATTCACGTATTTGAATTTTCATTAACTCATCAAGCTCCGCGATATAGCGGCCTTCAAGAATCGCAATGTATGGTCGAATATCTAAATCTCTTGATTCAATAAAAAACTGTATCGGAAACTCTAAGGAATTAAGGAAATTTTGAAATTGAGAAAGAATCGCTCGCTGTTCATCACTGCTTTTGAGCGAAAGGTTAATCGAAGAAGCCATAAGAAGAGAGCGCAAATTTCCATTTTTAAGTATAACAATGCCATCGCGTACCTCTTTAATGGGAACGAAGTTTTGAGTTGCCTGTGCAGATACTTTTTCTGTAGCCATAATCTATATTGCAAAATCACCATTTTGACTATTTGTCATTCCCATTTTTTCTCGATCCTTGACGTTAAGCGACCACGCGAGATCTTTGAGTTTGCTTTGTGAGAGTTTGGGTACCACGAATGCCGTTGTGGCGCTGGCTGATGCTGCTTGTACTGGTGCTTGTGGTTTCACTTCTCTCTGTTTCCATAGATAGAGCTTTGAGCCGAACTGATACGAAAACGCATGTTCCAGAGCAATAATAAATGGCCGATCGTTCACTTTATAAAATGCTAGTGCGAGCGATAGGCCTGCGACAGGCAGCGAAACGGGAATAGCAAAGTAAAGAGGCAGAGTCGTAAAGAAAAGAAGACACAAACCTCCACCTCCTGCAAGATAAATGAATTGTTTGAGCGTCAATGGCCCGAATATCTTGTCTTCTAATTCTATAAATTGAGGAACTTGATACTGCATCTCTCCTCAAGTATATCGCACTTTCTACTCAATGGGCTCCCGATATGGGTCGGTTTTATATGCTCTAGGTTCCGAGGATCCTGTTTTTGATGTAGTTGAAGTTGAAAGTACTTGCTGTATATTTAAATTAGCTTTTTCCTGGGGAGGGGTTGGTAATTGCTCAGTTTGTGGGTTGGTTTCAGAGAGAAAGGCAGATGATTTTATAAGGATTGGAATCTGTGTGGCGGGAGTTAAAGGGCTTGACGTTCCGATAATTTCAGGAATTTTATTTGGGGTGTGCGATTTCATACTACCGCGTATCTTTACAAGGATGAGTTCATTGACATCATTGACAACAGCCTCAGCTTCTTGTTTGGTGAGACGGGCATTCTCTACGAGTAACTCTGCAAAATCCTGCGGTTCCGTAAACCCAAGCATAACCGCAACGGTCTCAGTCTCGAGGTTCCCTAATTGGTCAAGATGTAACTTATGTTTATCACCTATGTTAGTGAGAATGTCGCGCATTTCTTTACTATATATAAAAGGTCTAACTTCGGGGGGAAGTTTTTCCAGTCGCTTGAGCGCTTCTTCTGACGTGAAAATTTTTTGTGTTGCCATATCTTATAATAAGTTATGTTATTAACGGGTCTCAATTTCACCAGCAGGTATGGGCCTACCATCGACATGAGATGAGTGTCCTTGTACGTCTTCCATAGTTTTTTGTAAATCTTTAAGTGACTGAATAAGATTGTTTGTAACTCGTAGATCAGTTGCATTAGTAGCGACAGTATTTTGATGAGTAATGGAATCTGCTGCATGTTGGCGGATATCATTCTGGTGTTTGACGATTTCTCCTTGAAGTCTATTGATTGTCGTAAAATCACTATTTGCTCTCGCAGTTACAAGATCTCGTGCTGCTGTTTGAAGTTTCTGGTTGACATCTACAAGGTCTTGCTGTGATTTTGCATAATTTAATTGTGCTGTATTGCGATTTAGCTCGAGAGCGGAGGTACGGTTCTCGTGTGCGTTTATGATATTTTCAATACCTGTCTTTGTAATGTGTGCACCTGACGTAGTATTAAGCAGCGCATTACCAGGTATGTGATTATTAGGGTTTGCTTGTATGTTTGTAATTTTTTCTAATTGATTCAATGATTTATTTATGGGGTTGTTCTTTGATCCAAACGGCATCGGTTGTTGAGCCTGTTGCTGTTGCGGAGGAGCCAGGGGTGCTTGCTGAGTGCCTATAGCGTGCCAGGCATTGCGAAGCTGCTCCCTTTCTGCATCGGTAAATTGATTACTTTCTTCAAGTATTTTCATTTGTTTTTCTGACAATAAATGGACAAGAGGGGTAAGTTCCCTTGTGGTCATTTCCTCAAGTTCACGTTTACCAAAATTCTGCACTCTCTTTTCTTCATCAGGTGTTGTTAGTTGTCTGTTTTGCACTTTTGCACGAACTTGTGTTGTGAGCCTTTGGTTTTCAATATCACGCATACCTGCTGCTCGTTCTTTTCTCTCTTTTTCAGCGCGAGTAGTGAATTGTACGCGCGATTCAACTCCTCCCACCGATGCATTTGAAACCCTTTGGACAGTGTTTCTGCGCAACCAATATCCAAACCTCTCATTTCCAAATCTAGTAGAAGCCAAACTTCTATCCATCGCCTCTGCGCCTCTTCCAACACTTCTTTGGAAAGCAAAACCTCCGACTCCTCCAGCTCTGCTTGCAGCTCCTCTCGCTGTATTGGCAGCAAAACCAGTTACTCTGCCAACAACACTCTCTGCAAACTTATTTCCTTCCACTGCCACCATATCTGCCCCTTTCAAGGCAAAGTAAATAACCGCGATGATGATGCCCATGCGCACCACGACAACAGCCACACTATCGATGATAGAGGTAGAAGAGAAATTAGAATTCAAGTCACTAAATATTTGAGTATAAATACCGCCATTGGCACCGGCTATGCTGTTGACAGTTCCCGCAACAACATAAAATATAAAGAAGAATGCCGCTGGATAAATAGAAAATTGGATAAGAGCACTTTTCCAATGCTCCCAGGCCTGTTTAGCTGGCCCGCCTCCTGAGGAGAGAGCGGCAACGGCAAAAGCAAGAGGTGAAGTTATGAGAACAAACCACAACACCACTATTCGCAAAAGAAGCTTTACTCCTGCGAACATAAACGTGAATATAAGTATCCAATAGATAACTGCAACAGCGATAAATAAAAATGAGAGTGTAATTATTTGGTTAAGAGTTCCTACAAAATTTTTGTTGTTACTTATAAAATCTTGGAAAGTTGTATTGCTAAATAGCCCCTGTAAATTGACCGCATTCATAATGGGCGCGGTTAAATCTCCCACAACGGGTCCGCCAGAGCCAGTAGGTGTTCCTGTTGCACCATTTGCGATATTGGTTAAATAGTCAGGGGGGTGGAATGCCGGTAAATTTTGGGCGTTATAAAATTGCACCGCCAGAAGATTTCCTGCATCAATGACAACCCGAGTGATAAAAAAGCTGAAATTAACCAGAAGTGCCATGAGAATGAGCGTGCCAAGCATTCTCATCGTGCCCCCGGTCTCAGCCTGGAACATGATGGTAATAGCAATAAAAATGAGGATGAAAAGAAAAGCCATATTTGCAACACTAAGCGCCGTCTGCCATCCTGTAGCAAGAAAATTGAGTGAATACGCGCTGCTTTGCAGAGATAGTTGCGCAATAATATCGAAAAAATAAGCCGCGATGTAGGCGATGTAGGCAGATAATGCCGGAACAATATATACAAGCCCGGCTAAACAACTGCCCAGACTTGAACAGCTCCAACCACTATTGCTAGCTACACCATTAGCAACGGCATTAGCGGCGGCCGCAACAATTGGTGCTCCGGGGTACGGTTGTGCCTGTGCATGCTCAACAAATGGCGCAAAAGAACCCAGTAATAGTATTATCGCCACCAGACAAAAAGCACTTGATTTACTGAGTCGTTTAATTACCAAATGCATAACATTGATTAAGCTGCGTACTCGTCGTTTGATTGATACCAGCCGTTTGCGACTGAAGCGTTGTCCAATCTTGCTGCGCTGCGGTGAGATCATTTGTAGTCAAGATTAGGCCATTTGATTGTGCAGTGGCGTAATCGCTTTGCACGCTTTGCACATCTGCAAGAGTTGAAGCGTTTAATATCCTGCTTTGCAGTTGTTCAAGGAGTGCAATAGTATTATTCGCGTTGGTGATTTTACTATTATACGAGTCAACTTGCGTCTGGAGTGACGCAATCTCTGTCTGTGCTGCTGTGGCATTTGTTCCGGCTTGCGATTGTTGAGCACTAGAAAAAGTGGTCGATGAAGCAGCAGAAGTCCAACAGTTTACAAGTGTCTGCAGTTGACTCTGTGCATTTTGGAGGTCACTAATCTCACTTTGCTCAACGGAGCCATATTGTTGTGCAACAGTAGTATCACTCTGCAGTTGCGTGAGAAGAGCCTGTGCTGCGGTTGCTGCTTGTTGTTGCTCTGGAGTTAAGAAATTGCTTTGATATCCATTTTGGCCGGACAAGTTGGAAACACCTCCTTGTAGCGCTTTGGTGAGAAGTTGTTGCATAAGAGCACTAACGATCTGATCGAAATCTTGTGCGGCATTCAATTGATCAGTAGGCGTGCCGAGGGCTTTATCAAGAGACGCGGCAATAACGTGTCCAGGTGTTGTCGTCTGACACGTACACCCTACGGGGCAACTAACATTCGCAGTAGAGCTAAGTGCCACATTGGTAGTGCCCGCCTTCCCATTATCACTCTGTACTGGACAGTTAGTAACCTGCTGTATATTTATAAATCCTTCAGGAGAAATATTCTGCTGCGCTTGTTGTTGTGCATTTAATACGGTGCTTTGTAACCCTGCCTGGGCATACATGTATGCCCCGAAGGGATTATTTGTCGGTACGGTAGTAAATGATACAAGCGCAGGCCAACCGCCTGCTGAGAAATCCCCGTTCATAAAATTATTGATGTTGTTACTCACCTGGGTGACTGTACAGGATGGTGCAGCTGTTTGGTTTGCATAGCTCTGGGCCACTGCAATTTTTATCTGCAACGCAAACGGACTGCATAAGAAAGAAAGGCTGCTTCCTTGAATATAAGCACTTGCAGCTTGGTTTGCGACATTTTCAAAGAACTGCTGATAATTTTGAACAAATGTAGGCGAACCATTGAAACCTGAATTAATCCAATTTACTACGCTGGCAGTGATTTGTTGCAGCGCCACTCTTGCGAGGCCACGGGTGATACAGTCAAGAAAATTGGTCTTGACTGCACTTGATGAATCCGATGCCGTTTGTTGCTTGAGTTGAAGAAACTCAGCTGGATTTGTAACCTGAACAGCTGTCCCCAACGCTTGAGTTTGTGCAGCTGATGCCGCGGCTATGGAAGGTGCAGCAGCAACCAACCCTGCCGTGAATAATCCTGGAACACATGCGGCAACGCTCGCCGCTGCTCCTAGAGCAAGCCCTGCGGTTGCACTTCCGCTACCATTTCCGGAAGGGACGGATGTACTTGGGCTAAAGATATTGCCTGAACCAGTTGGATTTGAACTATTGACGCCATTAATTGCTGTTGGGGTGAATGGTGCTCCCGTATTTGGAATCCACACCGCACCTATTGCTGTTGTCGTTGCTGGATTGCTCGTTCCATTGCCAGTATTACTACTTCCATTCCCGGAGCCACCACTTCCTGAACCAGAGCCACCGGTGCCAGGAGTATAGGTGCCATTTCCGGTACTCGGAATACCACTTCCTGAACCAGGAGTATAGGTTCCACTCCCAGAACTACCACTTCCTGAACCAGACGTACCTGTGGTTCCTGATTGTGTTTGGGAGCTAGCCGGTCCAGTTGAAGGTCCGACAGATACTTGTGTTGCATATCCTCCCGAAGACGAGGATTGCCCTCCACTCGCAGGAACACTCGCATTTATACTGCCGTTACCAGTAGTACTTCCTGACGTCGCAGGGTTTTCCTGCTGCTGTTTTCCGAGGTACCACAACCACAGCAGTAATAAAAGTCCTACAAGGATTAACACCCCAATAACAATGCCGACAATGCGTTTAGTTTTAGGGCTCATACCGTCGGAGTCAGAAACACACTCCACGCGCTTCCCGGCTCATTTTTATTAAAAGGTATACCGTCTTTCTGCAACTGTAGTGCGATGTTTGTGAACACTCGGCCCTCTTCATTAAGAAGTGAGTTAAATTGTTGTGTCGCAGTAATTCCCTGCAGTGGATCGCTGAGGAGCACTTCCATACCAGGAATGTTTCCTGACATAGCTTCAAAATCATTTATGATAAGAAGATCAAGCGGCGCGAGACTTTCTNNCGGTATAGCAACGAGATCCTGTGCCAATTTTTGATATTCTTTTGCGATCGTGGGCAATGCCTGAAGTTGGGATTGGTCGTTTTTATCGACCGCATTTCCAACAGCCAGCAGCACCGCATCAGCGTTCGCGCTTGGATGTTTTACCAATACAGAGATAGCACTATTCCCGTATGCGCGGAGACTTGCATTTGAATTGCTTACGACCGTAAGATCGCTCGTGGTATAGGTTGTTGACGGTGTCTTTTGTATTTGAGATGCCGCGTCGGCAACTATTTGTTGTTGCGTGGGAGTGTCGTTCCCGAGGCCTTGGGACTTAGCGTTTGTAAGGTCAACAAAAAGGGTGCGTCCAACTGAATCAGTAAGATTAGCACTTTGCACTTCACTTAGCGCTTGAGCTACAGCATTTTGATCTGGCGGTTGAGGAATACTCGTTGAAGCATTTTGTGCCTGTATTGTATTGAGGGCAGTCTGCCAATTGCTCGTATCAACCGGCGTTCCTTCGGTGGTAGTAATACTTGTAGATGGAGGCGGTGCAGTAAAACGTTGCGCGGCATACACCAATCCGCCCGCAAGCAGCAACGCACCAATCAGAAGTACAAATTGTGCACTTGGTAGATAAGGGCGAACAGATTTCACTTCTTTAGTATACTATCAAAGTATGCGTCATCTGCGTCAGATATTATTTCCCATCCTGCTATCGGGATTACTGGGTATGCCTTTCTACGCACTAGCCTTCGGACTTTCCTTTGGTGGCCGAGTGAGTACTCTCCCACTTCCCTGTCTCAATGGAGGGTTGTACGTGACAGTACTCAGTGCGCGAGGGATAGACCCTCTTTTTCCAGAACCATATATCTGGACTCTGGGAACAATCACATTTCTTGCTGGTCCTCCGACTCATCTGGGCCAGAAGATCCTAGGGATAGCGGATATTCCCTATGTCTGTGTTATTTCTTCACCCCCTTATTCACTTCCGGGCTTGCGCATGCAAATTGTAGGAACGAGTCTTATATAATCCGTGCCAACAAGAGCCACTGCTTAAGAGGCACATCTTCCGCGCGAGCTTTGTCGGAGATTCCTGCCTTTTCAAAAGCTTTTTTAGTACTTGAACCAAGCACTCGTTCAATATTTTTTTTGAGGAACTTTCTTTTTTGTCCAAAGCCAGAGCGAAGAAGTTCAAAAAAGCGCTTTTCATGGAGTTGATCTGAAAAGTAGTTGCGAGAGATATTTTTAATTTGGAGAATTGCTGAATCAACCTTAGGAACTGGGACAAAAGAATGTCTCGGTACTTTTTTTATCAGTGTGGGAGTTCCGTAGACTTTTACAGAAAGCGATAAGATACTTTCTTTGGTACTTTTTGCAATCCGCTCAGCTACTTCTTTTTGCGTTAAAAATACTATCAATGTGGGTTGATGAGAGTCAGTTAAAAATTTTTTCAGGAGTATACCAGTAATATAGTACGGAATATTGGCAATCACTTTATATTTAATTGGTAACTTCATGCGAGAAAGAGAAAATGTCTGAATATCTCCTTCGTAGAGACGAAGTTTTTTCTCTGTAATCTCTCGCATAAATTTTTTATTGAGGATAGGAATAAGGCGAATATCTTTTTCTATTGCAATAACATGGGCTCCCCGCGCAATAAGTTCACTAGTGAGCGCTCCGTCCCCTGGCCCCACTTCAACTATCCAGTCGTCCTTCTTGATGTCCCCCGCATCAGCTATAGCACGCAGATAATAGAAGGAGTGTAAAAAATGTTGACCCAGAGATTTTTTTTTGTGCATAGGATTAATCGAGATAAACTGTTTTCTCCCCCGTTTCTCCGGTAATGAGAGGCTCTGAAATATCAGAGAGAAACTGAGAGGGAATAGTGGCATTTTTTGAGCCATATATAGTGCGGTAGGATGCGTAAGAGAGATAAATTTTTCTCTGTGCTCGGGTAAGCGCCACATACATAAGCCGCCGCTCTTCCTCTTTATCGCTCGCGTCATCCTCTTCTCGATCATACGGAAAAAGGCCCTCCTCTAAGCCCGCGATGAATATATAGGGGAACTCAAGTCCCTTGGAAGCATGCACGGTCATAAGGCGTACCGCATCCGCATCGTCTTTGAGCTCATCTTGGTCGCTTGCAAGTGCTGCAGATTCTAAAAATAACTCCAGCCCTTCCTGTGGAGGAAGTGCATCGTAGCGTGCTGCAAGGGAGACCAGTTCGCGTAAGTTTTCAAGACGCTCCCCTTCCTCAATCGTGTCTTTTTTAAGAAGTGCTTCAAGCCCGCTTTCAGTGATAACAAAACGCATGAGCTTGGAAGGAGGAAGTTCTGCGGCCGCTTTTGCAATACGAGCAAGGAGCGTGTGCAAGTTAGATACTTTTTGTCCTACTGCCCCGGTCAGTTCTTTTTCTCGTCCAGCAAGGAGCTTTATCAGCGTCACCTTGCCAATGCCTCGCGGAGGCATGTTTGCGATGCGTGCCAGATCGGCCATGGTTCCGCCGAGGGCAGCACGTACATACGATAAAGCATCTTTTATTTCTTTGCGCTCAAAAAAGCGTGTACCAACGACTTGATATGGAATTTCGCTGTCCAAAAAACGCTCTTCAATCGCGCGGGATTGAAAGTTTGCACGATACAATACAGCGCACTGACGCGGTGATGCGCCATCTTCTAGTAGTTCTTTGATGGTGCGTACAATAAATGTTGCTTCATCAGTTTCATCAAATGCTTGATAGAGCGAGAGCGCTTCACCTTCTGCGTTATTGGTATACAAGATTTTCTCGCGACGAAAGATGTTTTTTGCTATCACATCGTTTGCAGCCGCAATAATGGTTTTGGTCGAACGGTAATTTTCTTCAAGCAAGATTATTTTTGCTGAAGAATATGTTTTTTCAAATCCCAGGATATTAGCAATCCGTGCTCCACGCCAACCATAGATCGTTTGGTCAATATCACCTACCGCACAAATGTTTTGCTGCGGTCCCACCAATAGCTCTGTTAGCTGTGCCTGAGTGCTGTTGGTATCTTGGTATTCATCGACGTGTATATAACGCCACCGGCGTTGATATGAAAGTCGCACTTCTTGGTTATCGACAAGTAGGCGCACTGCAACACCTATCAAATCATCAAAATCAAGAGCTGTACTTTGCCGCAGCGTTTGTTCATAGAGGAGCCATATTACGCTTATACTGCGCTCGTGCGGATTCTCAGCAGTTGCTGCAAAGTCCTCCGCAGTAATTCCATCGCTCTTTTGCCGCGAAATATATCCCAAGGCCGCCCGCGGCTCGATGTTTTGGGTATCGGTTTTTTTGAGAGCTTCTTTTATGGCGCGCAAAGAGTCCGCTCGGTCGTAGATACTGGGTGCTCGTTTATACCCAAGAAGTCGCGCATGTTCTTTGATGATAGTGAGCCCTAGGGAGTGAAAGGTGGATACAAATGGTGGAGCGCTAACTTCGTAGGCCCCTCCCCGCACTCCCCGATCCTCCGCCAGAAGTTTGCTAATACGCGAGCGCATCTCAAAAGCTGCCTTGTTAGTAAACGTTATGGCAAGGACCTGCTCTGGTTTGCATCCTCGGTTGATAATTTGGAGTACCCGGTGGGCTATGACTCGGGTTTTTCCCGCTCCTGCACCGGCGAGCACCAAAAGCGGCCCTTCGGTGGTCAGTATCGCTTCGCGCTGAGCCTGATTCATACCATGAAGATGCTGCATCTCTACAAACTACATCACTTACTCCCTCCGCGCATCGCAGTGTGCTATCCACAGGTATCAAACTGTCAAGTTGACTCCCCGCTGAGCTTATATATAGTAAAGAAACACTGCGCGCAAGAGATTAAAATGGCTTTGTTGAGCCGTTTTTTATCGAAATGACTGTATTGCTGGTCGATAAAGGCTTATAGAATCACATACATCACCCCCTCCTCCGCAGGTTGAGCCGTTTTTCCCGGAGAAGGCAAAAAAAGCTTTATTTTACATGCTCCTTGTAGGAGGAGCGTCTGTTGCTTTGGTCATCCCCCTACTGGCGGACGCAAGTTTTTTTTCATTGAATGGTCTTTTAGGGATCGATGCTTCCCATACCGATGTAGCAGCAACGGTAGCCACCTATAATTCGCAAAACCTCCCTCTTCCTACCCCAGCCATTAATATTGATCCTTCTTCTAGTACTGGAAACCGTGCACTTGCCATTGCTGATGGCTCGGCACTTGTTGCTGAATCGGGTCCATCGGGAACAGAGGCCGATATTGAGGTGAGGCCTTCTTCCTCACAAATTAGTGTCTATACGGTTCACGCGGGCGATACACTTTCAGGTATCGCCCAGCTTTTTGGTGTTTCAGTCAATACCATTATTGGAGCAAATAATATTCAACACGACATTATTCATCAAGGGGAAACACTCGTCATTCTTCCCATTACTGGAATAAGCCACACTGTTCTAGCTGGCGAGACGCTCGCGTCGCTTGCCAAGACGTATAACTCTGACGCACACAATATCGCCCAGTATAACGATCTTGCCGATGGTGTGACACTGACAGCTGGTCAGACAATCATTATTCCTCAGGCCGAAGTAAATGTGCCCCTTCCCACCACATCGGCTCAATCCCACAAATTAAATAATACTAAACCGACCGTGGTACAGCTCGCGCGAGCAGGTAAGCGTACAGCCCCTCTTCATGGTGCAGGCGGTCCGGACCTCGCGAGCTTTTTTGTATGGCCTCTTAACGGGGGGATAATAACTCAAGGACTGCATGGCTTTAATGCGGTTGATATTGGCGCGCCAAGGGGTACCGATATTTACGCCGCCGCAGCGGGCAGCGTCATTGTGGCAAATGGAGATGGTGGTTGGAATGGGGGATATGGTAATTACGTTGTTATTCAACACACAAACGGTGTGCAAACACTGTATGCGCATGCAAGCAGAGTATTGGTTTCCGTAGGAGATCAAGTCTCGCAAGGACAAATAATTGCAAAAGTCGGGATGACTGGCGAAGCCACGGGTCCGCACCTTCATTTTGAGGTTCGTGGCGCTGAAAATCCATTTGGCAATCTAGCACTGGGAGAAGGAAACCCTCTCTAAAAGAGGTTTTCTCTTAAACTTTTAAACGGAGCAGTATTATGCGTGGGAGATACACGTACGAGCGGCAAGATTTGCCTCAAGGCGTGTCTCTCCTATCGGAGCACCACACACTTCGCATGTTCCATACGTACCCTCGTTAATTTTTGTAAGTGCACGAATGATATCTTCCCTTCGTGCCCCAAGCCCTTTTGTTTCATCTTGGCGCTCCTCGAAATCTTCAAGTCGATCCGCTATTTCGTCCCGCTCGGTAGCAGTAGCATCCACTTCTCCCATACTGGTTTCCCACTTTCCTGTTATAGAATTTTTCTGCCCAAGTTCTGCCAATTCTTTTTCAACTAGCTGCAATTCTTCTTGGAGTTTCTTTTTTATAAGCACATTGTCCATGCGTGGCAGTATACCTTATTTATGGTGTGGAGAGGATGGATGCTTGCGAGAGACGTGAAATAATTTCGTGCAAGGTAGCATCACTTGTGGCAATGACCACCGTATTGGGGTCAAGAAAAGTCCAAAGAAGAAGAATATTGCCCTGTGCATCTTCAAGAACTCGAGCGTCGTGGTTTTCAAGAATGCTATCGGTAAATGGTGTATTGAGAATCTGCGGTGTGGAGGTAGCAGTTGATGAGGCTACTTGTTTGTTTGCTGACACTCCCGCGGTAATAAAAAGCGGAGAGAAATCTTGCCCCATGGTATTTTCCCATGAGAGCATGCCTGAAAAAGCCTGCTGATAGGAATTAACTTTTAGTATCAAAAATGGCTGGTTTTCCTGATAGGAATATACGCCTAACAAGAATTGGGGTTGTACGGTGAGCAGAAGCGTTTGAGGTACATCAGGCGCCAGAAGTGACAAAAAGGTTTGTGCATCCATTGTTTGCGATTGTCTATTCGTACTGGTCGCAGGTTCAGTTATCAAAAGTTGTTCAATAAGTCCTAGTGAAAGAGAAACTTGACCTTCTGCGGTTTGCAATGTTGCCATTGACTGGCTCGGCATAAGATTTGGATCAAGGAGCACATTTTTTGTTTCATCCACGGTGATGATGGGCGTCATTACTCCGGGAGGTATTGAAACACTTCGGGGCGCAAGCGCGAAATACGCTATGAGCCCCCCTCCCGCACACAGCAGCACAATACCCCCAATGATTAATCCAAAGGTTTTTCCCACAGATGTGTGCGGCCCCTCCAGTGATCCAGGAGTTTTTGAACGACGCCCTGCTTCTGCGGCGGCAATCGTTACCACAGAGATATTCTTACCCTGAATAGCCTCTTCAATATCGCCTTGGTATGTCTCCAGAGGCTGTATTGAAGTCTCTTCTAAAGGAGGATCAGGAAGCGGGCGAGGTATCCTGGGCGCACTGGGCCGCAATGGGAGAGCTTGATCAGCAAGCACTGCAGCCACACTTGCGTGCGGGGCATTTTCTGCTGCGCGTGCTTCCTCTTCCTTTTGAGGCAGTAAGATTTTATCAAGAGCAAAAGGCGGCTTCTCCACTTGATTTGACTCTGCCGCTTCAGGAAGAGTGTTATTCTTTTGTGTTTCTGAAGCTTCTTTCTCCTTGTTGTCTGGGGGGTTGTTCGTTTCCATGGGCGGTTGGTGTAATACCTTTTCGTGTAGCGAATTCAGGGTCTACTGCTTTTATGGAAAGATTGATCCGACCTTTCTCATCTATCTCCTTAATCATAACTCGCACTCGCTCCCCTACCTTAAGTGCATCAGAAATCTTGGCAATACGAAAAGGAGCAACTTCTGAAACATGTACCAACCCTTCAGCATCTTTTCCCACACCAATACGCACAAAAGCACCAAAATCCATGAGACGAGTGACCTCACCTTCATACACTTCACCTGCTTTGTACTCTTTGACGAGGGCCTCGATCATGAGAAGCGCCTTTTGTGCTGACCCATGCTTTCCGGTAATGAAGACCGACCCATCATCTTCAATCGTGATGTCCTCGACCTGGGTTACCTCTCTAATACCGTTAATCGTCTTGCCACCGCCACCAATGACTAACCCAATTTGATCGGGTCGAACTTTCGTAGTGATAATCTCTGGAGCGCGCGGAGAAATACTTGCGCGAGGCGTTGAAATTTCCTTTTCTATAACCGCAAGGATTTGGAGCCGTGCCGCTTTTGCCCCTTGCAATGCTTCTATGAGTATTGGCAACGGTACTCCATCAAGTTTAATGTCGAGCTGAATTGCAGTTACACCGTCGCTGGTGCCCGCAACTTTAAAGTCCATATCTCCGAACTCGTCTTCTGGTCCTTGGATGTCTGTAAGAATTTTATATGATCGGCTTACCCCCGGCTTTTTTTCTGGAGCCATCATGAGTCCCATGGCAATACCTGTCACTGGTCGAGTGATTGGTACTCCCCCATCCATGAGGGCAAGTGTTGACGCACACACCGCACCCATAGAGGTGGAGCCGTTACTTGCCATGCATTCTGAAACAAGTCGAATAGTGTACGGGAACGTTTCTTTTTGAGGGATAACTGCAAGCAATGCTTTTTCTGCAAGCGCGCCGTGGCCGATCATCCGGCGATTGATTCCCCCCATACGACCGGTTTCTCCAGAGGAATAGGGTGGAAAGTTATAATGGTGCATAAAGCGCTTTTTCGTCTCTTGTTCCTCCATAGTGTCAATAAGCTGAGAATCACCGGGGCCTCCTAACGTGAGAGCCGTAAATATATGCGTGCCACCACGATAAAAAATACCTGAGCCGTGAAGCAAAGAAGAGAAGCCACCAGCTTTTGCAAACAGTGGCCTTAATTCCTGAAATGATCGATTATCTGCGCGAACGTTGTCCTCAAGTGCTCCGCGATGGATTTCTACATCAACTTTTTCATCGAAAAAACGTTTTGCGCCTGAGGGGTTATAGTCAGGAGTCACTTCAGCGGCGCGTTCAAGCCACTCCTTTTGCACTTGGTGTATTGCTTCTTTGCCAGGAGTTCCACAAAAAACGGCGCTATGTACTTTTTGTGCAAACTCTCCGGCAAAAAGCTCCACTAAGACATCGGGCACTGAAGAGTTTTCTGCTATACGTTTCTTCTTTCCAATTTCTCTCACAATCGTCTTTTGAAATTGAAGTATTTTGTCATGCTCTACCATTGCACGCGTAAAACCTTCTATCACATCGTCCTCCGATGCTTCCTGCGCTCCGACCTCTACCATATTGATAGTGCCATCTTTTCCGCACGCGAGAATATCAAGCACACTGTCAGCATGTTCTCGTTGCGCATAGGTTGGGTTAACGGTGAACTCGCTGCCTCTTTGTTTACCGACGCGTACCGCAGCAACAGGGCCCTCCCACGGAATATCGGACACTGCCAGCGCAAGAGACGCAGCGTTCACCGCGATGGCATCAGGGTCATCTTCATCAAGAGCAAGAATTGTAATAATCACTTGCACTTCATTGCGCAGATAGGATGGAAAAAGCGGACGAATGGTTCGGTCGACCACTCGACCGGAGAGAATTGCCTGCTCCGATGGCCGACCCTCGCGCCTCAGAAAGCGGGAGCCGAGGATGGCTCCCGCGGCGTAGAAGCGCTCTTCGTAATCAACGGTAAGCGGGAAATAGTCAATATCATCTCGAACTCGAGAGCTCATCACTACGGTCGCCAAGACCGCGGTGTTGCCATAGCGGAGAATAACTGAACCATTTGCTTGTTCGGCCAGGTCACTAAACTCTGCGACCAATTTCTTGCCCCCAATCTCGGTTGAGAACGTCCTGCTGTGCATATGGGTTGATCCTTTTATTAAACCTCCGGATTTTAGACTTCAAAGCATGTTTGAAATCTACCTATCCGAAGGCCATGAGTAATACTAAAACTGTAACAAAAAAAGAATCAAAAAAGAAGTACCGACCCCAATACTACCTCTTTAGTTCTCCCCCGACATTCGTATTGCCGGGTCCTCATCCCCAGAGGGAGAATCTGCGGTATCTTTTTCTGGGGAATCACCATTTTCAGATGAAGGAAAAGCATTAATCCAGCGCGCCTGTCTTCCACCATAGCCTATAAGATATGCACGAGGATTTTCACAAATATCAATAAAATCATCCGCAGCTTCACGAAGTTGTCCGGATGCCGATTTGCCAAAAGCAATGACTTCAACCTGGCAACCATGTGTGTACCGTAGATATTCAACAAGAGGAACAAAGTCGCCATCACCAGTGGCAAGAATAATAGTGTCGAGTTTTTGGGCCATAGCAATAGTATCAATTGCCATGCCAATATCCCAGTCTGCCTTCTTGGCACCTCCGGCAAAAATACGAATATCTTTTACTTTTGTCTCAATTCCAATTTTATTCAATGCTTCGAAAAATCCTTTTTCATCTTCAGACTCGGTACGGATAACATACGCTACCGCACGAATAAGGGTGCGCCCAGCAAGAGCTTCTTTCACTACCTGTCCAAAATTTACTCTTGATTTATAAAGGTTTTTTGCGCTGTGATAGAGATTTTGTGTGTCGATAAAAATTCCGACACGCTGACTTTTATGTTTGATTATTGCCATAGAAAGTTAAAAATAAATGTATATAAAAATGAACAAACTACTCACATATAGTATATACGAACGAGGCGGGAAAAAGTTCTCGCCGCTCACTTACAGGTGAACAAAGCTAAAATATGAAATTACCTTTTCAGGTTGAGCTTCTTAACGATCGCATTGTAACGCGTTTTGTTATTGCTCTCAAGGTATTTTAGATGCGAGCGGCGATCTGCAACCATTTGCAAAAGTCCGCGACGTGAATGTTTATCTCGCGTGTGTTTTTTTAAATGTGTTGCAAGCTCATCAATGCCTCGAGTAAGAAGAGCCACTTGGACCTCAGCCGAGCCGGTATCAGTCGGGTGGATGCCTACTTCTTTTATGATCGCTGCCTTTTTTCGTTTACCCACCATCCTAAATGTATAGCACAACAGCTTGCATTTTGCAAGGGGTCGGGCATGATATGCTAAAATTGTGCGACGTATGACCCGCTCTCCCCTTCAGGAACTCAAGACTCAGTTTTTAGAGTATTTAGAAATTGAAAGAGGTCGAAGTGTAAAGACAGTCGAAAACTACGATCGCTACCTCACACGATTTTTTTTGCATACTCACATACAGACACCGAGCAAAATTTCTGAACCACTCGTGCGAGAATTTCGTTTGCATCTCAATCGTCAACCAGGCGTTTCAGGCACGATGAAGCATAAAACGCAGAATTATTATCTCATTGCACTCCGAGCATTTCTGAAGTTTTTACGCAAGCGCAATATTGAATCGCTTAACCCGGAGCGTATTGAGCTTGCAAAAGTTAGTGCTCGTGATCTTGATCTTATTTCTGCACGTGAATTAGATCGCCTTCTAAAGGGCTCTTCAGACATCTCTCTTGTTGCCTTACGAGACAGGGCAATCGTGGAACTCCTGTTCTCAACCGGACTGCGTGTCTCGGAGTTGTGTTCTCTTGAGCGCGACCTTGATCTGTCACGCGAGGAATTTTCTGTCCGGGGAAAGGGAGAGAAAGTACGCGTAGTTTTCCTCTCTCCGCAGGCTAAAATTGCCATAAAGAAGTATCTTGATAAACGTGGTGATACTGACGAGGCACTTTTTGTGCAAATGGGAAAGAATGCCAGACACAGTAAAGACTTGCGGCTTACTCCCCGCTCCGTTGAGCGTATTATCAAGCACCGTGCTATACGTGCGGGCATCACTCGCAAGGTAACTCCTCATGTTATTAGGCACTCGTTTGCGACTGATTTGCTTGAAAATGGTGCGGATCTGCGTTCGGTTCAGGCACTTTTGGGGCATTCAAATATCGCCACAACACAAATCTATACGCACGTTACTGATAAGCACCTTCGTGAAGTGCACCGGAACTTTCATGGAAAGCGAAGAAAGTAAAATGTCTATATATATATGAAACTTGCCTCATGGAATGTGAACGGGTTGCGTTCAATACATCGAAAGGGTCTTTTTTTGCCGTTTATAGAAAATTACAAACCGGACATTGTATGTCTCCAAGAGACACGGGCGCAGCAACATCAATCGGAGATCGATTTGCCCGATTATGAAGAGTATTGGAATTCTGCTTCAAAGAAGGGCTACAGCGGTACCGCAATCTTTACTAAAAAAAAGCCCCTAAGTATACGTCTTGATCTACCAGAAGATATTGCTGTCACTTATAAACTTATGGACGGAAGTTATGGCAATCCGAATGCTGAAGGGCGAGTTATCACTGCAGAATTTTCAGATTTTTTTGTCGTAAATGTCTACACTCCCAATGCAAAAGAAGATTTAAGTCGCCTTAATCTTCGTTACAAGCATTGGGATCCGGCATTTCTTGTGTATTGTAAAAAATTGGAAAAAGAAAAGCCGGTTATTTTTTGTGGCGATCTCAATGTAGCCCACACGCCACAGGATCTTGCTCGTCCGAAAGAAAATGAAGGTGAGCATGGATTCACCAAACAAGAGCGTGCGGGCATTGATGCTCTTATTGCCGCGGGGTTTGTAGATATCTTTCGTACGTTTACGCACGGTGGCGGACACTATACCTGGTGGAGTCATTGGGCTCATGCCAGGGAGCGTAATATTGGCTGGCGTATTGATTATTTCTTTGTTTCAAAAATACTACTTCCGCGTATAACAAAAGCTGAGATTTTAGCGAATATTCGGGGCTCCGATCATTGCCCGGTTATGCTTGAAATACAATAGTTCTCTATTAAGCTAACAAACAACCCTCGACAAGAGTGTCGAGGGGGTGTGTGCTAGAATCTTCTGATTTTATTTTTTTGTGACTAAAACGGTGTACCTTTTTCTCAAAAATTTTAAAAGTTTGAGGGTTCCCGTACTCGCCTTGAAAATAATGAATCGGAAGATAACACACTTACTGCGCGCTTAGTTAGAAAGAACTGGTTAGCTCGACTTCACAACCACAGGGTAACAGTTGTTTTTGTCGTAGTTTGTCTCCACTGACAATGCTATATCCCTTAAAGGACATTGTAAAGGACATAAGGACAGACCCTGTGGACAAGCTATTCAACAAAGTATTTCTTCCTAATATCCCTTATTTTGTCCCTTTCCTCTTGGTTTTTTCGCTCTTTACCCTCTTGTCCAAGAACTTGTAGTTCTGGGTCTGATAGAGCCGCAAGGTCTTTTGCCCGCTCCTGAAGGTATTCTTTGGTATTTTTGGCCGGATCATCTAAGACCTCTTCAAGGAGTGCGTGGAGTATCCATCCTAATCGAGGTCCTGGCTTTTCACGTGTAACTTCCATAACCCGCTCTCCATTTATCAGAAGCATGCTGACGGTAATAGGGTCTTGAAGAGCTTGCTCAATCATGGATTGGTACTTACGGAAGCGGAAAGGCTGCTCTTTTGGCCTTCCCGTTCCAATACGATCGCACATACGCAATTTGATTAAAGAGTCTATATTTTCTGGTCCCACATTACGAATAATCCGGCGTACCGCTGAAAGGGTTATTTTGTCGGGATCTGAAAAAAACATATGCCAACGAACCAGCTTTTCTGTTGTTTGGATGGTTTCACGTGAAAATTTGAGGTCCTCTAAGGCTTTTTTGGTGATTTTAGCCCCTACCACGTCGTGTCCATGAAAGGTCCAATCATGCTTCTCGTCAGACCAACGTCGAGTTTTTGGTTTTCCAATATCGTGAAATAGGGCAGCAATTCGAACCTCAAAAGGCCACTTTTTATCTGCCGCGTGCTGTAAGGCCCGCAGATTATGCTCAAAGACATCATAGCTATGAGCTTGGTTTTGCTCGACTCCCACCCCCCTCCCAATCTCAAGGACAATATAGGACAATATGCCAAGGGTATTTGCCAACACGAGAGCTTGCATGGGCTGGGAAGAGTTAATAATGCCTATAAACTCATCTCGAATGCGCTCTTTTGAGATTTTCCCAAGCTGCTGGGAACACTCCCCCATTGCCTTTTTTGTGTCTTCCTCTATCGAGAAATTAAGCTCTGCAGCAAGCCGTATTCCGCGTAAAATCCGCAATGCATCTTCAGAAAAGCGCTCATTAGGGTCCCCTACCGCTCGCACCGTACCAGCCTCAATATCTGCAATTCCATCGTATAAATCCAGTAGTTTTCCAGATGTTGGATCATACGCCAGGGCATTGATAGTAAAATCTCGCCGCTTGAGGTCATCCTCAATTTTTTGGCTAAAAATAACGTTATCTGGACGTCTGGCATCGCTGTATTTCCCTTCTAGGCGGTATGGAGTTACTTGAATTACCTTGAGTGATTCTTCGATTGTTTCTTCATTTACTACCCCCACCGTCCCAAATTCGTTGGTATAAAAGGTTTTTTCAAAGATTTCCTGGATCTTTTCTGGAGAGGCGTTGGTAGTAAGATCCCAATCTTTTGGTTTTTGGCCAATCAAAAGGTCTCGTACGCTCCCTCCTACTATCCATGCTTCAAATCCCGCTTTTTGAATCTTTGTGAGGATTGCAGCCACTTCTCGCGGTATTTGGCTTGGAGAGAGTTGCATGGGACAATTCTAACAGAAATATGCGCCCGTAGCTCAATGGATAGAGCACTTGGCTTCGGACCAAGGGGTTGTGGGTTCGAATCCTGCCGGGCGCACATATTCATGATATAGTGCTTCAAATTAGCGGATATCGTTTAGTGGTAGGACGCGTCCTTGCCAAGGACGAGGTGGGAGTTCGATTCTCCCTATCCGCACATTTTCGGTGGATTAGCCTTTTTCTTTGGATGGGTACTATATTAGGAAATAGAGAATAAGGGACAGCTAGTAGTTGAGCTTTAAAAACCAAGGTAATAAAGGTTTTTATCGAGAAAGATGTGGATAACATTGGGGACATGTGCACTAAGGACATGTCTTTAAGTTTTATATCTAACTCGAATTCTAGGGTCTAGAACGTTTCTTAAGAAACCTCATTATAATTTTCACGGGAAACATCCACAGCTCGGATCACTTCACTTAGATCTAAATAAAGAAGAAGCGATCCTGTTGAACGTGTCCCTTATGTTAGAGTAATGAAATCGGGCCGTAGTATACCGGTAGTACGCCTGCTTTGGGAGCAGGTGGACCGAGTTCGATTCTCGGCGGCCCGAAGCAATATGAAGCCAATAACGCTTATTACACCACCTCTACCTGAATATGAACTTCTTGATTCAGGGAATGGGGAAAAGCTCGAGCGTTATGGCTCCAAGGTGTTAGCTCGACCTGATCCGCAAGCCCTTTGGGAAAAAAAACTTTCTGTGGAGGTATGGGAACGGGCAGATGGCCGCTACGTTCGCAAAGGAAAGATAGGGGAGTGGAAAACACGCATCGATCTTCCGAAAGAATGGCAAATTACATTTGGTGGCCTTCAATTTATTATTCGGCCGACTTCTTTTAAACACACAGGTCTTTTTCCCGAACAACTTTCAAATTGGGAGTGGAGCTCTCGGTGCATTAAAAAAGCAAATCGTTCCATATCCGTATTGAACTTATTCGGATATACTGGCGGCGCAACTTTGGCTGCTGTTAAAGCAGGAGCACACGTAGTTCACGTCGATGCATCTAAAAAAGCAGTACAGTGGGCGCGTGGGAACGCGAGCCTATCAGGTGTGAAAGAAGACTCAGTCCACTGGATGGTTGAAGATGCTTTGCTTTTTGTGCAGCGGGAAATAAAACGTGGACATACCTACGATGCTATCATTATGGATCCGCCAGCATTCGGCCATGGTCCCAAAGATGAACTGTGGAAGATAGAAGAAGATCTACTTACGCTGGTGAGTCTCTGCAAAAAATTGCTTTCAAAGACTCCACTATTTTTTCTTATTAATGGCTATGCAGCAGGATATTCTCCATTAACATTCGCCTACAATCTTACCTTTCTTGTAGAAACATTAGGAGGAAGCTTGGAGTATGGTGATCTCGTCATAGAAGAGAAGGGAAGTGGTCGGCTTCTACCTTGTGGTATTTTTGCGCGATGGGAAGCTTCATGACGCAAATATTGTACGCACCATTGAGCTTCTCTTAGTGTTGCTGGAGCGCATTAATTAATTCCTGCTTCAGTTCCGGAGCGATAGTTGTATTGAAAACATTTGCAGTATCAACAGGATTGTTAGAAAGAAAAGAATCAATTCCTCCTAATCCTTCTGCTTGCAAGCTTCGGTCAACATGTCCAAGAGTAATGGCATGCAGATCACGTCCCGCAGTGGTATTTGATGCGGTATCTGTGGTTATAATGCCGATTAAACTGCCATCATCGGTGCTCACAACTGCTCCACCGGAAGAGCCAGCTTGTGCTAGGACAGATCCCCCAAGAGATAACACATCAACAGAACTACCCCCAAAAGAATAGAGTTTTTGTATTGTCGTGAACGCAGAGGATGCGTATAGGTTCATTTCAATCGTCACGCCCCCAATAAAACCAGCTGGATAAGCAGCCAATAATACCGGGGCACCGACCCCCGAGACATCGGTACTCATGGTTAAGAAAGGAAAAACGTCGGGAGGAGATATCGAGGGGTCTATGGATCCAGTAATTAAGAGAAATGCATAGTCATTTTCTCCTGTGCCAGTTGGTTGTTGGGAGGTAATTTCTGAAGCATTTGCGCTAATCCAATTAGGTGGAAGATAGAGTACTTCAGCATTGTATGCAGGCTGAGCGGGACTTCCTGTGCGAACAATACAATTCACATTACCTGGAGTAGGATAGTCACGCAGAAGGAAATACTCGGCTACATGAGCATTTGTGAGAATAATCCCATGGGAATCAATAAGTACTCCACTGCCGCTTATGGGGTGCAAATATCCTCCAGCATTAGTGGTGCACAAAAGGTTTACTACAGCAGCTCGTGTCTGATCATTGAGTTCCTGTGAATTTTCTCCTGTAGGAGAAGAAGTAGAAAGTACTGGTGAAACAGACCCCACAGCGGTATTTTGATTTTTCACTGCGGAGGAGTTTGATATTTTTTGCACACTGGGATTTGACTTGCTCAGTGGAGATGGAGACACGGGTAGGGTAGTTGTTGCATATACAGCGCTCATGTTTTGAGAGGGAAGAGACGCAGGCACAACAGCCATGAGTGTTCCCGTGAGCAACGTATACAAAGCAATAAAGAAGGCCATAACTGCGGTCAAGAATTCTCGACTAAAAGCTTCAAGAAACATACTAGAAGTATAATCGTTTGTTGCAGCTGCGTCGCCTCCTTGTTACGATTTGATAACGCGAGCGTCGTATAGCGGCTATTATGGCTGCCTTCCAAGCAGCAGATGCGGGTCCGACTCCCGCCGCTCGCATGAAACTTCTCCTTATTTTCAGTCGTTTTCTCCTAGGGTATCGTATATAAAACAAAGAACCCCGTTGATGCGGGGTTCTTTGAAAAAATCGCAATTTCTATCTAACTGCTTCTTTGAGTGCCTTTGCCGCCTGAAATTTTGGTACCCGCATTGATGGCACATGCACTGATTCTCCGGTGCGCGGATTGCGTGCGGTGCGTGATGCGCGCATTTTAGTCTTGAAAATACCAAGGCCAGCAAGGGAAACCTCATCTCCTTTCTTAAGCGTGCTCACAATGGTGTCGATCATTGCCTCTACTGCGCGTTCGGCATCAGCCTTGGTCGAACCGAGAACATTTTGCACCTTTTCTGCGATATCCTGTTTATTCATGACTACTTATATATTATTTAAACCAGTAATTAAACCGGGAATAGTGACTACCCCAATAACCTCAAGAATAGTGACATCCCTGCGCCCAAAGTATACTGATTGTGAAAAACCTTGCAATAGAGCCACGGGGATAATAAATTTTTGACAGATATACAAAAAAGTTTCCCAATATGCACCAAACCCGCCCCGAGGCTTGTGCCGTAGAGCGGGTTTGGGCGAACAGTCCACGATTAAGTGTAGCATATGAGAACTACTCTCAAGAGTATGAAACAGCGTTTTTACTCCCGGATACAGTGTTGAAGCCAATATGCGGATTTTTGGAGTAAAAACTACACTCGCCGATTATCGAGCAAACTCTATAGCGCGTGTCTCTCGAATAACTGCTACTTTTATCTCGCCTGGATATTTAAGTTCATTTTCAATACGCAGAGCAATATTGCGGGCCAACTCGCGGGCCGCAAGATCAGACATTTCCTCTGGCCTTACAAAGACGCGTACCTCGCGACCAGCTGAAATGGCGTAAGATTTCTCGACTCCTCCGAAAGAGTTTGTGATTTCTTCGATGTCAGCCAGACGTTTAAGATAATTTTCAACCGAGTCTCGCCGAGCGCCAGGGCGTCCTCCGGAGATAGCATCTGCAACCTGTACAATGATTGATTCCACTGTTTCATATGGATATTCCTCATGATGCGCTTGCATAGCCTTAACTACTTCTTCATTTACGCCGAATTTTTGAAGGACGCGCCGGCCAATTTCCACATGGGTACCTTGTATATCATGGTCGAGGGCTTTGCCAATGTCATGCAGCAAAGCTCCCGCACGTGCAATTTGCGGATTTGCTCCAAGCTCTTCGGCGATCATTCCAGAGAGATGTGCCATTTCAATTGAGTGTTGAAGTACATTTTGACCGTAACTCGTACGGAAGTAGAGTCGACCAAGAATTTGAAGGAGGCGAGGATCAAGATTAAGCACACCCGTCTCAAATGCGGCTTGTTCGCCTTTCTCTTTTATAATCTTTTGGATCTCATTTTTCGCTTTTTCAACGGTTTCTTCTATTTTCGCTGGTTGTATACGTCCGTCGATAATAAGATTTTCAAGCGCAACTCGTGCAATGGCACGACGGATTGGGTCAAAAGAAGAAATAAGTATGGAACCCGGTGTATCATCGATAATGACTTCCACCCCCGCCGCGCGTTCAAAGGCCTTGATATTACGGCCTTCTTTACCGATAATTTTGCCTTTTAATTCATCATTGGGAATAGTAATAGCGGTCGCCATGGTGTCGGAGGCAACAGAATTACCCAATCGGTGAATAGCGGTAGTAAGGATTTCTTTTGCTCTGCGTTCAATTTTTTCCAGTCCATCGCGCTCGAGTTTTTGTAGGCGCACCATAAGATCTTCCTCACCCTCACGGGCCAATTCCTTATAGAGAAGTTCTTCTGCTTCTTCTTTCGTAAGTCCTGCAACTTTTGCGAGTTCTTCGCTGCGCTGTGCGAGGAGTACGCTCGCGCGTTCTTTAATGACTTTTATTTCTTCAATGCGAACCTTGAGACCTTCCACTTCTGCATTCAGTTCAGTTTGTTTCTTGTCGAGAGATTCTTCGCGTTTAAAAACGCGATCTTCCATGCGAGCTACTTTCTCTTCTTTTTCCTTCAGCTCATTCTCAAGGATTGCGACATGCTTCCTCGATTCTTCTTCCGCCCGGGTAGTTATTTTTTTTGCCTCTTCGCGAGCATCAAACAGTAATTGTTTGACTTCAACTTCTATCGAACTTTTACGGGCAAGAGCGAAAAGCCAGCGGAATACGTATCCGATGACTGCTCCCACGATTCCTGAAAACGCCAGGAGCGCAAGCAATAATTTTAATGACATAAAGATTAAACATAGGATTTTATAAGAAAACAGGGAAAACGAACGACTTTACAATAGCAATAAAATTCCCATTAGGCAATAGGAATAGAGGACTGGGGCCCAAAAATTTTCTAGGCCTGGGGATAGCTACTTTTTCTCTCCTTTATGAGTAAGAATATCGTCAATAATTCCATACTTTTTTGCTTCATCTGCATCCATAAAGTAGTCACGTTCCACGTCTTTTTCAACTTGAGCCAAAGGTTTACCAGTCGCTTTCGCAAGAATTTTGTTGAGTCGACTACGACTTGCAATGATATGCTTTGCGGTTATTTCGATATCGGTTGCTTGACCCTGCGCATTGCCCCATGGTTGATGCACCAATATTTCGGCGTTTGGAAGCGCGAAGCGTTTTCCTTTAGCGCCTCCCGCAAGAATAATTGCTGCCCCTGACGCAGCGACACCCACACACACGGTAGCGACATCGGGCTTAATGTAGTTCATCGTATCAAGCATGGCGAGTGTTGCGGTAACCGACCCCCCGGGAGAATTTATGTATATCTGAACGTCTTTCTTTGGGTCCTCAGATTCTAGGTGGAGGAGCTGGGCAATAACCAGGTTAGCGGTATGATCTTCAATTGGTCCTCCAAGGAAAATAATTCGCTCTTTGAGGAGCCGAGAGTAGATATCAAAGGCCCGTTCTCCGTAAGGGCTTTTCTCAACTACCATAGGCACGAGCTGGCTTCTTATGATCTTGGTTTGCATGTTACGACTCTACTCTTTTTTGTCCCGAGACTCAAGTAACTGCAGTGCTTTCTCATTTCGTAGCACCGTTTCAATGTGAATACGCACAAGTTCCGGCTTTGCGTTAGGGAAGTGTTCCAACGCATATTTCATTTCTCGCTCAACCGCATCAGTATCTGCCGTAATTTTTTCCAGTTCGGCAATTTTATTAAGGGTAAGTTGAAGTTTCGCACGTTTTGCTGCTTGTGCTTCAAACTCGTTTCTCACGCTCTCCTCGGTTTTTTGTGTACGCTCAAGATATGCCTCAAATGTCATATTGAAACGTGTAATATCTTGGCGCATCTGACCTATAATTTTATCAAGCTCACTTTCGACAAAAATTTTTGGTATGGTAACCACTACCTTTTGTAGTAAGGCATCGATTATATGCCCACGATAAGTATCGTGTGCCACGCGTTCCTTCTCTTCCTGAATGCCTTGCCTGATTTGTTTCTTGAGTGCATCGAGATTTTCAAATGCCCCAAGAGATTTCGCAAATGCATCATTAATCTCGGGAAGATCTTGAGCCCCGTCTCCTTTTTCTTGCTTGTGATTTTCTTGAAGAGAAGTGAGCATCTTCAATACTTCCTCCTCGGTTACTGCTCCCTCTACAACAGGAGGAATCTTCGTGCCCAGGGTTTTCCAGTCTTTCGGTAAGCTGACCGCAGGGTACACTGCTGTTTTAAGGACTACGCCGACGGGATTGCCAGGGGCTAGTTTGGTGAGGCGTATAGCGGGCTGGCCTACCGCATCTACGTTTTTCTGAGTTATAAGCACTGGGTAAAACTCTTTTATACAGAGCGCAACTGCCCCTTCAAGAACAGCAATATCACCCACTTTTTTGCGCGCGATCTCCTCCGGCACGTGGCCTTCGCGAAACCCTGGCAGTTTAAGACTACGCGCGATCTCCTCAAGTGCCTTCTTGCTGTAGAGGGCGATTATTTCGGGTGGGATGTCGCCAGAGAGCTCTATTTCTGAGTCTGGTAACTTCGTAAGTGTAAATGTTTTTGCAATATCGGAAAAAAGATCATGAGACATTGCGCGATACTAGCAGGTAGAGATCTTGGTCGCAATAGATTAAGAGTTCACTTGCTCTTGTACTGGCGCAGTATGCAAACGAGATTTTTCAGTGATGACAAAGTATATACCCGCAAAGAAAAATAACAGTACAACAACAATTATTCCAATTATCTCCCCAACCTCTTCTCGGCGTTTGTGCCTTTGAGGTGGTGGGGGAGAGGGATCCATGCCGTAAGTATAGCGCTATTTTTTTGGAAATTTCTGTTGGTACATTTCTATAGACTTCCGTATTGCTTCCAGTGCTTCTGCTTTACCTTTGATACCTTTTATTTCTACTGAGACTGGTTTTCCTTTAAGCATTTTGTAAGTTTCAAAGAAGTGCTGATATTCTCTCAAACTGTGAGGATTGAGATCAGATAGATCTTTCACGTGATCCCAATTGCGGTCTGCAACTGGTACTGTAATAATTTTGTAATCAGATTCACCTGAATCAATCATTTCAATAACACCGACAGGGCGGACCGCAACTAAGATTCCCGGAAACAGCGGATAAGTTGTAAGAACCATAACGTCCAAAGGATCATTATCTTCCCACAGTGTTTGGGGTGCAAACCCATAATCAAAGGGGTATGGGGCAGATGAATAATTAGCCCGATCTAATTTTATAAGGCCTGTTTCTTTATCAATTTCGTACTTGTTAGATGAACCGCGCGGGATTTCAATAATAGTATTAATTTCTTCGGGAACATTCTTACCAAGAGGTATGTCGTGCCAAAGATTCATATAGGTGATTATATCTTACTCTTTTATAATTTCCCCCGTTGGTTTTTCTTCTGTAGCTTTAGTGTTCTCAGTCATCTCAGCAGTTTTTCCTCCGCCTATTGATTGAATATCAATGCGCCAGCCAGTCAGTTTTGCGGCAAGCCGTACATTTTGACCCCCCCTGCCGATGGCGAGGGATTGCTGATCTTCAGAGACTTTAACGACTGCCTTGTGCTCTGCTTCATCAATGTCCACTTCTATAACGCGAGCAGGGGAAAGGGCTTCTTCAATAAATCTTTTTGTATCTTCTGACCATTCGACGATGTCGATTTTTTCTCCCCCAAGCTCAGTGGTAACTGTCGAAACACGCACACCACGCTGGCCCACCAGAGAACCCACAGGATCCACGTGGGGATCGGTGGAAGCAACTGCTACTTTGGAGCGACTGCCGGCCTCCCTTGCGATGGATTTAAACACGACAGTACCGTGTGCAACTTCTGGCACTTCTGCTTCAAAAAGCTTTGCAAGAAATTGTGGCTGTGCACGCGAAAGTCGCAAGTACATCCCATGCAGACTTTCTTCAACTTGATACAGGAGTGCTCGAATACGCTCACCTTGTCGATAGCGTTCACCGGGAATTTGTTCGCTGTAGGGAATAATGCCAGTAGCGCGTCCGAGATCCACATACAAATTGCCTCGTTCCATGCGCTGTACCATGCCAGTAATAATTTCTCCTTGTCGCTTGCCGAACTCGGCCATGATGGAAACTTTTTCCGCTTCTCTGATTTTTTGGATAATGACCTGTTTTGCGGTTTGTGCCGCAATACGCCCATAATCACCCTTCGTTTCGAGGGGGAAAATAAGCTCGTCACCTACCTGTGCGTCGCGCTTGATGAGCTTGGCATCTGAAAGAAGGATGTGCTGTTCAGGATTAAAGTGGGGCAAAAGTTCCTCATCAGTCAACCCCTGAGCTGGTTTGTGCGCATCGCTCTCATTTTCTTCAGAAAATCGTACGGTTGACGCATCTACTGCTACTTTTACTTGCGAAAATTCAGTAGTGCCGGTCTCAAGATCAATATGTGCGCGTATGATCTGTCCTTTTTTTGCGTATTCTTTTTTGTATGCGGTCGCAAGAGCAGCCTCTATCGCTTCGATAACTTTTTCTCGCGGTATGCCACGCTCTTGCTCAAGTTCACTCAGAACCGAGTTAATGACTTTAAGGTCGAACATAAAAAAATAGGTTAATGAATATGCCCTGGCACAAAACAACCGCCCCCTCAGGGCGGCTGCCAGATGTACACATGATATATGAGACGGTCGCATATGTCAAATGCCTTTGTGTCACCCGTGCACGTCACTCTAATTTTCCTGTGTAGCGTATATAATGTGAAGATAATGGAGATTGATGAAGCACAGCTGCTTGATTTTTTACTCGGAAGCGGTATGCTCTCTCGCGCCGATGCAGCGGCTGCACAAGAGCGCGCAGAGGAAATGCGGGAAACTCTCGAGCAAGCACTTGTGGGCGCTGGCATTCTTTCCTCAGATGAGCTCAATCGGGCAGTAGCCAATATGACTGGCGTACCATTTGTAAAACTCACCGCTGAGGATATTACTCCTGAGGTTTTCACCCTTATTCCTGAACCTCTTGCTCGGGCTCATCATACGGTGGCATTTGCCGCGCATGGCCATACGCTGGAAGTAGCATTTCTTGATCTTGAGGATCGACCCGCGATTTCGTTTTTAGAAGATCGCTGGCGCGTCCTGCCTCGTTTGACCGACGCGGAAAGTATGAAGATGGCTCTTCTGAAATATCAAAAATATCTCAAACAAACGGTCGGGAATGCTATGGCGCAGGTGGCTCATGACGTGTCCGTCCCTTTTTCAGACACTCCTCAAGATGTGCTTCAAGCAGCGCAGCTCCAGCCGGTATCACATCTTGTTGACCTGCTCATGCGACATGCGCTTAGCAGTCGCGCGACAGATATTCATTTGGATCCCACGGAGCACGGTTTGTTAGTGCGCTATAGGATTGCTGGAAAATTATGCGACAGCATGGTGTTGCCACCCTCTACAGCAACTAGCATGCTTCTGCGTTTAAAATTCCTCGCACAGGTACCACTTTCCGAAGTGTCACCACAAGAGGGGCGCTTTCGGTTAGAAGGAGAAGCAGGCCGAGCCTTGGTAACACTTGCAAGTATCCCGAGCGCTCATGGCGAGCGGATGGTGCTTCATCTTATCCCTGACTATTCCCATCGCGCCGGCTTTACGCTTGAGGCACTCGGGTTGCATGGACAGTCACTTGAAAATGTCCACCACGCTCTTGCCCAACGCTCTGGACTTATTATGGTATGTGGCGCACTGGGGGCGGGAAAAGCAACGCTCCTCTATACACTTCTTGATATTCTTGCTACCTCTGATAAAAACATAATCACGGTAGAAGAGCGTGTTAAGTATCCGCTTCGTCATATTGTCCAAACACAAGCGCAGCCTGAGATGGGCGTTTCGTTGGTCGCAGCGCTTCGTGCCGCAGCAAAACAAGATCCCGACGTGCTCATGGTGGGTACTATTGACGATGCGGCTGTGGCCACGGTCGCACTTGCTGCAGCGAACCGCGGCATATTGGTACTTGCAGGTATTGGAGCATCTTCTACCGCAGAAGGTATCACAAAACTCCAAGAGGTAGCGCCTCCTCTATCCATTGCATCTGTTCTACATACAGCCATCGGGGTTTCCCACGTACGCAGACTTTGCACTAAACGAGAGACATATCAGGCACTACGATCGGAGTTGCAATCGATTGAAGAGGTAGCAGATCCCTCCCGTATTTTGGCGGCACTGAGAGAAGGTGGAGCTGTGGCCCCGCATACGCCGTGGAAGGAAATTAGTTTTCACCGCCAGGTGCCCTGTGAGAAGTGCGACGGGGGATACCGGGGACGCATCGGCGTGCAGGAGGTATGGCCAATATCGCGCAACATGAAGGAAATGATCACCCAGCATACTGATCTACAGGATCTCCAGCAGATTGCCTACGATGAAGGCATGCTTACTCTTGCTGAAGATGGTATCTATAAAGCGACACAAGGATATACAACAATAGAAGAAGTCTTGCGGATAGCGGCCCAGTAATAAGAATTGTATAGTTGGGGGGTGAAAAAACGTTTTGTTATTGGTAATTGGAAGATGTATATTGCCTCGCCGAGTGAAGCAAAGAAATTTGCTCTGACGCTTACGCGACGCGCTCGCCTCTTTCGGGGTCTTGAGGTATGGGTAGCTCCTCCTTTTACACTCCTTTCACTTCTGCAACCCACGCTTAAAAATACTTCGGTGCGCCTGGGGGCACAAACAGTCTCCGCCCACAAAGCGGGCGCGCATACGGGCGATGTCTCGGCCACTATGCTAAAACAGACTGGCGCTTCGTTTGTGCTTGTAGGACATTCTGATCGTCGTGCGCTCGGGGAGACAGACGCACTCATTCATGAAGAACTTTTGCAGACCATACAAGCGGGTCTTACGGCAGTGCTGTGCATAGGGGAGCGGGAACATGATCACAATGGATCCTATTTTGAAGTTATTTCTTCGCAATTATCGTCAGCGCTTTCCGACTTTCCGCGCAGTGCAACTCGTAAACTGATGATTGCCTATGAGCCGGTCTGGGCGATCGGGAAGACCGCACAAGACGCAATGAACCCTGGTGAACTTCAAGAGATGCAAATTTTCATCCGGAAAATTCTTGTCGATATTTTAGGCCGCGAGTCAGCGCGCGGAGTGCCGGTTCTCTATGGTGGTTCGATTGAGCCTCAAAATGCCCACTTGCTTATGCAAGAAGGTGGGGTCTCGGGTTTTTTGGTTGGGCACGCAAGCGCTGAGATAGAATCATTTATCGAGATACTCTCTGCATGCAAGAAGTAAAAATTATTTCCTCGGCCGAGGTCCGCGGCAAGCGGGTGCTTCTGCGCACCAGTCTTAATGTGCCGCTCCTTAATGGTGCCCCTGGTGACCTATTTCGCCTCAAAGCAGCACTGCCTACTATCTTATGGTTGCATGAACATGGAGCGCGTATTGTTATCCTTGCTCATTTGGGCAGTGAAGGAGCCACACTTGAGCCCATTGTCACTGCGCTCTCAAGCCTCATTTCGGGAGTGCCGGTCAAATTTTTTCCTGGAGCGCTGAGCGCCGCAAAGGCAGAGATAAAGAAGCTTCTTGATGGTGAGTGCCTGGTACTTGAAAATGTGCGACGCAACGCGGGGGAAGAAAGCAATGACTCTAAGCTTGCGGAGGCGTTTGCAAGCCTCGGTGACATCTATGTAAACGATGCATTTGCCGATTCGCATCGAGGACATGCATCAATCATCGGCATACCCCCACTCCTGCCTTCCTACTGTGGCTTTTTGATGGCCGAGGAAATTGCACGACTTTCCCCGGCGCTCACTCCTCCTCCCCACGCGCTTGCTATCATCGGTGGGGCAAAATTTCAAACAAAAGAACCCCTCATCAGCAAACTACTCTCTTCCTACGAAAAGATTTTTCTTGGCGGCGCGCTTGCAAACGATGTGCTGAAGGTTCGCGGCGCTCCCATTGGAAGCTCAGTTATTTCCTCAACTCCCATTCCCGTTGAGCTTGCGCAAAATGAACGACTGGTGGTGCCGGTAGATGCTGTATTTAAAGATGAAGGTGCAAATGCCGAACGGGAAGCGTATATAAACAATGTACATAAAGCCGAGCAAATCGATGATATTGGCCCGATCACTGCGCAAGAATGGGGCAAGGAAATTTCTACTGCACCATTTATTTTATGGAATGGCCCAGTTGGTGTATATGAGCTTGGTTTTGTCTCAGGCACCGATGCACTTGCTGAAGCGCTGACAAGGGCAACGGGCGTCGGCGTGGTTGGAGGCGGAGACACACTTGCGGCACTTCAGAAGTTTTCTTTTGATCCAAAACGTGTGTTTCTCTCAACTGGCGGTGGGGCTATGCTTGCCTTTTTAACGGCGGGAACTCTCGTTGGTATTGAAGCGCTCAGACAAAACTGAAGACACTGAGGAATATTCAGAACTTCCTTTCTCTTTTTCTAAAAGTTCTGGAAGCAAACTCGTGAAATCATTTCGTAACTAGTGAAGGTTATAGATTTGAGTCTCGCTAACATGAAGTTAATATCCACATTGACAATTAAATCTCGTATCGTATTCTTTTTTCAGTGCAATCTTTTTGCACAATGATCGCTGAAAGGGTTATCCGTGGATGACAACGACTCCAACAGCAGAAATGCTGTAGATCCAGATCGAGCTAGTACGATGGCTTCGGTGAGAAGCTCATTGAGCCTCGGTCCTAAAATTACCCACCACGGCAGAGGTAGCAGTTTCGTTCGTTGTCCAACAAGCGGCGAAATGCTCCCCGATGAAGAAAGGTCGGCGGCGATTCAAGATCGCAATGACGGCCGAAGGCCAACCCGTTAAACAGTCTGGTAACTGATCAGCGTTAAACAAGAGCACCGATTGGGTACGCCCTCTCGGTGCTCCTTTGTGCTCATTGAATGATAAACCTTCTATAGGGTTATAAAAGTGCTTCTCTAATTTTTGAGGCAACGATTCCAAGCTCTTCATGGCGAGAAGTGTTGCTTCCCGCTGCAAAGCGCGCAATAACATGTAGGTGTGCGTGAAAGACAATCTGACCGGCGGCAGCTCCGTTATTCATAATGACATTAATACCATCAACCGCTAGGGCAGTTTTTATAGCGCACGCGATTTTTTGTGCGCTACTCATTATCGCTGTTAAGGATTGAGAGTGTATGTCGTAGATATTTTCAGAATGAGTTTTGGGTATGACCAGAGTATGCCCCGGCGTCTTGGGGTGGATGTCAAGAAATGCGAGCACCTCGGTGTCTTCATAGATACGATCGCAAGGAATTTCTCCAGCGACGATTTTGCAAAAAATACAATCCATGCATCTCTAGTATACTTGAATCTTATGATATATCGCGTGCGAGAAGTATTCCATCCCGAATTACTCACCGATCTTCTACGCGCGCGAGGGCTTATAACTGAAGAAACACAAACGCGTTTTCTTGAGCCTGATTTTACGCGTGATTCTCATGATCCATTTCTTCTTCCTGATATGGAAAAAGCGGTAGAGCGTATCAAACATGCACTGGTGCGTGGCGAAAAGATTGCCGTATGGAGCGACTACGACTGCGACGGCATTCCCGGAGGTGTCATGCTGGTAGAGTTTTTACGCAGCATCGGTCTTGAAGTCAGACACTATATCCCGCATCGACACGCAGAAGGGTATGGTCTCAATGAGAACGGTCTTGCACAACTGGCTAGGGAGGGTATTTCTTTGGTAATCACTGTTGATCTTGGCATAAGTGATGTCGAGCCGGTTCTTTTTGCAAAAGAAAAAAATATCGAAATCATTATTACTGACCACCATTTAGTCTCTGGGTCTCTGCCGGAGGCCTATGCAATAATTAATCCGAAGCGACCCGACAGCACTTATCCTTTTGATAGCTTGTGCGGCGCGGGAGTTGCATGGAAGCTCGTGCAAGGGATGCTCCGGGGGGAGCGTTTTGGTATCGCCGAGGGCCAAGAGAAATGGCTTCTTGATTTAGTTGGGCTTGCAACGCTCTCTGACATGGTTCCGCTCGTAGGAGAAAATCGTATGCTCGCGCACTACGGTCTCTTGGTTATGAAACGCGGTCGCAGGCCGGGTATTGCAGCTCTTATGAGCTTGCTGCGCATCCGTGCCTCTACGCTCACGGAAGATGATATTGGCTTCATGATTGCGCCACGCATAAACGCAGCATCGCGCATGGATGCTCCAGAGACAGCGGCTCATCTCCTTGCAACAAAAGACGCAGAGGAAGCACGCGAACTTGCCCAAACACTCCAGAGACTCAACGACAAGCGCAAAGGTGCTGTGGCGACGACGGTAAAAGAAGTAAACAAACGACTTCTGAGCGGCGCTATAGAAAGCCCCATCATCATCATGGGAAATCCTCGTTGGCGCCCCGGGGTGCTTGGTCTGGTTGCCAATTCACTAGTCGCGGTACACCGCAAGCCAGTATTTTTATGGGGTCGAGAGGGTGGCACGATGGTTCGTGGTTCATGCCGCTCTGACGGTTCACTCAACGTCGTTGCACTTATGAGTGCTGCACGGGATGTGTTTGATGATTTTGGAGGACACTATGCATCAGGCGGTTTTTCCGTTTCCCAAGAACGAGTACATGAACTCAGCGGCAGACTCCAAAGCGCATATGAAGAGATGCGCACATCTCCCACACCTCTTCCCGATACCATTGTTGAGCGGGAGCTTCCGCTCCATGAAATTACGCATGCGCATCGCATCGTGAAACAGCTCGCCCCCTTTGGCCAAGGAAATCCAAAGCCGCTGTTTCTCTTTCCTCGAGTCTCAATTGCAGGAGCACGCACCTTTGGTAAAGCAAAAGATCACCTCGCGCTTACACTGAGCGCAGATACTGATCAAGTTTCAGGTATAGCCTTTTTTTCGACACCAAACTCATTTACAAAACCTGCGCGAGTGGGGGAGCGGTTTGATGTCGTGGGTCACATAGAAACTGATTGGCGCGGCGGTGTGCGCGTTCGGGTCGTCGACTTGCTATAACTTGGGGATATAGTGAAGCACATGGAAGCAATAACCATATATACCGACGGAGGCGCGCGTGGCAATCCGGGGCCCGCCGGCGTGGGCGCAGTGATTCTTGATGGGGAAGGAAAGGTACTGAAAGAGATATCAGACTACATTGGCGAGACGACAAACAACGTTGCCGAATATGAAGCGCTTATTCGCGCGCTCACTGCGGTAGTGGAGTTATTTGGAGAAAAACTCAGGTCTATGAAGATTGAGGTGTGTATGGATAGTGAGCTTGCCGTACGGCAGCTCAATGGAATTTATAAGGTGAAAGATGCAACACTCAAAAAACTATTTGCGCGTGTCGCTACGGTGCGCCTTGAGCATATGCCAAATGTAATCTTTACCCATGTGGGGCGGGAGAAAAATACGCACGCCGACACATTAGTGAATGCGGCGATTGATGGGCATCACTAGCGTCCCACAACGCGTGTTTATTTTATCGCGGCACTAAAGCGCTTCTCCATTACTTTCCAATTAAGATTTTTGAAGAAAGCGTCAATATAGGCATTTCGTCCCCCCGCTCCAAACTGGGCAATATAGGCGTGCTCCCATACATCAAGCCCGCAAATGATAGGCACTCCAGCCAAATGTCCTTGCATGTGCTCGCCCACCCACACGATGTGGAAGAGGCTGCTTGCCGGATCAAAAAAGAGTACTGCCCAACCGACACCGCGCATCATACCGACACTACGGAGCTGTTTCTCAAACTCCACAATGCTGCCGAACTGCTGTATGAGTGCGCTGCCCAGGGCGCCAGCACCATCAAGCGCGTTTGCTCCCTCTTCCCACTGTTGAAAGTAGTATTCATGCATGCGCATGCCATCAAATTCAAAAGCAAACCGGCGTACAACTTCAGCAAGAGCATGTGTATTGCTGGCGGCGTCCCCCCGAAGTTCTTTCTCCAGGCTCATGAGTGCATTGCAGTTTTTTACATATCCTGCGTAGAGACCAAGATGCGCAATGACACTTTCTTTTGAAATATCTATGAGGTCGGGGAGATTAAATTTTTTTTCTTCGTATGCCATAGAAGTTGTTTATTACTAGTAGTGTTCATTTCTAAGTATACACTTTTTAAAATTTTATGAATAAAGTAATTACTATATGTAAATAATAAAGGACCCCGGTTGCTGACGCAGCCGAGGTCCCCATAGGTTGTGAAGTGTGTGTGTCGACATCCAAGGGATGTCTGGACTGGAAACCGCATCGGGTCTCCCACCTATGACTGTGCAGCACGTGCCCACCACTTGGGAGATTTCCCAAGGAAGTGGGGCAACACAACCCAACCTCTGCGCGCTATATTAAACAACAGCACAATATTTGTCAAGTGTCGGGTTATATCACCCCAGCTTTTTTTAAAGTATTGTAGACGCCGTTTTTTGTAAGGGTTCGCATCCCTTTCGTAGAAAGGGTTACGACGATGGTGCGATTCAGTTCAGGTACAAAAATGCGCTTCTTCTGCATATTTGGCTGTTTGCGTACAGATCCCGTTGGATTGAATTTTGTAGCACGCACGCGGTTACTATAGCCGCCGGCGACTTTCGAACCTTTTTTCGTGATGGGACAGATTTTTGCCATATAGTTAAGCAAATTATGGTATCATTTTTTGTACATTATGCAAATAGAAATTGTATTCGGGCTTGTGGTGCTTATTGTTTCCGTCATTCTCCATGAAGTCGCTCATGGGTACGTTGCAGATATGTTGGGAGATCCGACCGCAAGACTTATGGGCCGACTTACTCTAAACCCTCTTCCACATATTGATCCCATCGGCTCGATCATTTTGCCCCTTTTCTTAGGGTTGACCGGCTCTCCTATACTGATCGGCTACGCAAAACCAGTACCATACAATCCTGATAATTTACCTGGCCGGTATGACGAAACGCTGGTCGCATTTGCGGGGCCAGGGACAAACATTTGCATCGCGCTTATATTCGGCCTCACCATTCGTTTTGGAGCAGTGGCAATGAGCGCACCCATGCTAAGCGCGTTTGCTGCCATTGTTTATATCAACATGCTTCTTGCTCTCTTTAACCTCATCCCTATACCACCCTTTGATGGCTCCAAAGTACTTTCCGGCATATTGCCTTCGGGGCTTTCCCAGACCTACGCCATGTTTCGCAGCAATTTTGAACGCATCGGACTCCTTCCTGGCATGCTTCTCATACTTATTATTTTTTATGCGCTTTCTCCTTTTTTTACCGCAGCTCTCTCCTGGCTATTTTCGCTTTTGACTGGAGTTGCTGTGTAGAGTTGCGTCAGCAGTATGCCTATAGTACACTGCGCAAGCACGCACCTCAGCGGGCATTTTATTTAAGAAAATATGGCACGTATCTCACAACTAGTTCGCAGCGGACGTAAGGGAATGATTAAATCAAAATCAAAAGCGCCGGCGCTCGGGCGTGGTTTTAATGCAGTTAAAAACCGTCCTGTTTTTTACCCATCGCCCTTTAAACGCGGTGTGTGTACTAAGGTGACTACCAAAACACCGCGCAAACCAAACTCTGCCATTCGAAAAATTGCTCGGGTGCGTCTCACGAACGGACAAGAAATTACTGCGTATATTCCTGGCGAGACCCATAATCTCCAGGAACACTCCGTGGTTATGGTGCGCGCGGGTCGGGTGAAAGATATTAACGTCCGCTATCAAGTGGTGCGTGGCCGTCTGGATGCTTCCGGCCTTGAGAAGCGGCGGGTTTCTCGCAGCCGCTATGGGGGTAAGAAGCCCAAAAATAAGTAAGACATATGCGCAGACCTCTTAAGAAAAAACACGAACTTAAACCTGACCTCAAGTACCAATCACTTCGGGTTGAAAAATTTATCAATTCGGTGATGTTGGATGGAAAGAAATCAACTGCACGCAAGGTGGTGTATGACGCATTTGACCTGATCAAAGAGAAAGCAAAGGTTGAAAATCCGGTTGAAGTGTTTGAAACGGCGCTGCGCAATGTAAGTCCCACTATGGAAATTCGCTCTCGCCGAGTCGGGGGTGCTAACTATCAAGTGCCAAGGGAAGTCCGCTCTGAGCGCAAACAAGCACTTGCGTTTCGATGGATTTTAACCGCAGCCCGTTCGCGCAAAGGCATGGCAATGCATAAACGTCTTGCTGAAGAAATTCTTTCGGCTTCCAATAATGAAGGAGTGGCGGTAAAAAAGCGCGAAGATACGCATAAAATGGCTGAAGCGAACAAAGCGTTTGCGCACTTTGCGTGGTAGTTCTGTGACCACGAGGGGGAGGTATATAGTTGTATCCTAAAGGCATGCAGGGCAGCTCCCACATATTAGAGCGAAGGATTGTGACCATCGGCGGCGGAAGCGGTGGGTTTATAGTCAATCGCGGGCTCAACCGGTATCCTGGCCGACCGACGGCGATTTGTACGGTGTTTGACAGCGGCGGGAGCACTGGGAAGCTGCGCGATGAATTTGGTTCACTGCCCCAAGGAGATATTCGCCGGTGTATCTTGGCACTGGCAAATGATGAGTACGATACTCTGCGAGAAATTTTTAGCCACCGTTTTCAAGGAAATGGTTCGGGACTTTCCGAACACAACGTAGGCAATGTGCTGCTACTTGCCGCGGAGCAATTGTGGGGACCGATTGAAGGCATTCGTCGGATAAGCAGGCTCCTTGATGCCCACGGAGAAGTACTGCCGATTTCAATAGATCACGCTACTTTGGTGGCGGAGCTCTCCGACGGCTCTTCTCTGGAAGGTGAAGGAGCGATTGATACGCGCGGGTACAATGATACGCGCACTATTGTGCGTGTATCACTTCAGCCCTCTGCGCTTATCTGCCGTGAAGCAGCTGAGGCAATACAGAAAGCCGATCTCATTGTGTTGGGACCGGGCGACCTCTACACCTCCATTATCCCAAATCTTCTGGTAGAGGGAGCCGCAGAAGCAATTCATGATTCCTCCGCGCGAGTTATATACGTTGCAAATATTATGACGAAGTATGCCGAAACGAGAGATTTTAGCGTTGCGGATTTTGTTGAAACGCTCTTTGCCTATGGTATCGGGAGAGATTGTCTTGACGCGGTACTCGTTAATAGTGGAGTGATCCCGAAGAAGTTGCTTCAGGCATACCAGGCGAAAGAAAAAGCATTCCCGGTTGTCTTTGATGCGGGGGCTGAGGAGCGGGTGCGTTTGCGGTCGGAAAAAATTGTGTGCGCGGATTTCTTAAGCAAGCCTGGTCTTGTGCAGGATCTTATTCGTCACGATTCCACACTACTTGCGCGGCATATTCTTGATCTTTAGCGGCTCATTTCTTTTGCATTTTTTGTGATTTTGCAGTACTCTACAGCTACGCCTCGGGCGGTTTTTTTTGACCACATTTTATGAGAGACTACCCACTTCAAAAAGTTCGCAATTTCGGCATCATCGCGCACATCGACGCGGGCAAGACGACCACGTCTGAGCGTGTTTTGTACTACACAGGGTCGCAGCACAAAATCGGTGAGGTGCATGAAGGGGAGACCACCACTGACTGGATGGAGCAGGAGAGGGAGCGAGGTATTACTATCACTGCCGCTGCGATTACTTGTTTTTGGTCAAAGACTGAGGAGCAGGATAAAAAAGATGCGTCTAAGAAATACCGTTTCAATATTATCGATACCCCGGGGCATATTGATTTTACCGCTGAAGTAAAGCGCTCTATGCGAGTGCTCGATGGGGCAATCGTTGTATTTGATGGTGTTGCCGGCGTTGAACCGCAGTCGGAGACCAACTGGCGCTATGCCGACGAAGCGAAAGTGCCGCGGGTGTGTTTCATCAACAAACTTGATCGCACCGGTGCATCCTTTGAGAAATCCTTTCACTCTATTCTTGATCGCTTGAGCAAGAGCGCCGTACGCATGCAAATCCCTATTGGCGCTGAAGAGAAGTTTGAAGGCGTGATTGATCTTTTGAAAATGAAAGCCTACCGCTTTGAGGGGAATATGGGTGATGCGGTCATCGAATTTGCTATTCCAGAGGCATATCTCCCTGACGCCACCAAGTATCGCGCTGAGCTCGTCGAAAGAATTGTCGAGCACAATGATGCACTCATGACCAGCTACCTTGACGGTAAAGAGCCGAGTCTTGAAGAGCTCAATGCCACCCTTCGGGGAGCGGTCATAGATAACAAGATCTTTCCCGTTTACACCGGCTCCGCGCTTAAAAACAAAGGGGTGCAGCTCGTGCTTGACGCGGTTGTAGACTATTTGCCTTCTCCTCTTGATATGCCACCAGTTAAGGGCATTAATCCAAAAGATGGCAAAGAGGTGGAACGCCATGCGTCTGACTCTGAGCCCTTTTGTGCGCTTGCTTTTAAACTCCAAGCGGATCCCTTTGTGGGGCAGCTCACGTTTTTCCGTGTGTATTCGGGCATTGTTGAAGCGGGTTCCTATGTTTATAACTCGACCACGGGAGAGAAAGAGCGAGTGGGACGCATCGTGCGCCTGCAAGCTGACCAGCGCGAAGAAGTAAAGACGGTGTACTCCGGAGAGATTGCTGCGGCGGTGGGCCTCAAAAACACCAAAACTTCCCATACACTTTGTGATGAGAATAATCCCATTATCCTTGAGCAAATACACTTTCCCGAACCAGTTATTTCTATGCGCATTGAACCCAAGACCAAAGCAGACCAGGAAAAAATGGGTATTGCTCTGAAGAAACTCTCCGATGAAGATCCTACGTTTAAAGTTTCAACTGATGCGGAGACTCTCGAGACTCTTATTGCGGGCATGGGGGAGCTCCACTTGGAAATTTTGGTTGATCGCATGAAACGCGAATTTAACGTTGAGGCTGATGTCGGCAAGCCGCAGGTGGCGTATCGCGAAACTATACAAAAAGAGGCTGAGGCGGAAGGGAAATATATAAAACAAACAGGCGGCCGCGGACAGTATGGTCATGTACGGCTGCGCATAAAACCTCTTGAGAAAATTGTGGAGGGAGCAAAGGTGCGCAAAAACATTACTCGGGAGGATCACTTTGAATTCATCAATAACATCAAAGGAGGAGTGATTCCTCAGGAGTACATACCTGCAGTTGAAAAAGGAGTACGCGAGGCAATGGAGCGAGGCATCGTTGCGGGCTTTAAGCTCGTTGATATTTCCGTTGAACTCTACGATGGCTCCTATCACGATGTAGATTCCTCAGAAATCGCTTTTAAAATTGCGGCTTCAATGGGCTTCCAGGACGCGGCAAAAGCTGCTAAGCCAGTCTTGCTTGAGCCTGTCATGAAGGTAGAAGTCGTGACGCCTGAAAAGTTTATGGGTGACGTTACGGGCAACCTCAACGGAAGGCGCGGTCAGATAGAGGGGACCGAAGAGCGGGGGCTTGCCCGAGCTATTAGAGCAACCGTCCCTCTTGCGGAGATGTTCGGCTATACGACCGTGCTGCGCTCAATGACTGAGGGACGGGCAAGTTTTACTATGGAATTTGACCATTATGAGGTGGTGCCGCCCAGTGTTTCGGCAGCAATAGTGGCTGAGAGAAAATAGGTCGTTGTTGATAACCGCGCTCCTTCATACCTTCTACCCAAGTATAATTGGGGAGTGAATATTTTCGGCCGGTGGTGGTTTCTACTGTCCCTCCTTCTGGTTTTTGTGTCTATAGTCGCTCTATCTTCACGAGTGCATGCTTTCGCTGTTCCCCCAACCCCAATTGGAGGTTATGCATGGAGCAGTAATATCGGATGGATAAGCTTAAACTGCGAGGAGGGCGGTCCAGGACAAAGTAATGTGTGCGGAACAAGTAATTACGACGTCATTTCCTCCGGATTCCCTACGGGAACATTAAGCGGTTATGCCTGGAGCAGCAACATCGGTTGGGTGAGTTTCAACTACAATGATGTGCAAGGATGCCCTGTCCCCCAAGGGAGTAGTTGTCAGGGAAAAGTTGCTAGAGATGGCACTGTTACGGGATGGGCACGGGCGATCTCAGCTATTGGCCGTACTGATGGATGGGATGGATGGATCGATCTTGGCAGCACTGGCTATGGGGACGGCCTTACTGCACAGGATGGCGTATTGAGTGGGTTTGCATGGGGAGGAAATGTCGTTGGCTGGGTATCATTTAGCGGAGTGTATGCGACCCCCAACACCCATATCTGCATTGACAGCAATAATAGTCAGACCACAGACACCCAAGGAAATACAACAACAACAGATTGTCCACTGGGCTGCAATCAAGGTACGGGGGAATGCATTACGGGGTGTACCTGTTCTCCAGACGGTAGCAGTGAATGTACCACCGATCCAAATCAAGTAGCGGTTACTGCTTGTAATGATGGATGCAATCAAAGCACGGGCCAATGCATACCCCCTTCTGCTAGTGGCTGTCTCAGTACGAAACAATCCTCATGTGTTGAAAGCGCACTTGTTACTGCTCAATCGAAGGTCAACCTGTATGGGGTCAATTTGTCAAATGTTAATCTAAGTTCATGCTCTATCTCTGCCACAAATGCTGACAGAGGGACTCTTTCGGGGAATTCGGAGTTTACCACTAAACCCATTACCCAAAAGGCGATATATACTTTAACGTGCACGGATTCAAACGGAGCTCCCTATACTTCAAGTGTGAGTATTACCCTCATACCTTCGTATAGAGAGTTATAGTGTGGGAAAGTGATATTATTAGGTGTAATTAAGGAATCACAGAGTATGAAAATAGAATTAAAAGCCATACTAACTCAGGCCGCAGTTGTTTTTCTTGCCCTTGGCGGTGCCGTGCTTTTCGCTAATATCGTCTCTGCTGACTCCGGTGTGTGGAATCCTCCTACCGCCCAAGCTCCAGGTGGCAACACCCCGGCTCCCTTAAATGTTGGTTCCAGCTGGCAAATAAAACAGGGTGGTGTAGAGCTAAACGCAGGGGGCGTACAGGCCCAAGCTCTTATTGTGCGTCAAGGTAGTGTTGAGTTGATACCAATACAAAACTGCACTAATCTCGCCACAGATGCACAAGGAAATATTATATGTTCTCCTTCAACCGCGGGCATCGTCTATCAATAGAATTCAAATGAAAAAGCCCTATCCCCTTATTACGTTTGTGTTTAAGCATCTTGGCGCGGCAGCGATTTTGTTAATTGCTCTTTCTTACTCTTCGACAGCTTTTGCCGCAGTGAGTACTTCTACAGAGCAAGCCACCATTTCCACGGTATCGATTCATGCCGCGAATGCACAGCTAAGTGGCGGGATTCTCACCGTTACTTTTGCGCTACAAAATAGCGATACTGCGCAGCCGGATATTCGCTACGGTATCGATGTCCTATCAACACAAAAAGGAACACCGCAGCAAATTGTTGATACCAGCGTTGCAAATGAAACTCTTTCTCTCTCTGCCAATCAATCCATCGGCCGCAGTATTTCATATCCGATTCCTCCCTATCTATCCGGCACATATCAAATTGTTATAGAAGCCCGTACAAGCAGTGGACTTCCACTTGGGGTTGCCTTTGCTGGGAAGATAATTGTGCCAGCATCTAATCAGGGATATGCAACAATTCTTCCTTCGACCTGCTTTCTTACCGTAGGGACAAGTACTACACATTATCTGCCTCAGCAGAGAATAGGAGTATCCTCCACGGACATACTTCGTGCGACCTGTCAGGTGCAAAGCCATTTTACGTCTGTGCAAACGCTCTCACCTGTCGTTGAGACATTTTATCAAAGTCAGTTCGGTCAAATGGTGACAGCCGCACCTTCTGCACAGCAGGGAAGTGTTTTTTCTCCTGGCGCCCTGCACTCGGTTTCTTTCCTATTGCTCGTACCTCAAATGCCTCAGCTGTATGAAGCTAAATTAAGCTTTGCTGATAGTGCCGGTAGCATAGTTTCAAATCCTACCTTTTTCCTTTATCAGGTAAGCGGACCTTCTGCAACGATAGAAGATCTTGTTCTTGATAAAGATATGTATGCTAGAGGTGATGTTGCAACTGCCACCGTCACCTGGACACTCTCTCCTGACTTTTTTAGCGGATCTACTGCACGAGAAGCCTATCTCGGCCTCTCTCTTGTAGATGGAAAAGGATTCTCGTGCGCCGCGCCCGTGTCACAAACAATAACTAGCTCAAGTAGCATTCAGATTGTCGTGCCCATGCAAATAACAGCGACATGTATAAGCCCTACAGTTACGGCTTCCATAACAGACGGAACGGGAAATGTATATGCTCACAAAATGCTAATCGTTATAAGCGCACATCCTCCGATAAATACTTTGCCATGGAGCAAAGCAAATACCGAATTATTTGCGTTTATTCTAGTGCTTCTTATCCTTCTTGGTGCATTTTTTGCACTGAAGCATGGAATGCATCATGTAGAGCTATGAGTAGAAAAATTTTTTATGACTAAACTTGGCGATTATATGAAACAAATCTCAGCAACTTCAACCTTTTTCAAATTCGCTCTTCTTTTTGTAGCAGTCTTTAGTGTGATATTTTCTTTTTCTTCTCACAGTGTTAATGCTTCACGAAATAATGGCACGTTTGGCTCTTCCTGCACAACGATCTATTATACCAATGCTGATTTACCGGGCTATACCTCTGATGAGAAAATTATTGAGTATAAAGATATACAGTGTACCACTGTGAGTACGGACAAATCAGCGTATGCACCAGGGGAAACCGTTACAATTAGTGGAATAATTCCACTCAGTCCTATTACTGGAGATGCGTTTGATGGTATTTTAATTCTAGCGGCCCCGGGAGATCCCTCCGATCAAACTGTAGATACTGGAGGAGGATTTCTTTACAGTACGACGTTTAATGCTCCAGATACTCCGGGTACCTATACAGTAAGCGCAGAGTCCTATGGACTTACTGCAACAGCAACCTATACGGTGGCAGGAAGTAATTGCAGCTTATTTTCTGTCTCATTGCCCCCAAGCGTATCTCTGGGCACACCCATATATGCAGCTGGGGTTACAGATCTCCGTGCTGCGATAATACAGCTGTATTTTCAGGTAACGGGTACACACCTTGACCTAGACAGCTTTGGGAATACTGATCCACTGGCAATAAATGGGGGAGAGCCCACAGAACTCGTATCAGGCAATACTGTAATTAGAGCTGCCCACTACATAGCTTTACGAGACGCAGTAAATGCAATATATACGCAATGCGGGCTACCTGAATTTAGTTGGACAAAGAACTTAGTAACGGGCCAGCCAATTTTGGCGCAACACTTCAACGATTTTCTCACTGCTATTCGTGCACTTCCTAGTCAGAGCAATGACTCCACCCTTTCTTCTCACTGATTAGTTATATAAAAAATGAGCCCGCGCCGATGCACAATCTGTGCGTCGGAACGGGCTCTCGTGTTTTGGGAATTAAAGCGCGGCTGTTGCCGTGCTCGGAGTGTCGTTCGTCTCCGTCCAGCCGGAAGGGACTGCGGTCGTCCAGGTCTCGTAGGACGCGGAGAAGGGGGTAATCACCGTGCCGTCATTGAGCTTCATCTGACACTTCACCTGTACGTTTGCGGGAATGTTTCCTCCGGAGCTGGCGGTCAGCTCCACGATATAGCCCGTTGACGAAGCGTCGGGGTCGTTCAATTCTCCCCCGACAGCAAGATGCAAACTTGCTCCCTGGAGGTAATTCTGCCCGTTTGATTGAACGCAGGTGACTCCCTTCCCGACATCCGCTGCCGGGACTTGCTGGGCATAGGACCCCGTGAGGATGTAATCCACGGCGAGGCTTCCACTACCCAACACCGTGAGATCAAATCCATTGAAGGACTTGGGTGTGATCATTGGCGTCGGAGACACCGGCAGTGGGGTAGGGTTAAATCCTCCACCTCCGCTACCTCCTCCTGTGCAGGCAACGAGCCCACCGCTCGCCACTGCGATTAGCAGGACAAGCCGTTGGAGATTGTTCATTCTCTACCTCCTTAGGTAGGGAGTGGAGTGATTGTGAATGCGGTGCAGATTTGCCCCACAAACATCTATGTTCCTTATACACCATCCCCACTCTTTTGTCAAACTCCCTTCAGTGGATTGCTATATAGTTATTGACTCTTTCTTGCTCCTCGGCTACTATAGGAAGCAACGCATCCGTGCGTGGTTTTTCTTTTGAGAACATCAATATTGTGCACATTATTACTTAGTATTAGTTATAGATATGGCAACATTTGAACGCACCAAGCCTCACGTAAACGTCGGCACCATTGGCCACGTTGACCACGGAAAGACTACTCTTACCGCGGCAATTCTCCATACGCTTGATATGGCCAAAGACCAGGGCTATGGCGCACGCGTAGAGGGAGTTGAGGGTATCGACAACGCGCCTGAGGAAAAAGCGCGCGGTATTACTATTGCACTTCACCACTCTGAGTACTGGACTCCAGAGCGCCACTACGCACACATTGATGCTCCAGGCCACGCCGACTACATTAAGAACATGATTACCGGTGCCGCACAGATGGACGGCGCAATTTTGGTTGTCGCTGCAACCGATGGTGTTATGCCCCAGACCCGTGAACACATTCTGCTTGCAAAACAGGTCGGTGTGCCTCGGGTGGTCGTTTTCTTAAACAAAGTAGACATGGTGGATGATAAAGACCTCATTGATCTCGTTGAAGAAGAAGTTCGCGATCTTCTTACCAAACAAGGCTTTGATGGCAAAGATGCTCCAGTCATTCGCGGATCGGGCCTGAAGGCACTTGAATCAAAAGATATAAACAGCGAAGCATCTCAGAAGGTGCTTGAGCTCGTAAAGACGCTTGATAGCTATATTCCGCTTCCGCAGCGCGAGTTAGACAAGCCATTTCTCATGCCGATTGAAGACATCTTCTCAATTGAAGGCCGTGGCACGGTCGTCACTGGTCGCATTGAACGCGGGCAAGTGAAAGTAGGTGAAGAAATAGAAATTGTCGGTCTTCAGCCAACGACAAAAACTACAGTCACTGGTATTGAAATGTTCAACAAGCAGCTTGACTCCGGTGTTGCAGGGGATAATGCAGGCGTACTTCTTCGTGGCACTAAAAAAGAAGATATCCATCGTGGCCAGGTGCTTGCAAAACCCGGTTCAGTGACGCCGCACACCGAATTTGAATCAGAGGTATATGTTCTTACCAAAGAGGAAGGTGGCAGGCACACACCGTTTTTCACCGGATACAAACCGCAGTTTTATCTGCGCACTACGGATGTAACAGGGGAAGTAACGCTTCCCGGAGGAACCGAGATGGTCATGCCAGGGGATACCATTACCTTTAAGGTCAAGCTCGTTGCCCCGGTTGCGCTTGAAGAAAAGCAGCGCTTCGCCGTGCGCGAAGGTGGTAAGACCGTCGGCGCAGGCGTTATCACCAAGATCACTGCCTAGCTGTTTTGTCATGGCAGTAGCCGCAAAAGAAGAAAAGAAAAAGAAAGTGGCAACGCCCAGGCGTCCTCGCAAAGTAGCCGTCGTCGCTCCGCCACAACGGCTGCGCATTAAGGTGCGCGCCTATGAGCACAAAGTGCTTGATATGTCTGTGAAGCAGATTGTAGAAACTGCGCTTCGCTATGACGCAAAAATCGCCGGCCCTATTCCGCTTCCGACAGAGATTAAAAAATATACGGTGAATCGCTCCACGTTCATTTACAAAGACGCCCGCGAGCAGTTTGAAATGCGCGTGCATAAACGTCTCATAGATATTCTTGATCCATCGCAGAAGGTCATTGAAGCGTTGACCAATCTCTCACTGCCTTCAGGAGTTACTATTGAAGTAAAGATGATCTAGGAGCAATGAAAGATTTAAAAAGAGAACAAACTTTTGTGCTCCTGAAGCCAGACGGTGTGCGCAAAGGACTCATTGGAGAAGTTATTCGGCGTTTTGAGCAGCGCGATCTTAAAATCGTGGCACTGCAAATGTTTGAACCGACTCGGCAGATGATTGATGATCATTACCCCAAAGACTCGGCCTGGATCGAGCGGTTGGCCACGAAGACACTTGCCACGTACGAGAAGTACAAGATAGACCCTATAGAAGTTCTCGGCACAAACGATCCAAAAAAAATAGGCCCCATGGTACGCCTATGGGTGATCGATTACATGACCTCAGCGCCTCTGGTTCGCATGGTGGTGGAGGGGGTACATGCGGTTGATATGGTGCGTAAAATTGCAGGACCAACCATGCCGTATATGGCAGATATGGGTACCATACGGGGTGATTTCTCCATTGATTCTCCCGCGATTGCAAACAGCGAAAAACGTGCAGTTGCAAATATTCTTCATGCTTCAGAAACCCCCGAGGAAGCACAGCACGAAATAGCGCACTGGTTCGGCAAAGATGCCACGTTTAGCTATAAGCGGTTTGGCGTTGACGAGTAGGTGTATAATTAACGGTAGACAGCGGAGGCAATGTCCTTAAGTGTTTTAGGGAACTTGATCTTGTTGGTGCGCCTTGGCGCTTCACTTAAAGTACCCACCTAGCTTTACAAGAGACACTTGCTTCCGTCGTCTGACAGTCAATCCCGCTCACGCGGGATTTGCTGTACCATGGAAATAGTATGCGCTCAACGATTACGTTTTGCGGCGGAGCGGGACTCGTCACGGGTTCCAATTTTTTATTTGATATCGGTGAGGCGAAGTTTCTTATTGATTGCGGACTTACTCAAGGAACCTTGGAAACGGAAGCGCTCAATTGGGAACCGTTTCCGTATAAACCTGAAGACATCTCTTTTCTTATCGTGACCCACGCGCATATCGATCATATCGGCCGAATCCCAAAGCTCGTGCACGACGGTTTTCGGGGCAAGATTCTTTCAACGGAACCCACTAAAGCTATTGCTGAGCCACTTCTTTTTGATGCGCTTGAACTTCTCTTCCACAGCGCCAAGCGCCAGGGTAAAGAACCGTTCTACGGAAAAGAAGATATTACTAAAGCGCTCCAGATGTGGGAAACAGTACCTCTTCACACTAAGCAAGCGCTCAGGGGAGGTGTTTCTTTTGAGTTTTTTCGCTCCGGGCATATTCTCGGCTCTTCTATGGCGTGCTTTACCCGTGATGGCAGAAGTATCGTATTTACCGGCGACCTCGGCAGTGGTAATTCGCCGCTCCTTCCTCTTGTGGAAGATCTCCCCGCGGTTCAGTATCTCGTCATGGAAAGCGTGTACGGTGATCGTGTGCGCCACGAGGACGGGAATAGTTGCCAAGAGCTTGAAAATATTATCGAAAATACTGTAAGACGAGGCGGCACGCTTCTTATCCCCGCTTTTTCAACTGAACGCACACAAGATCTTCTTTTTGATATCCGTACACTCATGCTGAAAAAACAGATCCCCTCAATGCCGGTATACCTTGATTCACCCTTGGCCCAAAAAATTACCACTGCCTATCTCTCGTATCCTTCCTACTTTGCGCCTAATATTGAAAAACGTATTGAGAAGGGTGAAAACATTTTTACTTTTCCTGAGTTGCGGTGGATTGAAGATATGGAGCAGTCGCGCGCTCTTATGCAGGCACCTAACCCAAAAATAATTATTGCAGGCTCCGGCATGAGCAATGGCGGCCGAGTGATAAGTCACGAAGAGCATATTTTACCCGACCCCGCCTCAACACTTCTTATTGTCGGCTACCAAGCAGCCGGTAGTCTCGGCCGCAGGCTCATTGATGGCGCAAAGAAAGTAGAGATCATGGGACGCAGTGTGCCCGTCAAGTGCCAAATTGAACACATCTACGGCTACTCGGCCCATATGGATGGTGAAGCGCTACTTGAATTCGTCAATAAAGGAAATGCCTCACTCAAAGAAGTATTTGTGGTTATGGGAGAACCAGCCTCATCGGCATTTTTAGCACAGCGCATCAGGGATTACCTCGGTGTTAAAGCAGTGACGCCAGAGCGCGGAGAGAAGGTAACTATAGAGGTGTAGTAGACTTAAGAAGCAGTATGAATACAAGTCAGCAATACCTCCAGATGAAATTTGGTGTCTCAGGGGCGGCAGAAACCGGCCATTGTGGCGCCGATGCATACGACAAAGGAATAGAGCTCGGCAAAATAATTGCTTCCCACAAAGCCATTCTTATAAACGGGGCTACCACGGGATTTCCGCTATGGGCGGCTATGGGAGCAAAAGAGGCTGGAGGATTTACGTTGGGCTTTTCTCCCGCAAGCTCGGAGAAGGAACACATTGAAACTTATAACCTTCCTATTGAGTATCTGGATGTCATTGTATACACCGGTTTTGGGTATCCTGGCCGAGATCTTGTCTTTACCCGTTCGTGTGACGCTCTTTTTTTTGGATGTGGGCGTATCGGCACAATACATGAGTTTACGGTTGCGTTTGAAGATCAAAAACCCATCGGTGTATATGAAGCAGGCTGGGAAACGGATGAGGTTATTAAAGATATCTTGCGAAACGGACATCGTCCGAACGATTGTATCGTGTTTGATACCGACCCCAAGGCACTTGTTGAACGCGTCGTGGAGCTTGTTAATAAAGACAGAATTAATCGCGCCTCATTTCGTTTTGAACAATCAGCAGAGGCGCCTGCCCCATACGAAAAAGCCCCGGATCAGGCTTTCAGGAAACCTGTTTAATGATCCGCATAAAGCTCTCCGGCCGCTTCTCGGCAAGCTCCGCGAGCATCTTGCGGTTTACCAATACCTTTTTTACCTTCAGGGCATTGATGAGTTTACTATAGGAAAGTTTTGTATTCATGGCGTCAAGGCCACCGTTGATGCGCACGTTCCAGAGTTTGCGAAAATCATTTTTCTTGTCTCTACGGTGGGCGAAGGCGTATTTGCCCGCATGAAAGATCGCTTCTCGCGCCGCGCGTTCCTTTTTACTGCGGGCAAAGCGGTATCCCTTCACCATACGAAGCACGTTGCGGCGTCGTTTACTTGATGTTTTTCCTCCTTTTACGCGTGCCATATTTTTTATTTAACGATGTCGATGTATCGCTGCATCACTTTCTTGGTTAATGAAATATTTTGCGTACGTCGGCGGTTCATGTGGCCAGAACGGCTTTCCTTTGCGTTGAAATGATTTTGACCAGGCTTGCGCGCTACGATTTTGCCCCGGCGCGTGAGCTTGAGGCGTTTGGTAAATGCTTTAGTCGTTTTCATAATTACTTTTTAGTGTCTCTTTCTATGACGGCAGAGAGCCCCTTCGGGCTTTTTGCTATCGGCTCTCCCAACTTATATTCATACGGAATCAGTTTCAAAAATCGCTCTAGCCGTCCTTTTAGGAAATCAAATTCCATGTACTTGTACCGACCCCAGAGAAAAAGATTCACTTTGACACGGTGGCCTTCATTAAGCCAATCGGCAGCTTTTTTTGCCTTGAGTGTTAAGTCATGATCACCCGTGCCGATTTTGACCTGTACATTTTTGGTCTCGGTGGCATGGGATTTCGCCTTCATCTCTCGGCGTTTTTTCTCCTGTTCGTAATGGAATTTACCATACTCCATTATTTTTGCAACGGGAGGGTTGGCGTTTGGAGAAATTTCAATAAGGTCAAGTCCAAAACTCTCTGCTTGTCCCAAGGCTTCGCTCAGCGCCAGCACCCCGAAGTTCTCTCCTTCAGGACCGATGACACGCACTTCTTTCGCACGGATCTGGTGATTAATTCGAGTATCCAAAATAGTAGCTGATGTGAGAGACTATATCAAAGAAAAATATAAGAGGCAACTATTCTCATCCAGTACGAACGCTAGTGTGCAAAGTAGAACAAATTTCTCTCAAGTTTAAGGTTCAGGAAGTAGAAGTATTAACCTAGGCTACTAAATAGTATCTGGAGTATAATGATTATCATGGCAACTTTTATAATGCGACTGGTCAACACAATTATCGGAATCATTGAAGCTCTCTTCGCTCTGCGGCTGGCATTGCAATTGTTCGGTGCAAGTCCAGCAGCACAATTCATCGCATGGCTCTATGAAGTCACCGATAGACTCGCAGGTCCCTTTGTAGGAGCCTTCCCGGGGCTATTCATCGGAGGCAACTCAGTGATTAACCTCTCAATCGTTTTGGCCATGATCTGCTACGCCATTTTGGGCTGGCTTATCATTCAGCTTTTCTCATTCATTTTCAGTTCTATGGATAGAGTGTAATGAACGACTCAATGCGGAATACTTCAAGATGAGATCTCACTTACTCTTTGTCTTGAGCGATGCTCGAATCTACTCCAAGAGCTAAAAACAAGTGATACCATTAAAACCATATGGCTTGGATGGGGAAGTGGCATGCTATTTTGCTTCTCGCAATTATCTTAATAATTGGCGGCGTTTTATGGACAGTTTATTTTTTCAATAATTCCCCACATCCAGTTGCGTGTACTCAGGAAGCAAAGCAGTGTCCTGATGGAAGCTATGTCGGTCGAACAGGTCCAGACTGTGCATTTGCAGCTTGCCCCCCACCACTGCAAGAAAAAGGAAACGGTGTTCTTCAAGGAACTATGACCATCGGACCAATTTGTCCTGTTGAGCAAGTTGGTCATCCGTGTAACCCAACACCTCAGATGTATGCCGCACACACGGTCTTTGTCTACTCTTCTGACAGGTCGAAGCTCATCACGACGCTCATTCCTGATGCAAACGGTAATTTTTCCGCAACTCTTCCTACAGGTACATATTTTATTGACATACAACACCAATCGATTGGTGGCGTGCGAGGGGTACCAACAACTCTTATTATTACTACGGGACAAGTTTCAACAGTCGCTATCAGTATCGATACTGGTATACGATAGCTTACTCCTTACGGTATTCGTCCTTTTGTAGTGGGAGATAGCCTTGTACTAGAGGATAGAAGTCTCGGTGTGAGAGGTTGCATTTTCTAAAGCATGCTTAGTATCCGCAAGCTCATCTTCAAGTTCCTTTTTCCGCTTTTTTATTGCAGAGAGATACAAAGCATCGCTAATAAAGCTGGGGAGCAAAAACAACAAAGCCATTATCGCCCCACACAAAATAGCGAGAAATAATACCACAGCTAGTGAACCTTGAATCTGCCAGGTTAAGAATGCCACCGTAACCACAGTGATATTCTGCAAGAGAAAAACTACTGAAATTGCACCGAGAATAATGCCAAGGATAAGGAAAAAAATCATACGAGTTATTTATTGGCTAATATATAATTAAGGAATATTTTAACACATACAGACATCCACAGCCCCTCAGAGGTGGGTGTCTATATTCTTGTTTTAGCAAATAAGTTTCTCACAGATGGAGGCAGTGAGGTAATCATAACGGCAAGGGAAGCGGCAAGAAGTCCGATGTCTCGAACGGTTATGTCGTTGATTCCAGTTGCTACAAGGACGGTCACAAGGTGCAGGAATCCCAGCAGGCCTGCAATCCACGCAGTTCGACCAAAGAAAAATAATATACCGATGACCATATCCAATAGTGCAGTTCCCATCATTATCTGTACAAGCGGAATGGGCAGCAGTTTAAGTGCCCAAGGTTGTATAAGACTTCCCCAAGTTTCTGGTTGCCTAAAAATCAATACACTCACCCAAATAAAAGTAATAGCCAGCCCCACTCTCAAAATGAGAAAAGAAGTTTTATTCATAGCTCAATTATACAACCAATAAATATTCTTTCACTACTCCTATACTCACTATAGAAATAGTGAAAATAAGGCTGCCTCTACGAAGTCGAAAAGAAGCTTCTTATTGAAGAGTTCTCGTTTGTCCCGAGCTGATGACGGTGAAGCTAAGAGCGTTACTTATCTTGTTTGTACTAATATTGGCAACCCATACACCGTAAGTTCCTGGAACTATAAAAACTGGAGAGCACACAATATCTGTGGGGCAGAGAAACCCCGACGACCATGTACTCGGGATAGTGAAAGAGATGCTCGTTCCATCGTTAGATATAGATATGGGATTGAGGACGTCTGCTGAAAATACAGTGGTACCAAAATCTATAACATCATTAGAAGTAAATCCTGATCCATATATTGTCACGATTGTTCCTACTATTCCTGATATTGGTGAAAGTGATTGGATGGAAGGAGTGGCAGAAATATTACTAGTACTGCCAGTGGTAACAGTGAAAGGGAGCGCATTGCTGGTAACATTTCCATTTGTGACTGAGACGTTATATATTCCTGGACTCGTAGGAGGATAGGAACAGGTCCAAGAAACCGCACAGTATCCAGTTCCGGTCACCGATCCAGTTTGAGTCAATGTGCTTGGCACAGTAAAGGAAAGAGAAGTCCCATTACTAGATACAGAACTCACGTAAGCGTTTCCTTGGCCTTGGAAGTTGACCGTGTCATTAGAGGTAAAACCAGAGCCATATATAGTCACCGTAGTTCCAACAACTCCTGAAGAAGGTGAGAGTGATTGAATGTACAGGCTTGAAGTTTGGTTTTGCTGTCCACTCACTATGACTGAAGCACTTGCTGAGTTTGATTGACCATTGCTATCCGTGACTGTAAAAGTGGAAGTATAGGTGCCTGGACTACTATACGCATGGGTAAATGTTCCAGAAGACACCGTTGAAGCAGAGAAGTTTTGAGAGTATGGATTATTTGATCCATCACCCCAATTAACTGCATAGTTCAGTTGCTGCCCATTTTGCGTTTGACTAGTGGCATAGACAGTCCACGTTCCTGTTTGACCTACAGTTAATTGTGTAGGAGCGCTGATACTAGAGATGACAGGAGATTGATATCCCCCTTGAATTATTCCGTTTGCTGTAATTGTTAACGTCAGTGTGTTGCTAGTGCCGTATGTATTTTCAATAGATACGTTATATGTGCCGGGAGTAAGCTGTCTTATCCAATCTGGACACAGAGTGGTTCCCGAGCAATCTGGCCCGATGGTGCTTGGCACAGTAAAGGAAAGAGAAGTCCCATTATATGAAGCTACGTGAGCAATCGCCCCGCTCGCAAGGAGAATGGTATTGTCAGAAGTAAATCCTGTACCATATAGCGTTACCGTATTTCCTATCGCTACTAAATTAGGCGATAACGACTGGAGTGAAAGACCTGACGTTGGAATATTCGTAGCGCCCCCGCAAGACATTTGTTGAATCGCGGCTCTCGTTATCGGTCCAACGTATCCTGTACTAGATATGCCGTGGGCCGCTTGAAAATTTCGTACGGATGTATACGTTACTGGACCAAAGATACCTACTGCCGCATAGGGAAAATAGTTTTCCTGATTCAAAAAGGTCTGTAATCTACTTACCTCTCCGCCCGTATATGCATCAGTAGATCCTTCCCGGAGGTTATAAGAAAGAGAGGTGCAGGTAAGCGTGCCCGATATAGGCAGTTGCTGCGCCTGTACGCTGCTTGCTACCGAGACAGAAAAGACAACTACGCAAAGAACTGTGACTCCGTAAAATAGTTTGGAAATATAGCGAGAATTCATAAAGCTCTAAGCCAAGATTGAGGTTTATATTGTATCGTATAATGCTTACTTGTCAAGTGTAGTGTGCACGAAGGATCTGACTCTATAGAGCCTTATAAAATAAGGCTATTTTATCTGTGGAGATGAGTTGACCAAGTTAGAACCTGTCTTAGTGACTAGTGCGATGAATATATATCGTTTGTAAATCAAAACTACCCCTAGGGGCAGTTTTGACTAACAGTAAAAGGATAATAATTCTAGTAGTTATAGTTGTTCACCCACGAATTGTTCCAAGGATTATTCCATACACAACCGTCAATGCTCGCGAGACAGTAGTTATAATTGTGAGGAATACAATTATCGATTCCGCAATAGTTAATGCAGCCATTGATGTAGTCAACGCCACGTATACAATTTTGATGAGAAGGAATGCAATTATAAGTCCCACAGGTGGTGGGAGGAATAATGATCGGGCTCTCACCAACAGGTGTAACAGTCGAGGACGGAAGGTTTATTGTCACAGGTACGTCATTATAAGTTGCAGGAACTTCATTAGCAGACCACGTTCCGGCGACGTTAATAGGTGTGACATACTGTCCAGTTGTATCAATAACAACTGGGGAACAGTAGGAAGAATTATTCCAGCAAAGATATGGAGCCGTTGAGTTAACGCTTCCATAAGCATGTGCAACTGGTACGGACAACATGTGTGGAACTATCACAATTGTTGCCAAAATGGCAATGCCATAAAATGCTTGTGAAATATGACGAAATTTGTTCATGGCTGTTTAATTAATGTTAGCGTGTGCTATCATAGCATATAATACAAACTTGTCAAGCACAAACAAGTGATTCCAACTTTATTTGTGGAGATGGCGAGTAGTGAGCTCGCGTGCAACAGAGAAGTGGTGGTGTTTCTACAAAGCGTAGTCTATTTATAGTTTCGATACAAAATGTAAAAAACAGACAAAACCATTTTGTATCTAAGCTCTAAATCTTTATTAATAAGAGAAAGCGCTCTTATCAATGCAGCTCGATATTATGACACCCAAGCCTGCACGTACGAGCGTTGTGCAGCGAGTGTCGCGTTAGGCCTTAGCGTAGGCGAACGCGAAATTATTCGCCGAGAAATACGGCGAACTAACTGATTTGGCAGTTATAGTTTTCCGGAGTGTTAGAGAAGTTCCGGACTTCTACTTCGCACTGCCGACCACATGATTCTATTGTCTAGACAATGCATCCCCGAAGAGCGCACGACGCTAACCTGCAATATTCGCAGTGAACTGTCTTTCCAATGATTATTGATTTTTCAATGATCGATCCATCTCTCGTTTCGCATCGCGTGCCTTAAGCACTTCGCGCTTATCGTATCTTTTTCTCCCGCGCGCAGCTGCGATACGCAGTTTCAATTTCCTGTTTTTAGTATATACCGAAATAGGCACTATTGTCAAGCCCTTTTGCGACTCCAAACCAGCAAGGACTGCTAATTCTTTTTTTGTGAGAAGTAATTTACGTATTCTATCGGGATCATATTCTTTTGGCGTATTTTTGGGCTGGTAGGGAGGGATATGCATACCAACTATGTAACCCTCTTTGCCCCGCACGATCACATGCGACCCATCGAGTTTGCCGAGCTTTGCGCGCAACGCTTTGACCTCAAACCCGAATAGTTCGATACCCGCTTCAAATTCTTCAAGCAGCTCAAAATTGAGTCGTGCTTTTTTATGCTCCAAGATGGTCATTTTGAAAAAAGTGTAGCACCCAGAACATAAAAATGATATACTGCCCCGCGATGCCGGACTCCAAAAAGCCAAAAAAGGTCTCTCCTCCTCCCGCTCCGCGGCGGAATGGCTTTTTATTTAACCTCGCCGCAAGTATCCTGGTGCTCGCGCTGCTTGCAACTGCCTATGCGTACGTGACAGGGAGTGTAAAGCCGCAACCACCAACTATTCCCATTTCCCAACTTGCCACGGACATTGGCGCCGGTACGGTATCCTCGATAACGGTAAACGGGGATGATCTCGATGTTATATACACCGACAAATCTGAGAAGCTCTCAAAAAAAGAACCCGGCACCGCTCTATCCCAAACACTTGCCAACTATGGGGTGTCTAAAGATGCGCTCAGTAAAGTGATGCTCACAATAAAGTCTGAAAGTACCTGGGAGCTTTGGCTCACGGGCCTTGCTCCTTTTCTTGCGCCGATTCTTCTCATTGTAGTATTCGTATGGTATCTCTCCAGGCAGATGCGCGGCGCGGGTATGCAGGTATTCTCTTTCGGCCAATCCCGCCCGCGGGTTACTGATCCCAATGACCAATCGCAGCGAGTGACGTTTAAAGATGTCGCAGGTGCGCGGGAAGCAAAAGAAGAACTGATTGAAGTGGTTGATTTTCTGCGCAATCCGAAAAAATTCCTTGATATCGGAGCGCGCATTCCCAAGGGGATTCTTCTTATGGGTGCGCCGGGCACCGGTAAGACCCTTTTGGCGCGTGCAGTTGCCGGTGAAGCAGGAGTGCCGTTTTTCTCCATCTCCGGCTCAGAGTTTGTGGAGATGTTTGTGGGTGTTGGTGCAAGCCGGGTGCGCGATCTTTTTTTGACTGCAAAAAAAGCTGCTCCATCTATTATTTTTGTCGATGAAATCGACGCGGTCGGCCGGGTACGCGGCACGGGAGTGGGTGGGGGCAACGACGAGCGCGAGCAAACGCTCAATCAGATTCTTGTTGAAATGGACGGCTTTGAACCGAACGAGAAGGTCATTGTCATGGCAGCGACTAATCGCCCGGATGTGCTTGATCCCGCACTTTTACGCACGGGTCGGTTTGACCGCCGGGTGGTTATTGATCTGCCTGATCGCAGAGATCGCCTCGATATACTCAACATCCATTCCCGCAAAAAGCCGTTTGCTGAGGATGTTAATTTAACAGTTGTTGCTGAGCGCACCCCGGGCTTCTCCGGCGCCGATCTTTCCTCTCTTATGAACGAAGCCGCAATTTTAGCCGCACGGGAAAACCGTAAAACTATTGCCCAATACGATCTCATCCGCTCTATCGAAAAGGTTATGCTCGGTCCCGAACGAAGCCACGTACTCAACAAAAAAGAAAAGGAAATTACCGCCTATCACGAAGCGGGTCACGCGCTGGTGGCTTCGGTATTGCCTTATGCCGATCCGGTCCACAAGATATCAATCATCAGCCGCGGCCGCACGGGCGGATATACCTTGAAGCTTCCCTTTGAAGACAAAAGAATGCAGAGCAAGCGGGAATTTCTCGATGATATTGCGATGTCTCTTGGTGGGTACGTCGCTGAAAAAACAGTCTTTGGCGATATTACTACTGGTCCTTCCAATGATCTGCAAATACTGACCGCCCTGGCGCGGGATATGGTGACCCGCTATGGGATGAGTGAGAAAATGGGCACGATAGCGCTCGCCGGCGACGGAGGACGAGCTCTTTTTGGCGGAGGTATCGAAGGAAAGGAACATTCTGAAAAAATATCTGCAGAAATTGATACTGAAGTGCGCCGTATCATCGATGAGGCGTATAAAAAAGCAGAACATATTATCACCCATCATCGTGCGGCACTCAACGCCATCGCCAAGCGACTTGTTGAAGTAGAGACGCTCGAGCGCGAAGAATTCGAAAAAATTCTTATCATTCACGGCATCACTCCCAAGAAAAAAGAAGATATCGAACATCAGCCGCTTGTGTAAACGACATTAGTATACTGCTAAACCTCCGGTGCGCGAGCCTGGACTCGAACCAGGAGCCGTCCGTGTATAAGACGGATGCTCTACCATTGAGCTACTCGCGCAATGCCACGACTATATCGTATTCTTATTCCAAATGCATCGCCCCCAGACGCCGCTTGAGTGCCTCCAAAAGGAGGGGATGGTGAGCAAGTTTCTCATCATGCTGTATGAGCTCTAGAGCTTCACTACGGGCGGCTTCAACCAATTTCAAATTTCTTAGTGCTTCCATGCCAATGTCAGAAATGCCCCACTGCTTGCGACCAGAAAGCTCCCCGGGTCCTCGCTGCATCAGATCTTGTTCAGCAAGTTCAAAGCCGTTTTTGGCGGTGATGAGACTTTTGAGTCGGGTAAGTGACACCTGCCCGCGGGTCTCTGAACAGACAAAACAATAGGCCTGGTGGTTACTGCGAACGACTCTTCCACGCAGCTGGTGGAGCTGGGAAAGCCCGAAGCGCTCCGCACCTTCAATCATGATGACCGTTGCGTTTGGTATATTGATACCCACCTCGACGACCGATGTTGCAACCAAGATATCTGTTTCATGTAGTGAAAACGCACGCATCACGGCATCTTTTTCAGCGGTTTTCATTTTTGCGTGAAGTATCCCTATGATGTACTCAGGGAATATATCTTTTTTCAATCGTTTTGCCTCTGCTTTCACTGACTTTGCAATGAGTGCAAATGCTTTTTCAGGATCTGGCTCATCGATGCGCGGACAAATGATATACGCTTGACGACCAGCCTGTAGTTCCTTGCGAATTTTTTCATACGCTCTTAGTCGGTCTTCGGGCTTTATGATTTCGGTGATAATAGGTTTTCGTCCCGGAGGCATCTCGTCAAGCAAAGTGAGGTCTAGGTCTCCGTATATGGTAAGCGCAAGCGTTCGGGGGATTGGTGTTGCGGTCATGGAGAGTAAATGGGGTAGACGTATTTCTTTGCGCGTAAGTAGACGCCGCTGATTGGTGCCAAAGCGATGCTGCTCATCGATGATAACGAGTGCCAAATGTTTCCACCGCACTGATTTTTGAATAAGTGTGTGCGTGCCGATGAGTACCGGTATCTCACCATTTGCCACCCACTTTAAAAGCTGCGCACGGGAGATGGGAGTTGCTTTTTCTCGCGATAATTTAGAAGGAAACTTATAACACCCGCTTCCGGTGATAAGGCCGATATTGATGGGAAACTGTTTGAAGTATGCTATGAAGGATTCAAAATGTTGCTTTGCTAAAATCTCTGTGGGTGCCATGTATGCGGCTTGTAGGGTTCCATAGTTTTGTCCTAGGGGGCGTGTATGCACTACCGAATATGCGACTGTTGCAGCAACTGCGGTCTTACCACTCCCCACATCTCCTTCAAGTAAGCGCGACATCGGGAGTCCGCTTTTCATATCACCAAGGATGGTACTTATCGCTCGCTTTTGCGCTTGGGTTGCTTTGAAAGGGAACGCACCCATAAACCTTTCTATGTCCTCTATAGGAGAATCAATGGTGAAGCTTTGCTCTTTTAATTGTGCTTGACGTTCGCGCCCAAGCTCAAGCTGTATCAAAAATACTTCCTGAAATGCAAAACGCTTGCGCGCAGCCTCCGCATCCCTCAGCCGCTGTGGCGTATGCACCCACACGAGTGCGGTTTTGAGCGTCGGCAAGTTGTAGCGCTTGAGCAGATCTGCGGGAATCGGATCCTTCAGGGGGCCCATGATTTCACTTGTCAACACCTTTTGGATGGCATGCCGAAACCACAGCGAGGTGATGCCACGACTTTCCGGATAGATCGCAAAAAGTTCGCGCTCTTCTTTTTTGTCGGCAGTCTTTTTTTCAAATAAGCTGCTTTCAGTAGGAGAGATACGCTCAAGATGAGGATTGGCTAAATACAATTTGCCACTTGAGCCGGTTATCTTACCGGTTGCACGCACATGCACTCCGTCGGCATACATCTTGGCGATGTAGGGCTGGTTAAACCACATTACTTTGATGCGACCGGTCTGGTCGCATACATATCCTTCAGATACCGGAATTTTTCGTTTCCAAGATTTTTTCGTTTCTAGTTTTTCAAGCACTCCGATAATGGAGGCTTCCATTCCAGAGGCAAGCCCACTAATAGTCGATTCATTTCCTCCTTCTTCATAACGAGAAGGGAAGTGAAAAAGAAGATCATGAACCGTTCTGATTCCTAAGGTATCGCAGGCACTTTTTTGTGAATCGGTAAGCCGGAAGTGGGAAGAGAGGCTATCATCTATACGCATCGTGTCCATTATACGTGCGCTTTATCTGCGCTCAATGCTTACATATATAAAAGGAACAGGAAAATAATATTTTTTGTGCTACAACTGTCAGACACATAATGCAGGTCATGTATATTTGGTGTAGGGTATAAAACACGGAGGCGTGGCTGAGCGGTCGAAAGCAGCAACCTGCTAAGTTGCTGACCGGGAAACTGGTCCGAAGGTTCGAATCCTTCCGCCTCCGCATATAGAAACTTCGCGTTTAGATAGAGCCGCGCCGCTTCGCGACGCACGTGTGGAGAGAGATAATAACTCTCGTCGCGTAGCGACAAAATCAAACGGAGCGGATACGGAAAAGCGCGGGGATTTGTCACGAACCGCAATGTTCGAAGAATGGTACACTCAAAGCAACGAAGGTCTTGAACCTCATCTCTCATTTCTATTATTCAAATAATCACGAGCGAAAGTAATAAATGAAAAAAGTACAACAAGGTAACTCAGCGTTGGTAGTAGTCATAGTAGTTCTTATCGCCGCCTTGGTCGGGATGTATTTCTATTATCAAACTAAACAAGGTGACGGAGTAGTCTACAGTGTCACTCAAATAGATAGCAAAGCCAATATGTCATACCTGGGAAATATAGTTCAAGAAACACAGCAAAATACTGATTTTCGAAAAGTTCTTTTTACTGGTACCAGAAGCCAGCTTGTCATCCAGAGCATTCCACCCGGCGGGGAAATTGGTGCGGAAACACATATCTACACCGAGCAGACACTGTTCTTTGTGAGTGGCACAGGAGAGGCGGTCTTAAATGGAAAGATCAGCCCCATTGGCCCAGGTGATGTCGTTGTGGTTACGCCCGGAACGCTGCATAATTTCATAAACACGGGTACCGTCCCGCTCAAACTCTATACAGTCTATGCTCCGCCAAACCATATCGACGGAACTATCGAAGTTACCAAAGTGGCCGCGGACGCAAATGTCCAAGATGAGGCATACGGCCAGGAGCCTAAATGAGAGTCGCCGCGCTTTATTTCTGAACGGCACCCTCTTCCTGAAAAGAGTCGAGAGCCTCCGAGCGGCACTCGGAGTAGGCGAGGTGCGATGGAAATCCCGACCGTTCCCCCTCAGTTTCCTGAGTCGCTAACTCGTCCCAAAACTCTTACACTGCCTCATACGTCTTATTCCGAGACCAACCCCCACCGCACAGGGTATTTTTTATCAGAGGTATGGCTGCAGTGCGCCCCGAAAGTCCCCATGTTATAAAGCAAATTCGCAAGGATCCGCCGTACTGCTACCCTTTGCCTAGAGTCAATTCTTTCCCAATTATGCACAAGGGGTTGGTATTGCAAGCTTATTGGGGGTAGACTATAAGAAGAAAGGCATTAACCCCCCTTCTTGCCCCCCAATTGTCCAAACAACCCATTAAACCATTATCAACCATTCGGAATTTCGAGATTCCGTAACCTCCACGTGTATTTAATAATTTCCCAATAATCGCTTATAAAAAAATAATATTATGAAAATATTTGATAAGGTTTCGGTAGTTATATTAACCGCCGCCTCGGTGCTTGTTCTCGCTGGGCCAATTACTGCGCTTGCGGCCGGCCCGGCAGCAGTAAATCTTGGAACGGCAGGTAATTTTGTGATTCTGGCAAAAACAGGAATCTCAACTACCGGATCCACCTCCATTGTTGGAAATCTTGGACTCAGTCCGGCAGCCGCGAGTTATATAACCGGATTTGCGTTAATTCTTCCCGCAGCGAGTGCATTTTCCACATCAGCCTTAGTAACTGGAAATATATATGCCCCGGATTATGCTAACCCAACTCCTGCTACTGTAACTGCTGCGGTCAATGATATGCAAGCCGCGTACGTCGATGCCGCTGGAAGGACAAATCCGACCGCGACTGAACTTGGAGCGGGAAATATTGGCGGACTGACAATCGCTCCTGGGCTCTATAAATGGAGTACTAATGTAACAATACCAACAAATGTCACTCTCTCTGGTGGTGCCAATGATGTCTGGATTTTTCAGGTAGCGCAAAATCTTAGTATTAGCTCCGCTACAAACATAGTTCTTGCTGGCGGTGCCCAGGCTGGTAATGTTTTTTGGGTTGTTGCCGGTCAAACGACCATCGGTACGACCGCTGTCTTTAATGGAAATATATTAGATCAAACAGCGATTGTGCTGAACACTGGTGCACAATTAATTGGTAGAGCGTTGGCGCAAAGTGCAGTTACATTAAATGCGAATTCTGTCACTATTCCTTCCACTGTGGTTATGACTCCAACTCCAACCCCCGCTACAACCCCCACTTCCACAGTGCCAGTTAGTTCATCATCCAGTGGTGGTAGTGGAGGAGGATATGTGTATGTCTATCCAGTTACGCAATCTACAGTTCCGACTACTAATGCAACTGCCACTGCATCTTCCGCTTCTGGCCAACAAATTCGAACGATCGCGGTCAATCTTCAAAAAGGCAAGAGTAATAACAATGTAACAATCCTTCAACAGTTTTTGATTTCCCAAAATAAAGGTCCAGCTGCTCAAGCCTTGGCTAACGTTGGCGCGACTGCTTATTTTGGCGCTCTGACCCGTGCAGCATTGGCTGAGTTTCAAGCGAGTGTGGGGATTAGCCCAGCTCTGGGAAATTTCGGACCAATAACGAGAGGCTATATAAGTGCACATTATTAGATTAACAAATAAGATATATGAAAATATTTAATAAGGTTTCAGTAGTTGTACTGACTGTTGCGTTTACGTTTGGTCTGGCTGGGCTAGTCAGAGCTGCGACGACGGTAAGTCTTGGCACTGCGGATAGTTTTGCAGTTCTGGCCGGCTCGGCGATTACGGACACTACTCCCTCTGTTATTAGCGGGGATGTTGGATTGAGTCCAGCCGCAGGTACCTTTTATCTTACGCCGGTGTTAACTACAGGAGAAGTAACGGGCACGATATATGCCGTTGACGCCACTGGTCCTGCAGGTGCCGCGGGAAATAACCCAGTCTTAGTGGGTGCAGCCCAAACTTCTCTGACTGCGGCCTACACAAACGCCGCAGGACAAACACCGACTACAACGTACGGTCCGATCCATGACCTCGGGGGGGCAGTGCTGACACCTGGTGTTTACAATGACCCCAGCTCGTTTGCAATCACCGGAACGGTTACACTCGATGCCGGTGGCGATCCCAATGCAGTCTTCATCTTTCAAGCGGGCTCCACGCTAACCACAGCATCAGCAAGCCATGTAACCTTGATCAACGGTGCCCAGGCTTGCAACGTCTTTTGGCAAGTCACCAGTTCTGCAACACTTGGAACGGGCTCCGATTTCAAGGGAAATATACTAGCCTTACAATCGATCACAGATAACGGCGGTTCAACTGTCAACGGAAGACTTCTGGCAAGAAATGCTGCGGTTACATTAAATAATACTCACGTTATCAAAGCGACGTGTGTGGTTCCTCCTCCCCCACCATCTGGACCTGGTGCTGGTGGCGGTAGTTTTGCGGTATTACCACTTATTGACATTATAAAAGTACCAAATCCTTTAGCTTTACCTTCAGGACCTGGATCTGTTACTTACATATACACAGCGACCAATCTAAGCACAGTTGCAATGCATGGTGTGTGGGTCAAGGACAATATGTGTAGTCCTGTAACATATGTATCTGGCGATACCAACCATGACTCAATGCTTGATGTAACTGAAACATGGATATACAACTGTACTAAAACAGTTTCTCAAACTCAGACAAATACAGCTACTGCTCATGGTCAGGCTAATGGTTGGGACACGTACGACACCGCAAACGCAACTGTCGTTGTTGGACTGCCATTGACGCCGCCGTTAATCCACCTAGTAAAAAAGCCCAGCGTGTTTGTTCTTCCTGCAGGCGGTGGAGCAGTTACCTACACGTACACGGTAACCAACCCCGGTATAGTGCCACTGAATAATGTCAGTGTTACTGACAATAAATGTACCGGTCTACCAGGCCTCGTCTTGGGAAATCCGGGAGACCTCAATCACAATGGTCTGCTTGATAGTAATGAAACATGGACTTTCACTTGCCAAACGCACCTTACACAAACAACAACAAACATCGGCACGGCCGAGGGAAGTGCCAATGGTTTGACCGCCATCGATTTCTCACCCGCTACTGTCGCTGTAACTGCTCCTGGTTTGCCCAATACAGGACTTCCTCCTGAAGGGAATACTCCATGGAATATCATCATTCCGACTGGAATTTTCCTTGCCCTGTTCTCGTTCTATCTAGCTCGAAAGGAACTAACAATGTAGTCCAAGTCTTGAAGAGAGTTAACAAAATTGTTTGCCTTGCCTGCCGGTAAGCAAGAAGAGCCAGACCAAGGAGCAAGGCTGGTCTGGCTCTTCTGAGTTGTGTATGAATATATCGAAAACCTTATTAAGGCGAACACTAGTAATAATCACCTTCGCAGGAGTTGCGCTTTCTTTAGTGTTTGTTTTCCTTTTTTTCTTAAGAAGCCCGACTCAGAACGTCCCGATAGCACTTGCCGCAAACACCTCTGCTCTGTATGAACAAGAAAAAGTGAATTCTGGATTGCCAGTGCATCTCGAAATTCCAAAGATTAATGTTGATGCCGCCCTCGAATCTGTGGGTCTTACGCCTCAAGGAGCAGTGGGGGTACCGGAAGGTCCCGTTAACGCAGCCTGGTTTGATCTCGGACCACGTCCCGGAGAAAATGGTAGTGCTGTTATTGTCGGGCACTTCGGCTGGAAAAATGGCATACCAGCGGTATTTGATAATTTATATAAATTGCAGAAAGGAGACAAAATATACGTTGAAGATGAAACAGGAACAATAACTACTTTCGTGGTACGCGAAGTTCGGACATATGACCAGAATGAGGATGCCTCAAGTGTGTTTAATTCAAGCGATGGAAAAGCACACCTTAATCTCATCACGTGCCAGGGAGTTTGGAATAAGGCTCAGAAAAGTTACTCCGATCGACTAGTGGTATTTGCTGATAAAGAATAGGTAAGAGAACATTTTGTAAGCGACAAAATTTTATTCACAAAAAATCGTTGCCAATTTCCTTCCTATCATATATTGTCCCCTATAGGAGGTACCTCTCATTTGAGACTTTGTTTAGGCGTCGTAAATCAGCATACCTACGCCGCGTACCGTCCCCCTTCTCCCAAGAAGGGAGGATGATCCACAAGTCTCGCTAGACTTAAATCTAGCGTTTGAGGGTTCGCAGAAATGCGAACCCTCTTCTATTTTATTGTGCTGTATATGTTGATGAACTCAAATACTGTTAGTGAGAAAAAAATGCCCGGTTGGAGATTCCAACCGGGCGAGTCTTTGTAGAGGACTATCTATGCCGCGAGTAAACTTAGAAGATCTGGTTCCTTATCCGTGTGTCGTTCCTCAGCCTTGAGCTCTCCTGAGAAGAGGTCGAGATAAGGAGCGTTCGTGTCAGCGCCGAGAACAACCACTTCAACCATTCCACTCCTCTTCGAACGGTAGCGATCAAGCGTCCCTGCCCGTTTGGCTTTATAGAGGCGTTTGAGCGCGCCGAAGTGCGCTGAACCGTAGCTCGGGCCAAATGATTGCAGCACCCACCGCCAAGAGTAAAAGGACGTAAGAAACGATTCGTGACGCTTTACGAACTCAAGATCTTCAAGCGTGAAAAAGTTCTTCCACGGCTGCCGTATATCATGTTTGATCTTACTAAGCGACCGAATGCCGGGAACTTCTTCTTTCTCTTCGAGAATAACAGCAAGTACGTAGGTAGGAAGACCCTGTTCCTCCGCATATTGCTTGAGGCCCATGGAAGTGCCCATCGTACCTGACGCAACCGCAAGAAGAGTTATTTCCTCCGCTGCCTTAAAGAGCTGCGGAGCCAAATATTTTTTGTGCGAAAGTGGATTGAGAGGGTTTGCATACTGGTCGGGGTTGTAGTGTCCTTCTAATTTACCTTCCCGGCGGGCACGTTCAACCGTGGTTTCCCCCGCGATGGTATCTAGTACGACTTCTACGCCACTTCCCATCACCCGGATTTTATCCACCTTCCATCCGACCGTGCCAGCCGATATGATAAGTCTGACTGGTAAGCCAAGTGCCTTGCAAAATAATGCAAGCCCATCACCGGTATTACCGCTCGTTGCTTCGACAATGGTGGTACCAGGTAGGATTGATCCATCAAGGATGCCACCCAGCAAAAGTTCGCGAGCCACGTAGAATTTACTATGGGGCAACTCTCCCGGAATTCCGGCTGCACGGATAACCACTCCATCTTTCCAAAACGGATTAAGCCACTTTGGAGATGGTGCTGAGATACGTACCGATCGACCACGGGTCGGGTCTGTAGCCTCAAAAATAGGGTGTTGCTTTAGGTCTCTCATAAACATCTCCTTGGTGGGATAGATCCTCTATATGAAGATCTTCTTCCCGGATAGTACACTTAAAAATGAATCTTGTAATGTACTGACACCCCATAGGCATTTTCGTGTCCAAAAAGTAGCTCTTACAATAAAAATTTTTCAGATTTATCCTAGACTCCCAATGCTGCTTACCGATGACTGAATCTGCTGATTAATCCATACTGTTGCGTACCAAAATGTTATGATCGTTGAAATCACCACCAGAGCGATTGCAATATACCCGATCTGTTTTACCTTCGGATCATCTGATCGTACATATTTTATCCCGGGCCAGTAACTTATCGCTAAAAAACAAATAATGGGAAGGATAATGCTAAACGCGTATATCCAGAGCTGCGCCCCTGCGCTCGTTGAGAATGGTGGCTCATGTAATTTCTTTCCGCAATTTGAGCAATAATATGCGGTCGGAGAAACTACCTGATGGCATTGTGGGCAGAGCAAAGGTGCCGCAGACACAGAAGTAGCTTCCATAGTTTCATTATATAAGGAAGAAAGGGGAGCTGCTATATCTTCTCTTCTAAATTGAGCAACTTAACGGGTTTCATGATGGCTTTTGGATTTTGTTTCCACTCATCGGAAACATCCGCATACAGCTCGAGTTCATTTCCATCGGGATCAAGAATATAGATACTATGAGTAATTCCATGATCTCCGGTGCCTACGATGACTACGCCTTTTTCTTTTAATTCTTGATATACCTGTTTCGCCTCTTTGGGAGAATCTCCAATCTTAAACCCAATGTGATACAGACCCGGGGTGGGGTGCCCCCTGCGGATTGGTTCTCCGCCAACTTCAATTAAGAGCAGTTCATGATGGGTCCGTCCAGATGAAAAAACCGCAACGCCATCTCCTCGATAAACTTCTTGAAAACCAAGCAGGTCGCGATAAAAATTCGCCGATCTTTTAAGGGCGGAGACGTACAACACCACATGACCAAGTTCTTTAATGTGCACAGGTATATTTTACACTTTTATGAGATCATTACTTGGCTATAAGTATATGCTAATATCTTTATATGGACAGCGCGCATATAAAGATTCAGGTTATTCTCGCAAGCATTCGTCACGGTAGGTTCGGCGACAAACCCGCTCATTGGATTTTGGGGGAAGCGAAGAAATTGGAAAGGGTTGAAGCTGAACTCATTGACCTAAAAGACTATCCGCTTCCTTTTCTTGAGGAAGAGACGCCTCCATCTGCGGCTAAGGGTAACTACGCAGATAATATGGTAAAAAAGTTTGGAAAGAAGATAAGTGAAGCTGATGCGTATATCATTGTCACACCAGAGTACAACCACGGATATTCCGGTGTGCTCAAAAATGCGCTTGATTCAATTTTTGTAGAATGGAATAACAAGCCGGTCGCGTTTGTTGGGTATGGTGGTGTAGGAGGAGCCCGTGCCGTTGAACAACTAAGGCAGGTTGTTATAGAGCTTCAGATGACTCCTATACGCTACGCGGTACATATACCCATGGAAGTCTATATGGCGGTGATGAAAGAGCAAGTGCCCACTAATCCAGAGCTCTTTAAACCGGTCGTCGAGCGTGCTGGTAGCATGCTGAGCCAGCTGCTGTGGTTTGCAAAGGCACTCAAAGCTGCACGACAAAACAAATAACTCTATAGGTTATAGAAATGCCACTAATGACTGGAACTTTTAGCCAGTCTTTCTACTGGCCATTTAAACAATATATATACGGCAATAAGAGTAGTAATAGGCACCGCGAGGACTAGTCCGATGCTGCCCACCACCGTGCGAACAATTTCAGTTGAGAAAATTTCTTGATTGAGCGTTATGCTGAGGGAACTATTGGAAAAATGCAGAAGCAGAAGCAGCGGGAGAGACGCTCCCACATAGGCTATTGCCAGAGTATTCACAAGAGCCCCGATATGCTCTTTTCCAATGCGCAGTGCACGTTTATATACCTGCCCTCGCGAGAAGTGCTCTGCTGCAGCACGTAATTCCTCGACAGCCACCGCTTGCCCTATCGCAGCGTCATACAAAATTCCAAGTAACCCTATCATGATACCCCCAAGCAGCAGACCGACAAAATCTATTTTTCCTGCGGTATCAAAATTAAGGTACGTGGATTCCTCCGTGGTATATCCGGAGAGTTGCGTTGCGTGTACCGCCCAGTAGGCTAATGCTCCAGTAAAACATATGGTAATAATCATACCCAGCACAGCAGCGGTCGTTGTTCTATTGAAGCCATGCGTTATATAGGAGCCCATGGTAACGATGAATGATGAAATCACCACACTCAGAAGTATCGGTGAATAGCCATTCAAAATACCGGGCAGTAGGACATAGAAAATAGCAGCGATGCTTACCATAAGAGAGAGGAGTCCACGCACACCCTGCTTTCCTCCAAACACAATGACTGCAAGCACAAACAAACCAACGAAAAAAAGCACTGTAGGTAAACGGTACGGTTGCGACACATTGTATGCATCGATACCATCCAGTGGATCTATGACGTGGGTCAGATAAAATTCCTCTCCTTGCGTGAGATTGAGATAATCGTTTTGAACCGTGACTGTTTTTCCGCTGTCCGGCCCGTCCAGTACCTGAGCTTTGAGCGTTTGATAATTCGCTTGGGTATTGGTGCCGGGAATAATTTTTTGCGCTTGGGAGAGCACTTCAAGCACTTTTGCTCTCTCAATGTAGTCTTGTTCTGAAGTACCGCTTTGAGCGAGAGCTGTGCTATGGATAGAAAAGTAAGAGACTATAACAACTAGTGATACAAGAATGTAGTTTGTGTGATATTTCATGAAATCAGTGGAACTTTATGGTAGCAAGAGAGGGGAGTAGTTTGCAATTCTTTTTACAGCAAGTCTGCTTAAGTTTATGGGCATACGTTGCGGTGTTTCCTACAGGGCTTTACAGTGGATAGATGCGCTCTGCCGTATTTCTCTTAACTCGTCCTCTTATACTCTTTGGCATCTTACTTTTTCTCATTACTACAGTATCTCTTTTTCTCGTACCTCGGTCGGAAGCTCAGACGGCCGCCTCTTCTTCGCTTCAAACACAGATAGACCAACAAAATGCACAACTTCAAGCACTCCAGTCCGAAGTGGCTCAGCTTCAGGCGCAACTTAATACCACCAGCAGCCAGAAACAGACCCTGCAGAGTGCGATAGCATCGCTTAATCTTAATATCCAGAAGCTCACTAAAAGCATTGCGCTCACGAATCTCCAGATTGATCAAAAAAATCTGCAGATCAAAGGTCTCTCTGGCAGTATTGCCACGACGTCACAAGGGGTTCTCCAGACTCAAGCCCAAGTAGCAAGTTCTTTGCGCCAGCTTAACATATTAGATGCTCAGCCTCTTATCATCACGCTTCTCTCTGGGGGAACGCTCTCGTCTGTTTTTAATGAAGCGGAAGCCCTCTCATCTCTCCGAATCGATTTGGAAAATAAGATACAGGAGCTCTCCTCTCTTAAGACCACTCTTGAGGCGAATAAGTTTAGTGCTCAAAGTAAGCGCCAGGAGCTTGCCGTCTTGCAGCAGAATCTAAGTGAGCAAAAACAAGGCGTTGTTATCACCCGTGCATCTCAAAATCAATTACTCCAAGAGACCAAAAACAAAGAATCCGCGTACCAGGCTCTTATCGCCCAAAAGAAAGTCCAAGAGGCGCAGTTCGAACAAAGTCTCCTAAATTATGAATCGCAGTTGAATCTAAAAATACAGCCAGGGGGACTACCTCCTGCCGGCAGCGGGGTGCTCCAGTGGCCAGTTGCTCACACAATCATCACTCAGTATTTTGGCAACACTCCCTTTGCTACAGCCAATCCACAAATCTATAACGGTCACGGTCACGATGGTATCGACTTGAGCGCGAGTCCTGGTACACCCATTATGGCAGCGCGAAGCGGAGTCGTGATGGGAACAGGTAACACAGATCTTACATGCCCTGGAGCATCTTTTGGGAAATGGGTATTCATTCAGCACGATGATGGACTTTCAACAATGTATGCGCATCTCTCCTCAATACTTGTCTCTCAGGGACAACAAGTGACAACTGGCCAGGTCATTGCATATTCCGACACTACCGGGTACGCCATAGGCCCACACCTCCACTTTGGTGTCTATGCCACTCAAGGATCCGAGATTTCCTCATGGCCTACTAAAAATCCCTACTGCTTGGGCAAAATTTATACGATGCCCGTTGCGACACTTCAGGCCTACCTCAATCCCTTATCATATCTCCCGCCACTTCCGCAGTGACTTAGTCTATAGGAATGGCGACGAGCTTAGAGGAGCCCAGTCCTTCGAGCGTTGGTTTTTTAATTCCCAGATCATGTTCCCAAAAAGCATCATCACTTAAGAGGTCAATGATCCACGGGAAGTGGCTATCTTGGGAAAAAATGACGCCGCCTTTTTGTGTTAAAGGATATAGGTAGCGTAAACAGTCTTTCGTGGACTGCACGAGATCCACATTAATGCATGCCGCGGCAACCATATCTCTAAAATGTGGCATAGTCTCACTAAACCAGCCTTTATAGAAGTGGCATCGATTGATATCGCCATACCGGGTGATGTTGTGCTTCACTTCCTGAAGAGTAACTGCATGACTTCCTTTTGGAAAATGATGCTCTCTCCCAAAAATGCTTTTCCCATGCATCTCGGTGTTCCCCGGCATCCCCTCAAAGGAATCAAAAACTGCCAGCTGCCGCCTACACAGTCGAGCGACCAAACTAAGTTTAGCGGTGCTTCCTCCGTGATACGCTCCAGCCTCCACAATCACTCCGGAAACTCCGGTGCCGAGATTCAAAATCCGTCTCGCGATAGTCAAAAGTTCATGCTCGGTATGGGGACAGTCAACCTTGTAAGAGATCGCGTAGAACTTGTATATAAGGGAGAGACGGCTCGTGAGGGTAGTTGGTGACTTTGTTCTATGGAGCAAAAAACCGACTGCGGCCGGAAAGTCTTGGGGCAAGTAGTAAATCTTCCGATATATATACAGGAATATCCAAGGCAGATGTCTTTTAATCTTACTTCGCAGATTCATTGTAAAATAACGCTTAGCTTATTTTTCGAACCAGCACGAATGGTGTCATTTTATTTCCTTGGCCCAGAGGATTGTCGAGAATGACTCGTCGCACGGTTTTTTTATCAAGCCCGACGCTCTTGCTTACTCCCAGTACTTTTACATCGATATAATTTGCGTCTGCAGTTGCAATAGGAATGCCGAGTTTTTTTTCTAAATCCTCGCACACTCTTTGTGGATCGGGGGGAGGAAGTACCGCCCATTCAGTATAGGGATACATATCCTCCGGAATAAAACCGTCGATCTCTGAAACACGGCCGCCTGCAATAATCCAAAATATGCCATGGAGGCCGAAGAGCTTTCCAATGCCGCCTAAGATCATGGCGGGAATAATGCGGTAAATGCCCGCTTCCTCTATTGCCACCTGAACTTTTTCCGGCTTTGACCATGCAGTCATATTTTTATGTTTTTTCACTCCTTTCGTGATGAGCCGCGCAAGCCAGGTCACCCGTACCGTGGAAATATGTCGCACTCTGTTTTGAGAGATCGAGATAATTTTCTCCGAAAGCATAACCCAGTCTCCTTTTTTATAATAAGGTTTTACGAATTCATTGAAATTGTCCTCTAAGTTCTCACCGAACTCAATGAGCCGCATCACTTTTATGGGAAAACGTTCGTAAACAGCACCATCAACCATGATCTTTGTTCCTGGCTGTAAACTGGAAGCGGCAACGTTTTGATTTTGCTCCATGAGGATTCATTATAAACCAATCCATCCAAACCCCTCCGCTAGTAGGAGAACTACTGTTACTTAGGGAACTGAAACACATAAAAATTAAAGGTCGCCATTCCTTTTGGACTTGGCGACCTTGGGTTAGAGACACATTACATCTCCATACCGCTTATAACACGCTTTCCACCACCCTGTCTTTCCGTCGGGTATAGAACCACGGAAGGGACTCACCGCACTCTACAAGACGTATGAAGCCAGAGAGTTTTGGAAAGAATCTGTAGCCGTCCTTTTGTCCGCCACTCGGACGAGCGCAGAATGCTTGCTTTGCATGATCCAGCGTATCCCACTCGGAGAAGCTTGAGCCGGTGCGGGGGTTGTATTCGTGAAGAATAATCTCCCCGGGAGGAATCTCCAGAACCTCGATGAACTGCAAACCAACATCGACATGATCGTGCTGCACCACGCGGTAGGGAGTATAAAAGGTAGATACGCCATGTTGAATCTTGAGCACGGGAACCTCCTGAGCTAGCTATAATTACCTTTGAGTCATCTAGGCACTAGGGTATTAAGAGTTGGTGGGAGAGTCAAGAAGTTTGATCTAAAGAGCGTTACCTTACTTACTGGGAAGCGCTTGAATAATATTTTGCAGAGTGTTCTGCCCATCAGCATGAAAAGTACCCGATGCATCCGCGCTTCTCCCTCCGGTAGAAGATGAAATATTGACTGAGGTATTTAGCTTTATGAAAGGAGCTGAAGTTGTTGCAGTGTCAGACGTTTTCTGCTGCAGATAGATATTTTCATTATAACGGCCAACTCCTTGGGAGCTCTTTTCCCCCTGAATCATCAGATTTTGTAGCGTATCGTTTTGCAGCAACGGAACAAGGATATCCCCCTTGAATTCTTTATTAGCGTCAAGAAATGTTTGAAGCACGATTCCTACTTCAAGTGCTGCTTCATATTGGGCTCGAGAAGTTTGTGGAGAGGTAGTAGAAGCCGTATCACCCTCCTCTATCAATAGGTTTGCTTTGGCAACGCGCGCATCAAACGCATCTGTCGTTGTTGCGCTAAGAGAGGAGCGTAGAAGATTAAAATTAGCTTCCACCAAAGAAAGTTGCTCCACTGCTTTTTCTCTTATAGTTACTGCAGTAGTATCCTTTGACGCACGCGAGGAAGTGGCTATTTCCTGTGTCTGCAGAAGGGGAAGACTAGACGATGCCGTCTTATTCCCCGTTTCTTGTAGCACGGCATCTTGTATCTGCACCTGCTCCGCTATATTTTTTGCATTCTCTCTCGTAGCAGGATTTTGTTGGTTTTGAGCCACGCTTTCAAGTACGAGGCTGTGCGCTTCAAGCGATGCGCTTAGCTGTGCAGAGAGCTGCAACCCTTGCGAGGGATTATCTTTTTTCAGCTTCTGCGTTAGAGCGATTGCTTGAGTAGCATGCATATCAAAATTAGTTTGTATCTCTTGGGTAGCACTTGCGGTCAGATCACCTTTATATGCAAGTTTTTCTGCTTCTTGCACCCGCTCCTGAGCCACACCCGCGTTCCACTGAGCTTTTGCTTGTGTAGAAATCGCTAAGGCTCCGGCGACTGGTTCGGTAACGTGGATCTTTATCGGGTAGAGCAAATCACCAGGTAGGGTACCTTGCGCGGCATAGGCGGTGCCACTCATGAGAGCCACTCCCAGCGTAATACCCCAAGAAACCGCTACTGCGCGCGAGGGAAAAGGCCATCGTGCTTGGTATGGAGAAGCAACGGGCCGCAGAGGATGATGCACGATTTGCTCCTCAAGTACTCCACGCATACGCTCTTTTTCTTCATAGGAAAGACGAAGTGTTGAGGTTTCTTTTTTTAGTTGTGTTTCAAAATCATTCATGTTTTTTATAGTTCAAGCATATCGCGTAGTTTCCGAAGGCCCCGGTGGATGCGCACCGCGATCGCGTTTTCTTTTTCTTTCATATATGCGGCAATTTCCGTAGAAGAAAAGCCATCAACGTAGCGCATAATAAGAACAACCTGATACTGCTGGGGAAGTTTTTTTAGAGCCTCAATAGCATGAGCCGCATCAAACCGAATCATAGCGGCTTCAAGCGCATCGGATTCATCCCGCAGAAATTCTCCTTCGATTGAAACCACTGTTTCTTCATCTTCAAGAAGGGCATCCAGTGACTGAGATTTTTTCTTACGGTATTCGTCTACAACAAGGTTGTTGAGAATGCGATAGAGAAAAGGTCGATAATTTTTAACCACATTTCCTTTGGAGACGTACTCCCACGCCCGCAGGAAGGTCTCCTGCGTGAGCTCGACCGCTCGCTCTCGATCAGAGAGGCGCAGGTGGCAGTGCCGAAATAACTCATCTGAGTGTTTTTCGAATACCTCCCGAAACTCCTCTTCTTTATCTTTATGCTCCATAGGTAATGACGAAACAACCACGTAATTCTTTCCTTTGCTTCATAAATGTACCAGATACTCAGTCTGACGGAAAACGTATACACCAGAAGGCCCTAGAGCCACAAATCTCTTTCTACACAGTGGTATACTACTCCCTGATGGCCTTTTCTTTTTCATCATTATTCTCCAAAGAACAAAAGAGTGTCATTGGGGTCGATGTCGGCACTTCTTCAATCAAGGTGGTACAACTCAGGCGTGAACATGGACGGGTGATACTTGAAACATATGGTGCTATCGCCCTTGGGCCATACGCCGGTCTTGAAATTGGTCGTGCAACCTCTTTGCCTACTGAAAAGATCGCTGAAGCGCTTAAAGATGTGATTCGTGAAGCGCGTGTCACCACTACTGATGTAGCAATCTCCATTCCTTATGCCTTGAGCCTTATTTCGATATTGAAATTGCCCGCGTCTGTCGAAAAGCAGCTTGCACAAGTGGTACCCCTTGAAGCACGCAAGTATATTCCAGTTCCCATAAATGAAGTACTACTTGATTGGTTTGTACTCTCCGGCGGAGGCAAAGAAGCAACGCCAGGAAGTAAGCTTGAAGTACTTTTAGTCGCCATACACAACGATACCATCGCTAAATTCAAAAGTATTGTCAGCGATGCCGGACTTACCCTAGCATTTTTTGAAATAGAAGTATTTAGTGCGGTGCGAGCATCCCTTGATCGCGGTATTGCGCCGGTTGCAGTGGTTGACATGGGCGCGGCGACAACAAAGTTTTATGTGGTTGAACGAGGACTCATTCGCGAAAGCCATATTATTAATCACGGAGGCCAAGATTTAACACTTGCCGCTTCCCGTGCACTTAATATTAGTGTCTCTCAAGCGGAAGAGCGCAAGAGAAAATTTGGCCTTATGCCGGAGGGGGGCCCCGATCTTACTCAGACGCTCGCTCTTTCCGTAACACCCTTGCTGTCGGAGGTATCACGCACCATTGCTGCCTACGAGCAGCGCATGAACCAATCGCTCAGCACCATGGTGGTCACCGGAGGAAGCGCCACCCTCAAGGGGCTTAAAGATTTTGCACAGAGTAAGTTACAAAACGAAATTCGACTTGCCGATCCTTTTGGAAAAACACAGGCGCCAGCATTTCTGGAAGGTGTTCTTAAAGAAGCAGGACCAGAGTTTTCTGTTGCGGTAGGCCTTGCGCTGCGGCGTTTGCAGGAAATCGCCTAATCTGTTGATAGATCCGCAGTTGTGGAATTTTTAACGGTATACTAATACTGATGGATCCTCAAGCTCCCGCGTCCTTTATACCGAAAAAATCTTTTACTCCGGGTCCTTCTCATGGAGAAGGAGCGGGGCTTTTGTTTTTAATTGCGCTGTTAATTTTCATAGTATCACTAGTTGCAGCTGGGCTGGTATTTGGGTATGAGCAGTATCTGAACCAATCTATTGCAAATAAAAGCGCTGTACTGCAAAAAGACCAAAGCGCAATTGATCTTTCTTCCATTAATGATCTTGTTCGCATGGATAACCGGATACTGCAGGCAAAGATTTTGCTTGCCGGGCATGTGGCTCCCTCTGCTCTTTTTGATTTTCTCTCGCAGCAGACACTATTAAACGTCCAATTTACAAGTTTTAATTATCAACTACAACCTAATGGTTCCGCACTTGTCACCTTGCAGGGCATTGCGGATTCCTTTTCGACTCTTGCGCTTCAAAGCGACCAGTTCGGCAGCAGCAATATGCTCAAAAATATCATTTTCTCTAATATTAATACCAACACATCCGGACAGGTGGTTTTTACCCTGAGTACAAACGTTAGCCAGGCTCTCCTTCTTTACAGCAACAAGCTTATCACTGGTGCAACTTCTAACCAAAATGTACAACCCATTGCTTCCTCTTCTATTCCTATCCTTCCCGCCACAACTACTCCTCTTCAATAACTATGACTCGTATATTCATCCCTCTCATATTAATTGCTGCTGCCATCGGACTGTTTGTCTTGTATATCAATCCGACCTACCAACAAATCAAAGGAGTGCAATCACAAGGGGTGCAGTATGATGACGCACTCAGTAAAGTGCAACAGTTGCAAGGTTTGCGTCAGCAACTATTGACCAAAAGCAACGCCTTCTCTCAAAGTGATGTAGATAAATTGCAGCAGATACTTCCTGACAATGTAGATAACATCCGTCTTATCATTGATGTTAACAATATTGCATCCCGGTATAACCTATCGCTCAGCAACCTTAAATTAGCTACGGCATCAAACAGCAGCACCACGGGCGGCATTGCTGCGGTGGGCTCTTCTGGCAATCCAGTTGGTTCTGCAGAACTTGGGTTTTCAGTAACGACAAATTACGATACGTTCATGGCGTTTCTGCAGGACCTTGAGCATAGTGAGCGCATAGTCGATATTACACAGCTTTCATTTCAAAATGGAACCGGAAACACCACAACGTATACCATCACCTTTCGCACCTATTGGCTCTATTAACGTATGATGACCTTTATTAAACAAAATGTACTCTTGACCATTGTCACTGTGGGGGTAATCGGCGGCCTTCTCTACTATACCCTTGGCATGAATAACTCTTCTTCAAGCAGCACGCTTTTGATTTCGACAGGAGATTCCTCTTCCTCGCCCGCTTCCCAGAAACTACTTACCTCGCTGACAAGCCTTAGCACGATAACGCTTGATAGCTCAATATTTACTGATCCTGTGTTTGTATCTCTTACAAATTTTGGTGTTGTTATACCGCCTGAAAATGTTGGTCGTCACAACCCCTTTGCATCATTTGGAAATAGTGTGCCCCAATCTCAGACAACGAAATTACCCGTGCCAACCTTGGGACGTTAATATGTCATGGACCTTCTGCAAACATTCCTGCAAAACGGTACACTTGATCGAAAAAAAGTTTCCGAAATAGAACGGAATCTCAAATCTCCCGGTGCCTCCCCAGAAGCCCTCTTGATCCAGGCGGGGATATCACTTGAAGACATCCTAAAGACCAAAGGACAATATTATGCTGTCCCCACGCGCTTAGTGGGAGAAGAGCAAGTACCCTTTGATATTTTGCAGCTTATTCCTGAAGAATCTGCTCGACATTACGGGCTAGTACCTCTGACGGTCAAAGATAATGTGCTTGAGGTAGGTATTACTGATCCAGACAATTTAGAAGCACGAGACGCTCTCAGCTTTATTTCTTCGAAATTAGGAATGCCATACAAAGTGTTTCTTATTACAGAAACTGATTTTGATCGTGTCATGGGCCAGTATAAGGGTCTTTCAGGAGAGGTGGGGAAGGCTCTCAGTGAACTTGAAGTTGAGATCACTGATGAAACTAAAAAAACAGATAAGGAAAATAAACGTACTGTTTCGATACAAGAAGAAACCATTACTGAAACAGCAAGCGATGCTACCACCACTGATGCACCCATTACGAAGATTGTAGCGACCATCTTACGTCATGCATCTGAGAAGCGAGCATCTGACATTCATATCGAACCACTCGCCGATAAAACACGAGTACGCTTTCGTGTGGATGGGTTCCTTTCAACAAACATTACGTTGCCACTCAAGGTGCATCCAGCGGTAGTGGCTCGAATCAAAGTACTCTGTAATATGCGTCTTGATGAAAAACGGAAGCCTCAGGACGGCCGTTTTTCTGCACGGGTGGGTGGCAATAAGGTGGATTTCCGTGTTTCTACTTTTCCAACCTACTATGGCGAAAAGGTGGTGATGCGCATTCTTGGCGCGTCTGCCCAAGAAGTCAAACTGGAGAATCTTGGTTTTTCAGACCGCAGTCTTAAACTTATTCGTACTGCTATAAAAAAGCCTTACGGCCTCGTTCTTATCTCTGGTCCTACTGGATCGGGAAAATCTACGACGTTGTATGCGGTTCTCAATGAAATCGACCGCGAAGGACAAAATGTGCTCTCGCTTGAAGATCCAGTTGAATACACCATTGCTGGGGTTTCACAATCACAAGTTCATCCTGAAATTGGCTATACCTTTGCCAACGGACTGCGTACAACCTTGCGCCAAGACCCAAATATCATAATGGTGGGTGAGATTCGTGATGCCGAAACAGCTGACTTGGCTGTGCAGGCTGCACTCACTGGCCATTTAGTGCTTTCTACAATACACACCAACAATGCTATCGGTATAGTGCCGCGTCTCCTTGATATGAAAATTGAGCCATATCTTATTCCCCCGGTGCTCATTTTGGGTATGGCACAACGTCTCGTACGGACGCTTCCGCAAGGAGGTGGACAGAAAATGCCGATTGAAGGCAGCATGGAGGCTCTGATTAAGGATGAATTTGCCGATGTGCCAGAGGAATTTCGTGATCAGATTCCCGCCCTTAAGGAAATATATCGTATCAAGCCCACGCTTGAGTATCCAACAGGAACCAAAGGACGCATTGCGGTATCCGAAGCCTTTGAAATGGTGCCGGAATTGGAACGCGCCATCCTCGCAAGGAAATCTGAAGAAGAAATGTTCTCCATTGTACGTAAAGATGGCATGCTCACGATGAAAGAGGATGCTATCATTAAAGCGGTAAAGGGCGTCATTCCGTTTGAGGAGGTCAATAGCCTTGGGGGCCAATTTGAACTTTCTGATATTGGTGCGGATATTCCTCCTTCTGTGCCCAAAGAACTAACAGAAGAAGAAGAGACGAAATCGGAAGAGCCCCAAACAGAAATTCAATTATGAACTACGAACAATTGCTCACTTCTTTTGTCAATCAAGTAATCGCACAAGGTGCATCAGATCTTCATTTGTCGGCTGGTGCGCATCCAGTCATTCGTGTTTCTAGCATCTTGACACCACTTCTCTCTGAAGCGAAACTCAGCGACGAAGATGTGCGGGGTCTACTTGAGCGCATGCTCTCTCCAGAGCGTATACAGAAGTTTTTGCAGACTCAGGAAGCCGATTTTTCTTTCTCCTACGGCAATACTGCGCGTTTCCGTGGAAATGCATTTGTTGAGCGCGGTCATATCGGTGTTGCACTCCGGCTAGTTCCCCGCACCATTCGCTCAGTAAAAGAATTAAACCTTCCTTCAGAGCTTGAGCAGTTTGCAACCCGTGAGCAGGGCTTTTTTTTAGTAGTTGGGCCAGTGGGACAAGGAAAGACGACCACCCTTGCGGCGCTTCTTGAAAAAATCAACATCGAACGCACCGAGCATATTATTACCATTGAAGATCCAATCGAATATCTATTTGAAAATAAGCGCTCTATTGTTGATCAACGCGAAGTGCGTATTGATACCGCTGACTTTGAAACAGCACTGGGATCCGTATTTCGTCAAGATGTTGACGTTCTTATGATAGGTGAGATGCGGACATCAGAGACAATGGCCATTGCGGTCACTGCCGCAGAGACGGGCCACCTCGTTTTTTCGACGCTCCATACCAACAACGCTTCCCAAACTATCGATCGTATCCTTGATACATTTCCTTCGGGTCAGCAGGAACAAGTCCGGGCCCAGCTTGCAGAAACACTCAGCGGCATCTTTTCTCAGCGGCTTATACCGCGCATCTCTGGTGGACTTATTCCTGCCTATGAACTTCTTATCAACACCAGTGCAGTTGCAAATCTTATTCGAGAAAAACGTATCCACGAAATCGACGCTATCATCGAAACGAGTTCCCAGGAAGGCATGATTGATATGAATCGCTGCTTGGCGGATCTCGTGCGTGCCGGAGAAATTACTCCAGAGAGCGCCTACGCACGTTCTTGGAACCCCAAAACACTGGAGCGGTTAATGATGTAGAGCTATGGAGTATAAATACGAAGCACTAGATCAAGAAGGCAAGCCCCAAGCTGGAACCGTAAACGCCGCAACGGAGGAAGCGGCTATTACTATACTGCAGCGTCGTGGGCTTACCCTCACTGTTTTTTCAACAAATCAAAAAAAAGATGTATTCTCCTCACTGCACAATATTACTATTTTTGGAGGGGTAAGTGGCCGCAGTATCGTTATTCTCTCGCGCCAACTGGCAACGCTCTTTGAGGCCCAGGTTTCTCCACTGCGCATATTCCAACTCCTCAGCCAGCAGGCCGACACATCCTATCTGCGGCAAACGCTCGTGAGCGTGAGCGATGATCTTCAGGCGGGAAGCAGTATTTCTCAGGCGCTCGGCAAACACCCGAAGGTTTTTTCAGATTTCTACGTCAATATGGTGCGAGCCGGAGAAGAGACGGGAAAGCTTAGCCAAACATTTATATTTCTTGCAGATCATATTGATCGTTCCTACGAGATAACCAGTAAGGTGCGCAATGCCCTCATTTACCCAGCATTCATTATCGTGACGTTTATTGCTGTAATGCTACTCATGATTACGGTCATTATTCCTAAAATTGCCACTATTTTGACCAGTGAAGGTGGAACACTTCCTATATATACTCAGATTGTTCTTAACCTCAGCGGATTTTTCGTCGATTATGGAATATTTCTCCTTATTGCACTTATTATCGCAGGTTATTTTCTCTTCCGTTACGCTCAAACACCCCAAGGACGCTGGTCTATTTCTCGGTTGCAGATCACCTTGCCCTATATTGGATCGCTATACCAAAAGTTATATCTTTCCCGTATCGCCGACAATTTGCACGTGATGCTAAGTAGTGGTATCTCTACTCTCCGCGCCCTTGAGATAACTGCCTCAATCATACAAAATGCTGTGTACGAAGATATTCTCCAAGCTGCCGTGGAGGGGGTGAAGGGAGGCGCGCCCCTTCATGACATATTGTCTCGATATCCCAAGGAAATTCCTACGATCATGGTGCAAATGCTCCAGATAGGCAATGAGACGGGGGAAACTGCCAATATCCTTGATCGGCTTGCTAAATTTTATAATCGCGAGGTAAGCGCAGCGGTAGACACCCTGGTTGCTCTTATTGAGCCAGCAATGATTGTCGTTTTGGCGATAGGGGTTGGATTTCTTCTCGCATCAATATTGTTGCCGATTTATAACACGACGAGCCAACTCTAAAAAGAGCTTACAAGGGAAGGTACATATTATCCACAGCAATAAAAAGTGACATACTAAGGGCGAGGTATACTTGAGGCAGTGAAGGAAGTGTGTAAATTATTGATGAATTATATATATGTCTAAACATTTTAAACGTGGTTTCACCCTCATCGAACTGTTGGTGGTTATCGCCATCATTGGTATTTTGGCCTCTATCATTTTAGTGTCTCTTAACAGCGCTCGGGCAAAAGGACGCGATGCAGCACGTATTTCCTCTCTGCAGGAAATGGGAAAAGCAATAAGCTTGGCTGATACGGGGACAAATGTAGCCCTTACCGGGTGCGTAAGTGGCGGCGTCATGGCCTCTACGTGTACCGGCCCTAGCCCTATTAGCTTCTCAAATTATCTTGATCCAACTACTCCAGCGACCGTCTGCACTAAAACATCCGCTGCTACCTGCCAATATATGGTGGCTCCTCAAGCAGGCGGCGCAGGTGCTCCCGGAACAGAGAATTATGAAATTTGCACGTACCTTGAAAGTGGGACAGCTCAGTTTGCTGGAGGCTCAGCAGGCACGTACATAGTAAGTGTTAGTAGCAATAGTAGTGCCAGTGTTGCGGTGGGATGTAACTAAGGAGGATACTTTTCTGAGGGGTTTACCTGCACTTAATTTGACCTCATTGTATCGTAGGATAGGTACGTGTATATGAAATTATCTATTTTTCGTCTTCGTGGTTTCACCCTTATTGAGCTGTTGGTAGTCATTGCTCTGATCGGCATTTTAGCCTCTATCATTTTGGTGTCTCTGAGTAGTGCTCAAGCCAAAGGCCGCGATGCTAAACGCATTGCTGATATTCGCACCATCCAGCTTTCCCTTGAGCAGTACTATAGTGACAATCTTAGCTATCCTCTACAGTTAAGCACTCTGGTTCCAACGTACCTGCCCACCATGCCTCTTGACCCAAAAACAGGTCAACAATATTCCTACGCTGCATTTAATGCGGTAAATCCAGTAAACAACATATGTAGTCCGCCTCCGCCTATCGCGTACCATCTCGGGGCACTCCTTGAACAAACGAGCAATTCTGCACTTACTCAAGATAGTGATGCTGCATACAGATCTAATAATTGTTCGAGCAGTAATAGTGATTTTTCTGGGACGAGTGCTGGTTCCAACGGAAGTTGCGACGCAACTGCCGGTACGCCTCAGCCTGGTGGCACGGAAGCTTGCTACGACGTTACAAACTAATGGATGGGCAGGGAGTGGTGTTTGCAATAGGCGCAGTACTTCTCGGAGCCATTGCGGGTAGTTTTCTAAATGTTCTGTCGTTTCGATTCGGCACTGGACGCTCAGTTATATATGGCCGCTCACACTGCATGCGCTGCGGGCACGTCCTTACTTTCTTTGACCTCATCCCTGTTTTTTCCTATCTCGCTCTTGCTGGTCGGTGTCGCTACTGCAGTAGCGCTATCTCGCTGCAATATCCGTTAGTTGAAATATCTGCAGCGTTGCTTTCCTTGGGTATCTATTTGCTTGTGTTCAATCCGTACTGGTTTTGTTATTGGTTTATTGTATGGATGACCCTTCTTTTTATTGTCGTGTATGATCTACGACACGCAATTATTCCTCGGGCTCCTTCATTGTTGCTTGTTATTCTCGGATTTGGTCGGGCACTCTTTCTACTGCCCGCTTCTCCCCATACCTTACTGGCTGGGGTAGTGCTTGCCCTGCCACTTTTTTTGTTATCGTTTGTATCAAAGGGCCAGTGGATGGGATGGGGAGACGGCATTCTCGAGCTTTCTTTGGGATGGCTCTTAGGATTTTCTCTGGGACTTACTGCGCTCATGCTTGCATTTTGGAGCGGCGCTGGTATTGGTATCGTACTGTTGTTCGCATCGCGTCGATGGAAAACTAAGGCTTCTCGTTTTACAATGAAAAGCGAAATCCCCTTCGCGCCGTTTCTTGTTCTTGGAGCGGCCATAGTGTATTTCCTACATGTTGATCTCTTCTTCTCACTTTCAAGCCTCCTTAGCTAACCACACTTCTCCGCGCACGCGCGGATTTACGCTCATTGAGCTCTTAGTGGTAATCGCTATCATGGCTATTATCACAACGATTCTTCTGCTGCGCCAACAACAGTTTGACAGCTCAATTCTACTGCGCTCACTTGCCTACAGTGCGGCGCTCTCTATTCGCCAAGCGCAGACGTATGGGGTATCGGTACAAGGGGAAAGTGCTTCGGGGAGTACCGTTTTTGCTTCTGCATACGGGGCCTATTTTAGTTCGGGTACCCCGACAAGCTATTTCCTTTTTGCTGACACCAATAGCAGTGGACAATATGATTCGGGAGATAAAATAGTGCAAACTTTTACTCTTGGACCTGGATATACTATCACTAATTTTTGTGCCGGCTCGCAGTGCAGTAGCAACAGGACTATTACATCACTCACCGTTATCTTTAGCCGGCCAAATCCTGATGCATGTTTTGCAACCAATCTTGATTCTGGTGCGTGTGTGCCAGGAGAGTATAGTAGCGCCAGCATACAATTTTCCTCTCAAGGGGGCAGTACGCGCAGTGTGACCATTTCTCCCACGGGGGAAATAGCCGTAGGAATTGTGGGAAGTTAATCATATGCAAAAACGCGGATTTACTCTTATAGAAATGATGGTGGCGGTCGCACTGTTTATGGTCGTTATGGTAGTAGCGCTTGGCGCCCTTTTAACACTATCGCAAAGTGATCTCAAGGCTGAAGTATTGAAATCGGCAATCAATAATCTCAATTTTTCACTTGATAGTATGTCTCGGGCTATTCGAACCGGCACCAATTATCACTGCGGTGGTACTTTTGGAACGGTGACCACCATACCGCAAGACTGCATTAATGGGAGTAATTATCTTTCATTTACCACAAGCGGTGGCATTGTTGTTGCGTATAGTTTTGTTCCATCCGGACAGTGTCCCGCGGGATATATCGGAGGCTGCATTGAACGACAGGTGCCCTCCATAAGCCTCACACCCTCGCCCCTCACCTCGCCTGATGTAAATGTGGCTAATAGTTCTATGTTCTATGTTATTGGTTCTTGCTCAGCCTCCGGGACGGGGGGATGTGCGCCAGACACTATACAGCCAAGAGTCATTATGCTGATACATGGTTCTGTCCCAGTATCAAGCACCCAGACATCATCGTTTAATTTACAGGCCTCCGTTACTCAACGCATATATGATCAATAAATATAACATCACCCAAGGATTCACTCTGGTTGAAACGCTTGTTGCGATACTTATTCTTACTATGGCACTAGCGGGTCCGATTGCTATCGCGGAGGGAGACTTACATGCCACTCTTATTGCAAAAGACCAAATAACCGCCTATTACCTTGCTCAAGATGCCATAGAATATGTGCGTTCCGTCCGCGATTCCAATAACCTTTCAGGAAATTCATCAAATGCCACGTGGCTTACGGGACTGAGTTCTTGCATAAATGCTAACGTAGGTGGCACTGCTCAATGCACTATCGATTCACTAAACGCCACGGTAGCAGCCTGTCCCACAGGAGGCTGCCCGATACTTAACTACGATTCAGTGACTAACGGAGGATATTTTAATTACAACGCTGGATCGGCATCTATTTTTACAAGAACCGTTTCTATACTCACACCGGTACCTATACCAAGCGGCTCTAATCCTTTTGAGGCTGTGGTTACTGTTAAAGTATCGTGGAATGATACTGCCAGGATTACTCGCTCCGTGCAGGTGCAGGAAAATTTATTTAATTGGGAATAATATGTACTCTATAACGCGGGGTTTCACTATTTTTCTTGCAGTTCTCATCGCCTCCCTGGCGCTTGCGATAGGGCTTGCTATCTATGATCTTGCTTCGCGCGAACTCAATCTTTCCATCACTCAGACACAGTCGCAGTATGCAATTTATGCCGCTGATACAGGAGCCGAATGTGCTTTGTACTGGGACTTCAAGTACAACACGGTAATCCCAACTGATGCCGATGGAAGTGCGTTTGCTACGTCAAGTGATTATGTCTATGGGGGCACCGCCTCCCCGGGTCAGGTATATTGCAATGGACAAGACATTGTTGGTGGCTCAAGCCCGCTGCAGTTTCCTTGGACCATAACGGCGCCCGACCCGAGTGATGCGACAACTACCTTTGAGATATCAATGGGTCAGAATCAATCGAGCTCTTGTGTACGAGTAACCGTAGCGAAAAACGGAAATCCTGTGCGTACCACCATAACTGCCCACGGGTACAATACCTGTGCCCTAGGCGCGTCGCTTGTAGTTGAGCGCATATTGCAAGTAAATTATTAGTGGCGTGTAGAATCAAAGGGGTATAGTAGGGTAATGCCTGTTCCCAAAAAAGCCAAAGATCGCTACAAGAAGCTCAAAGATGCGATAAATCAATATCGTGCTAGCTACCATATATATGACCAGGAAGAAATTCCCGAATCAGCGCGGGAATCACTTATGCACGAGCTTGCTGAGTTAGAGCGAGTGCATCCTGATCTCATTGCTCTCGATTCACCGACGCAACGGATCGCTGGAGAGCCGCTCCCGCAATTTAAAAAAGTGCCTCACGTCGTTGCGCAATGGTCTTTCGCTGACGCTTTTGGTGAGGAAGATATTCGTGATTTCGATGCACGTGTTCGGCGTATGCTAGGAACACAGAAACCGGTTGAGTATGTATGTGAGCTCAAAATAGATGGACTTAAAATAGTTCTCACGTATGAGCGCGGGGTACTGAAAACTGCCGCAACCCGTGGCAATGGTCTTATTGGTGAAGATATTACGCATAATATCCGCACCATACCCTCAGTGCCACTGATCCTTACCCGCCCTCTCAACATTATCGTTGAAGGAGAAGTATGGATGAGCGAGAAAAGCCTTACAGCACTCAATATAGAGCGCAAAAAAAAAGGTGAACCACTTTTTGCCAATCCCCGTAATGCTGCAGCAGGATCGATACGACAACTTGATCCACGCATTGCCCAAGCGCGCAAGCTCGATACCTTTATCTATGATGTAGCAAAAACGTCTGAATCTCTGCCTGTTACCCAGGAGGAGGAGCTTTCGTATATACGGGAACTCGGATTTCAAGTGAACCCTTATTTCAAGCGGGTAATAAATGTTGAGGGTATTATTGCGTATTGGAAGCAGTGGAAGGAAAGAAGTAAAAGCGAAGGATATTGGATTGACGGCGTGGTCATAAAAGTCAACGAGCGCCGCCTCCAAGAACAGTTGGGATATACAGGCAAGGCACCTCGCTTCGCTATAGCGTTTAAGTTTCCTGCCGAGCAGGTGACCAGCACCATTGAGGATATCGTGCTTCAGATTGGACGCACCGGAGTCTTAACTCCTGTAGCGCACCTTCGGCCAGTTTCTATTGCAGGAACAACAGTATCTCGTGCGACGCTCCACAATGAGGATGAAATACGCCGTCTGGACGTGCGCGTCGGAGATACGGTTATCCTCCAAAAAGCAGGAGACGTCATCCCCGATATTGTGCGTGTACTTCCTGAACTTCGCACAGGTAGGGAGAAGCCGTATGTGTGGCCCACTCGGGTTCCTGAGTGCGGCGGTGATGGGAGGATCAAACGTGTGGCGGGAAGTGCTGCATGGCGGTGCGTTTCTAAGCACTCATTTGCGCAGCAACGCCGAAAATTTCAGCACTTTATCAGCAAACAGGCACTCAATGTTGAAGGACTGGGACCTTCTACTGTTGCCGCGCTCCTTGAGAAAGGACTTATTCAAAACTATGCTGATTTCTTTACTTTAACTGAGGGGGACTTACTCACCCTTGAAGGCTTCGCTGAAATATCGGCAAAAAAACTCATTGCTGCGATTACCAAAAGCACGAAACGGGTGACCCTCTCGCGCCTCCTCACGGGACTTTCTATTCCACACGTCGGAGAAGAAACAGCGATCGCGCTAGCGCGGCACTTTCAGACCATCGATGATATTGCCAGGGCACGCAAGGAAGATCTGCATGCCATTGCCGGCATTGGGGAAGTTGTAGCAGGATCCATAGCCAATTGGTTTACAGAGAAGGATAACCGCACCATGATTGCCCGACTCAAGAGAGTACTCACTATCATGTCTGAAAAGGTCTCGCGCACAGGAGCACTCACGGGAAAAATCTTTGTGCTTACCGGAACTCTGAAGGGCATATCACGTCAAGAGGCAAAGCGTATGCTGCGTGTGCTTGGTGGAATCGTCTCAAGTACGGTTTCAAAAAAAACCTTTGCAGTTGTGGTGGGAGAAAACCCAGGCTCAAAATTGGATAAGGCCAGAGAGCTTGGCGTTCCCGTCCTATCGCAAGAAAAGTTTGTACAACTACTCAAGAAGAAATGAACGTCTCTGTATCACAAGGCCAAGAATTTTATTTACTCACGTTTTCATGTACTATGATGCCATGGTTTCAAAAGAGGAAGTGCGAGCATTGGCACAACTGGCTCGACTTCGCGTTTCTGATAGTGAAATAGAAGGATTACAAAAAGACATTTCAAATATCCTTGAGTACGTGGGACAGGTTGGCAGTATTGTTCCTAATAAAGGGGAGACGCAAGTATTGCGGGCGCAAAATGTGATGCGTGAAGACATCCTCTACGGCCCTGCCACCGGATTAATTAACAAGGGAAAAGAATTACTCACGGCATTTCCTAAGCGTGAGGGAGATTATGCGGTGGTGCGCAAAATAATCCATAAAGATGAATAACGATATTCTTGCAACGCTTTCAATTACCGATGCAACCCGCAAGCTCGCCACAAAGGAGATTTCCTCCCTCGATTTGGTACGTGCGTGCCGAGCAAATATTGAACGAAGAAATGCTACACTCAACGCATACCTTGAGGTATTTGACGATGTTGAAGCACAAGCGATAGCGGCCGATACGCGTCGCGCAATGGGCGAGAAACAGAAGCTTCTGGGAATTCCTCTTGCGGTTAAGGACAACATTTTAATTGAAGGAAGACGAGCATCCTCAGCCTCTAAAATTCTTGAAGATTATATTGCTCCCTACGATGCCACTGCGATTAAAAAATTGAAAGATGCAGGCGCGGTATTTCTCGGTCGTACGAACATGGATGAATTTGCGATGGGCGGTTCAACAGAAAACTCTGCATATGGCCCTACGAAAAATCCCCATGATGAGTCGCGCGTGCCGGGTGGCTCCTCCGGAGGCTCTGCAGCAGCGCTTGCCTCTGGCATGGCTTTGGGAGCGCTCGGGAGCGATACCGGCGGATCGGTGCGCGAACCCGCAAGTTTTTGCGGGGTTGTGGGACTTAAACCAACCTACGGTGCAATATCAAGGTCTGGTCTCATGGCAATGGGATCCTCTCTTGACCAGATTGGCCCACTTACCCGCACGGTCGCGGACGCCAAACTTCTTTTTGAAGCTATGCGTGGACAGGACCCCTTGGATAGTACGTCTCTTGATCCGTCATTTTATAAAGAAGGATTGCAAAGGAAAAAGATCGGTGTACCCCGTCATTTGCTGGCACGTGGGGTAGATGCAGATGTGCTGAAACTTTTTGAAGAAACACTCAAACGACTCCAAGAGAAAGGATATGCGCTTGTTGATATAGAGCTCCCTTCGGCTGGGTTGGCGCTTGCAATCTACTACATTCTTATGCCCGCTGAAGCCTCAACCAACCTCGCGCGCTTTGATGGGGTGCGCTACGGTCTATCGCGCAGAGGGGAATCACTTTTTGACGACTATGCGTGCACGCGAGGTGAAGGATTTGGCCCTGAAGTGCGCCGGCGCATTATGTTGGGAACGTACGTGCTCTCTGCTGGTTACTACGACGCCTACTACGGCAAGGCTACTCAGGCACGCAGGACTCTTTCAAGAGAGTGTGCCGCAGCGCTTAAGGAGGTTGATGTAATTATGACGCCCACTACTCCCTCTCCTGCATTCTTAATCGGTGAAAAATCCGACCCGCTTTCCATGTATCTCACTGACATATTTACAGTTACCGCAAATCTCACAGGCAATCCAGCGCTCGCCGTACCTATGGGTGAAGTCAAACGGACCAAGATAAACCTCCCCGCAAGTATCCAACTGACCGCTGCCCATGGCGGGGAAGCGACGCTCTTTTCAATAGGGAGAGAAATCGAGGCAGTTTAGACTTCGCAGTAGTATTTTGTTGTGCGGTAGAATACAGGAACATGGATACAGTGCATTTTCTTAATCTCGAATATATCATTACGCGTGTATACACTCTTTTCTCTGGCATAGGGGGAGAGATAAGTGGCATACCCCGGAATGTAATTATCACTGCGGGAGATATCAGTATTATCGGCATGGTGCTCGCGGTGCTCCTTCTCATAGGAGTGGTTTACCTCCAAATTCGCTTGGTACAAGTTGAGCATGATGGTTTTCTCTATCTGGAAGAAGAAAAAAAACGACGCCAAGCACACGCGGAGCATACGGGCGTTGATAGCAGATGGGATGTAGTTGTTGCTCTGGCAAGCTCATCGAGCGAAAGCGACTGGCGGCGGGCGATACTTGAGGCCGATGTCATGCTCGCAGAACTTTTAACAGCGCGGGGGTATCCAGGCGAAGGAGTAGGGGAGCAATTAAAGGAAGCCAATCCACTGCAGTTTCAGACGATTGATCTGGCATGGGAGGCACATAAAATGCGCAATACCTTGGCACATCTCGGAGAAGCTTTTCCATTAACTGAAAGAGACGCTCACGCGACGATAGATCTGTATCGGCGTGTATTTGAGGAGTTTAATCTGATATGATACATTGCATTACCTAGCGGGGTGGAGCAGTAGTAGCTCGCCAGGCTCATAACCTGGAGGTCGCAGGTGCAAGTCCTGCCCCCGCAACAAGAATTATTTTTAAAATATATGGAACCAATTTTTTCCATTTCTGAATCACTTCAATTCGGTTGGCATAAAACACGCGAGCACAGCGGGCTTCTCTTTCAAACACTCCTCACTTTCTTTACGATCCAAGTCGCCTATTCCATAGTAGTAAATACGATCGGTCATTCCCTTCAAGGAGTGTTGGCTGCAATTGCTCTTATTGTGCTCGATATCTTTTTGGCCACTGGCTTTACGATTATTGTCCTTAAGATTGCTCGTGGAGAGGATGCGTATTACAAAGATCTTTTTCCGCCACTTACCGTAGTAGTTACGTATACGTTTGCGTCACTCTTGGCAAGCATTATCATCGCGGTCGGCTTCGTTCTTCTTATCGCTCCGGGTATATATTTTTTGTTGCGCTTTTGCATGGTGCGTTTTGCGGCAGTGGATGGGGTGAGTATCATGGAGAGTTTAAAGCGCAGTACTCGTATGACCCAAGGGGTACGGTGGCACCTTTTGGGCTTTCTTTTGGTACTTATTGGTCTTAACATCCTTGGCGCGATTCTCTTTCTCGTTGGGCTTCTTATAAGTGTGCCGGTTACCATGCTTGCCTTTGCGCATATTTATCAAAAGCTTTTACCCCATGTTGAAGGGAAATAGGGAAGGTGATACGGTAAATTTTGTTGCTCACCCTTTTCTACGAAAGGGAAAACACTGCCGGGGTAGCTCAGTCGGTTAGAGCATGGGACTCATAAACCCAAGGTCGACGGTTCAATTCCGTCCCCCGGCACACTGTTTCGTCGCGTTGGAGAATTAGACTGAATGCGCTAAGATGCGAAATGTTTGCGGACGTAGCTCAACCTGGTGGAGCGCTTCCCTGTCACGGAAGAGGTTGCGGGTTCAAATCCCGTCGTCCGCGCTGAGGTTGGAAATAAAGACTAATTTTGTGCGAGGCAGGGGACGTAGGAACCATGCTATGCTCGCACCATGAGAGCATATGTTGGTGGAGTAAATGGAAGCGGGAAAAGCACAATTCTCGCTGAAGTTACTCGCCAAAAACCTGAATTTACAATCATTCATTCCGTCACTGCGTTTACGGAATGGCTAGGATTTCCCGGAGACTATGAAAAACTCAGGGCTATTCCTCCAGAAGAAGGAATTCAAAAACTATCTCAGTTTATGGATGTACTCCTTGCGAAACCTATAGATATTCTTCTTTTTGACTCTCATTACCTTAATCTTGTAAGAGGTGTCATCAAACCAGTAATGGGGCCATGGATAAAAAAATTTGATGTGCTCATACTTATTTCTGCTGATATTGATTCAATTCTAAAGCGTATTGAGAGTGATTCAAGAGATCGTGCGCTATTTCCTCCAGAAGCAACAAAAGAAACTTGTGAAGCGATTTATAAAAACTATTGTAAACAGTATAAAGATGTTTTTCACCAACTGGCGTTGCAATACAACTTGCCTTCAAAGGAAATTGAAAATAGCGAAGGGGAGATAAGCCAAGTTGCTCAAGAACTTATAGATATAGTGAATCACAGGGTGGGATAGTAAATACTCACTCCAGAAGCAGCGAATTTAGTTCTAACATCGTCCACTAGGCCGCGCAAAATAATATAAAATAACATTCATGAATCAGGATGTATCAAGGGCGGATAAAAGATTTGAGCCTGTACGTAATTCCACTACTTTCAACAGAATATTGGATACTCTCGAATTGCGGACTAAAAAAGTTCTTGATATGGGTTGTGGATATGGAGAGTACCTTATCCATTTTGGTCAGGGAAGTGTGGGGGTTACAACAACTTCCGCAGAAGTGGAATATGGTAAACAAAGAAATATAAAAATAATTCAGGGTAACGTTGAATTAATTGATGAGATAAATATTGGGGGAGACTTTGAAGGAATATGGGCAAACAATCTTTTTGAACATCTTCTTTCTCCGCACGCTTTCTTAATAAAATTAAAACCGATTGCATTGAATAATGCGTTACTCGTTCTTGGCGTTCCCGTTGTTCCAAGAATTATAATGTTAATGAAAATTAATAAATTTCGTGGGGCATTAGCTGTTGCGCACATTAATTTTTTTACTCGAGAAACTTTAAAACTTACTGTAGAACGAGCAGGGTGGAAGGTGCAAGAAGTACGTCCATTTGTTTTTTCTAATCGAATACTTGATCGAGCTTTTAGTTTTTTTGCTCCGCATGTATACGTCGTTGCACGGAATGATACCCAATTTAGATACCAAGAAAAGAAATTGAAAGAGTGGCAGGATGACTCTCATTATAAGAAACTTCTTGATATTGTTTCTTATAAAATATCCTGAAACCATGTGATTAAGTGAAGTTTTGGGAATATGAGTTACTCCTCCATGCTCGCGTATATTGTCTCTACCATCGTCAACGAGATCGCCAATGTTACGCGAGATGCAATGCAGTACCCATGTGTAAGTATCCCGTTGTATTTGTTACAAGAGCACTTGGCGCTCCTTTGACTCGGTGCTTTTGCGAGCGTAGAGGCAGTATCGAATTTTTATAGGCACGTTAGATGGCCTGCCTAGTAATGTCGTCCAAAGATGCCTCTATAGCTATATTCATACATCCAAAGGGATGACGCAGTAGTCCTTGGGGGTCTAGAGGTTCAAGGCCCCTAAAGTAGGTAACTAACGCCCCTACAGAATGCATTTAAGATCCTATTTTCTCTTCTTGCTTACCCGAGATATCCTTACAAATAGATAATTTTCGGCGGCTTTTTAAACTAGGGGGATCAGCTGTTTTAATTTGTTTATTTTGCGCCTAACCCTGTCAAAGGATACTTTTTTGAGCTGTCAAAAGTCGAGTTGTCCCCAGGGGGTAGATATTTGGCAAGACTAATCTGAAGTAGGGGGTCTATTATTAGGACCACAGGGTAAACCGCTTCGGCGGTTTAGCCCTTTTCTTTTTTTCCAAACGATTGTCGTCCTGGCGACATAGCCTTGAAAAACAACATTAAATGAGCGACATCCCTTCTCAAATTATTCGAGAGTACATTTCTTCTCGCGATGCAGCAAAACTGTATCGCATGACGAATGATCATATTGCGCGTTTATGCCGCCAAGGAAAACTTCGGGGTGTTTTGGAGCAAAGGCAGTGGTTAGTTGAAAAAGCATCGCTTGAAAGTTTTTTCGCTGATCGCCGTCCCGAGCTACAAGCATTCGCGCGTTCTCAGGAGAATATAAAGACTTATTACTTGAGAGATGGGGGGGGGACGCATACTTACACCACCACTACCCAACTTGAACAAGCAGCACCCTTAACACCACTCACAATTGCTCCCGTAGTTACCGGTGTCCGAACACGAAAGAATTACAAAATTGGATTGGGTGCTGCTGCAAGTGTTTTGATTCTTGTTGGGGGAATTTACTTCCTACTTAGTGGACCTTTTTCGTGGGCAATGCCGGATCAGCAAACTGCCGCGCTCTCGCTTGCTGACGCTGGAAACTTTTTATCGCATCTATGGTCAAATGTGACATTGTTTGCCAAAGCAAAAAATGGCTTAGGAGACTTCTTTGCGAACCGCGTATATATCAAAGAGCTCTGCATCTCAGATAATACTGGAAGCTCGACCTGTATAGGATATCAAAATGCACCAAGCTTTGTAATCAAATCAAAACCGTTTTCTACTGCCTCCTCTTCAACTACAACCGGTTTTGTTATAACTGGAAATACATACCAGGGTTCTACCATAATTCAAAACACCTATCCTGTTGTTAAAAACACTATTGAACATGTTGTTACGCAAACTACAGGTGGAGTTTCGGAAAATGAACTTACTACACGTCTTCAGGAATTAGGTAATCAACTACGGCAAGAGCTGTATGCAAACGCCGGTAACAACACGACACCAACCTATGCAAGTGGTGGCCTTACTAATTCCATAGCACTGAGTAATCGTATCAACAACTTGAGCAACGTTACGATTTCAAACGCAACGCTAAACGGAGTAAGCGGTCTTATTGCTGCAGAAATTCCCACTAACATTATTGCGAGCAATTATCTCCCCCTTGCGGGAGGAACTCTTACGGGTCCTCTTGTCGGTACGAATCTTACCTTTACAAACGCGACCTCGACGAATTTTTCTGTTACCAACCTTTTAGCGTCGGCAACCTCTTCTCTCGCCGGTATTATTCTTTCAAACACCAATTGCTCTACGTTCGGCAATAGTGGCAAACTCACCACTGATGCAAGTGGCAATGTCATATGCGCTAATGACATCAGCGGCTCCGGTTCAGGTGGTGCCTTCCCCTT
>PLCJ01000002.1 GCA_003135635.1 Candidatus Adlerbacteria bacterium | reverse complement strand
ACCTACTATTATATTTTTCCAATATTTTTTAATATCAGAAATATGAAAAAATAGAAAATAAAAAAGAAGTAGAAAAGTGACAATATAAGTTATTCTAATTTCATAACAAATACTAATCAAATAAATCAGAATAAAAATTAACCAATTTGCCAGTTTGTTTCTTTCTAGTGCTCTAACGAAAAAATAAAATAACAGCGGCGTGAGTGCATACACAAACGCTATGGGCATATGTGCCGTTTGTAGAATCAAAAAATAGGTAGTTGTTCCATAAAATAAAGCTAAAATAAAAGAGATTAGTTCATTTTTCGTCAACTTCTTAGCCAAGATATAGGGTGCGATAAACCCCAGGAGTGCAATGGGTATTAAAAAGGTTACTTTTGTGGCGAAATCATATGACAAACCTAGGTTGGTAAATACTGACCAGATCGAATTAAAGAAATTAAAAGGCAACTGAATATTCGCTGATCCAAAATCAAAAAAGTTTACCCACGCTCCATAGGAATAATATAGCTGGTTGACAGCCTCATTCGGCCAATAACTCCAATCTGAAGAATTCAAAATGGAAAATGGATTGAACCATTGCAGATGACTCGCCAATGCGATTACGAGCAAAAGAAATATGTATTTATTGTTTTTAAAAAATAAAATCATTTTATTATAATTATGATTATGTTCGTGGAAAGAAGAGATTTTAAAAATGGCATAACTGAAATGATGAATCCAAATATTGAAGCTCCACCTAGGACTCTCTCTATTTTGAGGTTAGATTTAGACATAAATTCAAAGGCTGTCTTATAGGTATATAGGTGCAAATGCGTACGATCCATAATGCCCGAATCCGTGTAATCGAATTTGCCAAATAGAAAATCTAATCTAATGCGCCAATTGGCAATATTTGGCAATGATATTATTACTTTCCCATCTTCCTTTAGATAATTTTTTACGAAATAATTAAGCACAGTTTCGGGATACAATACATGTTCTAATACATCGGCAAAGATAATGACATCAAATTTGACATCCCACGGCAAAATGATTAGATGATTCAAGTCATATTGAATAGCTTTTTCGTAAATTTCTTGCGCTATACCGACACTTTCCTCTGAAGCATCCAAGCCATAGAATCTATTTGTACTGTCTGATATCTTTCCAATATATCCATCATTGCATCCAACGTCTAGAACTGTTTTATTTGACCCAACATTGGATCTAATAATGTTATGTGTTGAATATTTCGAGAGATTTAATTTATAAAAATTTTTCATATTTTTGCCGATTTAAAGAAATACTGATAGAAGTGATCAATTTTAGCCAGGCCGATATACATTTTTTTCGTTATCTCAAAATCAGAGACGAGCCTATTGCCCTGCACCCATTTTCTTTTTTGCATGGTTCTTCCAAAATTCACAATGTTAAACCACCACCCTTGCACATACGATAAAGCAATTTTGGGCTTAAATATTAAGAGAAAAAATGCTATTTCAACAATATTCTGAAGAAAATAAATTGGTAATACCCAAAATAAATTATACCGGCTGTAATTTTTTAATAACATTTGTAAAGTATTTTGGTTTCTCCATAAAAAACTCTGATATTTAATGCCACTTCCGGTTGATCCAGCACCGGCATGGTAAACAAACAAGTTGTCAACATAGGAAAACGTTTTCTTCAATAAATTCAATCGCCAAAACCAGTCAATTTCTTCAAAATACATAAAGAAATTACTATCGAGACCAAGAGTCTCTGCGTAAAGTTTCTTAGAAAAAAGTACGCAAACTCCAGACAGATAAAAGCCAGTTCTTTTGATTCCTTTTGATATATATATTGGATGACCAAACAAATCTATTGTGATTAAGTATTGTTTAAATTCACTTTCATCATGATAGTCTTTTTGGTAAGGTCCTACTACATCAAAATCGTGATTTATATAAAATGTATAAAGCTTTTCCAAAAAACTATTTTCCACCCATGTGTCATTGTTCAGTAGTAATATATACTCTCCTTTAGCTTTTTCTATACCTAGATTATTTCCACCGGCAAATCCTAGGTTTTTATCACTTTTGATAACAATTACTGTGGGGTAATTCTTCTCAATATATTGGATACTATCGTCGCTTGAATTATTATCGACAACTATAACTTCAAAATTCTTATACTGTTGCGTAAGCAAAGAATCGAGGCATTTTTGTAGCCATTTCTTACCATTATAGTTAACTATTATCACCGAAATTTTATTCATAATGACTGCTCATGAAAAATAAGCTGTACACCCACACTGTCAGAAAACAGACAATCGGATGCCAAAACCATTCTTTTCTTCCTGTTTTAAGAAAGTTATAAGTCGCTTCAAAAAGAGGCCCGACGAAAGAAGTGAGGTAAAGAGCGCTAGAATAAAAACGCAGCTTCCCGCCTTTTTCAATCCAAATGTCCTCACGTCTGGATTTTCTTGCGAGAATGTTCTTGGCGACTTTTCTTCGCTTCTTTAAGTAATCGTTCAGCGAAACACAGTAATAATGATAAACCCCTTTGCCTGGCACGTTGGCGTAGACTACTTTACCGCTAATAGCAACGTCAGCAAGCACTTTTGCCTCCGGAAACTCTTTACCATTCGTCCGTAAATATTCTTCAACAACACTTTTGCGCCACAAAAAACCGTTTGCGCCTGATATTGGAGTAGAGTTTTGAGCGAACGTTTTAAGGATGTAAGTGCCCTTCTTGTCAATTTTGGAGGGTCGCGCCGCGAGCATACGTGCTAACGGATCGACTATTACAAGAAGGTTTGTGTAAGTATTAAGAGAAGTGAAATCGTTGGCAATTAAATAATTCGACTCGACTCCGACAATATCCGGGTTTTCTTTTAGAGGTTGAATAAGTGAGGTAAGCCAATCTTTCGACGCAATAATGTTGTCGGAATCGAGTAGGACGTAGATATCCCCTTTCGCTTTTTGTATCGCAACGTATTTTCCGCTTTCCGCGTCATGTTTTTCATTGTGGACATAGGTAACTGGATACGATTTCAAAATCTCGATAGTCCTGTCCTTAGATCCTCCATCAGCAATAATAACCTCATACCTGTCGCGAGGGTAATCCTGCATAAAAATACTGTCGAGACAGCGCTTCAGATACTGCTCGGCATTCAAAGTCGGAATGATGTATGAGATAAGTGGCTGATTCATTATTTTTTTGTAGTAATTATCATGAAAGCAGCGTGATTTTTAAATATATTTCCCCACGATGCCGGGAAGGGATAAAAGCCTGTCGCCATTTGATTTGAAAATTTTAATCCATAGAGTTTTTGCCATTCAAATAACCAGCGGGGGGTATAGATACATTTATGAGTCCAGGTTGAAAGTTCTACCTTTTCCGATCTATGGACCGACAGAGGGTTTCCAATACCAGCAGTTATTTTTGAACTATTAGTGAGATCAAAAGGTGCCCAACCCCACAGAAGCGCAAAAATATTGTGCCAACTCCCTAAATTATTTGTGCTTGTAACCAAAATACCCCCTGGCTTGAGCACTCGCGCCGCCTCTTTAAAATAATGGTCGAGGTCCGAGAGATGTTCAACAACTTGGTTTGAAACGACACAGTCAATGCTGTTGTCATTAAATGGCCAAATATCTTGGTCGGCTCTGAGTGCATAGCATTGTATCCCTTTTTCCGTTGCCTTATCAGACATCTCCTTGACAACTTCGATGCCGTAGATTTTTTTAGCGTTACCTGCCTGAGCGTAGTACATTGTTAGTTCACCATTCCAACACCCAACATCTAAAATTGAATCTATTTCACCGTTTACCTTAATTGATTTAGAAACATAGTCATCATTTAAAAGCCTTGCTCTCTCATACATTCCGGCAAGAAATTTTTTCATATTTATTGTTTAAGAATATTTATAAACTGCCGATAGCTATTGTCGAAGGTTATTTCTTTGCTCAACTTCCAAGTGTTTCTTCGCAAGCGTTCATAAAATTTGGTATCTCCGAAAAGCCTCTTTATTTGAAAGGCTAAATCAGCTGGAGTATTGGCACTGCAGACTAGGCCAGTCTCTGTATTGCGTACACTGTCTCTCAATCCGTCAACGTTATACACCACCGCAGGCGTACCCTGGCTATTCGCTTCCGTAACCACCAGTCCCCACCCCTCCTTGACCGAGGCCATGCAAAGCACGGCAGCCTCTTGCATGAGCGCCACCTTTTGCCCTTGGCTTATAGACCCCGTAATCGTAATGCTGTCTTTGTAACGAGACACTTCGCGCATACCTCTAATCTTTTCTCCATAGCCTCCTTCGCATAGACCAGCAATTACCAACTGTGCAGTCGGTATTTTCTCTTTCACCAATTCAAATGCTTTCATCACGTCCACCGTGCGCTTCGTGGGGTCACAACGGCCGAGTGCGAGAATCATCGGGTTCTCAAGATTTTTTGGCGCAAGCTCTGACAGAGGTTCAATATCAATGCCCTCGGAAATAATATGTATCTTGGCCTGGTCAAAACCAAAGCGCATCAAATCCTGTTTCGTGCTTTTAGATACGGTAATAACCTCACTACCGCTCAGGAGCCAGAGATATAAGGGTTCCAAAAGATACCCGAGTACATTGAGCGGAAAAAACATTTGATAGAACCATATCTCACGGCAAAGCTGATGCACAAATAGAATATTTTTCTGTCGTACATAGAATTTTGCAAAAAACGGAACTGTGTTCACTTCATCTATGACCAAATCCGGCCAATCTCGTAAATGCTTTTGGTAATAGCGGTAAGCTTGCCAATAGACACCCCACCGACCTCCGACACGAACAATAGAAAAACCATCGCGTTCCTCCTTCTCCAAAGCACCGGAAAAACCGCCGACCAGGAACATAACCGTGTGCCCATCCTGAGCGAGTCGTTTCGCCAATGCTTCATTGACGACTTCAGCTCCACCAGCCAAAGGATGACCTCTATCCTTCCAATTCAGCCAGAGGATATTCATCTTTTTTCCGTGATCTACCCATAAACAGATTCAAGCATATCAATGTCCTTTCCAGATTTTAGAAGTAACTTTGCATTTTTCTTCTCCAACGCTTTAAGAACCTTGATGCCCTCATTGTCCTCAGGTAGTAGCTCCTCATACAAATCGACGAGTGCAGCAAAATCTTTGATAAAACAATGGCCACCCGCTCCCCTGCCTATATTTTTTGAGTGCCCACTATTGTCTTGTGGTTGCATGTGAGAAGTTCCGATACGTGGATCAGCACTTAGGCCAGCCCTCACCACTTCCCAATCTGCACCAAGATACTGCGCAAGATCATACATAAGATTTACAAATACCACCTTCGTAAAAAGAAAAGCGTTGCTGGAGTACTTTATAAGTTCTGCCTCACTAGCAGTACATATACTCTTAAACGGCGCATCCGGCAGAATATCAAGCACCCGTTGCGCCCGCGCCCTATAGGCATCGGTATCAATTGGCATACCTATGATGTTGCGAATCGGGTGAGCTGCGTCATAAGAGGCTGTTTTTTCTGCAAGAAATTCTGGACTATGAAACACATATATCTCAGGATATGTTTCTTGCAGTTTTTCCGTTGTCCCCGGAAGTATGGTTGATTTGATAACAGCGGTTTTTCCTTTGCCCACAAGACCCACCACCTCCTTGACTATGCTGTAATCAAATCCCGCAGGAGTGGTTAGTGTTGGCACTGCAATAAAGACAATATCGCACAGACCGATTGCACTCTTGTTGCTGAGGTATTCTGGCTCAAGACTATAGCGCACTACCTCAAACCCGCGCCGCTCAAAATCGTCAGCGTAGTTTTTGCCTATCCATCCTTGACCTATAAATCCTATTTTTTCTTTTTCCATGGATTGAGTATCATTGTAATACTAAAAGTTCTCCCGCTTGCGCACCACATAGAGCGGCCGACCTGATGTCTCAGTATGTATATTCTCTATGTATAAGGCGACAATACCAAGCGCCATAAGTACAATACCGATAAGAAAGACGTCGATGATGGCAAGCTGCGCCGAACCAGAGACGTGCCAATGGAGCGCATCATTAAACACATACCGTTCAAAAAAGACTGTGATACCGACAATTCCTGAAAAAAACGTGACGGTCATGCCGAGGTATCCCGCCATACGCAATGGCAAAAGCGAATTGGAGATAAACGAGTAGAGTGCCAAACGAGTAAGTTTATTTGTGGAATATTTAGTCTCTCCGTGCAATCGCGCTGGAGCTTCAAAGGTCACATACTCTTTTTTGAATCCGAGCCAATTGATGAGTGAACGAGTCATGCGCTTCTGCTCGGAGAGATTATTGAATGCAGTGGCAACCGTGCGATCGATAAGACGAAAATCGGTCTCCCCCGCAAGCATATCGGTCTCCGATATCGCTGCCATGATGTGATAGAAGAGCCAAGACCCGCCCCTCTTCGTTAGGCCCTCGCCGTGGTTGCGCGTGCGCAGACCAACAACCACCTCAGCACCTCTCTCCCAGCGTACAATAAGTTCGGGAATTAATTGCGGTGGATGCTGCAAATCAGCGTCAAGCATAATAACCGCGTCGCCCGTAGATGCCTCGATGCCCGCGGTCGTCGCCATCTCCTTGCCGAAGTTGCGACTGAACTCTATGTATTTCACCCCCTTGTCAGCCAAAACAAGAGACTGAACGGCTTTGCCACTCGTATCATTACTCCCATCATTTACAAAAATAAGCTCATAGTCATAGTCGGAGAGCTGTGACCACACATCCCGCAAGGCGCCATAGAGAGGCAAAACATTTTCTGCCTCGTTATACACCGGGATAACAATAGAGATAAGTTTCTTTTTCATGCGATACGAATCCTCTGCGTAAGAAAGTAATTGGCGGACATGAGCCCGAGGAGCAGAGTTGACGAGATAATAAACATCACAGCGATCGTGGCGATTGACGCGTGGTTGAAATAGATAAGCCCCACTTCCAGCGCGATCCCAAGCCCCAGCAGGTACAGAAACGAGGTGTTACGCACAGCCACGAAATAGTTAATGAGCGCGATGGAAAGCGCAATGCATCCATCGGCAATGGCATAGTGCCCTAAGGTGGGGGCAATAGGCAAGTACCGCGCTCCAAAAAGAAGCGAGACAAAGACTGTCGGAAAAAGAGAAAACAGGGCCCATGCACTAAGTGCAGCGCCCGCAATGACGCTGAGCGATAGCCGAAGGATGCGCCTCTCCCCTCCTTCCCCTCGCGCTTTTGCGGCGGATACCATCGGCAGCAGCACCGTCGTAAATGCACCAACACCATAAATAATGATGTTCCCCAACGTTGAAAGTGCGCCATACTCCCCTGCCAAGGCGCTGGGCAGAAAGTGTTTGGCAAGGAGCAAATCGGTGTTTGAGAGAAGTGCAAGCAGAAGCGTGGTGAGGAGTGTGACGGAGAAAAATAACTGCAGCGGTCGTGAATCGACCGCTTGGAGAGGTGTCCTTTCTTTCAGATTAAGAGCGCTCCTTGTAACAAGAAACCCGAATAGCCAGGCCGCCCCCTGCGCACACACCAGAGCCACAATGACTCCAAGCACAGAGAATCCCGCAAACACCAGAAGTATGGCAATTGTAAGTTTGATGAGTGCGCCAAGAATATTTTGCTTTGAGAGTGCAAAAAATTCCTGCAAGCCTTGCAGAGTACCGCTTTGAAGAGCGCTTGCGGCGGAGAATGGAAGCAAGATACTAAAAACAAGAAAGAGTGTGTAGGGTATGTGGAGAAAACGGGAAAGTAGCGGCGTAACAGCAAGAAAAAGAATCCAAAACCCTAAAGCAGCAAGAAGTACGTGCTTACGCAAGAAAAGAAACAAATTGCGCACGTCCCCCCCATCGGTAGCGCCGCGAAACGCGACTTCACGCGTCATAAGCATGGCAAGCGCAGTTGAGGGCACAGAGACGATGGTTAAAAGGCTGATCATTGCGGCAACCTCACCAAACGCCTCAATCCCCAGCAGATGACTCATGAGGAGGGTGAACAGGTAATTGAGTACATTGACGACAAACGAGCCTGCAAAGATGATCGAGCTTGCAGAGAAGAAGTTGCTATCAAACCATGGATTGGCAACAGCTAATACCCTTAGTTTCATACACATTGCCTCATTTGTAGAGGTGTTATCTTATACCACACTTTTTTATATAACGTCTATAGTTCATGACGTGGTGTGCGAGGCCTCCTCTGGGTAGGAGCGGAAATGCCTTGCAGAGAGAAAGAGAATGCCACATGCAATAAGGGTCATTGCCGCGAAAACAAGATTTCTATAGCGATTAAAACCCTCCAGAAGTGCGTAGGAAGATCCGATCGCGTATCCAAATACAATTAAGACCACACATATAAACATAGAGGTCAGGAGTGAATAGAGCACAAATACGGAGAAGCGCATTTTTACCGCGCCCGCACTGATGATAAAAGGAACGCTCAGACCATAGGCAAGTTTTATATTAAGCATAGTAAGGAAACCTTGTTTTTTCCAAAGTCGATCCATTATTTTCACACTTTCATTAAATATAGTTGTGCGCGAAAATAGCCTCCTCACTATTGCAGACTTTATTCCAAAGCGTCCAAGAGCATAGTAGATAACATCAGGAATGATATTGAATGTGACGAGCAGTGTATATGCAATAAAAGGATTAATGTATCCAAGCGCAACCAAAATCCCACACAAAAGTGCAGCAAGCATGCCATCAATCATGGTGAAAGGAACAAGAACTGCGTATTTATAGGTAATAAGAAGTGCAAGCATACTGCTTAAATGAATTTAGAACTCATGAATCAAAACCCCCGTAATGGGAATTGGACTGATTCTAACATCCCCTACCCCGCAGCTCACTATGATGGTGTATGGAAATAAAGAAGTCCCGCCGAAGCAAGACTACTTCAAGCGGGAAGAGTTGAACAACGGTCACTTAACCCGCTCTCTTTGGGGACTTATCACGGGCGTAGAGAATAATAATCAGACCGTTAAAAAGCGGAAGCACGATCAGCCACGGTTGAGGAAATCCGCTAGAATCTCCTGCGAAGAGCTGCCTCACACCGATCCAAAGCTCAAGAAACAGAGCTCCAAACGACACAAGGAAGAGAGTGAGGTGCGGCCTCATGCCGTAAATGATTATCCCCATTATGACTGCCCCGACGATAAGAATCCCACCAGTTAATCCGGTCTCGAGACTCCGGCTGAGATGACCCGTGATCCAAGATGGATGGAGCTGAGCAAGCCCGAAGAGGACATAGAATATGCCTATCAAGGCAAGTAGCCGATTATAGTGCATTAGGGTTCCTTTCTGAGAAACAAAGATCAGTTGTTAACACGATAACATGTACAAAGTATCTGTCAAGTAACAACAATTGGGAACTATATACTTAATTACCCTAGATGGTTTCATCCTCTATAATTTCATCTTCCAAAGGAAGAAGAATCATATTGGTGGTCATAAAAGCAACTATCTTTTCTACCTCTTCTTTACTTTTGGATGAGTCGCTCTTCGCTACTTCTTTTGCAAATTCATACAAAGGGAGATTGTCTACTTGAATCCAACGTCCATTTTGACTAAGAAATACGAGAGTGGTTAAAATTGCTACTCGTTTATTTCCATTTTGGAACGGATGATTTTTTATCATCAAATAAAAAAGCATCGCTGCTTTGCGAATGATACCGTCGTAAAGACTTTTATTGAGGTATTTCTGAAATGGTGTTTCCAGACAACTTTCAAGGCGATGGGGAGAACGAGTATCGAAAGGAGGGATAGGCTCGCCATATTCCATCAACTCTTGCGCAAGCCGATGAGCTACATATTCCACTTCGAGAACCGACAATTTTTTTATCGGTCTCCTTGCCATAATTTATTCTCGCCCAAGCAACTGAAAAGCCTCTCGGTATTCTTTGACCGCCCTTTTTACTACCTTCTCAATCTCTTCTTTCTTTTTAGGAGAGACAAGTTCTCCTACTGCAATGGCTATTTCCTCGGCGGGTATGATGTAGTTTCTACCAACTTTCTGTGCGTGTATTTTCCCTGCCTTTATTTTCTTAAAAATGGTTATTCTACTGACGCCCATAAGCTTAGCCAACTCTGGGGCTGAAATATAGGTTTGGTAATTAATATCCTTATTTATAGCCATATTTATAGATTAACATATGTTAATCTATAAAACAACCTTATATTAAGGTGTTTTTTGGTTGGGAACTATATGTAAAAGCAAGAGGCACCGGAGTAATCCGATGCCTTCGCGAAACTTAAGAACGCCAGGGAATGTCATTCATCTGGCCATTCCTTAAGAACCTGCTTGGTTATGTCATGAGGGTATCCAGATTTCTTAAGGAATTGCAATCGCCGCCTCCACCCAGCCTCATTGAGCGAGACCAGTCGTGTTTCAGTACCTTGAAACTCGAAATCTCCAACCGTCTCTCCTTGATCGTTTTTCCTGTGTCCAAGAAAGACAACAGATTCTCTGGAGAGGTGCTTTGCGGCACGCTGTTGAGCCGCTACCCTAGCCTTTGCTCCATGCATGGTACGCATATGGCCTCTCTTTCTATCTTTAGTATTTAGTATAAGGACAGGTCTTTTGGAATTATGCTTGGGAAAGTTACCAAAAGCAATAGAGATAGTATTGTGCGTCTACACTACCTTAGTGGATCACCATTGTTTAGAGATAAAACAAAAAAGGGCACCAGATTATTCCGATACCCTTTGCATTTGTGCGTTGTAAAAGATCAGCCGCTAAAGACGCGGTGGCCCGGGCGCCACACATCCCCATCGGAATCCGAAATGGAAAACGCGTAGAAGCGCAGCCCTCTGTCGGCGAGGGACCAAGCAACAACGCAGATCTCGTTTGTTCCGAACCGCCTGATGTAGTGCAGATTGTCCCAGCCGTGAAAATGACCGGGACCTAAGTCCCCGAGCTTTATCACCTGGACCATCCGGACGACGGACGTTACTGCCGTTTTCTCACCTCCCAACGACTCTATGATCGATTGATTCGAGAGAGAAACCGTGGATGTGGGGGCGAGTCCCCAGCTTTTAATCTCGGCGGACGGAACGTTTTCCATTAGGAAACCGAACCATTGCAGGAAGTTGCGACCAACGTGCGTGACCGGGTGTTTTCCGATGACAGCTCCAACACGTATTTCATTGCCGACCGAAAATCGCTCGGCCATCGGAAGCACTGTACGCAAGTGGCCTCTGAGCGGCCCTCGCTGTTTGGCTTCTGAAATTGTTATCACTGGTTACTCCTTATACTTAGTGCGTTAGTCGGGCGAAGGTGTCGTCGTAGCCTAAAGTCGCCTAGAAATTGAGTGACCTAAGGTTGGGGCAACCTCCCCTTCTCAAAGAACTAGACATATTTAGCTGATACATATGCTATCTGTCAAGGAGTACTAGAAAAGAAAGACCTCGCATGGTATTGCGAGGTCTACTGAGATCGAGTAGGAACAATCTCAGGCCGAGTGTCAAGTTCAAGGTAACGCTGCAGATCTAGAGCAAAAGCCCTTTTAAGCTTTCGGATTGGAAGTGGTGGATTTTTTGCCACTCTATACCACATGAACAAGCCGAATATTTCATCAGGAAAAAGGTCAAGACTGTAGTCGTAGCGTTTTTGAAGCTCACTTGCTCCTGAGATGGGGACAGATTTCCACTCATGCATCGGCATCCATGCCACAATCAAGAAGCAATTGGTATCGTCCATATGAAGCACGTGGCAAAGAGATTTTGTCACTGGGAACCCCTCCTTCTGAATCTACTTTTACATGAAAAATGAGAGTTTGTCCAACTAACTACTCTTTAACAGGTATAGAAAGCTTTAATGATGAAACCAATCTTAATTTTATCAATGCTGCAGGTCGCGTATAACGTTAGAACTATATTAGTAGATTGCTCTACTGCTTCTACAAACAGGTCGAGGAATTTTTATCGGCGTTTGAGCATTCGTGCAAGAGAATACGCACCAGAGCCAAATGTCACAATCGCGAGCGAACCAAGCATAGCCACCAGAGGAAATTCATAACCACCATGCGCCAAAGAAAATCCTTTTACAAAAAGAATTTTAACCGCAACCACCATAATAATGGTAAGTATAATCCCGGCGTAGCGACTAAAGATACCGACTATAAAAGCAACACCGCCGATAAGTTCTGCCCATGCGACGAAATACGCAAGAAATGGAGAAAAGCCGAGTGTGCCAAAGGATTGGATAGTAGTGTCCATCGAAGTTATTTTCATCCACCCAGCATTAATAAACACAAGGCCAAATGCAAGGCGAATAAGCAAAATGCCAAAATCTGGATTATTAAATCGATGCACAAAAGTATGAATACTTTTCATATTTAATTATTGGATGGATATATAGTTAAGTATACGCCACTGTCAATAGCTGCAGCCTGTGGACGACGTCAGAACTATTTTTGCCTCCACAAGAGGACAATATTTAGAAACAACAGAAAAAATAGACCGATAAGTGAGACTATCTCAACACTGCCAACACTACGAGATCCTTCATCAATACCATTATACAAGATCCAGAGGATATACATTGCATTTCCTATGAGCGCAATATATCTGAGCGATTTCATACTGTAATTTTAGCAAATTTACGTGCTAAAGGTTGTGGATGACACTAGAACCGTTTTGACCCTCTACCCCCCACTACGTGATTCACCATTGTGTACATATAAAACTGAGAGCCCCTATGCATCCGTGCATAGGGGCTCATCACAGAAGTGCTGGGAAGCATTGCACTGTTGGTTTGATTTCGCCCGGGAAGGTCAGACGGTGGCTCCACTGAGCATAAGCGTCTTTAAAACATCCTGGGTCAGAACCTGGCACTGCAATCCTTTCACCTTCCGTGTTTTCTTCTCTCGGGAAAAGTGAGGGATGATGAAATACCACTGGTTCCGGCCGATGACCAAACGAGCATTGTTTGCGACGTAGCCGACGCCAGGTTGTTCGCCTCCTTTCATGGCTTCGTACGCATCAAGGATGATGAATAATTCACCTTCCTCCAATCCGCGTGCGATCTTACGGAGGTCAGACTTCGAGAGGCTGCCACCGCCGAGCCGTTCACCTTCCTTGTTGTACCAGCCGCTTCCATCTGAAGCCATCCTTCCTCTAGTGCGAACTTGATCGCAGCGGAGACCGAACAAGCCCCTTTTAGCGTGAAATTTCTTGTACATTCCCAGGGTCAACTGGGCCATATGAGACTCCTTTCCGTTTCAAACTTACTTCAAATATAAAAATGAGTCAAAGTAACCGCATCTCGGACGATGTTAGAGCCGTTTTACCTTACCAGGTGATTCATTATATTAAAAAGAAAAAGGGCAGGTCACATTGTGATGCTGCCCTCAAGAAGAGTACTGGGAACTCTTTGGCCCCGTTGAACTACTACTCGACGATGAAAGTTAGTCCGGCGAACTCAGAAGTAAGCGACTGGATACTGCGAATAAGTCGCCCATGTTCTTCTTTATACATATTTTGAAGCCGGATCGTAACAATCGTGACGTCCTCCTTTTTATAGGAAGTGGCGGTGGCGGTTGACCATGGTCGTTTGCCAGTGATTGCCCCTTTGAACTCGGCGATCTCGACGAAACTGAAACCTGGTGTTGTCATGCACAATTGGATGACATCCTGGGAAAGACAGTGACGGTTGAGACCTGGCTCATGATGCTTGGTTGAGACCCAATAAATCCTAACCCCCACATTGGCCTTTTCTCTAAGAACCGGGATGAAGTCCTTGTCGGAAGTAAAAATGACAATCTCCTCGACTTCCCGAGGATCAAGGCCTCGAATGCGCGTCTTGATAAACTCGTCATCCTCCCCATTATCACTTCGAGCTGGAACGACATTAAATCCGGCGCCTGCCAGATCTTTTACAAGTCCATATCCCCTTTCATACGCATCGGGGCCCACCGTTACGATTGGAATGCCGACAATCCTGCGGCACGTGCCGACCTCATTCCGCAATACATCATAGAGACCGTGAAAATTATATGTCCCTATTCCGAGGGCGCTTTTCGTAACGTGTGCAGATGCACCGTCGATGAAAATCGCTTTTCCTTTTGCTCTCTCTTTCACCCACTATTCCTTTCGATTGGCTAGAGAATTGTTGGTACAAGTACTCTATTGACATAATAACACGTGTTTTCAATGTGTAAAGAGTTGTACAAATGGTCGAGCGTGCACGTTCGCAGAAAATAAAGGGCAAACCAAGATTAAATATTTCAAAAATGTGTATACTTTGTGGACCCAAGGGGATTCGAACCCCTCGCCTCATCCATGCCATGGATGCGCTCTACCAAATGAGCTATGGGCCCCTTATTTTTCTACTCTACCGTAAAGAATGAGCGGCAGCTAGAGAATTACGGTCACCCCGTAGCGATCAACTTCCAAAATCCCGCCGGTAACAGGAAATTTGTGCACCCCTTCAGACGGCTTGACGTCCCGTACAGTAATAATTCCTTTCTTAAGAGTGGTAATGAGCGGCATATGTCTGGGAAGGAGGGTCATCTCCCCTTCTGCACCAGGGGCAGTCACTGAGCCTGCTTCACCCTCAAAAAAAACTTCATCCACTTTTGCGATGATAACGTGCATATTACGGTGTGCCGATCGTCTCGATACCACCTTTCATATAAAAAGCATCTTCGGGCTTGTCATCGTGCTTCCCGTCAAGAATTTCACGAAACGCACGCACCGTCTCTACAACGGGAACGTACGCCCCCGGAATACTCGTAAACACTTCTGCCACATGAATGGGTTGGGAGAGAAAGCGTTGGATCTTGCGCGCGCGATAAACGGTAGTTTTATCCTCATCGGAGAGTTCCTCGATACCAAGAATCGCAATAATGTCTTGCAAATCTTTATACCGCTGCAGCACCTGTTTGGTTTCGGAGGCAGTACGATAGTGCTCTTCCCCCACCACTTCAGGGGCAAGCGCGGTTGAGTTTGATTCAAGAGGATCTATCGAAGGATAGATGCCGAGCGAGGCCAGTTGGCGAGAAAGTACGATCGTGGAGTCAAGATGGGTGAAGGTCGTTGCCGGCGCCGGATCAGTAAGGTCATCCGCGGGAACATAAATTGCCTGTACCGAGGTAATAGATCCTTTCTTGGTTGAAGTGATGCGCTCTTGTAAAGCACCCATCTCTTCGGCCAACGTCGGCTGGTATCCCACTGCCGAAGGTACACGCCCGAGAAGAGAGGAAACTTCCGCACCCGCTTGTACAAAACGAAACACGTTATCCATAAAAAAGAGAACGTCCTTGCCCATCTCATCGCGGAAATACTCCGCCATTGTAAGCCCCGAGAGTCCCACGCGCGCGCGGGCGCCGGGCACCTCATTCATCTGTCCAAACACGAGCGCCGTTTTCTGAATTACGCCCGACTCGATCATTTCCTTATACAGATCATTGCCCTCCCGCACCCGCTCTCCCACACCCGCAAACACAGAGTATCCTCCGTGCTCTGTCGCTACATTGCGAATAAGTTCCTGCATGAGGACTGTTTTACCCACCCCCGCGCCACCAAATAGCCCCACTTTGCCTCCTTTGATAAAAGGAGCCAAGAGATCTATGGACTTAATGCCCGTTTCAAATACTTCCGCTTTCGTGCGCTGATCTTTAAAGGGAGGCGCATCGCGGTGAATGGAGTGCATCGGTGCATCAACAAGGGGCGCCTTGCCGTCTATCGGTTCTCCGATCACATTAAAAAGCCGCCCCAGCACCTGCTCGCCGACCGGAACCATCACCGGCCCGCCGGTGTCTGTGACTTCCCCACCACGCTTCAGCCCCGAGGTATCTTGAAGCGCAATACAGCGTACACGCCCGAGGCCCACATGCTGGGCCACTTCAAGCGTGATGCTTCTCTCTCCCACTTTCGTGCGCAGTGCGTGGCGAAGCGCGGGTATCTGCTCCCCTTCAAAATACACATCAACGACCGGCCCAATAATTTGTTTTATCTCTCCCTTGTTCATATCGCTTTGTCTGCAAGTGCTTCCATACCGCCGGTGATCTCCGATACTTCACGCGTAATAACCGCCTGACGCGCTTTGTTAAATTGCAACGTAAGCTCCCGTTTGAGATCCCCCGCCTTATCTGATGCCGACTTCATTGCCACCATGCGCGCGCTGTGCTCTGATGCCTGGGATTCCAAAAGTGCGTGGTACACAAAGATGCCCGCAAGGCGTGGCAGGATTTCCGTGAGCACTTCCTCTTCAGAGGGCTCAATATTATAAAAAACACCATTGCCACTCGACGCTCGTTTGGAAAACTTACCCCGCACGGGCACGATATCCGCTACCAGTTTTTGCAGCTCCACCAAAGAAAGTGGGAAGATGGTATGGATTACTGGCCGCTGCTCAAATGTTGAAAGAAAGTTTTGATACGCGATTTTTACGACATCAAATGCCCCTGCGCCAAATTGCTGTCCCGCTTCGCGCACGAGAAGCGCGATATTCTCAGACGTAATCTCATCGGTTTGCGGATGGAACGCTTCAATGCGCACCCCACGGGCAGCAAAAAAATCATGCGCTTTTTTTCCGACTGCAATAACGGAAACATCCTCCCGAGCAAGCCCGCTCCCCGCAATATCCGCTGACACTCCCCGCAGCACCGCAGAGTTAAGCGCCCCCGCAAGTCCCTTGTCGCTGGTAATGACGATGTAGAGCGCTTTTGTAAGCGGCCTCACTGCTACAAGCGGGTGGTGCGCCAGAGCGTACGTGCCAGAGACCCGGGCCAAGATGCTGGCGGCGGCCTTGGCATAGGGGCGGCCGCTTAGCGCGCGCAGCTGCGCTTTGCGCATCTTTACCGCAGAGACCGCTTCCATTGCCCTTGTTACTTGGCGGGATTTCTCCATAGAGCGGATCTTTGTCTTTATTGCTTTGAGTCCCGCCATATTTATGTGCCTGCAAAAAGATTCGGATGCATCTTTACAAACTTCTGAAGTGCTTCTTTAAGTTTTCCTTCAAGCTCCGCGGTCAGATCACGCTCTTTCTTGATAGCGGGAAGAAGCTCTTTTGCTTCCAGGTCAAGAAAATCAAGAAACTTCTCTTCTACTTCAGGAATCCGAGCAACCGCAACGGGTGCAAAATACCCATTAATTGCTGCATAAATAACCACCGCTTGTTTCTCAAAAGGCATTGGTGCTCCATTTTTTTGCTTGAGTATGGCGGTCAAACGCTCTCCAAAGTCGATGTGTTTTTTTGTCTCGGGATCGAGATCTTGGGAGAATTGCATGAATGCCTCAAGGTCACGGAACTGCGCAAGTTCAAGACGAATCTTGCCAGAGACTTTTTTCATCGCCTTTGTTTGTGCCGCAGAACCAACACGCGAAACCGATATACCGGCATTAATTGCAGGACGCAGACCTTTATTAAAAAGGTCCGCCTCAAGAAAGATCTGTCCGTCGGTGATAGAAATAACATTTGTGGGAATGTACGCAGAGACATCGTTCTCCTGCGTCTCGATAATGGGAAGTGCGGTTAACGATCCTCCGCCTTTCTCTTCGGAGAGTTTTGCGGCGCGCTCCAGGAGTCGTGAGTGGAGATAAAAGATGTCGCCGGGATAGGCCTCGCGCCCTGGCGGTCGGCGCAGCAAAAGAGAAATCTGCCGGTACGCGATGGCGTGTTTAGAGAGATCATCGTAAATAACCAAGGCATCGCGTCCTTGCTCCATAAAATATTCCCCGATCGCAGCGCCCGCAAAGGGAGCCAGATATTGTACTGCCGCAGAGACCGATGCACCCGCATCAACAACGATTGTGTATTCCATCGCGCCGCGCTCGCGCAGCTGCGCTACTAAACGCGCGGTCTTGGATTCTTTTTGTCCCACAGAAACGTAGATGCACACGGGACGCGTGTCTGCGGGTTCGTTGAGCTGACTCAAAATAGTATCAATAGCAATCGTGGTCTTGCCGGTATATCGGTCGCCGATGATAAGCTCGCGCTGTCCGCGGCCAATCGGAATCATAGAATCAATAGCCTTGATGCCCGTTTGAAGTGGCGTGTTGACCGGTTGTCGATCCATGACGCCATAAGCTTCCCTCTCAATAAAATTGCGCTTCGCCGCTTTGATGGGACCCTGTCCGTCCAGAGGCTCTCCAAGCGCGCTTACAACCCGCCCCAAAAGACTCTCTCCAACAGGAATAGAAAGTATCTGTCCCGTTGCAATAACCGGCATCCCTTCGCGCACCGCCCCCGCATCGCCAAGAATAACCAGGCGCACCGATTCCTCCTCCAAGTTAAGCACCAAGCCGTAGACTTCTGCTGGCGCTTCAACCGCCTCCGTAAGCGACTTACCGTGGGCAGTATCAAAACGTACCATTTCAGCCATAACCGCGTGTCCCAAGCCTTCTGCCTCCGCGACCCCGTCGCCTACCCGCGTCACAAACCCCGCGTCCTTGGTGCCCGCGCTTGGGACAAATTCTTCTATTTCTTTTTTAAATTGCTCAATAAATGTGTTCATGGGGTGGTAATTAACCGGCGATACAGCTCAAGCAAGAGCCGCGTACGTTCAAGGGTTGGAGTTGTCTTGATATGTGCTTTGGCACGTTTTTCCTTAAGCATAAGTTTCTGGTAGTCAGAAAAAATCTTCGGAAAAAGCTTTTCGTGTCCGCGGCGAGTAAGTACCCCGCGCAGATTCTTGAGGTACTTTGTCCCCTTCCTCGGAGCATTCTCAGTAAGTTCATAGAGCGCTTGTGCATAGGTAGCGGAAGTGGTCATACAATTATTTTCTCGTGTGAGAAAGCTTCTCCATGCCAAGCACCACCAACTTTGCTACTTCTTCTTTGCTTTTCGCTATCGCTTCACGTTTTGTTTGCTCAGCCTGACGCTGCGCTTCACTAAGAAGCGATGCCGCGGCCGCTTCTCCACGCGCCAGGATATCGCGTTCTTTTTGAGTCGCGCTAGCGCGTGCTTCAGAGAGAAGCGTATCCGCTTGCGTTGCTGCCTGGGCAAGACGAGCGGTTTCTGCACCTTCAATCTCCCGTAGGCGTCGTTCTGCTAGATCGGCATTGTGTACCCCTTGCGCTACTTTTTCTCTCCGCAGGTCAAGCATGCGCGTGAGGGGCTTGTAGAGAAAATACCACAAGACTCCAAGCAAGAGCCCGAAGTTGATCAAATTTATGACGAGCAATCGCCAATCAATGCCAAATACGCCAAGGACTGCGGACATGAAAAAGTTCGCGGGGCTTAGGTGAACTTAAGAATAAAGCCAATAACAAGAGCAAAGATGGCAAGTGCTTCCGTAAAGCCAATACCGATGAACATGAGCGTCTGAATTTGGCTCGAAGCTTCTGGATTTCGCCCGATAGCTTCAACCGCCTTGCCAAAGATAATGCCAAGCCCAATGCCTGGTCCGATAATGCCAAGGCCTACGGCCAGCGCCATACCTAAAACTTTTGCTGACTCAATATCTATCATAGTTATTTCTCTTACTGATAATTAATTCTTACATTAATGGGGTTCACTAATGGCAACCTTCACAAAAACAAGGGTGAGAAGTGCGAACACAACCGCCTGCACCACCGCAACGAATGTTTCAAAAATTAGAAGCGGTACGGGAAGAATAAGCGGTATGAATAAACTTATAACCGCAATAAGCACGGTGCCTGCAAAGATATTACCGAACAACCGGAACGAGAACGAGATGAGGCGCGCGGTATTGCTGATGAGCTCCATGAGACCGATGAAAAATCCGATGACGCCTGTCTTAAAGTTAACAAACTTTGAGCCGTATTTCAAGAAACCGAGCATCACAATGCCAGTGATTTCAATCACCAGATACGCAACGATCGCGAGCGCAAGCGTCACATTGAGATCGGTATTGACTGGTCGGAAGAGTGGTACAAATTGTCCCTGCTGAGTAAAGCCTATGCTCCCCACAATGGGAAGAAAGTCAAAAAAATTTGAAGTGAGAACAAACAGAAAAATCGTTATAATAAGAGGGAAAAACCGCTCTGCCAGATCGCGGCTCCCGAACGTCTCTTCCATATAATTAAGCACGAATTCAAACAGCATCTCAAAAAAATTCTGTATCTTGCCGGGTATGAGCTGTGGGTTGCGACCCACCACTATGCCAACAATAAGAAGAAAAACGATTACCACCCATTCTGTAACAAGCGTATTGGTTATCGGAAGGCCAAAAAGGCTTCCTACTCGCTCTGCAGCGAGGGATATATGCAAGCCACCACTCATGTAGATAATATTATCACGATGAAAATAAAAAGGATCCGACATGTCTGTGTCGAATCCTCCCAAGATGTCCCAAAGACGTGAACCGATGGGCTCTCTAAGCTGCGGCGAAGTGTGAAAACGATCTCTATCGATTGCTCGACGGAATCATTGTTCCCGTTTCTTCACCTACGTTCGAATAAGGATTGTTGTCAATGGCACCGAAGTGACACGTCAACTTTCTAAATCATTTTCTACGTAGAGCCTACGTTGCAGATGTTGCCATCTGTTTGGTAGTTCATACGCTGATCACGATTTTTATTTCGTGCACTTACTTGGTCGACCTTTTTTAAGGGTCAAACAAGTTTTAAGACACATGCACAAAACTTACCCGCCCGGTCATCTGCAAGACAGAATATATGCCCAGAGATATAGCGTCAAGCATTTCACGCGTACGAAAATTATTTTTACCTCTTGTCAATTGTGATCACTCAAAAAACTTGAAAAATAAGGCTAACCATGCTATTCCAGTTGTGGATGCTACAACCAGCCTACCCGAAAGGAGTGGCAAATGGACCAACCGGGAAAACCCTCAGAAGAGGTTTTCTACAAGTCTCAGTCGTTCTGGGTGACCATCGGATTTCTCGTTCTCATTCCCCTTGTGCTACTACGAATGGGGTGGTTCTTTCCGTTGCTAGCTATCATATTGCTGGTGTTGGGAGGAATTACTTTTGTATGTGCCGGCGGTTACAGCTTCGTGGGTGCAAAAGATTTCTGGCCCAGAAAAACAGCAAATAACTCGCGCGCAAGCGAGAGTCTACTTTGTGGAAGCGTGGGCTTCTTCTTCGCAGGAGTATTCCTATCTTGGCCATTGTATTTTTGGTTGAAAGTTGATCGGTGGGAGACCTTTATTGTCTGCGTAGTTCTCGCAGTAATTGTCTTTGTGCCGGCTTGCGAGGCAGAGAGACAAAAGAAACTTGAAAAAAGAAAACCGTGGCCCTTCCATTCATCCAGTGGCTGGTAGGCAGTTAGCTCGATGCTTCCTGTTGAGACGCAGCAAAAAATTGGGTGCCATTAGTGGATATAGTTCTTCGGAACACTTCACATGGCGCCCTTTTCCATTTCATAAAAGCTATACTAAGTGGACCCGGCGAGAATCGAACTCGCGCCTCTGCAATGCGAATGCAGCGTTTTACCACTTAACTACGGGCCCCTTCTGCGTCTGTAATATAGCGCCAAATAAAGCACGAACCAAGAGTAAACATTCATTCTTTCCGCATAATTGGTCGGAGTGCCGAGAATCGAACTCGGGTTTTACGCACCCGAAGCGTACGTAATGCCACTATACCACACTCCGTTTATCAAACTGTCTGTTTTTGGTGCACGCGGGTGTTTTCTTACGGTAGCGCACCGGCCCAGGTGAGGCAACACAAATAGTTCTATAAGAAAGCTTCTAACAACTCTCAAATTTACCAATTTACCCCGCCGGGCGTCTCTACTTGCCACGCCCAAGTCGGGCGGACGAGATCGTAGAATGGATCGGTTGTTAGTGTGTTTGCCACGCTCGAGTTCTGTGGACAGTGTGAAAGCAGCTTGTAATCAATACCGTTTGAATTATAAAGATACGCTCCTCCCCATCCACCACAGGCACTCGGGGTATACACCGGGTCTTGCGGTAATACGCTGATGTACGTAGGCGTAAGTCCTGGAATCCAATTGATCTGATTTCCTCCATTCGGACTATTACCCCACCATTGCCCGTTGGTAGAGGGGTAGCTGTTGTGATCGTTGTAATAGAGTTCAAGCGCAGCTTGGAGTTCTTTCAATTCGCTTTTACGACTTACATCGTAGGCTTTTGCTCTGGCACCGCTGAGTGACACAAGTACAATGCTCGCCAAAAGCCCGATGATAGCAATGACGACAAGTAGTTCGATAAGTGTGAATCCGCGTTTTGTGATTTGCATGATCGTTATGGGGCTGTGTTTGAAATGCTTGGAGTAGTTAAGTCAGGTGGATGCTGCATTTCCTGTAACTGCTGCGGGGTTAGGACGGTGCTGCTTGAGCCGCTACTATTGCCCCATATAAAAATACCAACTGCCAATACGACTGCAATAATCGCAACTCCGAGCAAAGCGATGTTGGCTTGTGATTCTCCTTCGACTATTTTTTTCTTAACTAACCATCCGATGATACCTCCAACTACGGGAGTCTTTGCGGTTGCGCCGTGGTACAAAGAGCGATATTTTTGCTGCCTTGTCTCCGTCTCAAGTTCATGCTGTATGCGGGCCACTTCTGCAGCGTTGTCATCTGTGGGAGAGACTTGAGCCTGCTGGATTGGAGCGGATGCTACCGGAGGGGGCACCACTATCGCAGTAAACCCCTCACTAACATCTTGCGCTTGCCACCCTGCGGTAAGTAATTCCTTTTCAATATCCGCCCTCGTAAGTCCGGCAGCAAGATTTTGGTGGATGTAATCGAGGAGTTGTTTGGTTACCATACATCAGACAGTTGATTCAAAACCATAGGAAAATTGTAGAGCATTTGTGGCTTAATTTAAAGCTGACTTATTAACGGTGCAGAGCTTTGGACAGAATTAGAACTCTTTACAACGCTCGCGACCCCGAGTTTCTCCAAACATTAGCAATTATTCGGCATTTGGAAAAGAAGCATTGGGGTCGCGATGATCTCCCGAAGGCGGCGTAGCCTTTTCACCGCTCTCGCCGGACAAGGAGCAGTTCGGAACGTTGCTCGGTAATCTGCTATCCGGTGTAAGAGGACGAGGAGGTCTTTTTTAGTCATATTTTAAAGTCTATTTTGGCTGTCCCCAATCGTTTGCTATCTTCGCTTGACGCGTGTATACTAGAAAAGTCATTCGAGAGCGTCCACGCGCAAGCGGGGGCGTTTTCATTTTAAGCAGCAATGGGCACTGTCTTCTTAATTATATCCTTTATGTCCCTAAGGGAAGTATAAATGACCTTATTTGGTTTTTCAGTGAATAAGTTTCTTAGCTTTGTAGAGAACCTGGATATGGTCATCCCAGCTTGTATATCTTTACCTGCATAAGAAACGACCTCAACCTTGATTACACCCTTGTCTAAGGCTTTGCGTATAAGATATTCAAAATCACCGTCCGCAGTAAATATCATTAGCTCGACTTCTGGGCCTGATTTTTCAATTGCGTCTACAGATAACTCCACATCGCAATTGGATTTTTTTGTATAACCCATATTTACAATATGGACGTTCTCGTTACCACACTTCACGCACTTAAGAGCGACGACTTTATCCTTATTCTTATAGGCGAAAACGGCTTTACTTCTAACCATACAGCAGCTGATTTTAGAGAGTGCTTCAAATTCGTTAGCAGTTTCCGCGTCCCCTTGATCAATCCCAGTGTAGAAGAAAACTTCAGTACAAGACCTTTTGTTTTTTAGATAATCACACAATTTAGCCCAATCTATAACAATTCCCAACATTTGCTGAGCGGTGCTGGCAGTATTATGAACATCAATGAAAGCGTATCTCCTCATTGAGGAGAGATTATACCACGATTATCTTCGTTCGTTACCCCATCATGGAATACGGTCTCATTCCAAAGAAACACTGGGATCAAGCCGATCTTCCGAAAACGGCGTAGGCTTGTTGCCGTGCTCGCCGGGGAAGGGACTGTAGATAATCTTATAGAGGTTGATGAGACGCGTAATCATCTCACGCGCATCATCCTCAGACAAATACTTTCCGAACTCTTCCTGGTACAGCTTTCGAAACTCGGCGAGGCTTTTTTTATCGATAGACATGAGCTATATCGTGACATCTTTTAATTGACTACCGCCCGAGCAATCTCAAGCTTTGACAATTTTCCACATAGCTTTACTATTTCGCCAGAGGGGAGCAGTTCATTGCATAATTTCCGTAAACTGTCGACTCTGGCTATACTTCTCTCGGCGTGTCTATCTCCCGCAGTCTCGATCCTCGTTGTCTATCTAGGGTTTCATCTCCAAAATAACGCCTCTGACTGGGCAACCATAAGAGACTGGAAAGGCGAAACGTATGGCAGACTCCTGGGCGAGATGTATGTGCTGCCGAAAGGTGTCATCTCTGGGGATGAATGCCGGAAGGTCAAGTCGGGTGGGGAGGGTACCTTTGCCTTTGGTGATCTATCTGCGGTTGGAAATGATCTAAACAGCAACACCAAGCTTAAGAACCTGAATGTCCAACTGGCAAGGGCAACCCTACTAGCTTCTTCCGGACTTCACAAAAAGCTTGAAGATTACAAGTATCTGGTCTTTCGTGGAGAACTACCCGCAAGATGGAAAACTTTTGTGATCAAGGATTCGTCAATTTGGGGAGGATTAAAAAACCTAATCCTGGGGCAACCGAATTTCACATCTTTCCTCCTATCTATAAAAGACATCTGCACTGACCAGTCGCTAGCAAGATTACGGGACATAGCCAGTAAACAAATAGAAATAGAACGCCTAATGAAAGATGAACTCCGGCAAGATGGGCTCTTTATAGAATAGCTGTGTCGTGTAGTCTCAAAGAACACTGATTACCTGTAAGGGGAAAGGTGTTTTTTGCTCTCTGCATAGAAAAAAGTTCGAGTCCTATAACGTGTCAGTAGGACAGAATTAGAAAGGCTGATTATGAATCGAAAAAAGCCTTATTCAAAGAGCTTATTGTGCGGGGTGAAATGTTGCCTGTGGGGCAAGTGGGGGTGCACCCTGTAGGACTCGAACCTACGACCCCACCCGTGTGAGGGGTGTGCTCTACCAACTGAGCTAAGGGTGCGAGACAGCGCTAAAAAACTCAGATCGCCTATGTGGTGCTTCCACGAAGTAGTTCTTTAACTTCAACACGCTTTGGGTTGAATGCCTCACGCAACACAGGAATGCACGCATCGGGATTTGCATTACCGCACATGAAGATATCAAGCGCGACATAGCCCCGTTCCGGCCACGTGTGAATTGAAATATGACTTTCGGCGAGAACAGCGACCCCTGAGATTCCATTGTTTATTTCAAACGGATGTACATGTAGATGCAGGAGTGTAGCACCAGATTTTAAAACACACTGCCGAAGCGTTTTTTCTATATGATTAATGTCATCAAGTCGCTCAGCTTCATATAGATCAACAATGAGGTGCACGCCCGCACATCGCACTCCGTTTCGTATCACAAAATGATCCTCCTTCTCTTCAAAAGAGACCGGGGATACGAAAGACGCACTCGCTGATCGATTTCCAGAAAAAGACATATGAAATTCAGTATAAAAATTTTAGAGAGAATTGCAATGTGTGGATAATTTACTACAGTATACCAGAGGGCCCGTAGCTTAGTTGGTAGAGCGCCTCGTTTGCAACGAGGAGGTCAGGAGTTCGAATCTCCTCGGGTCCACAATTTCAGAACATTATTTAGTATCAAAACCTTATGTATGGTTTAAATCCGAGTCCCGCATCGCAGGGGTAGAAGATCGTTTGGTTCTGATTAAATGGCCCTATCTATGGGCTTTTTGTATTACTTGACAAGTATATTGTATATGGTACAATAGGGGCGCATGATCTTTTAACATACCGTTTTCCACGAAAGGAGACAAAAAATGTTCTATGATTTCGGTGACATCGTCCTGATCGAACGACCTTTGAGCGACGAAAAGCCGTTTCAGGCGAGAATCACGTTGGTCGGTTCTCAGAGCGAATTTTTCATCGTTGAGCGTCTCGATAACGGTGACAGCGAGCCTTGTCGCATCAGGCACATCGCTGGCATCGTTCAGGCCAATGACCCGTCGAACCGCAATACGACACCAGTTCTGTATTGAGTCCCGCTTGAAGTAGTCTTGCTTCGGCGGGGCTTCTTTATTTCTCTAAACAATAGGATTCGAGTTATTTGTATCAAGCTTGCTGGGTTCTTCTCCTGCCACGCGCAAGGGAAATAACATGATCAAAAAAATCTGAAAGTTTTGCTCCCACGGCATGCAAGGCTTTCGGAAGAAGGGATTCTTTGGTAAGACCAGGCAGTGTATTTACTTCCAAAAAATAAATGCCCCGCTTACTTACCATAAAATCTGAGCGAGAGTAGTGGGAAAGCTCTAATCCTTCATGCACTTGACGCGCGAGGTTTGTAAGCTCTTGTTTTTCGTGAGACGTAAAGTGAGCGGGTACCCGTTCAGTCGTCTCTCCGCCATACTTTGCTTCATAATCAAAAAACGGTCGGTGCGAGGCCGGAATAATTTCAACAGGCATGAGCGCATACGTGTGTTCATTGCGGAATGAATCGATTACTCCTACCGTTGCTTCCCTCCCCTTGATAAATTCCTCGACCAGCACCTGGGGTGATACGCGAGCGGCATACTCAAGTCCCCGTTGAAGCGCATGAAAATTATCTGCAATGGTTATTCCCACGGAAGAACCTCCGCTGCCGGGCTTTACGATTGCCGGATGTGGAAACGAGCGAAATATTTTAAGAGCAAGCGCTTCGCTATCCCCCTCGGGTCGCACAAGGATGCTATGGGGCATTTTGATTCCAAACGTTTTGAGCGCTTCTTTGGTGCGCTGCTTATTGAAAGCAACAGCTGATTGAGCGGCACCTGACCCGGTATAGGGGATAGCAAGCGCATCAAGCGTACGCTGCACTTTTCCGTCTTCTCCGTATTCGCCGTGAAGCGCATTAAATACTACATCCACCCCCCGCAACACACGCTCGGGGGTACCAGGAATGCCGGCTGTATGCCACACGCCCAAGCGATCGATAAAAATGTCGCGCGGATCGTATTTTTCTCGATCAAGGGCCTCAAGCACTGTGGCGCCACTTCTCAGGGACACCTCGTACTCGCTTGATGGGCCGCCGCGCAGTACGCCAACGACTTCTCGCATTGCTTTAGTATATACCTTTTTCCTGGCGACTTACTCTGCGATGATAGCCAATCGCAAAGCGATGCGCTTCTGCATTTGCCAAAAGAATCTCTCGCTCATCTATTTTGATACTGAGGCCCCCGAGAGCTTGATCGCGCAGACCCGTAATCCCCCGCGGACGATGTTTTTCATCTTTCACCACACTAATAACGGGTATACCTACGCCGTAGTGGGTAAGTACACTGCGTGCAGCTTTAATGTGCGCCATAGCGCCATCAACAACAATGAGCTGTGGAAGCGGCCACTCATTGTGCTCCAAGCGTCGCGTAAGCACTTCCTTCAAAGCCCCAATATCATCGCCCGACTTTGCAGAGCGAATCCGGAATTTGCGGTACTCCCCTTTCTGCGCCAAACCGTCTTCAACCACCACCATGACGCCCACGTTAGCCGAGCCCTGTAGGTGCGCGATGTCATAGGCTTCAATGCGACGGATGCTGCTGGTCGGCGGTCGATGATATTCCTCTTTAATGAGGGAGACATCTTGGATATGCGTGAGGGCAAAAATCTGCCTATGCAGCACCCCTGCGCGTTCAAACGCTTCATTTTTCACCGCGAGTTTCATTTCCCGCTGTAGCATTCTCAAAAGTTCTTTCTTTTTTCCTTGAAAAAGGAGCACGATATGCCGCACGATGCGGCGATATTCCATAGATGCTATTTCCCCTGAGCACACACCGGGGCACAGCCCGATATGCCGGTTAAAGCATGCTTTGGGGTTTTTGCCTTGCAAGAGTGCATCGGGGGCAGGCGTACAGCTGTCGCGGTACGGAAAAATCTTCCGAATAAGTTTGAGGACCTCGCGCAACTGAAGCCCATGGGGAAAGGGACCAAAGAGATACCCGCGAGAGTGCGCAGGAAATTCTGTCTCGAGATTCTTTCCACGCACCAAAAGCACGCGCGGGAAAGCCTCTTTGGTAATAACCACGTAATTAAAACTCTTATCATCTTTGGCGAGTGTGTTGTAGTGCGGTTTGTAGTGCTTGATAAGGTTTGCCTCAAGGATAAGGGCTTCGAGGACCGAATCGGTTTCTCTCCAATCAAGTCCTCGCGCCCGCGCGACCATCGAGGCGACAAAAACGCCACGGGTATGCGCGAGATCACCTGAAAAATAACTGCGCGTACGGCTTCGCAGACTGGTTGCTTTGCCGATATAGAGCGTTTCTTTACGGCTGCCAAGAAAAAAATACACCCCCGGCGTATCGGGCATGCGACTGCTTTTCTTTTTAAACTCTTGAAGTGTCATAGCAAAATCTGCTTCATGTTCCCCTGAGCGCCTTTTTAAGATAGTACCCAGTGTGGGAGTCTTTGGTGTTGGCAATATCTTCCGGTGTTCCTTTTGCAATGAGTCTGCCACCCTGAGCTCCCCCATCGGGCCCAAAATCGAGCACCCAGTCGGCGCTTTTGATAATGTCCATGTTGTGCTCAATGAGCATGACGGTATTACCTGCCGAAACGAGACGGTTGAGTATATCGATAAGTTTTGCCACATCCTCATAATGAAGACCCACCGTAGGTTCATCAAGAAGATAGATCGTTTTTTGCAGATGTGGACGGTAGAGCTCAGAAGCAATTTTTACCCGCTGTGCTTCCCCACCGGAGAGAGTTGTGGCGCTTTGTCCTAACTCCAGATAGCCAAGTCCCACTTCCTCCAGAGCCTTAAGCCGATCATAAATCGGCGGGATATCATTAAAAAACTGCAGTGCGTCTTCCGCAGTCATTTTGAGCACATCATAAATATTTTTCTTTTTATACTTCACCTCAAGCGTCTCTTTCATAAACCGCTTGCCCCCGCATATGTCACAGGTGACATACACCGTCGGAAGAAAGTGCATCTCAATGGCGAGCGTACCGTTCCCTTCGCATGCTTCGCACCGACCGCCACCGCGCGCTTGTGGCACATTGAAAGAAAACCGACCTGCCTTCCAGCCACGTGCACGCGCCTCATGAGTTGAAGCAAATAAGTCACGAATGAAAGTAAACGTGCCGGTATAGGTCGCTGGATTTGAGCGCGGAGTGCGCCCGATTGCTGATTGATCAATAAGGATCGCTCGGGAAAGATATTCCAACCCTTCCACCCGGGAAGCATTATGCACTTTGTTGCTGCGATAGCGCTTGTCAAAGCGTGCTTTTAGATTTTCGTGCACTATCTCGTAGAGAAATGTTGATTTCCCTGAACCAGATACCCCGGTAACGGCAATAAGCCTGCCAAGCGGGATGTCAACGGAAAGATTATTGATATTGAATGCCGATCCACCGCGGATTTTTATCGCTCCCTTATCGCCACTGCGTCGCTTTTCTGGAACCGGCAGCATCTTTTCTCCGCGCAAATATGCAAGTGTCACAGAACCGCTATCGTTTTTCTTCGCAGTCAGCAGTTTCTCTAAATAATCGGAAACGACAATCTGGCCGCCGTGTACCCCCGCACCAGGGCCTATATCAACCAAGTAATCCGCCGAGTAGATGGTATCTTCATCGTGCTCAACAACAATAATGGTATTACCGAGGTCCCGCAGGTTAAGCAGTGTTTTGATAAGGCGTTCGTTATCGCGCTGATGAAGTCCGATGGTGGGTTCATCAAGTACGTAGAGCGCTCCTACGAGCCCAGAGCCTAGTTGAGAGGCAAGACGGATGCGCTGCGCTTCTCCACCGGAGAGCGTGTTTGCTTTGCGGTCCAAAGTGAGGTAATCAAGCCCCACATCAAGCATAAATTTCAACCGAGCAGAGATCTCTTTGACAACTGTTTTTGAAATTTCCTTGTCTTTTTTTGAAAGTTCAAGGGCATTAAAAAAAGCAAAGGCATCCCCAATAGCAAGTTGCGTTATGTCAACAATATTTTTTCCATGCGTTGCCCCAGTCTTCTCTCCGATAAAGACACTCAGTGCCTCAGGCCGCAGACGCAGGCCATGGCACACCGGGCACTCCTCGTCAGTCCAAAAATGCTTTGTCCCGAGACCGTTGCACTCCGGACATGCCCCATAGGGAGAATTGAAAGAGAATAGTCTCGGTTCAACTTCAGGAAATGAGAAACCATCGTAAGCGCACATGAACTTTGCTGAGACTAAACGCGTACCGTGCATGTCTTCGATTTTTACCAGTCCCCCGCTTTCGTGAAGCGCCCGTTCGACTGCTTCTGAGAGACGCTCCAAAGCAGCTTGGTGATTTCTTGTAAATTCAGTGACAAGTATTTCATCAATAAGAACATCAATATCGTGTTTCTTATTTTTTTCAAGTACTACTCGTTCACGCAAACTCATGAATTTTCCATCAATAGTCACTTTTTCAAACCCTTTATTAAGAAGATCATAAAGCATCTGATAATATTCCCCCTTTCGACCAACAACCACCGGGGAAAAAATCTTGACAGTGTCTTCGACAACATCTATGTTCATTATCTTGCGAGTTTTTTTAGGTGTAGATTTCATGACACCCTCCACCACACTTTGTACTATTTCTTCATTGGAATGTTTCTTAATTTCTCTCCCACATATAAGGCAGTGTGGCTTGCCCACGCGCGCGAAAAGAATACGTAGGTAGTCATAGATTTCCGTGATCGTTGCCACGGTTGAACGGGGATTATTGGATCGACTTTTCTGATCGATAGAAATGGCTGGCGAAAGTCCGGTGATTTCTTCCACATCGGGCTTTTGCATTTGGCGCAAAAACTGCCTGGCATAGGCAGAAAGCGATTCGATATACCGGCGCTGCCCCTCGGCAAAAATAGTATCAAAAGCTAAGGAGGATTTACCCGAGCCAGAAAGTCCCGTAAATACCACCATTTTGTTGCGTGGAATGGTAAGAGAGATATTCTTGAGATTGTGCGTTTTTGCTCCTTTTATATGTATGTAGTCTTCCATAGTGAGGTGTTTTAAACACGGAATACGCCCCACGGTTGCTCCGAGGGGGTATGTAAGAAGGTAGTATAGCACATTAACTTTCCTAAAACATGTTGCAACTCAATGAAAACGCTGTTTAGAGATGGATGCGGATACTTTTGATTGACAAGAGCCAGTGTGCCAAGCATCATACGATGCAGGTCAGGGACAGTGTGAGCGTAGATAGTAAGGTGGACCCCGAAGCGGGCGCTTTTCTCGCATTCACTGAGAGCTGAAAACTCAACTGTCCCTGACCGCCATAAACGTTCCGGTGTAGCTCAGTGGTAGAGTGGCCGGATGATTAAAAAAACCAGCCGTCGAGGGTTCGATTCCCTTCACCGGAGAGTTACACAGCGTCGGCTTTTGTCGACGCTTCTTTTTTATATAGTTACTTCTCTTTTTCCAATAGTTTCTAACATCATCCACTAGGGAAAGTGTAATCTTTCGATCTTCCATCGATTTTATTAATAAACGTATATATAAAAACAAAGTAGGTCCTGTGCGCGATGCGACAGGACCTGGTGCTTGTGAACCGAAGTTCATACGGGAACTGACATGAGATCGGAAGAACCCCATGTTGCTGGCCTTCGGTCATGGGACTGCAGACGGACGATGAGACAGCTGTTAATACGCCACGGATCACCCGGATTGGCACGCTCGACATCAAGCCAAAGCTTGCCATCGTTACCACGCCGGAGAGTGAATACGTACAGATTACCCTTGGAACCAGCGACCCGCTCCATCGCCATCCAGCAGTAGTTGCCGTGTCCCTGATCTCCTTGAAGACGCAGGTGGAGAGCGGTTTCCGCTGGACAGAGACCATATCCCGATTCACGTATGCGAGCCCATAGTTGACCTGTCGTTGGCTCTCTCTCAGGAAAACTACCCAGATCTCGCACGATGACAATTCCGAGGTCGTCGATTAGTTCGGTTTCAGGAAGCGTCGTGAACGCATGGTTAATGATAATGTCTCGAGCTTCATCAGCCACCAGGAAACCGCCTTCTTTTAATTCCCGCAGAAGCTGGCGTTTGGGTTTGCCGCCAATTATGAGGGCCATAGCGACTCCCTCCTTTCCAACAAGAGAATACTACGTTAGACACCAAAAGGACATATTGCTCTTAGGCACCTACTTTCTTTTTTACTCTTCCCTCTCCTGTCAGAGCATAGATTTCATCACGCAGAAGTGCTGCAGTTTCAAAGTCGAGCTCTTTGACCGCATCAATCATCTGGCGACGTTTTTCGACAATAAATTTTTTAGGATTTTTTGCATAGAGATCCTTATCTATCGTAAACATGACCCCTACCGCTTTGGCGTGATCGCTTCGCAACTCTTCGGTGATATCTTTGATATTTTTTCGAATCGTCTGCGGTGTAATACCGTGCTCTTCATTGTATGCGTGTTGCAATGCACGGCGTCGGTTCGTTTCATCAATTGCCCTTGTGAGCGAGCCAGTCATTTGATCGGCATATAAAATAACACGCCCGTTGACGTTTCGCGCTGCTCGCCCAATGGTTTGAATAAGTGAAGTCTCCGAGCGTAAGAATCCTTGCTTATCGGCGTCCAAGATAGCGACCAACTCAACCTCCGGCAGGTCCAGTCCCTCGCGAAGCAGGTTAACACCCACCAATACATCAAACTCTCCCTTGCGCAGACCTGTGAGCGTAGTGATGCGGTCAAGAGTTTGCACGTCGCTGTGTAGGTATGCCGTTTTTAAACCTCGATCTTTAAGAAAATCTGAGAGATCCTCCGCCATTTTTTTGGTAAGCGTGGTAATCAGTACCCGAGCGCCTTTGGAAATAACCCCCTCAGCCTCCTTAAGAAGGTCTTCCACTTGTCCCTGCACTGCACCCAGCACCCCGGTTATCGGTCGCACGATCACTTCCGGATCAATAAGACCGGTGGGGCGAATAATTTGCTCGACCATAGTTTTTTTTGAGGTTTCCCGCTCATAGGGTCCTGGGGTCGCAGAGGTATAAATCACCTGACCAATGGCACTCTCAAACTCCTCAAATTGAAGCGGCCGGTTATCGATAGCGGAAGGAAGCCGAAACCCGTGCTCCACCAGTGTCTCTTTGCGCGACCGGTCCCCCGCATACATACCGCCAATTTGCGGCACAGTGACATGAGACTCATCGATAATCGTAAGAAAATCAGCTTTGCCCTGTGGAGTGTGTGGAAAATAATCAAGAAGCGTATACGGAGGCTCTCCGGGAGCACGCCCGTCGAAGTGGCGGGAGTAATTTTCTATTCCATTGCAATACCCCATCTCGCGAATAAGGGCGAGATCATGATTCGTACGGCGCTTGAGCCGTTCGGCCTCAAGAATTTTTCCGGAGCGCTCAAATTTCTGAAGCTGCTGGGTGAGCTCACGCTCAATATCTTTGATCGCACGGTCGCGCTCATGCTCGGGAGTAACGTAATGTTTGGCAGGAAAAAGAAATAAAAACGGCAGTGGTTCTTTTTCTGTGCGGGTTATGGCATCAATAATGCGTACCCGCTCGATGGTGTCTTGTTGAAATTCAATCCGGTATAAGATTTGCTCGCCGGTCGGCATAATTTCAATGCTGTTGCCAAGCGCGCGAAACATACCAGGCATGAGATCGGCGGTGGTACGCTCAAAATATAAACCGACGAGTTCCCGAATAAGCTCAGCACGATTTTTTTTCATGCCCGCGCGCAACTCCATATGTACCCGACGATACTCCTCAGGGCTACCGAGAGCATAAATACAAGAAACGGATGCAACGATAATGACATCTGGGCGAGTGAGGAGTGCTTGCGTTGAAGCGTGGCGTAGTCGATCAATTTCTTTATTAATTTGGGCCTCTTTTTCTATATAGGTATCGCTCGTAGGGAGATACGCCTCCGGTTGATAATAGTCATAGTAAGAGACAAAATAGTGGACGGCGTTGTTGGGAAAAAACTCCCGATATTCTTGAGTAAGCTGAGCGGCTAGCGTTTTGTTGTGTGCAATGACGAGCGTTGGTTTCTGCAAGCGATCAATAACATTTGCGATAGTGAAGGTTTTTCCAGAACCGGTCACCCCTAAAAGTGTTTGATGCGGGGAACCTTTTTTGAGCCCTTCAAAAAGCGCGTCAATCGCTTTGGGTTGATCTCCCGCCGGCGTATACGGAGCCGTAATAGCAAAACGTGCCATTTCGACACTTTAGCGCACTTTGTATTGAGACAAAAATGCTTCTTGAAACGCTTCAAATGTTCCCTCAAGAATTGAAACTCGTATGCGCTCCATGAGCTGGGAGAAAAAGTAGAGATTGTGCATCGACGCAAGGACCGGCCCCAGCATCTCACGCGTGGCGAAGAGATGGTTGAGGTACGCGCGGGTATGAATGCGACACACCGGGCACGCACAGCCCAAAGCAAGAGGACCGAAATCATTTCTATACTGCGCGTTGGGGATTTGAATTTTTCCCCCCTCAGTATAAATACCACCGGTGCGACCGTTTCGTGTGGGGAGTACACAATCAAACGTATCAATGCCTGCCGCCACGCCGATAAATAAATCTTCAGGTTCTCCAATCCCGAGGAGATGCCGTGGTTTTTCCTGGGGCAGTTCTTGATTCACTGTATTAAGAATGCCAAGGATGTCATATTTACTAAAAGAACCCCCGATGCCGTATCCATCAAAATCCATACCGGCAAGTTCTCGCGCACTGTGTATGCGCAAATCTTCAAAACGGCCCCCTTGCACGATGCCCCAGATCCCCTGAATACGTTCCTTCTCAATGTTCCTGCGGTGGGCAGCAAGACTACGTCTCGCCCATCTATGGGTACGCTCCATCGCTTCTTCTTGATAGGCATACTTCGCAGTGGGTGCCGTACACTCATCAAAAGCAAAAAGAATATCTGCCCCGAGGGCGTGCTGAATTTCAATTGATCGCTCTGGAGTAAAGCGATGTAGAGAACCATCCAGATGAGAAGTAAAAGAAACTCCTTCTTCATCGACAATAGCAAGCTTGCCGTGAGAGGTTGCAAGTTCCTCATCAAAAAGCGCTACTGCCTCCTGCGCTATCACTTCCCTGGGCAGAAACTTCGATAGTTTTTTACCAAACCCCACACCAAGGGAAAACACCTGAAAACCACCAGAGTCTGTCATGGTTGGTCCCGAAAAGCCCATAAATTTGCCTACACCCCCGGCCGCAACAATTGCTTTTTCCCCTGAGAGATATAAATGATAGGTATTTGCGATGATCCCTTGTACTTTAAGTTCAGGAAAGTAACTAACCGGCACGCCCTTGAGTGTTGCTTTGGTCGCTACCGCAATAAAAGCCGGTGTAGCAATCGTGCCATGTGGGGTGTGGAGCACTCCCGCACGAGCAAGAGAATGAGGAGCTTTTTTCTCTAGGAAGAAACGTGTGGGGCGCATGGGTAGGTCAAGCGTCCGGAAAAAGTTTTACCTGATTTATTGCGCTGTAGGAGATCCTGACGTGGAAGCAGCTGGAGAGGGTGCCTGGACACCAAGAAGCTGAACCTCAAAGACGAGCGTAGAGTTAGGGGGAATAGATCCTACCCCCTGAGAGCCGTAGGCCAGACCCGGGGGAATAATAAGTAGGCGCGTGCCACCCACTCGCATTCCTTGCAGACCCTGATCCCATCCGGGGATAACTTGCCCTGCGCCAAGAGTAAATTGAATTGGCGCTTTGCCGATTGAAGTATCAAAAATTGTACCGTTTTGGAGTTTTCCCGTGTAGTTAACCGTAAGCACATCGCCCAATTGCGCAGTAGTAGCACCCGTACCCACCACTTCATCTTGTACTACCAGGCCGGTTGCACTCCCCGCGGGAGTGGTAGTTGCAGTAATTGGCTGCTGGTTTTGTGAATTCATATTAAAAGGATTAATAAAACTGGATAAAAAGAAAAAGGCGACGACTACAATGGCAATGACCACAACAATGCCCACAGTTAATGTTTTAGACATACCACCAGCATAATCCTCGCTTGTACTACTCGCAAGCGCATTATTCCCAGAACCACTCAGTGCTGGGTTGCAGCCGCTACGGGATCTATCACGACGCCCCGAGCACCATCTATCCCTTGAGAGACGCTGGCAGATTGGTTGCTGTTTGAGGCGGCCCCCGTAAGAAAACTGCTGTTGCAGTACATGAGAAAAAGGGTGAAAACTACCAGGGTCGTACCGGTCATAAGCATCTGGGTGGGTTGAATTTGAATGTGTACGAAAAAAACAAGAAAGAGGAGAATACCAAGAATAGCGGCGATCGTACCCAATACCCATTCAGTTACCAGAAGCGGCTCCGCCTGGATATGAGCAAATGCCCTCACTACCATCTGAGACAGCGACTGTGCTTTGATTGGCGCACTGACGCCTGCTGCGGTATTTGGTCCTGGAGTAGTTTGCGCCCCCAATACCTGGGATGCTGGCGGCACTCCGTTTGGCACGCTGTTGCTTGCGAGGGTACTTGATGCCGACGTAGTGGTTTGCCCTACCGCTTTGGAGGCTTTTTGGGCAACACTAGTGTTAACTGCGGTAGTTGATTCTGGAGGAGCTTGTGCTACCGCTGCGACAGAAGCAGGAGAGCCAAAATATTGCACCACAAATGTCGCGGGCTGACCTTGATAGATACCTTGTGCTACCCCGACACCGGTGTCGGTATACACGCCCTTTACAATATTAGCGCGATGAGTGGGTGAGGCCATCCATGCGTTTATTACATCAGTGGAGTCAACGAAACGCACAGCGAGATTTTCTCCAGCGTATTGATAGGTATAGCCCGCGCCCTCTATCCAGGCCCATGGTGTTTTGCCATTCGGTCCAATGTGGGAAAAATATCCCTGAGCCGCCATATCTTCCGCCTTCGCTTGCGCAGCAGCGTCAAGATAACTATTTTCTTGCAATGCTCCAACATCGTTTTGTCCACGCTGGACGTTGATAAGAGCAATGATCTCTCCCGGTACAACTGCAGCAAGAAAATTCTCGCTGGATTGACGCACAACTAGATTGGTTACTAAAAATCCCTCTGCGGCTAGAATGATTGCGAGGAAAAAACCGAGCCAAGAGGGCCGAAGGAGATGTGGTCGATATGAGTTGTGTTCAGAAGGAACAATGTGATGCCAGAAGTTTTTGAAAAAATCCCCCATGAGAAAATGGTACCACATAGAAAAGAGGCTCGGTAAGAGCCTCTTTTTAGATCGTCGCCCGTAAAAAGGTAAAATCTCTCGTGCTATACTTTTTGTAGCATGAAAAAAGTTTTTGTAGCAATAATACTTTTTCTTTTGCCTACCCTCGTGTCCGCGGCAGATTTTGCCAAACAATCTATCTTCCTTTCTCAGGATTCAGTTACCCAGGGCGATTCTGTCCTCATTCATGCGGTCATTTCAAATACTGCCGACAGTTCTTTCACCGGTAGTCTTAAGTTTCTTGATGGAAAGGATTCTCTCGGATCAATATCTCTCTCCCTATCTTCCAAAGAAGCACAGGTCGCTTCCATTTCATGGAAACCGACTGCAGGATCCCATACAATTACTGCAGATTTATATGATTCAAATCAACTATTTTTAGCCGAGCAACAAGCAACCTTTCTTGTTGCTACCCCTCCCTCAAGCACCCCCAGTTCCTCTATAGAGTCTTCTCAACCCATTGATACTGCAATCGCCAACGTTTCTCCCACCGTTGCTCAAGCTGTTGTACCCACCCTAAGCGCCATAGACTCGGGCCGAACAAGCGCCGCAAAAGCCCTTGATAGCGGAATAATTTGGGCACAAGCGCAAATAGTGCAAGCAAAAGGGACCGATAGCTCCGGGGTGGTCCTCAGCGCTGAAACGCAAAAACAGGTGGCTACCACTACCACGGGCACAATCGCGCACACCGCGGGTCTTACCGGAGCGGTGATAGCGCTATATGTACTTTCCATCTTGCGTTACGTTGTTGGCAATATTGGTTTCTTCTACCCTATCGTTGTAATACTTTTCTTCTTTGTGCTCTGGAGAATGTTTCGCGGCCTGCAAAGAAGGAGATACTAGGTCGCGGAAGCAGCACGAGTTGAAAAAAAATGCCACACTGCCAGAGCACACAACAGAAGCGTAGTAATTGCTGAGATAGCGCAGTACATACATATGGCGCCGATGATGAGAATCTGGACCGATTCAAATCCAATAGAAAGAAGGAGCCCCGCAGCCGTGTAGAGAAGTACTCCCAAGCGAAGCCCCTTTGAGTGCGGATCATAGGCAAGAAGCAACGCAAGAGCAAGCATATAGACGTAAAAGACAAGACCGATGTATGCCAGCGGTACACCATTAAATTTGGCATACACGCTCGTCAGCACCTGTTCACAGCCATGCAAAGCGCACGTTGGAGTGAGACCCAGGTGTTCGTAATAGGAAAGATAGAGTGTATCACCAAGACCAATACATGCCGCGGCGATCAAATAAAAAGGAGCAAGCAGCACTTTTTTCTCCATACCTCCAGTGTATCATTTTTTATTACGTTCTTTCTCTCGCCTGCGTACTTCATGTTCGCCCATACCAAAATGGTGTGCAACCTCATGCCAAATAGTCTCGCGCACTACTTGTCGCACCCTTTCTTCAAATAAAGCGGAGACATCGCCGCAGAGATACTGCGCTTCTTGTATGATCGGCAGCCGGTACAAAACAATGCTGTCGGGTAGAGTGGCGCCGACTCCATACACATCCCCGCGCAGAGTCGCAGGAATTCCCCGATAATACCCGAGCAATGTCTCGTTTATCGACAATCCTTCTTGAGTGCGAACTTCTTGCGTAGGTTCATCCTCAACGAGAAAGGCAACGTTGTGTATCTGGCTTACAAATCGCTCCGGTATTGCACGGGGAAATTCCTCAGCAACTATTGCGTGAAATGCATCAGGACTCATCTTTTTTAATTAACGTCGGAAATTTTTCTTGGACTTTTTTTACTTTAGGCGCAATTACCAATTCACAGTAAGGTGCATTTGCGTGAGTCTCGTAATAATTTTTATGATACTCTTCGGCCGGATAAAACACCTCAAGCGGTTCCACGGTAGTGACAATTGGCTTTGTATATCCATGATGATTAAGAACATCGATGTAGTGTTGTGCTTTGGCTTGTTGGCGTGGGGTTGTATAAAAAATCGCCGAGCGATATTGCACTCCAACATCATTCCCCTGCCGGTTGAGTGTCGTCGGGTCATGACTGGTAAAAAAGATGTGCAAAATTTCTTCAAAAGCGATCTGGTCGGGATCATACTCGATCTTTATAACTTCCACGTGACCCGTGTTGCCCCCCAAGACCGCTTCGTACGTGGGATGTTTTATGTGTCCTCCCGTGTAGCCAGATTGAACTGAAGTAACCCCCCTCAGTCGTCTAAAAACTGCTTCGGTGCACCAAAAACACCCTCCCCCAAGCACAATAGTTTCTTGTTGCATGGGTACAGTATACTTACGCATCATGGAGCAATCCAATGAAGAGCTTATCGCCTTATACGTGCGCGGAAATGAAAACGCTTTTGAGGAACTCACGCGACGCAATCTCACTATGGTATATTCCTTTGCTCTGCGATTCACGGGAAGCGAATATGATGCAGAAGATATCACTCAAGAGACATTTGTGAAAGTATGGCGGAATATACATCGATACAAGGTAAGCGCAGGAAAATTTACCACATGGCTTATGCGTATCGCACGCAACACCGCTGTTGACAAGATACGCAAGAAAAAACAAATTCCGTTTTCGACATTTGAAACCGCCCAAGGGAAAAATATTCTCGAAGAGACGGTATCCGATACTGAGCTCCTTGCAGAAGAAATGATGATACGAGGCGAGGACGAAAAGGATCTGCAAGAAGCAATAACCACTCTCCCTCCCTCTCAACGTGATGTGCTGCTACTCCATTACACGAACCGACTGACTTTTGAAGAAATAGGCAAAATCCTCAAGCAACCTACGAACACCGTTAAAAGTCGACACTACCGAGCCCTTATAATTTTGCGCAAACTCCTGGATGCATCACCTTGATTGCCTGGATAGCCCCATACTTCCCCCTCTATGTATCGGGAGGCTGGGCGCACCAAATAGAGCCTGGTGTTCGTATGTATTGGCATGCAGGATTATCTGTACACGTTTCTAAAAGAAGTTGTGCCTCCTCAGGCTCTTTGTGGAGTCGTACTTCAGCACGTTGCTGCTGTGCGGCGTCGTGCTGCCCGTATCCAAATAGGCATAACCGCCACAGTGGCACTTTTTTCTGGTGTTGCTCTTATTTCCGCACTTTCCTACGCGGTTCAGGAATTTTATGCTTCGGGATTTTATGATTATCTTTCTCTTATGGTTTCCGATCACAACGTAATTTTCTCTTTTTGGCAAACCTTCAGCTACCTGCTTCTTGAATCATTGCCTTCCTTTGCAATAGCAGGCGTACTTGTATGCGCAGGAGTATTTGGGTGGTCACTTTCACGCATACCACGCAATGTTCGATATGCATTTACTCCAGTAGGCGCATAAGGCGTTGCTATGTCTGATGAGGTAAAAAAAATCTGGGAGTCGCGGCGCACGCGTATGGGGCTTGGTATCCTCGGTGGCTGCATTGTTGTCATACTTATTTTCAATCTCGGTATGCTATTTGAGGCTGAGCGGCATGGCTTTGAGCGTGTTCCTCCGTTTAATCACGGTCCTGGATCCTTTGCCACACCATTTGGTATGTTTCCTCTCCCACACGAATTTATAGAAGACGGTCATGGAGCGGTGGGCACCCTAACAAACGTCGCGTTGCCACTGCTTACTCTGCAGACTCGTACCGGTAGTAGCGAGACTATTCTTGTTAGCACCTCAACGATCATTCATGGTGAGGCAACAAGTACCACACTCAGCCAAGGAGAGGCAGTAATTGTGTTGGGAGAGCCCGACACGCAAGGGTATATTGAAGCGCAACTTATCCGCATACTGCCGCCCATGCCACTTCCCCCTAGACAACAGTAAAATTTTATACAAAAAAATCTGCACATATGGCCGTACGAACAAAAATAAAAGGATATATTGGAGCGATAAAAAACTTCATCGTGCGACATAAGGTATGGAGCGCTATCATAGTGCTCGGCCTCGTGGGGGCAGGATGGTGGGCAACATCTGCCTTAGCCACAAACACGAACAACCAGACACGCTACGTGCTGGGTGGTGTGGCGACAGGCACTATCGTTGCGTCCGTGTCAGAGAGCGGACAGATCACCTCAACTGACACGCTCAATATCCAACCTCAAGTCTCCGGACAAATCACCTACATCGCGGTCAAACCGGGAGAACAAGTGAGAGCAGGACAGGTTATTGCGCAGTTAAACTCAACCACCGCACAACAAGCAGTGCAAAGCGCCAAAGAAAATTTACAAAGTGCGCAGTTGGCACTTCAAAAACTACAGGAGCCCTCAACCGCCCTCACGCTCACCCAGCAACAAGACTCAATCACTCAGGCCCAACAAGCTCTGGCGAGCTTGTATCAAAGTACATTTGGCGACATCACCAATACTTTTCTTGATCTTCCTACCATCATCGCTGGTCTTCAAGACATCAATCTCGGCAGCGAAGCAGGAGGCGCAAGCCAATGGAATATGGATTATTACACCACGCAGGCCTCTCAATACAGCCCGCAGGCATCCTCCTATCGTACGATCGCATACAACGACTATCTGGCTGCGCGGCAATCCTATGACCAGACGCTTTCTGATTTCAAGGCAGTAAGTTCGACTCCCGACCCGCAGACAATTGAGAACTTGCTCAAAGAGACGGACGTAACAACAGGACTTCTGGCGACGGCGGTCACCAGCTCAAACAACCTTCTTGGATTTTACACTGATCAACTCACCAAAAATGGTGCAACGCCAAAGCCCGTTTCCGCAACTCAGATAGCTAGCCTTAATAGTTATCAAAGCAAAGCGCAGTCGCATCTCACGACTCTCCTTTCCGATAGCAATACTCTCGTGACCGATAAAAATAACATCACCGTAACACAGCAAACCCTACAGCAAACACAAGCGGGAGCTGATCCTATCGATGTGGAGTCCAGTCAATTGAGCATAACGAAAGCACAAGAAGCGCTTCAGCAGGCAGAAAATACCCTTGCAGAATATTATATCACTGCACCTTTTTCTGGTGTCATTGGCTCCGTGCCCGTTCACGTGTACGACCAGGCTGGCTCCGGTACGACCCTAGCAACCCTCATCACGACAAAGCAGTATGTTGATCTTCAGGTCAATGAAGTCGATGCAGCAAAGATACAGTTGGGTGACGAAACTACTCTCACTTTTGATGCTATCAGTGGTCTCACACTCACCGGAGTGGTGGCACAAATAAATCCGACTGGCACCGTAAGCCAAGGAGTGGTGACGTACGATGTGCAGGTGGGATTTGATTCCCAAGACCCACGCATAAAAGCAGGCATGACAACCAGTGCAGCAATCATTACTGCCGCGCATCAAAATGTACTCACCGTCCCTTCAGGTGCCGTCAAAACGACACAAGCTGCTGCAACATATGTTCTGGTGTTTACTCCCCCGCTGGCAAATACTGGGAGCACTCAAGGAGTACTCTCCAGCGTAGCGCCCCAGCAAGTCCCTGTTGTAGCGGGACTCACCGATAACACGAATACCGAGATAGTCTCCGGGTTAACAGCAGGAGAGCAAATTGTTGTACGCACCACTACGGGACAAACGACTGCCTCAGCAGCTGCGGTCAGCACCAGCCGCACTGGTTTTGGTGGAGGTGGTGCCAGGACCATCGGATTATAACGAGACTATGGACGGCAAGAGTAATGATTGAAATAAAAGATATCACTAAGACCTACGGCTCTGGAGAAATGGCGCTCCAAGCACTCAAGGGAGTATCGTTTACTATTAATGACGGCGAGTTTGTCGCTATCATGGGACCGTCCGGCTCAGGAAAATCTACCCTGATGCATATTTTGGGGTGCCTTGATATCCCAACATCAGGAACGTACTTCCTTGACGGAAAGGATGTTTCGAAAATGGAAGATGACGAGCTTGCCGAAATACGAAAAGATAAAATTGGTTTTGTTTTTCAGTCCTTTAATCTTTTACCTCGTACAACTGTTTTGCGCAACGTGATGCTGCCGCTTATATATGCGGGAGTTGATGAAGAAAACCGCGAAGAGCGTGCGTCTACTTCACTTCTGGCTGCGGGTCTCACAAAGACCCATTTTTCTCATCTCAGCAATGAACTCTCCGGCGGTCAGATACAACGTGTGGCGATAGCCCGAGCGCTGGTAAACGATCCCTCGCTGATACTTGCCGATGAACCAACTGGTAACCTTGATAGCAAGACCGGAGAAATCGTACTGAGTACCTTTCAAGAGCTCAACGAAAAACAGGGCTGTACCGTAGTGCTCATCACCCACGAGCAGCATGTCGCAGCCCATGCCAGACGCATCATTACCCTTCGAGATGGGGTGATCCTCTCTGACCACCGCAATCGCCCAGGGCAGACCACATAATGTTATGAAGTTTGGCGATATTCTACAAGAAACATACACTGCCCTTTCGGCAAACAAAATACGCTCCGGGCTCACCGTACTTGGCATTGTCATCGGTATTTCATCTGTCATTGCTATGGTTTCCATAGGGCAAGGTGCACAAAGTTCTATACAAAGTAGTATCCAATCACTTGGATCAAATCTCATAGAAATAACTCCTGGAGCCCAGGGGGGGCCAGGCTCTCAGGTATCAAGTGGTCGTGGAACGGCACGCAGTCTTACGCAGGGAGATGCAGATGCTATCGCCTCCCAAGTAACAAATATTGCAGCAGTAGCCTCAGAAGTATCCGGTCGCTACCAAATAACCGCAAGGGGGACTAACACCAACACCTCAGTTGATGGAGTAACGTCTGCGTATCCACAAATCCGTAACATCCAGATTGCAGAAGGTTCTTTCATTACCGACCAGGAAAATACTTCACTGGCGAAAGTCGCGGTGCTAGGTCCTACCGCTCGAGATGACCTTTTTGGAGTTGGTGCGGTGGGGGTTGTGGGGCAAATAATTCGCATCAAGAACCTTGAATTTACTGTCATCGGCATAACCGTGAGCAAGGGTAGCAGTGGATTTAATAATCAAGACGATATGATATATATTCCTGCAACAAGTGCCGAGCAGTATCTCGCGGGCAATCAATACCTCTCCACGATAGATGTCCAAGCCACAGACGCCAGTGTGATGACACAAGTGCAAAATGATATCACGGACCTTCTCTTAACGCGCCACAATATTAGCAACCCCGCGCAGGCTGATTTTAGTGTCCTCAACGAAAGTACCCTCCTTGCCACTGCCAACAGTATTACCCAAACTTTTACCATATTACTTGCTGCCGTGGCTGGTATTTCTCTTATTGTAGGAGGAATTGGTATTATGAATATGATGCTTACCACAGTAACAGAACGTACCCGTGAAATCGGTCTTCGTAAGGCAATCGGCGCAAAACAAGGTGACATTAGCCTTCAGTTCCTAACCGAAGCAGTAGCGTTAACGCTTGTGGGAGGGACAATCGGTATTATTCTTGGTGTGGCGATTTCTCTCGGTGTTTCCTATTCAGGAGTAATCCATACTACCGTATCGTGGATAGCTATAGTATTGGCTTTCGGAGTTTCAGCAATAATTGGTATTATATTTGGTTATTATCCCGCTCGTCGTGCTGCTTCACTTAATCCCATCGAAGCACTGCGATATGAATAGAAAAGCAATAATTAAGATGAGTGATCTCTTTTGTGCACCAAATGTCTTACTACCACGTATGATTTAATATCTGCTAACACACATTAGATATGAAAACATTTTTGCTAATCATAGGAGTCATTATCATTGCCGGGGGCTCATTTTGGGGCGGGACGGCCTATCAAAAAGCACACCCAGCCGCACGCAGTCAGTTTACCGGTGGCCAGTTCACTCCAGGGACTGGCGCGCGCGCTGGTGCTAACTTTACCTCGGGGCAAATCATTACTGAGGGCTCCGGCAGTGTTACGGTAAAGATGTCAAGTGGCAGCACCAGAATCGTGCTGGTCAGCAGTGCAACACAAGTGATGAAATCTGCCAGTGGCACGCTTAATGATTTAGCTGTTGGAACCAACGTCGTGGTGACGGGCTCTACAAATGCCGACGGCAGCGTAACTGCCCAGTCAGTCCAAATCCGTCCTGTGGGAAGCCCTCTCCCTCCAACTTCAACTCAGTAATAATGATGAAAAAAATTATACTTGCAGCACTACTACTCATAGCACTCGGCGCCTACGCCTGGTGGAATAGTGTATCTTCTTCAAAGATCATAGCCCTGAGTCCTTTTCCCTCAACTCCCACCCCCACCACTCAAAGCACGAGTACAAATAGTCCCACTCCTGTCGTTGCTACAACAGCGGGCACATATAAAGATGGCACGTATACTGGTTCTACGGCAGACGCATTTTATGGTCCTCTGCAAGTACAAATTCTTATACAAGGTGGCAGACTTACGGATGTGACGTTCCTCCAGTATCCAAGTGATCAGGCGCACTCTCAGGAAGTAAGTAGCTATGCCCTGCCTATTCTTAGAAGTGAAGCGATTGCCGCTCAAAGTGCACAAGTCAACACCGTTTCAGGGGCAACCCAATCAAGTGGGGCATTTGTACAATCTCTCTCCTCCGCGCTTACACAAGCGTCATAGGACCCGGGTATGCGCCAGAGCCGACTTATTATGGGAATGCCCATTACTGTCGAGGTGGTATCTGACAGTTCCCGAGCAGAAGATGCCATTAATAAAGTATTTAAATATTTTACTGCGGTAGATGAACGTTTTAGCACGTACAAATACACTAGCGAAGTGATGCAAATAAACCGCAAGGAGATCCAAAAGCAGCAGTGGAGCAAAGAAATGCAAGAAGTATTCTCTCTTGCGCAAAAAACGCACCAAGAGACAGGGGGTTACTTTAATATACAAAGACCCGATGGATCCATAGATCCATCAGGAGTCGTCAAGGGCTGGGCAATACGAAATGCTGCAGACCTGCTGCGCAACTTAGGATACCGGGACTTCTTCATTGATGCTGGCGGAGATATTCAATCTTCAGGACACAATAACCAAGAAAATCCGTGGAGCGTGGGAATCCGTAATCCATTTCAAACAGAGGAAATAGTAAAAGTACTCTATCCACGAGGCCACGGAGTAGCCACTTCAGGCACCTACGTGCGTGGACAGCACATTTATAATCCACATGCGCCCACAGAGGCAATACTTGATCCGGTGAGCCTCACCATCATTGGCCCCGACGTGTGCGAAGCAGATCGTTTTGCAACGGGTGCTTTTGCTATGGGAAAACAAGGTATGATGTTTATCGAATCATTAAAAGGTTTTGAAGGATACAGTATTGATACGGAAGGCATCGCAACTATGACTAGCGGCTTTGAAGCATACACAACACTATGAACCCCATTGATCGTGTGCTTAACGGCATTACGATGTATCGCCTCACGCTCTATTATCTCTTGGCGCTGCTTGCGGCGGCCATAGTATTTGGATTTTTTGCGCTTCTGCCCTTTACACCGGTTGCTATTCTCTTTTCAGCGCTTCTTATTACTTTCTCCTGCTTGCTTATAAATAAGCTCTGCGCATTTCTTTTCTCTGCCCCAACAAACGTTGAGTCGACATATATCACGGCGCTCATCCTCGCGCTCATTGTAAGCCCCGTTAGTCCTTTGAATATGTTGGGGGTATTTTATCTTGTTTTACTCTCAGCTATTGCCATCACCTCAAAATATCTTCTTACCTTGAACAAGAGTCCAATATTTAACCCCGCCGCTCTTGCTGTGGTAGTTATGGGGCTTGTGTTTGGTCAAGGAGCCAGTTGGTGGGTGGGGGGCAATGTTCCCCTTTTACCTTTTGTGCTCATCGGTGGTTTGTTATTGCTGCGCAAAATGCAACGTTTTGATCTCGTATGCACATTCACCATAGCAGCACTTCTAAGCGTGTGGATTACTGCTCCTTCTTACAACCTGCTTGATTTGTTGCAGAAAGTTTTCGTTGGCTCCCCGCTTCTTTTTTTGGGATTTGTGATGCTTACCGAACCTATAACTACACCCTCACGGCGCCCTATACGGCTTGGGTACGGCGCACTTGTGGGAGCCTTATTTGCTCCCGCAATTCATATCGGCTCCTTATATTCGACACCGGAGTTGGCGCTTATTGTTGGTAATTTCTTTTCCAGTTTTATTAATCCCAAAGGCAGAATGATCCTCACGCTCAACGCTATAGAGAGAACGAGTCAAAGCAGTTCTGATTTTGTTTTTTCCTCCGATCGTATGCTGACGTTTCGCCCCGGGCAATACATGGAGTGGACATTTCCGCATGAAAAGCCCGACAGCCGGGGTAACCGACGTTATTTCACTATTGCTTCCTCCCCTACTGAATCAAACATTCGTCTTGGTGTTAAATTCACTGAACCTGCTAGTTCTTTCAAGGATGCCCTTGCCGCAATGCGGCCGGGGCAATCATTAAGCGCACTGCGCGTGGGAGGTGATTTTACGTTGCCCTCAAATCCAAAACGCAAACTCGTCTTTATTGCAGGCGGCATTGGTATTACTCCTTTTCGCAGCATGATAACGTATTTGCTGGGGAAGCGGGAAAAGCGAGATATTGTACTTTTTTACTCAAATAGAACGCGTGGTGATATTGCGTACAAGGAAATCTTTGACAAAGCCCGCGTTGTGCTTGGGCTCAGGGTAATGTATGCCATAACAGATGAAGCGCCTATTGAGGGTTTCCACACCGGCATGATCACTAAGGAGCTTATTGCGCGGGAAGTACCTGATTACTCTGAGCGCATATTCTATATATCAGGACCAAATAGTATGGTGGAAGGTTTTAAAAAAACGCTTGCAGATCTCGGGATTCCCGGCAGACACATTAAGACTGATTTCTTTCCTGGGTTTGCGTAACCACCACTTGGGGCGGAAGATCAAGATACGTAAGGGCCTCGGAGAAAGTAAGTCCTACCTTTTTCCCCGGATTAAAAATATTGTGCGGATCGAGTATGCTTTTTACCTCGTGGAAAAGTGCGTACATGGCAGGACCAAACATTTTTTCTACATAGGGTGTCCGAGCAATTCCATCATTATGCTCCCCGGTAATTGAACCGTGATAAGAAAGAACGAGATCGTACACTTTGTGTGACAGTTCATCGATAAGATGCGGGAGGCGTGTCTCCTTGGGGTTTATCAGAGGGATGATGTGGAAGTTTCCGTCACCCACATGGCCCGTAATGGTGTACGTGAGATTATACGTTGATAGGATTGCATCAAGTTTAGGGAGAAATTCCGAAAGCTTCTGGGGCGGAACCACAAAATCATCGATAAAAGGAGCGGTGCGCAAGCCCCGAACTTTTTTGCGCAGAAGATTAAAACTCTCCCGCCTCAAAAGCCAATATTTCCGTGTTGCACGCTCAGAAGAAGCCACACGCAGTGAAACACGAGGATTTGTATGTTCAATTTCTTCTGCCAAATCTTCTGCCTTATTAAGCGCCTCTTCCTGAGAGCGAGCACGAAACTCCACCATGAGAACCAACTTCGGCACCCCACCCGTTATTACCATCCACATCTCAGGTAGAAAAGAAAGCACAAGTGAAATAAAGTTCATTTTTAATTGTTTTGCAAACTCTGGGAAATATCGCACTCCAAGAGTAAAGGTGTGGTCGTCATAGGATTCAAAACTATCCGGCTCATGCACAAGAACTGGCGACACGATACTGCCCAGCTCAGAAAGACTGTGCAAAAAAATTATGACCATAGCCGCATAGGGCTTGGGGTTAATGAGTGAAAATCGAATTTTGGTAATAATGCCAAGCGTTCCCTGAGCCCCCACCATAAGACGAGCAAGATCAAGTGACTCGGTGCCATCTCCCATCTCCCAAAGCGCATATCCAGAAGAATTTTTCTCTACCCCGGGCTTGGCTGCCTCAATGACATCCCGATTAGTCGAAATGAGCGAAGAGAGGGCACGATATACCTCTCCCTCAAAGCTTCGCTCGAGACATTTGGCACGTAGTGCTTCACCCCGTAGGCATTTGAGGGTATGCACTTGTCCGTCTGCAAGCACCACTTCAAGCTCCTCTACATAGCGCGCAGTTTTCCCATATTTAAGGTTTTTTTCGCCCCCTGAATTATTGGCAACCATACCTCCCACCGTGTTGATCTCGCGGGAAGCAGTATAGCTCGGAAGCTCGAGGTGTTTTGTTTGCGTCTGACGGTCAAAGTCCCTGAAATACATGCCTGGCTCTACGATGGTGTAATTGTCACCAAGCTCAATCAAGCGATTGAAATGCCGAGTCATGTCAAGAATGATCGAATCATTAAGAGGACCGCCTGACATATCCGTGCCTGCAGAGCGAGCGGTAATTGAAATATGAGACTTTGGTGCCTGTTTTTTTGTGCTTACAAGATGTACCACCGTGCATACATCTTGTGCATCCATAGGACGCACAACTACTTGTGGTTGTATAACAAAAAGGCTCGCGTCGCGCGAGTATTGCTGAAGTACCTCCGGCGAATCTTCCACTTCACCTCGTACTACCTCCCTCAATTCATCCGTTAAGGACATACGCTCCATTCAGTATACAATATCACTGTGACATACACTCCAACTCATGATGGACTATTCTGGTATGGATAAAAAAGAAGTTCTTACGTTAAGTACAGAGGAATTTCTCGGTAGGCTTGAGACATCAATAGGGGGTCTTAGCCAAAGCGATGCGCACGCACGACTTCTTCGCTACGGTAAAAACGTATTCGTAAGACACCATGACCATGCGCGCACCATTTTAATTCGTCAGTTGCGCAGTTCTCTTGTATATCTCCTGCTCGCGGCAACACTTATTTCCTATAGTATCGGGGACTATTCAGATGGCACTATTATTGCGGTTATCCTACTTATCAATATAACGCTAAGTTTTTTTCAAGAATATAGATCTGAAAAAATTATAGAAAAACTCGAGCAATTCATTACGACGCAGGTGAGGCTCAGACGTGATGACAAGGAGATGCTCCTTGATACTACACAAATAGTTCCAGGCGATGTACTCATGATTCGCGAGGGAGATATTGTACCCGCAGATATGCGATTACTTCAGGTAACAGATTTAGAGGTCAATGAATCACAACTTACCGGAGAATCATTGCCCGTGATAAAACAAGTCTCAAAAGAGCATGCTCTTTCAGAGAAAAACTTAGTTTTTACTGGGAGCATCATTGAGAGGGGCGTTGCGGTAGGTGTCGTGTATGCGACTGGAAAAAACACTGAGCTCGGAGCCATTGCAGAGTTATCGCTCTCCACAAAAAAAGAAACACCCTATGAGCAGTCGCTGCAATCATTTAGCACATTTCTTGTTAAGTTTGTTTTCATAGGCTTGGCGGCACTCTTCATTTCAAAGCTCATTCTCAACGGAGGATTATCCAACATTAGTGGTCTTTTGTTATTTATTATTGCAATGGCCGTTGCGGTGGTACCGGAGGTATTGCCAGTCATTGCCACCATTTCTCTTTCCCGTGGAGCTCTCGCACTGGCTCAAAAGCACGTTGTGGTGAAGAGGCTGTCGGCACTGGAGGATCTTGGAAACGTAAATCTCTTGTGTACCGATAAAACGGGGACTATTACAGAGAATAAGATGCAAATACGCAGTGTTGTCTCAAGCGATGTTGAGTTGTTTCAAATCCTTGCATTTGCTGCTATTGCACCACTAAAAACAAGAAAACATAGAACACAAAATTCCTACGATGATGCATTTTTCAACTATGTGTCAGAGTCACTCAAAAAGAAGGCAGCAGCACTACGGATTATTAAAGAATTACCGTTTGACCCCAATGACCGAAGAAGCAGGATGGTTTTGGAGGATACGCATACTAAAAAATATTTTCTGGTTGTTATCGGCGCCCCAGAAGTATTGCTTCAGATAACCAAGCATGTCCATACCGCAGCATATCTAGAGAACATTACCAAGGAAGGTAAAACAGGATTACACCATTTAGCTCTTGCCTACCGTGAGGTTTCCTATAGTGATGATTTCGATATTCTCAAACACGAGGAAGGACTTACTTTCTTGGGGTATGTCTCTATGGACGATCCATTACGCCCGGGTGTAAAAAATACTCTTCAGCGAGCAGAAAAATTAGGCATACGCATTAAAATTCTCACCGGAGATAGCAGAGAGGTAGCTCAATATATTGGAGAGCAAATTGGGTTAATGAAAGAAGGCGGGCAGGTGTATCTTGGGAATGAACTTGAAAAAATGTCCCCGAGCCAGCTTGAAGCGGCAATTACCACAAGTAATATTTTTGCCAGGGTTACCTCCACGCAAAAATATAACATTATTAAAATACTCAAAAAGCAGTATGTCGTTGCCTATCAGGGTGATGGGATCAACGATGCGCCTGCACTAAAATTAGCAGATGTAGCAATAGCAGTAAATTCGGCAACAGACATTGCAAAAGAGAATGCTGATATTGTTCTGCTAAAAAGCAGCCTTGAGGTTATTATCAACGGGATTAAATATGGACGTTCAATTTTCGTCAACATAAATAAATATATCAAGCACACCATGGTGAGTAATTTCGGTAATTTCATTGCCCTATCAATGTTTTATCTCTTTTCAACAGATTTGCCGCTTCTGCCTATACAGATTTTGCTCACCAGCCTTATTACTGATATTCCCATGATTATGATTTCTACTGATAGCACTACGGACGAGGAGGTGGTACGACCCGAAAAACATAACGTGCGTAGACTTATGTTTCTTTCTATACTTCTTGGTATTCCAACTGCACTATTTGAAATTTTTTATTTTTTACTCATTCGTTTGGAACCGCAACGCTATGTTGAGACAAGTCTCTATATATTTTTAACCTTTATCGCGTTGATTGTATTTTATAGCGTTCGCAGTGAAAGATCATTTTGGAACGCAAAAAAACCATCTACAGTATTAAATATCTCATTCGCGTTAGCATTCCTATTTTCTTTGTGCATTATTTATATTCCACAGTTTCAAATATGGTTTTCTTTTGCTCCCCTATCATTAGTGACGCTAGCGATACTCGCTATTTTGACACTTATATACTTCTTTATAGTCGATGTTATTAAAGTATGGTACTTTAAGGCATTAGTTAAGAATTAGTTACCAACATCCTTCTCGAGCCTCGGCAGACATGTCCGAGGCTCATCTTTTTTATATACAATAGGTTCTAACATCTTCCAAGGTGTGGGGCAAACGAAAAAATAGACAAAACCAAAATTATATAGTATAAAGATAACAGATACTGGCACCCATAAGGAGGTTTCCCATGCCAGACAGCAATCCTGCAGGCACCAACCACCCCAAGTCAAGGGCAGATCTTCTCAAAGAAGTCATTAATTTTCGCTTCGACCGACAGATTGCCGAGAAAATCTGCATTGACCTGTCGTTCATAAGAATGTTGGGGATACTCCGTGACTTCGGCCACCGCCTGACTCTTGTGGAGTTCCTTGAGTGCTTTCGATCGAACTTCTCTCTTCATGAGTTCACAGCTCGCTATCTTGAAGAGTGCGAAGCGAGCGTGGCCAGCAACGCACAGTGACGAAACCAACGCCGACCGCCCATCCAGAATATCGCCTATGGATGGGCGATTTTCTTTTTATATAATTAAACAGGTTCGAACATCCTTCATCATGAGAGGCGCTAGGGAGAGTTTTGAGAACACAAACTCCAAAATGAAAAGATTTTCAAGGTTACTGCTACTACTGGGCTGTTGGTATATACTTAACTGCATATGATCTACATAATTTCTGTCATAATTGTTCTGATATTGTTCTCCGTTCGCATTATCAAGGAATATAATCGTGGCGTTATTTTTCGTCTTGGTCGAGCTATAGGCGTACGCGGTCCTGGATTAATCTTTCTTATTCCATTAATTGAAGTGATGGCTAAGGTGACCTTGCGTACGATCACTATGGCTATACCATCTCAAAAAATAATTACGAAAGACAATGTTTCTATTGATATTGCCGCAGTGGCGTACTATCACATCATCGATCCAATGAAATCAGTAATTGCTGTTGAAAATGTTCATGACGCAGTCAATCAAATAAGCCAAACAACGGTCCGAAATGTTATCGGCCAATTCATGCTCGATCAGCTGCTTTCACAAACAGCGGATATAAATACACAGATCAAGAATGTGATTGATACGCACACCGAACCATGGGGGGCACAAGTTACCGCAGTGGAGATCAAAGACATCGTTATGCCAGAAAATATGCAGCGAGCAATGGCAAAGGAAGCCGAAGCCGAGCGCGAACGTCGTGCGAAAATCGTTGCTGCGCAAGGAGAAATGCAAGCTGCACAAAAGCTTGCAGATGCGGCAGATATTATCAGCAAACATCCAGTAGCTCTTCAACTACGCACCCTTCAGACAATGGCAGAAATAAGCACAGAAAAAAATTCGACTATTATCTTTCCGGCTCAATTTATGAGCACCGTACGCGAGGCACTGAAGTTTATTCAGTCAGATAAATGAGTCGGACATCGGCGAATGTGCAGAAGAAAGTAAAAACAAGTTACTGTATTTCTAGGCAGTATAGCAAATGCGTGTGGATTCTTCTATCACTCCCCCACTTAAATAGATCTGCACATCCCCCAATGGAGGTACCGATTTACCGGACCTAATGTATCACTATTTTTGGGGCAAAATATTCCAGAGATTTGGATCTTCGCCTCCGTCAATCTTAAATATCGCAATGCCGCGGATTCCAAGGCTTTGAGCGAGTGCTATTTTATCCTTAACCGCCTGCGCGTCGCTCCACCAGACAATATTAAATGGTTGACCTATGACAGCGACTGCAAGTGGAGAGTATGAAGTAGTCGTGGTAGGTACTTCCCCCGTAGTGCTTGTCGCACTTGAGGTAGCGGTAGATGTTTGCAGAGGCAATTCAGAAGGCACATAGCTGAAACTCAACTCCCCGGCACCATTGCGCACAGGAGTGATTCCAAGTTGCGCCGCTAGCTCAAGAGCATATCTTGGATTAAAAGCCCATTGTATGTCATACCGATACCCCTGTGTAAGGGAGGTAACTGAAAATTCGTAGCCATAGGTAGCAACACCGATCACCAGTTTCTTTTTTGAAATGGTTTGCTCCGCGAGTAACACCACTTTCTTCACCCATTGCGGATCGGCAACTGGAATATATGGGCCTGCCGCTACAGCATTGAGTTTGATATCAATCGTTCCCTGGTCATAGGTCATGAGGTTAACCTGATCACAGTATTTATTAATAGCGCTGTAATCATTGGCATATTGAAAATCCTGAGGCGTTATAATTGCAAATTCCGATGAGGCTGGTGTGCGTGCTTCAATGGTACAGTCCACCCATTTATTTCCCATTTTCTTATAAAGCTCCTTAAGAAAGAGGGAGAAGTATGGTTTTGTTTGGGCAAGTTTCCCTTCATAATCAATATCAACACCATCGAAATTATTTTGTTTGACCATGGCAACAATCGCATTCTCTTGAGCAGCGCGCGTTGTGGGATTACGCAATATGGTATCAATGGCTTGGCCATTACTCCACATCACCGTAGGAATCACACGGACTTTTTGTGCTTTGGCAGCAGCTATAAGAGTTGACCATGATGGCTGCGTTATGTTCATCGCATCATAGAGAGTACCGTCGTTTTGGACAATATAGCCAAACGGGTCTATTTGGTTAAGCTCATTTAGATGAAGAAGCGCATCTTGGGTACCAGTGGCCGTCCTCCAGTATGGTATCCAACCTGAAACTTGAAGTTTTGTTGCTGCGTAAGCAGCGTGAGGGAACATAACCACCAGCGCAAGTAACACTGCCGAGGTAAAAAAATACAAGGTACGAGAAATAGTCCCCATAGAGAGACAGTATAACATTTCTACTTCAATTCTTAAATAACAGAGACATAATCTCTGTTACTGTATTTTTTCTAAATTATCTTCAATAACTATAGGCTCCCACGAGAGAAGCTCATCGCTAATGTATTTCTGGTCTGGTATTGGATTCAGTAAAAAAATCTTCTTGTTACGATATCGTGCAAATCCCATTTCAAGAAAAGTATTGGCGCCTATATAATTTTTGATATCGCCCTTGGTATAATTTGCTACCAGAATTGCATCTGATCTTTCAATTTTATCCATATGTTTTTCCAGAAGCCCGAGCCTCCTCTTTGCTTCAATCCTACTTGTGGCGTCATCAGACCAGTAATCTACGCCCGAAACCTTAATGGGCATGAGGACAGTGTGGCCATTTTCTTCAAGTTTTTTTTGAAGCTCAACCATCTCATCAAAAAACTTCACAGAGCCACACATAGTGATGGTCATGCTCAGATTATAGCAAGCTTTTTAAACCATTCGTACATAACTGGTTCTAACCCTGGGCTAGCTTTCCACTGCTCCTCGGAAATAGTGCCTGCGATATATGCTTCAGTTATCTTGGCAAGTTTTTTGATTGCATTCCGAGGATACCAGCGGGCTTCTTTAGCCTCATCGGTATTGGGAAGGAGTTCTCCTTGCGTCAAAACCCTGTAGATTTTCCAATAATGCCAAGATCCACCTTCTCGTCGACAGGGATTTTCCTTGCGCCCCTCAGCAATAAGTTCTAGATGTTTTGCATCTAAACCAACCTCCTCTTTTAACTCCCGCGCAGCCGCTTTATCGTACTCCTTATCTTCATCTACGTGTCCTGCTGGAAGTGCAAAGCCAAAAGGCTTTTTCACTCTTTCAATCAATAAAATACCCTCATCCTTCTCCACAAGCATACCTACGCTTGTATGATCACACTCCTTGTCAGACATACAGTTAAAGTATACTCGGAGTATCTAGGTCTATAGGCCTTTACCTCCTTTGCATGCACTTGATACAACACGTTTGCCCCTCTCGTGTTTTGAGATATTTATTATTACACGCGCACACCAGTACTGTGGCAGGGATAGGTTTTTCGATCCATTTGCCCTCTTGCTGGAATGTTTTAGAAATATAAGGCTTTGGTTTTTGGTCCATAATTATTCTACGAATTTGATTCATAATTATTCTACAAAAGTGAGCGCCTTACCTCGCTTATCTCCGCGGCCGGTACGACCGATGCGGTGTATGTAATCGTCGTAGGTCATGGGCATATCGTAATTGATCACGTGGCTCACATCGGCGATATCAAGCCCACGGGCGGCCACATCTGTGGCTACCAGAATCTGGACTTTACTATCTTTAAAAAGTGCGAGTGAACGCTGCCTTTGTGAATTACTTTTGTTACCATGAATAGACTCTGCCTTAAAACCTCGTGTCGTGAGAAGTTTGGATAGTTTCTCTACCCCATGTTTGGTTTTGCCAAAAACAAGAACTTTGCTAAATTCTTTTTGGTTAAGTAGATCGTGAAGAACATCGAGTTTCGATGCGCTGTTCGTTACTCGAACCACGTCCTGCTCGACGTTTTTCGGAGTATCGACGATTGAGACTTTTATACGCACCGGTTCGTGTAGAAACTCCTGGATGAGCCCTTCGATTTCTTTTGATATGGTTGCAGAGAAGAAAAGAGTATGGTGGTTTTTGGGCATTCCTTGCATCACGTAGCGCATATCATTGACAAATCCCATGTCAAGCATTCGGTCAGCTTCGTCAAGAACAATAGTGCTGAATTCACTAAGTTTGATCTTGCCGCGTTCAATGAGATCCTTAAGCCGTCCTGGGGTGCCAATGATAAATTGGTTGCGGTAGCGCAAAGCAGAAATTTGTGGACCGATGGATGCACCGCCAACACAACATACTGAAAATAGCTTCATCCCTCGAGTGAAACCTTTAAGCTCTTGTTCTATCTGAAGTGCGAGCTCACGCGTGGGTACTACGATAAGCACTTGCTCCTTGGCATCATGGCGAACTTTGTTGATAAGTGGAATAAGAAAGGCTGCCGTTTTGCCGGTTCCTGTGTTTGCAATCCCGACCATGTCGGACCCTTGGAGAATATGCGGAATGGCGCGGTCTTGAATGGGCGTGGGGAGTGTATAGCCTTTTGCGACTACGGCACGTTTGAGTTCCTCATCTATAGCAAAATCTTTAAATTGATGCTCTGGGACAAAGCGCTCAATTTCCTCCGTGATCACTGCCTTATTGATGAATTTGGATGGGTCGATATAGGAACCGCTGTGATTCTTTCTGCTGAATCCTCTGTGTGTAGGTCTTGCATTACTAAAATACGATGGTTTCCCTCGACGGAATCCAGGTTTGCGTGAGAACGGTTTTTGCTGTCCTCTCGGACTAAACTTTTTTTGGTACATACTTTTATCTAACGGGATCTTCTCCCTATAACCTCTCCAGCCATTACAATAAAAAGTCGGCTAGGTAGTCTCGTGATTTTTAGATAAAGCTGAAGCTTTGGCGCCTAGAGCGTGTGCCCAAAGCGAAAAACCAATGAGAATGTAGTTACCCTTGTAGAGTATCCTAAAAACAAATTCTTGTCAAGAAGAATAGAGGAAACGGCGAATTAGCCAAAAGTAAATGTGTATGCATCAAGACCAGACTGTTGCACGATAAGCTCCATCGTGTGTTGTTGTTGCGTTGTACCTTCGACTAACTTATAGAGCCGAGGTGCTTGAATGTATACCTGACCCAATGCATTAACGTCAGCACCCTTATCCACTTGTATTGGTTTGCCATCGATGAGCACCGTTACAGTTACCCCAAGCTTAGAGCTTGCGACAAAGTAGACATCTTTCGCATCATACTGGTAGATAATGCGCGCGCCTGGGGTAATATTTTCAGCGTACTCACTCTCTATATTCCAGGTTTTATCCAAGTACAGCGTGTTGAGCACGAATGTTGTGGGGGCAGTGAACATCTGCACACCGGGGGTGTTTTGCTGCCCATCACCAAGGTACGTATTACGAGATGAATCAAAATATGTCTCGGGACTATTAGTCTCTATCGCTCCATTCACCGTAGTAAGGCTCGTCGGAATATTGAGCGAGAGTCCGAGCGTTTGGGCGCGTTGAGATAAAAGCTGCTGTATATTTGTCTCTGTTTCTTGATAATTCCCCTCGCCAATGTTGTGCTCGCGTACAAGACCGTCTATATCAATAAGGTATTCTTCCGGCCAATAATTGTTATTGTAGGCATTCCATGTTGCGTAATTACTATCGAGCACCACCGGGTACGTAATACCGAAGTTTGCAACTGCCGTCGCAACATTGCTCAGTTGCTTTTCAAAACTAAACTCAGGCGTATGGATGCCAATAATAACAAGTCCATCGTTTTGATATTTTTGATACCAAGACTCCAGATATGGAATCGTGCGCTGACAATTTATACAGCTGTAGGTCCAGAAATCAAGCAATATTACTTTTTTACCGACGAGATCACTGAGTTTTATGGGCTCCCCACCAGTATTAATGTATCCGTCAGGCGAGACTAGCTCCCGGGCCATGGGATATATGAGTGAGTTTGCAGCATACTGAGCTGAGTGGACACTACTGGTTGCGATGGTGTCGGCGCCTATCGCAACTGAAGTAGGCCCAGCTTTTTGGCTTTGAAGATAGAGTATGGAACCAACAATAAGCACCAGTGTAGCAATGAGTGCGATGTTGCGCTTCATATTATTTTGCAAGAAAGAGATTATTAATAAAATTGAAATTCCCCAGCAAACTCAGATTTTCGGTAAAAACTAATACCCCGAGGATAATGAGAATAACACCGAATGCCATATTGACGTATTTGAAACGATCCCCTATTCGAGCGATGAGACTCGTCGCCTGGGCGGTAAAAAGTCCCACGAGAAGAAACGGTAGTCCGAGTCCGAGCGCATAGATAAAAAGAAGCAAAAAAGCTGAAAGCGGAGCAGATGTCGCAAGAGCAAGTATTCCGCCGAGAACTGCCCCAACGCAAGGCGTCCATCCAACCGCAAAAGCAATACCAAAGACGAATGAAGTAAGATAGCGCGAATTGAACGTTTTTTTAATGGTGATTTTATGATCCCGCTCGAGAAACCCTATTTTGATAAGCCCCACCAAGTAGAGACCAAAGAAGATGATTACAATGCCTCCGATGCGCGAAGTCCACGCTTGTACTTCAAAACCGACAGATAAAAGTATCGTCTGGAGAAGAATACCCAGAAGCGCAAAAACTACTGAAAAACCAAGCACGAAGAACACCGCATTAACAAAAATGTCCCTACGTTTGGTAACTGAGGCAACTTGGGTTGAACCGGCAAGGTACGCAAGGAAGCCGGGAATAATGGGAAGCACGCACGGGGATAAGAAACTCACGACACCTGCAATGAAGGCTGTACCTAAATAGATAATGTTCATATGGGCCTTTCCCTAAACATTCATGAGAACCCCTGTGCTACTTACAACCCTTAGTTAATTTATTTTGAGAACGTCGCCTTATCATCAGCGTCAAGGAAGTCAAAGAGTGTGGCGTCCTTATCTAACCCGAGCTTTACCGCGCTCTCTGATAGCCATTGCTTCTTCTCTGGTGCTTGAGTGGAATAATTATCATTGGAGACTTTTTCTGACCAGGCTTTGATCTCATCTTCAGTCTTTGGTACCCCGTTATTCTTAACCCACTCTACTATTTCTTCATCTGTTGCACCGGTTTCAACAAACTGTTTAAAATCATCTCCCTTAATACCCTTGAGACCAAAGAGCATATTATCGAGAGGACAATCAAAATGATATTCACCGATATTGCCCCACAGCAACGCACGACACTTATCAATCGTGCGGGCAATAATGACAAAACCACCCATATTTGCATGAGGACTTCGGGGTGCTTCCACCGTGAGATCCTTGCCCCTTCCTTTCATATCTGCACTCATACTATTTTTTTTATAGCTAGACGAATATGTTTCTATTATAGCTCATTGCGCACCAAAGGGAAAGTTTTCTTGATTAAATATTAACTTTCTCTCTTCCCATGTAGCAACATATCAACGGCGTTTTGCATGGAGCCTGCTGCCGTTACCTCTCCTGAATTCACAAAGTAAATTTCATCAGCTTCATTTATCGTATTTAACCGGTGCGCAATCACGATTTTTGTCGTAGATGCAGGCAACTTATTAAGTATTTTATCAAGCAACTGCTCTGTTACGGTATCAATATTTGCTGTCGCTTCGTCTAAGATAAGCAGTTCGAGATTTCTGAGAACCGCACGCATAAACGCAATGAGTTGTTTTTGTCCCAAACTTATTGTATCTCCACTTGAGCTTATGGGCGTATCCAATCCCTGCTCAAACCCCTCAAGCAAATCAGAGAGGTTTTCTTTCTCCAAAAGCGTATGGAGCTCCTCAGTAGAGTAGTCTCGATACTGCGGATTGCCGTAAAGAATGTTGTCTTTTATGCTGCCAGTGAATAAAAAAGGTTCTTGCAGAATAAAACCGACCTTTTGGGTCCGCTCCTGCGGTTGGTATGAACGGATATCTCTCCCATCAAGCAGTACCATCCCTTCAGTTGGATCATACAAACGAGCCATCAAAGAGGCGATAGTGGTCTTTCCCCCGCCGGTTGGGCCCACAAGCGCATAGGTTTTTCCTTTATCAAAACGTAAATTCACATGCCGCAGAACTTCTTTGCCCTCTGGATAGCGGAAAGAAACATCTTTAAATTCCAACATAAAGGGTGAGGCGTTTGGTTCTGCTGCCACGACCGGCATGTCAGAGTGAAGCGCGAGCACTTCTGAAATACGATTGAGGCCCGCGAGCGCTAGTTGGAGCGATGACCACACTGATGCAAATTGTCGAAGTGGGTTATAAAAGTTATTGGCATACAGCAGAAACCCGATAAGTAGTCCCACCGTAAAGTTTCCTGTTGTAATAAGATAGATACCATACGTAAGAACGATGAGCTGCCCCAGGTCATAGGAGAGATCGTAGAGCGGAGCAAATAAGTTATTTGCAACTCCCGCCCCGACCGAAGCACGATAGTTAATTACGTTGGCTTGATTAAACTTCTCACGGAAATAATCAAGACGATTAAACGCCACCATAACTTTGAAATTTTCAATACTCTCTTGAATTTCAGCACTCATCCCTCCGAGAGAGCGCAGACTAGTAAGATTTTTCCTCTGTACCCAAGAGGAAAGTACTTGCGTCACGCCAAGAACTATGAAGGCAGGCACCAGGGTGGCGGCACCGAGGCGAATATTGAGAATTAAAATAAAGATTCCTATCCCAAAAATAGTGACCGAGCTCCCTATAAATTGCGCCAGAGATTGGGCAAAAAACTGGTTCAACATATTGGTATCATTATTAATCCGAGAGATAAGGTCGCCTGCTCTATTTTGGTTAAAAAATGCAATAGGAAGCTCCTGAAGTTTCATAAAAATGTTGTTGCGTAAATTGAAAAGTACCCTCTGGCCAACCCTACCCATAGTGATGGTTTGTATGTAGCTTGTGATTGAGCCCACTATATAAATACCCAAAAGGATTCCGGAAAGTATTAAAATCCCGTGATAATTTTTGGCTTGTATATATACATCAACGGCCCGAGCGATAATGACCGGAGCAGCAAGTGTTGCTCCGGCGCTGAAAAGGATCGCGATAAAAGTAATAAGAAGATTTTTCTCTTCTCCCCTTAAAAGAGGTATGAGCCTGCCGAGCGCTGTGACAAGCGTTCCTTGTTTCTCTTGACTGGTTGCACCTTTAAGTTTGTAATTCATAATTGCTTGTGCTGCGCTGCGATTCAAAAATTTGTACATACTCTGGAGAGGTTTCCAGCAGCTTTTGATGCGTTCCTACCGCCAATACTTCCCCCTCCATCAAAAGAACGATTTGATCATACTTCTCAATCGGGGCAATCTTTTGGGTAACGGATACTAATGTAAGATGGGGATAATTTTTTTGAATATTGCTGAGAATTTTCTCTTCCGTGTTTGTATCAACACGGGCAGTAAAATCATCAAGGAGCAATATTTTTGGATTAAGTGCCAAGGCGCGAGCCAGCATGATGCGTTGCTTCTGCCCACCCGAAAGACTGGTCCCGCGCTCTGACACTACGGTATCTAGCTTTTGTGGCAGTGCTTCAATAAAGTCGGTAAGTTCTGCGGTAGCGATAGCTTTATGAAGATCTTCATCGTGCATCGTATTGCTAAATGCAATATTTTCACGCACCGTAAGGTTAAAAATGATGCTGTCTTGAAAAACAAACCCGATTTGCTGGTGGAGTGACTTCTTGTCATACGCATCGATATTTTTGCCATCATATTCTATGACGCCAGAATCAGGTTTCAGCAGACCAATAAGAAGATACAGGAGATGGGTCTTCCCCGCTGCAGTGGGGCCAATGATCGCTGTCTTAGTTCCTGCTTGTATAGAAAAAGAGACATCAGTAAGTATTATCCGTTTATCAAGTGCTATTGAAACATTTTTCACGGCAATATCTCCGCGTAGCTGAGATACTACACCGCCAGTTTCTTTTTTTTCTTCGGCATTGAGCACCTCCCCAATGCGCTGATAGGATGCATCTGCTTGAGCAATGGCGTTACTCATAAAACCAATAATAAAGATTGGAAAGATGAGAATTGCCAAGTAGCTATAAAACGCAGTAAAGTTTCCGAGACTCATACTGCCAATCACCACGAAATGACCGCCGAGCACGAGAATAATAAGAATCGCCATGTTGGCGGTGAATATAATGACCGGAAAAAGAGTAGCAAAATATCTCAAGATGCTAAATCCAATACTTTTTGCTTCGGTGCTTGCCGCACGGAATTTTTGATATTCGTAGTGCTCGGCGTAGAGGAGACGTATCAAGGCGGAACCTAATATGCTTTCTGTAATGACTTTGTTTAACCAATCAATAACTTCTTGTGATTTTTTAAACAACTTTCGTATTCGTGAAAACACAAGATAAAACAGCAGGCCGACAACCGGTACGATAGAAAGGACCGTAAGCGCGAGTTTCCAGTTTATGAGAAGCAAAAGAACACTGGCACCAACAAGAAGAAAAACCGAGGAAATAATGGAGGTGATAGCTTGAGATACGAACGTCTTTACCGCATCTACGTCCGAAGTAAGATTGGTGAGCAATTTTGCAGGAGTGGCATACTGAATATAGGAATAATCTTGAACAGAGATTTTTGCTATCAAGCCAGTACGTAAATTCCTTGCCACACGCTCGGCGGTATAGGTTTGCATAATGTTTTGTACATACGTCAATATAAAAACAAAAAACACTACGAGAAAAAATTCCAGAATCACAGATTGAAGAACAAAATTCCCTTGGGTGTAGGTATCAATGGCGTTGGAAATAATTTTCGGTACGACAAGGCTGAGCGCATTGCTTGCGATGGTAAGCAGGATCAAAAGCCCGACCAAAAGGATATAGGGTCTAAGGAGGTTTAAAAGATTTGTACCTGTCGCTTTTATTACCTTATGTTCGGTACTTTTTTCCTTCATTGTGAACCTTTTAATATAGCATTCATGAGGTTTTGTCCACTCATGTTATTGATATTGTATGTATATAGGTTGGGGTTTTAATTTGAGTATTTCTGCGGGTGTAAGTAAGTGAGTACTTGGTGGAAGAAGATCATTTTTATAGAACACCTTGAACCCAGTAAATTGCACTGGCTCCTTGTATATAACATTACGGTAGGTGGTCATTTTCTTCGCCGGAGAGCCCCATCCATCCATATTCATTACTATCTCAACTTCAGGCAACGGTTTGATCTGCTGGTAATTAGTAACCATATCTTCTGTAAACCGGTGGACGACGAGTATCTTCGGCGGCAAATTATTTTCTCTTACTAAGGTAGCCAGATAATTTGCTGCATAATTTACATCTGTTGCATCAAATGTACCGATTACTGTGTCCGGTCTTTCCCCATTCTTCATAGAAAATTCTGGATCAATGGACAATTCAACCTGGGGCATTTTTAGATAGGGTTCAAGAGGAGGGAGTTCCGCTTGCAGATTACTTAGCCCCACCTGTACATCGAGAAACACTAGCCCGTGTATCTGGCTGGCCAATTGGATTGTATAGTCAATCTGACTAGCGGGCATGCGGAGTCTATATTTACCATCTGGGCCAGGACTTCCCTGTGCAACAACAGCAATATAATCTAAGGCAGGAATAACGGGGGTGGTGGGATCTGCTGCTTGCCATTTTTCTACCTCTCCATTGAGCATTTGCAACATTTCTGGAGCGGGATACTGCCCCAAAACACCCATGGCGGTGGAGTAGAAATTCCCGTAATACGCGACGATACGCGTAAAGGGTAAAATTGCACCAGCATTAGGATAGACTGTGTGTACTGGCCAAAGACTCGGGGTTGTTGAGGCTGTAGAGGTGGCCGTAGAGGTAGAGATGCCATTGTTGGCAAGTTCAATTAATTTCTGCTCATAGAGAGCTATATTTAAAGGAGCTGGGTCAGGTGGAGAGTTTTTGTTTTGCGTATTCCCTTTTGGATTTGTGGCTATAGAAGTGTACGCTGTCGAGAATAGATTGCTATAACCAATGAGATAAATAAGCATCGCGCATGCAATGCATATACAAACTCCATATATGATAGAGGAAGAGCCTGTTTTGGTGACCTCGGGAGTTTTATGCTTAGGGTTAGAGGCTTGGGGCATGAACGTTTCCTTTTATTAAAATGCTTTCTCACATACTACCATGGCGGGGTGTTGCGAGCGTTTCAAAAAGTTATATATTCTCAATATCTCATCAGTATACAAGACAAAGCCCTGGAACTTTAACCGGGGTCTTGTTCCCTCGTGTGCAAGGTTATTACCGAACTCTCCGACTGACCTTTTTTATCGCTTTTTTAACCTTCTTAGTGCCGACATGCTTGCCTACTTTTTGCATATGCTGCCACGCTTCCTTCATATCGCGGGTCATCTGGAGCATTTCTGCTGGTGTTACGCCAACACGCTTTGAATAACGCTTAAGTACGCCCTTTACAATGTTCATGTACGTTTTTTGGTCAACTTCTCCCGCTTTCTTAACTGCAGTTTCAACTGCCTCTAGCACATCTCCGCGAGCTTTGAGCATCCAGCTGCGCGCAGTTTTGCGATGCTTTGCAGCACCCCTGGAACCATAAAACCAATATGCCCCAGCCGCTGCGGCCACGGCAGCTGCTGCGCTTATACCAACTGCTCTTGCGGTGCTTGTCGAATTTCGTTTTTTTGCTTTAGCCATACAAAATTTATGAACTAGTAATTACCCCCGAGCATCCTGACTTACCCTCCTTTTGATCTCATTTCTTTTGCTTTTTTCTCAGCTCGCAGCTTAGGGATTTGCCGTGCGATAAATCCAAGCACCAGTTCAAAAATTGTCCTAGTGCGTACACCTTCAGTTTTTATGTTGGCCCGTAAATCTTCAAAGTCTTGTTCGAGCTCATCGCTTGCTTTGCGTATTTTTTTTGCCACTACACGCATATCGCGCAAAATAAAAATTGCATAGTACAAAGCGATTGCTCCCCCTATGCCAATAATAATAACCGCTATCGCCGTGATAAAAAAGAATATATCAGCGTGTATTATTTCGGTCATACATGGATAGTATACAGCACTAACTGAAGGAGGTTGTGAAGAACTTTACAACAAAAACTCCTGATGTTAATGGGGGGTGTGGAACGATGTTGAAACTTTATTAAGGAAGAAGGGCCTTCAATCCTTCGACCCTTAGGGTATACGCCCGCACAAACGAGTCATCCACATGAGCATACAGAACGGCTTCCCCGCCCTTGACCTCGACTAACTGACTAGCAAAAGTTATCGACCTTGCTTGAGAATCTATAATGAGAGGCTTGGGCGATACCCAATCGATTTTGCCATTTTCGTAGTCATAAATACAAAGACCGACTGAAAACATGCCATATGTGATCTTATCCCCTATTTGTTGATTTGCTTCTCGGCCGTTCATAATGCCAACTAACCTTCCCTCTCCTACATCAATAAATTCCCTTGAGAATAAGGGCCCCGGCGAAGCGTGGCCACCAGCCCAAGCAATAGTATGTTCTTTCGGATGAAATATTGTTTTCCCAAACTGCCAGGGTTTATTCATATCCTCGGCAATACCAATTCGAACCGTGGAGTACGAAATCTTATTTTTAATACTGCTTGACTCAAAAAGATTGTAACGAATACCCCTGTTATTGAGGGGTGCAATAGAAGCTTCTTTTGCAGTATTTTTCCCACTTAAATCTGCTTGGAGAGCCGGCAGGGTCATTTCAAGAGAATCTAAATCTTTGCCAACAGCATGTCCCAGATGAATTTGTGAGAGCTGTTCGTCCTTATCTTTACTGATAAAGGGTATCGTAAAATACAGGTGCGTTAATCCTATATTTTCATCAATCCAAATATCTGGGTCTTCAAGGCCGAGGTAATCTAACCCCTTTCTACTCAGTTGCTCTATAATTTCTTTCTCATTTTTAATCTGTAATCGCTCTCCAACCGTAAAGTGTTCGAGTGTATCTCCCGATACCGTATACAGTTCGCTTCTATCTATATATCCTTCTTCTGCAACATTTCCTTCTCTGCTCGTAATGCAACGAATGACACCTCGCTTATATGCAGAGCGTGGGTCAAGTGTAATGGCCATCATGTGGCTAAAACGATTATCTTCAACCGCTCTGCCGGTATGTTCGACATATGCTTTTGATTCCTCCATCAAGGCCAAGTATATCAGCCTACAGTTTCAATCGTACTAGTCTCCTACCTAGAAAATCCTTTTTAAATAATGGCATAATGGTATAGCCTATGAGAGCGTCGAATAAAATATGTTTTATTGTATTGCTCATTTGTGTCTTTATGATTGGAAGCGGTGCGCGTGCACAGGATTTCTCATCCATCACGTCTTCAACGACTTTTTCGTTTGCGCGTAACCTTGCTTTCGGGAGTTATGGGAACGACGTATCCGCCCTGCAACAATTTTTAATTGATAGCGGTTTTCTAAAAATTGTTACCCCAACAGGTTACTTTGGCCCCTTGACCAGAACTGCTGTTAGCACGTGGCAGGCATTGGCAGGTGTTTATCCTCCAGCCGGTTTTTTCGGCCCTATCTCGAGAAGGAAAATTAACGCGACTGCTCCGCAAGCACCAATCAGTGCAATAGGGGTGCAAAGTTCTGTTGCAACAACGACTACTTCAGTTGCAACGACAAGCATGGCCATCGCGAACAATGGGGACGGGTCTCCCGTGCGTCTCATGATTCCAAAGCTCAACATTGATGCAGGCTTCCAGTATACTGGTCTCAAGTCGGACGGGACAATGGAAATACCGACCAATATTGTCGATGTGGGGTGGTATACGGGCAGTCCGCACCCTGGAGAAGAAGGCAATGCCATTATTACTGGGCATGTTGCTCAGATACGCAACAGCACAGTGACGAAACAAGGCGTGTTTTATAATTTGAATGAGTTACTGCCGGGGGACAAGTTGTATGTTCTAAACGACAAGGGACAAACAATCACTTTCGTGGTTCGCGAGAGCCGTCTGTACGATCCTACAGCGGATGCTACTGATGTTTTTATCTCCCAAGACAATGGCGCTCATCTCGTTCTTATCACTTGCGAAGGAACCTGGAATCAGTCCCAATTAAGCTATACTCAAAGATTGGTAATATTCACTGATGCCGTGCAATAGTTCCCATAGTTTTTAATTTTTTTTGCTGCGTGGCTTGGACGACGTTAGAACCTCTTTAGTGAGCCTTTCGGATTATTCATGGTTTGTTGTGGTGAGGACTTGGTAGACATTCTAACCTACTACCTTACTCGGTACATACAAAGAAGCCCCACACAGAAGCGAGGAGCTTCTTTGTGGAGCGCGGAGCTACTGCTAGCCGGCAGGCAAGATGAAATGGCCAAATGCACGCAGTCCCCTCCGACGTTTGATTTGCTGATGCCAGAGAGCGGCAAGTTCGCTGTACTGCTCCTCCCCGGGCATGCCGGCATATGTAAGCAAGAGCCCGTGGGCGATTGTGTCTTTCTTGCTGAGGCCAAGAGTTACGCGTCCGGTTGTGTAATCACCAAAGATCTGGCCGAGCACACAGAAACCGACGTCGCCCATGTCCATGGCGGGGATCGAGATTTGACGAGCCCAGCCGGGTCTTACTTTATCGAGCAGGCCCGCGCCAGTGGCGACACGCTCTGCCATAGTTGGAAGCATGTGTAGTACTCCTTCTGCGGCGATACTACCAAACTACTTCTTGATGTCAAACCAAATTAGGTTCTATCGTCTGATTCTCTTGTTTTAAAACCATCTTATTTTACAAACTAAAATCTTTGACCGACTGTCTGGTACGATGTTGGAACTATGTTATGTCAGAGAGATTGAAAAACATCAGGGGCGTCGCTTTCAACGATGAATACAGCCGGCCCAACAACAAGGCCTGCGCATTCCGCCTTTAAGTTTCGAGAGTGCCTTCTTGATACGGATACTCCTTGTCTCCGCTTTTTTCCCAGAAATGACCCAGCAGATCCACTCATTGCGCGCAAGTGGTGTAATATCCTCCCATACTGCTCGCGCCGCAGGCGTTGAAGTAATGGCCTTTCGTAAGTCCTCCGGCAATTTGTGTACTATGCCACCGGTGATCCCTTTTTTGGTCATAGATGCTTTTACTCTACCATTTTGACGCTCCTCGGAGTGACTAAATTTTCTCTCCCAACGACCACCATTGCTCAAAATCATTAATTACCTTTTCTGCTTCTGTCTTTTCAAGAGGAGATATAACTGTCGCTTGATCAGCACCGTTGCCTTTTAGAGAGGGGTCTACATGGTAAACGAGAGTATCAACAATGTAGAAGCGCGCATGAGCAACCTTCGACGTTTTTTTAGCCTCTATTTTTTTATCGAAATATGTCGCAAACGCAGGGAGTTTACTAATAAAACGAGGATCAACCTGACCTCCACCCCCGAGAATCTGTATTTCAGCATCACTTGCACTGCTTTCTAAGAGCTTTAACACCTCATCGCCAAGATAATTATCGTATATTCGAATACTCTTTGCAGAAGATACTAGAGGTCGCAGATATGCGAGTATTTCCTCTCTTGAACCGGGACGAAAATATCTTTGGGACGACGATTTCTCAGGCGAAGTTAGCTCCAAAAATACCTCTCTCCAAGGAGAGAGTAGCGCAACACCACCGATTGCGTAACCTTTTGGGTCGCTCCAAACCGTATTTGGCTCGCGTTGAATTTTCTCAAGTTTTCTTTTGGGTATTTCCTCAGATTCTGTTGGTGGCTTATAGGATTTCAAATCCGAAATTAAATTATTAAGTTCCTCTCCCTTTAGCAACTTTTGCTCAGCTAAGTTAATCGCGCGGTCAATTTTACTCAAAAAATCCTCTCCTTCTTTTAACACAGGAGACTTTTTAATTTTATGCTCTTTGGGTTTTATTAAAACTTCCTCTTCGTCGTCGATGCCTTCTAGTTTTCCTATCGCAAAATCAAGGTCTTCTAACACCGCATCAAGAGATGGCCCAACCCTAATCAAAGTGTCGCTTGTAAAAGCATTATCGTAGGGAGAAAACCAAACATTCCAAACACCATCATTCATCTTCGGCTTTTTCCCAAATTTTTCTATTACAGATTGCAGTTTTGCGTAATCACGTATCAAATCCTTTTTTTGCTGAGCAATTTGCTCATGATTCTTTTCAATCTCTGGCATGTAGGCATTTCGAGATTCCAAAAGCAAATCCCGGTAAGCCCTTACCTTCTTGTAAAATTCTTCTAGGTTGGTTTTTACTTCTTTGTTTTTCATATTCCTTGGAGTCCAAACTTATCTCAAACTGGCCGACCGTCTGGTACAAAGGTGGAACTCAACTTGTTTTCTTAGTACCTGAGAGCCTCTCGGCCAGATACTCAAGGTAGTCATGTATAACCATGAAGTCCTTCCCTGGGTCGAGGGTTTCTTTGGACGATTCTCCCTCGTCAGACCAGGTGATTATATCTATTTCACCATTCATAGAAAGTGCCTGTGGTTCACAAGCTTCCGACGGCTCTGAATGCTTATACATTGGATGTTTAACGATGTCATTCATGACATCCACGAGCCGGGAAATATTTTCTTCGTAATACTTGTCTATGGGTTCTTTATCACCTATCATTTTTCTCATCCCCCTCAAGGCTTCGATGGTCGTGCGAAGCTGTCCATACATTCCAAATGCGAATGACCAGGATTCACGAAGATGAGCCATTACTTCATCATGGCTAGGATTTTCTATTTTAAAAAACTTAGTATATGTATTGACGTAAGCGAAGTATTGATACTCAGCGTATATGTAGTATGAGAGCGCTAGATCTGCAGTATGTTTTGATTTTGGATCCGGAAATGGGAAGAGCGCATAAAACTCTAAAAAATTAGGGGTCGCATATTTTGGACGTGAGGGCATGGAAATTTCTTTACTCTCCTCGGAGTCCGAACCTATCTCAAACTGGCTGGGTGTGTGGAACGAAGTTGGAACTACTATAAGCCCGTCTGGGTGCGTATGGTCTCTACAGTCTCATCCAGCAAAGAGGTCTCAGGAATTAACACCTCGTTTGTGAAGCCTAATAAGTCCAAAGGTCTATACCACTGGGTCATCTCTTCTTCCCCAAACTCATGAGAGTTTGGTTTTGTGGCATGCCGTTTAAATGATTCTTCCAGGGAAATATCGAGATAATAGAAATAATTCTCTGGACAAGTATCTCTTAAATTTTTAAGTATCGTCCCATATCGCGAGAAACTTAAGATTCCTTCAAGAATCACGTCATACTTTCGAGAAAGAGCGAACGATACTGTTTGAAACACTAAATCAATATTATCGCCGTCCTTCTTCTCCTTTTCACCCAAGATGGAACGACGCAGGTAATCTTGCTCGACGATAGCTATTTTACGATCGCTAGGGTTTCTTAATTTCTTGGCTATAGTACTTTTACCTACACCTGAATTGCCTCGAATGACTATAAGTTTGGATTTGTATGTCACGTAAGCATTATACCGAGTTGACTGGGTGTCTGGTACAAAGTTGGAACCATTATAGCAAAAGGTTCGGCATGATCTGCGGCATCTGGCGATTTACTAAAACCTAGGATTCACTAAGATTACCCTCCGCCACCGTCCCCAGGTGTTCCTCCGGAATTCAGGGTGCGCTGTAAATGCGTTTGGTCATACGGATTGCCTCCTATTATGATGCCTTGGTTTGCGTTGCTACTGGTATTTTGATTTGCATCGTTGTTGTGGGCACTTAGGAACACATAGCCAGCCACAATAACGGCAACTGCAACGATTACGCCTATGACAATTTTTGTAGTCTTGCCCATATAAATATATTACTCCTATCGGAGTCCGAACCTATCTCATACTGGCTGGGAGACTAGGAATCGAACCTAGATTCACGGCTCCAAAGGCCGCTGTCCTACCGTTAGACGATCTCCCAATATTATTTATCCTGCTCCATCGTACGGTACAGAGCAAGCTCCAAAGGTATTTGGGGCACGGGCGCCCGATTCATTTCAATAAGCGCAGTAATAAGTTCAGCCAACAGAGCCGCATGTATTGTACTCCCCTTCTTGCCCGCGAGGGTAGTAAGAAATACAAAATCATCCTCGCCAAATTGCTCATGAAGCTCTTTTTTAAGCTCTGGAGCAAACCGCAAAAGAAGTACCGCGCGCACTTTTTCTACAACCAATAAAGTAAAGACCCGCGGATCAACGCCCCCGGCAAGTCCGCTGTGGAACACCTCAAGTGCCGCTCCAATACGTTTCTCCGCAAATGCGGTGAGAAAATCATTGACGACGCTTCCTGGAGGCGCACCAACGACTTTAGCAACTTCTTCTTCCATTAGCTTTGTATCACTTGAAAGCGTAAGAACTTTTTGCAAAATTGAAAGCGCATCACGAAAAGAACCATCTCCCATGAGCGCGATGAGCTGCGCACCGGTAGGCGAAAGAGAAGCTTTTTCTTTTTTTGCCACATCAAGCACTAGCTCCTTGAGCGCCTCTCGAGAAGGTTTTTTGAATTGAAATACCTGACAGCGTGATTGAATCGTTTCGGGTACTTTTTCAAGCTCCGTGGTCGCAAGAACAAAAATCACGTGCTTGGGTGGCTCCTCGATCGTTTTAAGAAGCGTGTTGAACGCCTCTTTTGTGAGCATATGCACCTCATCGAGAATATAGAACTTATACATTGACTCAAAGGGCAGCGTCGCCACTCCTTCGCGCAGTTGCCGCGCGTCATCAACCTGCCTATTGCTCGCCGCGTCAATTTCATACAGATCCTTTTCGCTGACATTAAGTGCATGCGCCAAAATCCGCGCCATCGACGTTTTACCCGTGCCGCGGCTCCCCGCAAAGAGATAAGCGTGTCCGATGACACCCTTAGCTACAGCCGCGCGCAGCACCGCTACCACTTCATCTTGTCCGCGAACTTCATCAAAGGTGGTGGGGCGATATTTTCGGTACAGCGCTTGAGGGGCGCGCTCATCTTTTTTTGTCACTCCTTGAGTATACCGCCCAAAAAAGTTTCTATCACCTCCCTGACTTCGCTGGCATTTTTTGTCTCCATAAGAGTAGCGCGCAGCTCTTTGGCTCCTGGAAAACCTTCAACATAGGCTTTGAAATGTTTCTTCATAATGGCAAAGCTTTTGATATCCCCCAGTAATTCCTCAAACAAGGCTGCGTGCTCACAAGCAATTCTCAGGCGCTCTTGTAAGTCCGGCTGCTTTCCCTCGTCAAAAAGCCACGGTCGGCCAAAAATAGCCCGACCAAGCATGACCCCGTCGACACCTGTCTCAGCTGCTTTTTGCCGCGCGTCTTCCATACCCGAAACATCTCCATTGCCTATGAGTAAGGTCTGCGATCCCATCCCATCTCGAATCTCAACCGCTTGGCGTATTCTCTCCCACCGAGCCGGTACGCTCGACAGGTCCTTGCGGGTACGGGCATGAAGCACAATGGCAGCAGGCCGACAAGAAAAAAGCGCGGGAAGCCAGCTCTCAAGCATATCCGTGTTGTAGCCAAGGCGAGTTTTAAGGGAGACGGGAAGCTCGCCTGCCCCGCGTTGTGCCGCTTCAATGAGCGCACAGGCGAGCTTTGGGTCTTTCATGAGTGCTGCGCCCGCGCCTTGCTTTTCAACTGCTCGGTCAGGGCAGCCCATATTAATATCAACTCCATCAAAGCCGAGCTCAGAGGCAAGCGTTGCAACTTCCTCCATCGCCTCGGGACTACTGGTAAAAAATTGCGCGACAATAGGACGCTCACTGGGGGAAAATGCTAAGTCACGTATAAGGACCTCGCGATTGCCGCGTATCAGTCCGTCCGCCGATACGAATTCTGTATACATGACATCGGGCCCGTAAGGTTTTGAATAAGTGGCGATAAGGCGACGAAATGCGACGTCAGTGACATTGGCAAGAGGTGCCAACACAAAAAAAGGACGCGGCAGAGTTGCCCAAAATCCTTGCATAATCAGCACTCTACTGCCCTTTGAGTTTGTAGTACAGTTTGTCCCCGAAGCGCATATCAAGATAGGAAAAATTGGAAAGCGGATGCGCGGTAAAGAGAGCTGTGGTGAGTGCAAGAGAAAATCGATTAAGAAGATCACTCGGATTTTGGCTAAGCGTAAACATAAGCACAAAACCACTTGCAAAAACCACTTGTGTATTCCCCGTGGCATCAACTGAGACACTTTGAATGGAATCTGTTGCTTCTTTTTCTCCAAACGCCGCCACGAGCGCACTCAGCGATTCAAACTGTGCGGGTTCTAGATACTGCCGTGGCAGCACGCTTTGGGCAGCCGGCCCGTAGTAGTCAATATAGACGTTTGAAGAGTAATTGGCCGCGAGCGTATACAGAAGGCCGCTGCCATCAAGGAGATAGCAAGGGGTCCCCGTGGCCATTTGCTCTCCGCACCACAGCGCCTGCGCGCTGCGTTCAGAGACGTGTACTACAATGGTATGAAGATTTTGGAGTTCTATGGAGGCCGATTGAAGCATCGGGAACTCTACGGGAAGCGACGCTATAATCTCTTGCTTGGGGTACCAGAGGACATTATTTTTGGGAAAGAGATAGATATCCCTACCAACAAGCTCATTTTGCACGTACCCCACAACGCTTGAGGTAGCAATTATTTGTGTGCCCGTGACCTCAACTATGCTCACGCGCCACTGAGGAATCCAGGACAGGGCGATAAGGCCTCCGACAAAACATATACTGAGTAGCATATAGCCACCGGTCATCCATGCACGACGCTTGCGACGTTGCTCCTGTATCCGTGATTGAGGAAACACTACCCGAGAGGCCATGCTCTACATCATACAAGCAAAAATAGTGACGCTCGGAAGACTACTCAGATTTTGTGATCGTATCTTTCCCGACGTATGCACGAAGTACCTCTGGAACCGTAACCGTGCCGTCTTCCTGCTGATAGTTTTCAAGAATTGCAATGAGTGTTCTACCCATCGCAAAGGCAGTTGCATCATTCATATGCACTGATTCTGATTCACCACTTTTGCGTTTTACTTTCGTGTGTAAGCGACGCGCTTGAAACCCTCCCACATAATCAGCGCTGTGGGTCTCTCGGTACGTATCTTGCCCCGGCATCCAAGATTCTATGTCTATTTGCCGTTGATCGGGAAAACCCATGTCGCCGGTGCAGATAAGCACTACCCGATGGGAAATATTAAGTAAGCGCATGAGGTGCTCTTGGATAGCTACCAGAAATTCCTGCTCCGCCATACCATCCTCCGGCACTATGAATGTCTCCATTTCAATTTTATCAAACTGATGCAAGCGGAAAATTCCTCGGGTATCCTTTCCTGCAGCTCCTGCTTCCCTGCGAAATGCTGAGGAGTAGGCAACATAGCGCAGCGGCAGTTGCTCCTCCGCAATCACTTCGTCCATGTGTATAGGTCCCACGGTGTGCTCGGCGCTCCCTATCAATACCAAATCATCTTTCTCAAGATAGTAGCGATCTTCTATTGGATCCAGCCGCGCCATTCTATTCATCACCTGCGATCGCATCATGAGGGGCGGGAGCACTGGAGTAAACGGCCTTGGATTAAGCGAAAGTCCGGCTTTTTTCAGTATTCCTTGTAACTCTTCACGCGAGGAAAGTACCCGCAGCACGAGCTGCAGCAACGCAAACTGCATACGGACAAGATCACCCTTGAGATACGTAAAGCGTGCGCCCGAGACTTCTGCCGCTTTTTCATTGTCGATAATGCCGAGCTCAGGGCCGATGTCCCAGTGCGCTTTGGGAGTAAAAGAAAAACTCGGCCGCTCCCCCCATTCCCGTAAAACCACGTTTCCTGACTCATCCGCTCCGATAGGAGTATCGGCAGAGGGAATATTAGGCACTTTAATGAGAAGCGATACCAACTCTTTTTCAAGGGTTTGATATTTCTCTTCCATCCCCTTGAGTTCTTCCTTCAAAGCCTTACCGCTTTCTGCACTGCGCGCCGCTGCCGCTTCATTGCGCTTATGATTTATTTCCCCTATGTTTCCAGCGAGTACTTTACGCTCCTCGGCAAGAGAAAGGATGCGATCAAGATCAACATTCGCGCAATGTTTATTTTTTATGGCAGCGCGAACGATATCGGGATTTTGACGAATAAAAGTAATATCAAGCATGCACAAGAAGCATACCGCAGATCAACTATCTCGAAAAGCTCTGCGCGAGATGTTTTGCACTCTTTACCAATCCATTGTATGAATTGATACACCGCCTATATGAAACTCATCATCGTCGAGTCGCCCGCAAAAGCGAAAACAATTGAGAAATATCTCAAGAACATAGACCCTTCGGGAGATTTTGTAGTCCGTGCTTCTGTGGGACACATACGCGACTTGCCGAAAAGCAATAAGAAGGCAATCGATATTCCTGGAGGCTTCATTCCCCACTATGAAGTCCTGCCGCACAAACAGGAGATAATCACTGCGCTGCGCGCCCTTGCACGCAAGGCAGAGGAAGTGATTCTTGCAACCGACCCTGACCGTGAAGGAGAAGCGATCGCTTGGCATATCGGGGAAGAGCTCAAACTAAAGAAACCGGAGCGCATCGTTTTTCATGAGATAACGCAAGAAGCGATAGCCGAAGCACTGGCCCATCCGCGGCCCATTGATGAAAACTTGCGGCTCGCCCAAGAAGCAAGGCGTGTGCTTGATCGGCTTGTAGGCTATGACCTCTCCGGCCTCGTGTGGAAGAAAGTGCGCTACGGCCTTTCTGCCGGTCGAGTGCAATCTCCGGCACTGCGCATCATTATGGAGCGGGAGCGGGAGATTCGTGCATTTGCCTCGGAGCAATACTGGGTCATTACCGCCGAAGTTAAAAACGCCCGCGACATAGAATTTAGTGTCACGTGCGAAGAAGAGCCGCGCGATCTTAAAATAGTTGAAGACATTCTCTCTCGAGCTTCCCACGGGCAGTGGGTGGTGGTCGAGGTAAAGGAAACCGAAGTTTTACGACGCCCCTATGCGCCCCTTACTACCTCAACCCTCCAACAGGCAGCAAGTTCTCGCCTTGGGTTTTCGCCATCGCGCACTATGGCCGTCGCCCAACGACTCTATGAAGCAGGGCTCATCACCTACATGCGCACCGATTCGACGAACCTGAGTACTTTGGCGCAAGAAGATATTAAAAAAGTCGTTGCAGAGAAGTTCGGTGTGGCAAGCTACCGCCTCCAGATATACAAAACAAAGAGCAAAAACGCACAAGAGGCCCATGAGGCAATCCGCCCCACCCACGCAAGCCGCTTGAAGGCAGGCACTACAGATGAGCAAAAGAGGCTCTACTCTCTTATCTGGAGCCGTGCTATTGCCTCGCAAATGGCTGACGCAAAACTGCTACGCACGAAGGTCATCACGAATATCAAGGATAAGAGTATCCCTGATTTCTCTCTAAACGGCTCGCGTATTCTCTCCCCTGGGTGGCTCCTTGCTGATCCGGAGGCTCGTGGGCAAGACATGGAGGTGCCAAAAGTTACTGCGGGAGACCCGCTCACCCTTCTTGCTATACACGAAGAGGCCAAACAGACCCAACCGCCCGCACGCTACTCTGAAGCTGGTCTTATTAAAGAGCTTGAAAAACGCGGTATCGGTCGTCCCTCGACGTATGCATCCATTATGAAAACGCTCAGCGATCGCGGGTATGTACTGAAGGACGGACGCTCTCTTGTTCCTACTGATACAGGTGATGTTGTGTCAACTTTTCTTGAAGAAAATTTTCCCGGCTATATCAGCGACACCTTCACGGCTGAGATGGAAGATGAGCTTGATGAAATTGCTGAGGGGAAACGACAGTATGTAAAAACGCTGAGTGATTTTTATACACCATTTCAAAAAGAAGTACAAGAAAAAGATAAAAGCGCCGGTAAGCTCACAAATCTAGGACCAGTCTCTGCAGAGTTCCTGTGTCCTGTGTGTGATTCCCCTATGGTGTACAAACTTTCCCGACAAGGAAAGTTTATGAGCTGCGCTCGATTTCCTGAATGCACGGGCGCACGCACAGAGAGTGGTGCAGTGATATCAAACGAACCACCGCCACCGCTTGGAGTAGATCCCGAGAGCGGTAAGGCGGTATATCTGCTGAGCGGTCGTTTTGGTCCATACGTGCAACTCGGAGAAATGGTAAAGGGGAAAAAAGATAAGCCCAAACGTGCAAGCCTTCCCAAAGGAAAAGAGCCCGAGAGTGTAACGCTTCAAGATGCACTCACCTATCTTTGCCTTCCGCGAGAGCTCGGCATGCATCCAGAGAGCGGAAAGCCCATCTTCGCCAATGTCGGGCGCTTCGGTCCGTATGTGATGCATGACGGAGATTTTCGATCACTTAAAGTGGATGATGTGTATACCATTGATCTTGCGCGCGCTCTTGAAATCCTCAAAGAAAAAAAGAAAAAGCGCGGGTTTGCACTCCGCAAAGCGCGCATATTAAAGAAGTAGACCGCAGGAGACCAGCGGAGTACACTCGTTGTATGTCAGAGGTTAAGGAGATTATTGCCTTGAAAGGTGCGCCTACGCCTGAGGATATCGCTCTTATTGAAAAAGCGTATGCCTTTGCAGCACAGGCCCACAAAGATCATAAACGCCTCTCTGGAGAGCCCTACCTCACTCATCTGGTTGCAACCGCAAAAAGTCTGGCAGAGATCGATATGAGTGCCAAGACCATTGCGGCGGGACTTTTGCATGACTCGATAGAAGACACCAGCGTAAGCCCAGAGGATATAGAAAAAGAGTTTGGAAAAGAAATTCGGTTTCTTGTTGAAGGGGTAACAAAACTCGGGCATCTTAAATATCGAGGCGTGGAGCGTCATCGAGAAAGTCTCCGGAAACTCCTTGTTGCGACAGGAAAAGATGCTCGGGTACTCATCATTAAACTCATGGATCGTCTTCATAATGTGCGTACCTTGCAGTTTGTCGCTCCCGAGAAGAGGCAGCGCATCGCTCTTGAAACCATTGAAATATATGCGGCTATCGCTCACCGGCTTGGTATGGGTACCGTTCGTCGCGAGCTTGAAGATTTGGCGTTTGTATATGCCTATCCACAAGAATACGCCGCAGCGAAAAAACTACTTTCCGAGCATGCCGATGAGACTACCGGAAGACTCAAGAAGATGCTGAAGATGCTGAAGCGCGAACTCGCAGAAAGTGGTATGACTAATTTTCACACTGATTTTCGTGTCAAAGGATTATGGAGTCTTTCTCAAAAACTCAAACGTAAAGAAAACGATATATTAAAAATACATGATGTCGCGGCAATTAGGGTGGTAGTACTTACCGTCGCAGATTGCTACCGTGTACTTGGCCTGGTTCATAAGTTATGGCAACCGCTTCCCAATAAAATAAAAGACTATATTGCTTTTGAGAAGCCCAACGGGTACAAGAGCCTACACACCACTGTCTTCTCTGGTGATGGGGGCATCGTTGAGGTGCAGATCCGCACCGAAGAAATGCACCAAGAGTCCCAGTATGGTATTGCAGCGCACGTTATGTATAAAGATGCCGGTGAAAAAGATCAGGATGGAGCCCCGGGAAAACAGTCTAGCTTTGATTGGGTTAAAAGCTTGATACCAAGCTTCAGACGAGGAAATGCAAAAGAAGTTTCACTCTCCAAAAAAGAAGAGAAAAAACACTCCTCAAACCGCAGCCGCTACGGTGCCCCCTCTGCGCCAGAGTGGCTCTCGGACTTGGGCGATGAGATGAGCGATCCGGACATCGAGACGACACTTAAAACCGATATTTTCATTCACCGGGTCTTTGTATTCACACCAACTGGAGATGTTGTTGATCTGCCTTTGGAATCAAGTCCTATTGATTTTGCCTACGCCATACATTCTGATATTGGAGATCACGTCTTTGCGGCGAAGGTTAACGGCAAGTTGGTGTCGCTTGATACCGCGCTTCATAATGGTGATATCGCTGAAATTATCACGAAAAAGTCTGCTGGACCGAAGCAGAAATGGCTTGATTTCGCCAAAACCACTTTGGCACGCCGACACATTAGAAATGCCCTTGAACACACAAAGTAATTATAAAGAAAAGTTGCTCGGGTCGAAAGTATTTTCGTCGAGTGTTTTTTCATTCTGAGAGCGATCATCAAGAGGAGTCTCCCGCTCATCTCCTTCACTCCCTTGGGAGGGATGGGCAATACGCGTCTGCAGTGCATTGAAAAGAGTGCGGAGGTCGTCCTCGTTCATAAAATCAATCGAAAGTTTACCTCCGTGTTCTCGTGGTTCTATAGCGACCCGAGTGCCAAGCGCTTCGGTGAGTTCTCGCTCCATCTCAAGGATTTCAGGAGCATAAAGATATTCTTTTTTACGAACACGATCAAATGCTATACGTCTTGCGATTGATTCTGAATCACGCACGGTCAGACGTTTCAGTATAATTTCTCGAAAAAGGGTGCGTTGTTCCTCCGGCCGATCTGAAAGCATGAGAATGGGGCGGGTATGGCCTTCGCTTATGCTCCCTGCGGCGAGTGCTTCCTGCATATCCCCCGGCATCAGCAATAAACGGATTGAATTTGAAACATATTCTCGACTCTTACCGATTTTTTCGGCAATCTCAATGTGTTTGAATCCAAATTCTTTTGCGAGTCGGTCAAATGCATGAGCACGATCTATCGGATTGAGGTCTTCACGCTGAAGGTTTTCAATAATGGCGAGCTCAAGTTTAGTCTTGTCATCATCAAATCCCATGCGGATAATGACTGGTAGTTGAGTAATGCCCGCCATTTTGGATGCGCGCAGACGTCGCTCGCCAGCGATAAGTTCATACTCGGTTGCAATGCCACCATCCTCTTTTTGAATTTCATTGCGCGAGACAACAAGCGGCTGGAGCACTCCGTATTGGCGAATCGAGCCCGCAAGATCGCGCAGTTTATCTTCATCAAATTCTTTGCGCGGCTGCAGAGGGTTTGGCTTTATTCTTTCTATCTCAACCCAAAAAATAGCATTATTGTAAAACCCGGACATGCGATTATACTAACACAACAATCACTGCTATTGCCCTTTGCAATTACAGTGGGTGAGCTATCTTGGAAAGAAGAAAGCCGGAGTGGCGGAATGGCAGACGCGCGCGACTCAAAATCGCGTCCCGCAAGGGGTGAGGGTTCGAGTCCCTCCTCCGGCACCATACAGGGCTATGAAAAAGCCAAAAATTATCGCGATCATAGGTCCCAATGCTTCGGGCAAAAGTGCGCTGGGTATATATCTCGCACAAAAAATTCAGGGTGAAATCATTTCTGCAGATTCCCGGCAAGTATATACCGCATTTAATATTACGGCCGGTAAAATAAGCAAAAAAGAGCAGAGCGTAGTCCCCCACCACCTGCTTCAGGGTGCATCGTTGAGGCGTATATTTAGCGTAAGCGACTATGTCAAGCGCGCAAGACGCGCTATCGCCATAATTGAAAAGAAGAATGCCGTTCCGATTGTCGTTGGGGGTACGGGACTATATATTGATGCGCTATTGGGAAGAATTGTTCTTCCCAATGTGTCCCCAAACGATGTACTGCGAGCACGTCTTGAGAAAAAAAGTGCCGCAGAGCTCTACACACTTCTCAAAAATAAAGATGCGCGGCGCGCGAAAACCATAGAGCCCCATCACAAACGTCGTCTTATTCGCGCACTTGAAATTGCTGAAGCGCTAGGTAAAAATCCTAAACCAACGAGTGAAAAAAAGTACAAGATACTCTGGCTTGGACTTAATCCGGATGAAAGAGTGCTGCGCAAAAAAATCCACAAGCGCATCCTTATCCGGTTTAAACAGAGCCTCGTTGCTGAAGCAAAGCAACTGCATATGCGAGGGCTCTCCTATCGGCGGATGGAAGAGCTGGGGTTTGAGTATCGCTTACTTGCTCATCTCCTTCGAGGAAACATAACCCGAAGAGAATGTATGGAGGCGCTTGAACGCGCGAGTATGCACTATGCAAAGAGGCAAACACGCTGGTTTAGCCGCAATGCTGAGATCGTGTGGATTAAAAATAAATTAGAGGCACTTAGATATGCAAAGAAATTTTTGCAGGACTCGTAATTTGCTTACAAAAACTTGAAGCTCTGCACTATTCCATCAAGCACATTTTGAATCTTTTGCTGATCAAACTGAGAAATACCCAGACTAGGTGGGTAGTTACCAATATTAGTTGAGTGAATGGTGTATTCAATCGCATAACACTGGCTGTTGCGCACTACCCGATAGGTAGTGGTGGTATAGAAATTACCCGCTCCAGCGTCTGAGATGGTGAATGTGGTATAGAGCACTCCGTTGATAGTTACTTGTGTCGGTTTGGATCCATTGCCCTGAGAGGGAGTAAGACAGTAACTTACCGCCTGAGGATCAGGACTCGTACCCACACTAAACGCAGCATCTGCAAAATTAGTTTTAGGCTCAAATGATTGGGGTACATTGAGAACTGCAAGCAAAAGACCCGAGGTGGTTGCCTGTTGGGCCCAACTCTGCGTATAGCCGACGCCGCCTCCCACCACAGTAAAATTGCTGGGGTAGACAAAGCTGAACGTCTTGCCCTCATCAGTAAATATAGTGCTTGTGCCATAGGAAGCAGTAGTACCCGCAAGACAGTTATCATAGGTGGTCTGATTATTTTCCGTGAGAAAAGCATTATCCCCTTCATTTGAGAAGGTTATATCACTGCTAGTGCCTTGTTGTTCTTCATATCGAATACCAGAGCCTGACATGACCTGCGGAAGCATGAAAGAGCGGCCGTCAGACAGGGCAAGAGAAACGGTGCTGCTGGCAAACGTTGCAGTAATATTTTTGCCGTTGGTGCAAAAATAGGTAACCGTATTTTGAGAAGAAGTACCTGAAGGAGTAATGGTTGGTTGTTGAAATATATTGCCTCTGCTTATTCCATAGACCAAAGCAGCAATCACCAGAAGGGAAAAAAGGATAATTAATAGGGCGGTTTTTTTCATAGTATCTATGTGGGCGGGCCCACGAGGATTCGAACCTCGATCAACGGTTTTGGAGACCGCTATTCTACCATTGAACTATAGGCCCTTGCCAGGAGTATATCCTATTTCTTTGCCTCTTTATGTACAGTTTGAGCTCTGCACCATTTGCAAAATTTCTTGAGCTCTATCTTACGCTCAACTTTTTTCTTATTTTTGGAAGACCAGTAGTTGGTGCGCTTGCAGGTGCTACATGCAAGTTTTATTAGACGATCTTGGGACATACACGCGGAACTATACGCTACATAGCATTAGGGTGCAACTTCTTATCACACTTTATAATTAACATCATTAGAAATAAGACAGAAAAGAATATTTTTCTAATTATTGTAGTGCTGTCGCCCCTGGACAAAAACTGAAGCCAAGGCTGCGACTAGAGTAAAATTGATTGACACTATACGGTACACTGACCATATAGTTGAGTTCACACATCTGACTCTGCGATATACCGAGGTGTGCCATGAGATACTGCTCTGCCTGCTGGCGTGTAACTCCTATCGGTTCTTGTAAAAGTTCAATATTAAAGTATTGAGTCGTATCAATATATTCTATGACATACGGGAGAGTGTTGGTTGAAGTTGAATCCGGAACACCTCCATAGACATGATAGCCAAGGTAGTAATAACCGGTATTAATCGGATCTTGTGTGGTCGCTGGATCATTTTTAAAATTATTGGCTTGAATGGTTCCTCCGTTTGTGGCCGCGATAGAAATTGTATTACCACTACTGGCTTGCGTCCCTGAGCCAGAAAGAGATGGCGAGACTGTGGGAGAAGGTTCTGTATTTAAACCTCCCGTGTAGAGGGTATTAGTTGTTGGTACTTGACTATTTGAACCGGTAAACAGTTTGAAGATAATGAGTACAACAAGTCCAATGACTATGAGTACTCCTATACTTATTGTCAAAGTTTTACTCATAAAAATTTTCGTTTCATTGCAGCTGTGCAGTGGTATTTGGATCATACATCTGGACACAACTGACTGCGTTCGCGTTCCAATGTTGTCCTGACAGATTTTGTCCATCCACAATAGAACCGGGAGGATATACTCCTGTCCATGGCTGATACCCTGACTGATTAAACATTATCCGCGCTGTCTGTGCATTGCACGCCGCGTCATTGCACGATGTCGCACTACTGCAACCCGGTCCATGATAGTTAGGATTGTTCCAATTGGATTGCAATATCTGAAATGTCCCACACGCGCCGCTTGAACTGTTGGGTGTTTGCGGGTTACCACTACTTTCGGTCACAGCAATGCATGACATTGCATTAGCTTGAGCTGGAGTATATCCCACCGCCTGTAGAGCCGCTGGACTACAGGCAGATTTGCCACTCGCACACTGAGCACCAGAACCGCTGGTAACACCTCCCCCCGTCGGCGATAACGTACTACCCAGTCCCGATCCCAAAACACTATTGAGCCATTGGGTAACGGTCGTCGGTGTGTATGGCGTTGGTGAGCATTGTAGATTATTCCAGCTCCAGTCCGTGAAGTTTTTTCCGGTAACAAATACATTCATCACTGTCTGTACGAGAAGCCAGCCAGAGATAGCAATAAGGAGACCCATAAATGTGGCAGAGAAGATTTTTTTTGCACGATCAGTGTTAGAGGGGTTCGCTCCGGAAGTAAAATAAAGAATGCCAGCCATCGCGAAAAGAAGCATAGCGATAGGAATTGAAAGACCAAGAGCAAAATTGATGATGTTTTGGATAAGTTTTTCAAGGTCACACAGAGTGCACTCAGTAGCACCGCCCGCGCACTGTGGCACCAAACTACTCACCGCTCCCGAGCCACTGGTGTTGCCTGTTGATGCGGGGTACGACAAAGAACTTGCATTGAAGGTGGGTGTCGTTGGAGAGGAGGGTTGTGTGGAGGTAATTGGTGGAGTGTAACCAGGAGTGCCAGAGTAGGCTGGAGTACCTGAATACCCTGGAGTTTGAGATGAAGGGGTGCCTGTATACGCAGGGGTTGTTCCCGTAGTGGGTGGAGTATAGGTCACACTTCCCCCTCCTACTGTTCCGCCTGTTACGCCTGTTCCGCTTCCTGATTGACTGGAAGAGGGTGCAGTTACATAAAGTGGCACGGAGCAATGAATCATCCCCCAAGGGCCAGTGAAAGTTCCGACAAAGGTAATCGATTGGGTTGGTGCGACAAACAGTGCACCGGAAGCCGCAACTGGACCAATGCCTGAGATCGTGGCAGAGGTTGTTGTAGTACTACTTTTCCAAGAGAGAAGAGTGGAAGCTCCTTGGGGTATGGTCTGCGGGGAAACACTAAGGGAGCAGAAGGAAGTGGTGGTTGCGGAGGTTGATGAGCTAGTACTTTGTGCTTGAGCAAAGCTTAAACACGGTACAAAAAAGAACCAGAGACTAACAAGCCATGCGCATAATGCGCGCGTGTTCATGGTTGTTATTATAGCAGGATTTTTTGCGGATAAACCCAAGGTGTTGTACTTTATAGAAGTTGCGTCGGTGGCAGAGTGGTCAATTGCACTTGGCTGTAAACCAAGCGCCCTTGCGGCTACGGGGGTTCGAATCCCTCCCGGCGCACATAGACAATACTTAACGTCTGAAGACGGACGTCCGAGACAAATTTCTCCTCGCAGTGAAAGCGGCGAGGAGATTTTGTATTATGCGGTTGGTTGCAATGCAGTTACTCGCATGCCCTTGCTCTTGGACATTTTTTTAACGTCAAAAGAAAACTCCTTTTCTTTCACATCAACGGAAACCGTGCCGCCGGAAAGTACGCCACGCGAGACCATGAGATTTGCTACCTTAGTGAGAATCTTGTCCTGAATAAGTCTACGCAAAGGCCGCGCACCATAGTGTGGATTGTAACCTTCCTGGGCTAAGTACTCATACACGGCAGGGCTTACGGTAAGAGTAATGTCTTTTGTCGCGAGACGTTCGACAACCTCACGCACCTGTATTCTAACGATTTCCTTAACCGCTTCAGGAGAAAGAATATTGAAGATGATAATTTCATCAAGACGATTAAGAAATTCTGGACGGAAATAATCCTTAAGAGTGAGCTGAACTTTTTCTTTTGCCATGCGGTAATTATTTGCGTCGCTGCTGTTCATTGCAAAACCAATTTGTTCCATTTTATCGATGTACTGTGCACCGATGTTTGAAGTCATAATAATGATGGCATTGCGGAAGTTGACTTTACGGCCCTTTGCATCAGTAAGATAACCATTATCAAGGACCTGTAGCAAAATATTAAAGATCTCGGGATGAGCCTTTTCAATTTCATCAAACAGCAACACTGCATAAGGACGATGTCTCACTAACTCGGTGAGCGCACCCCCTTCCTCATGGCCGACATATCCTGGGGGTGCCCCAATGATCTTGGAGACAGAGTGCTTTTCCATATATTCCGACATATCAACACGGATGAGCGCCTTCTCGTCATCAAACATAAATTTTGCAAGCGCGCGAGTAAGCTCCGTTTTTCCAACGCCAGTGGGACCCAGAAACATGAACGAAGCGATAGGGCGGTTCGGATCGGCGATGCCAGCGCGTGAGCGTTTTACAGCATCAGCAACTTTTTGCACTGCCTCATGTTGACCAACCACTCGCGATTCAAGCTCAGCTTCGATACGAGAGAGTTTCTCCACCTCCTCTTCAAGCATGCGCGATACCGGAACGCCGGTCCACGCAGAGACTACTTTGGCAATATCATTCTCAGTGATATCTTCCTTGAGTAGACGACGTGAAGTCTGAAGTTTTTTGAGTCGTTTTTGTTTTTGCTCTAACTCGCGCTCAAGAGCGGGTATTTCCCCATAGCGAATCTCCGCGGCACGAGCAAGATCAACAGCGGCTTCTACCGTTTCTTCTTCAATGCGCAAGCTTTCAAGTTCTTTTTTGATGCTCTTGATGTCTTGAAGAATCTGCTTTTCATTTTTCCAGCGCATCTCAAGTTCAGAAGTTTTTTCTTTCAGATCAGCAATATCGTGATCAATAACTTTTGTACGAGCTTTTGCTTTTTTCCCTTCCTCCTGATCCGTGGTTTCTTTGCGCAGCGCTTCTTTTTCTATCTGAAGGCGCGTTATTTTTCGGTGTGCATCTTCAAGTATGGGAGGCTTATTTTCAAGTGAAATACGCAAGGACGATGATGCTTCATCGATGAGGTCTATTGCCTTATCAGGAAGAAAACGATCGGGAATGTAGCGAGCGGATAGTTCAACTGCTGCAATAAGGGAATCATCAGTAATATGGACACCGTGGAAAAGTTCATACTTTTCTTTGAGACCACGCAAAATCGCAACCGCGTCCTCCACTGTGGGTTCCGGCACATGCACTGGTTGGAAGCGTCTTTGAAAAGCTGGGTCACGTTCAATATGTCTTTGATATTCACGCAGTGTGGTGGCACCTATAACATGAAGATCCCCGCGTGCAAGGGCGGGTTTGAGCATATTGGAGGCATCCATAGCCCCCTCAGCAGCTCCCGCTCCGATGATGGTGTGAATTTCATCGATAAAAAGGAGGATCTTCCCTTCCGCGCGTTCAATTTCTTTCACAATAGCTTTTAGACGTTCTTCAAATTCGCCGCGGTATTTTGTGCCGGCAATGAGCGCACCGAGATCAAGTGAGACCAAGTCTTTACCACGCAGCGATTCTGGCACATCCCCCATTGCTATGCGTTGCGCGAGACCTTCCGCTATGGCGGTCTTACCGACACCCGCTTCACCGATGAGAATGGGGTTGTTCTTCGTACGTCTGGAAAGAATTTGTATGACGCGGCTTATTTCTACTTCTCGTCCAATGACTGGGTCGAGTTTATTTTCAAGAGCAAGCTTAGTAAGAGAGCGGGTATATTTAGACAGCGCGCGGAATTTCTTTTGTTCTGCGGCAGGTGCTCCTTTTCCTGAGCGGATCTCAGAAAGAGCCCGTACAACACTTTCGCGCGTGACACGAAAGCGGCCAAGCGCTTCGCGCGCAACATTTGATACATCAAGAAGTGAGATAAAAAGGTGTTCAGTTGAGACAAACTCATCGTGTAGTTCAGTGGCAATTTTTGCAGATCGCTCAAGTGTCTGAACCAACTCCGGTGTGAGATAGAGCTGATAGGAGGGAGAGAGAACCGAGCTGGGGTTGCCGCCTTCAATGCTTTCCAAAATAGTGTCGCTAAGGAGCATAAGATCGACATCGAGTTTTTCAAGTACTGAAGTAACCATGCTTTCCTCTTGCTCAAGGAGGGCTCCAAGAAGATGCATGGGGCCTACTTGGTTTTGTCCACGCTCTACAGCAAGCTCATGCGCGCGGCGCATAGCTTCTTTCGCCTTGGTAGTAAAGTGATTGAATGGGGGCATACGTTAAATATATACGATTATAAGGATGATTTTGCTGCAGGAGTAGTAGTAGCGACAGACAGTGTGGTTGTGGGCACGCTATAGAAATCACTACCCTGCGCCTGAGATACCGTAGTGGAAAGGGCGATTACGTCTCCAAAAAGAGAAAGGAGAACCGAGCCCGGCGTCTGTGAAGTCATACTTGCTTCAACCTCCGTAGGGCTGTTTGAGGAGGAGCTAGAAGGAATCATGGCAATGACGCCTTCGCTCACCGTATCGGCGGCGATACCATCAATACGGATGACACCTTCCCCCAAAGTGAGCTTTTGGGGATCAGCAAGATAAGCTGGCGCAAAACCTGTTGAAGTACCTACCGTAACCGCGATCCTCAAAATAGGATCAGCGCTTGATTGCCCCGTGGGGATGGTAATCGGCACACGTTGGCCAGAGAATAAAATCGCATCAAATGCGCTTGCTCCTGAATCAATCAGTGCTTCTCTGTCCGTGAGTGCCATACCGCTTGAGTTGATGATGATGCCGCGAGCAATAAGCTTGTCACTCCCTTTTACGGTGATGCGAATAATCCCCTTCCGCGCGGCGCTTACTGATTGCGCAACGACATCATCGCTTTGGACGACCGTTTTTACCACCGTCCCCCCAGTAATGGGGCCTTGTTGCACCGGCACAACCTTTTCAACTGTTTGTTGAACTACTTGGTTGATAATACGAGTTACCTGTGGAGATGCTTGATTCATAAGAGATACCGTAACAATACCCGTTGCTATAGAGGTCATAAAGCTTACCAGCAACGTAAGAAGAATAATTTGATGCTTTGTGAGTTTTTCAAGATCCATGGACAATGTATTATAAAACAGTTTTATATCGATGCACAACACTTACCAAGGCGTGCGCGATTCGCTTTGCATCCGCTCGCGTTACTGTGGGGAGAAGCGTGATGCGTACGGCTGTTTTTAAAATATGCTCAGGAGCATGGAGTGCCTTGAGAACATGCGATACTCCTTGATCGCCCATGCTACACGCAGAGCGCGTTGATATTGCAATACCTTCAGCATTCATAGCAATCACTGCTGTTTCGCCATCAAGTCCTGGTACAGAAATATTGAGATTATTTGGGGCCCGATGGTGAAGAGCTGGTCCGTTTAATACTACCTCCGGAATAAGACGTTGAATTTCTTGAAATAAAAAATCTCGTATCGCTGCCACTTCCCTACAGCGAGATGCTACATCGCTTTGTGCATCTTGAAGCGCATAGGCAAAGGATCCAGCGAGCGGAACATTCGGCGTTCCACCACGCAAGCCTCCTTCTTGACCAGCACCGGAAACCAGAGGCACGATGTGGGTGCCACGTTTTATAAAAAGAGCTCCCATACCCTTCGGCCCGAGTATTTTTTGCGCATCAAGTGTCATAAGGTCGACCCCCAGAGCACTTACTTGCAATGACGCCCACAAGGGTGCTTGAGAGGCATCGCAGTGAAAGTATAGGGGGAGCAAATTGCCATCCAATACCCTTTTTTTAGCAATGTGTCTGAGTTCTTTAGCTATTTCCCGCAGCGGCTGAAGAGTACCTATCTCATTGTTCATTAATTGGATGGACACCAGAGCAGTTTTCTCTCCTACAGCCTCCTGAAGCGCTTGGGGTAAGATAAGCCCCTCCTGGTCAACTGGCAGTATCGTGACGCTGAGACCTCTTTGCTTAAGGGCTAGGAGAGGCTCTAGCACCGATTGATGCTCAATTGCTAAAGTAAGGGCATACAATTCCTTATGCTCCATGAGTAAAGGCTGAAGCACCCCGTATAGCGCTAAATTATTTCCTTCGGTTCCGCTTGCAGTAAAAACAATCTCATTTGTGTGTGCCCCCAGCACTGAGGCAATAGTCATCCGTGCATGTTCAAGTTCCCCCTTAGCAAGGACCCCTTCAAGGTGAAGCGAACCGGCATTGCCGTAAATATTTAAAAGTCGCAGAAGTTCCTTTCTTGCACCCAAAGAGAGCGGGGTTGCAGCTGCAGCATCCGCATAGATCCGTTTTTTAAAAAAAAGCATGCGTACAGTATACTGGCTTCATGTCGTTTGCGTATTTCACGTATGCAGTGCCCTGGCTGGCAGTGGGCGCGCTTATTTTGAGCTGTATAGGGCTTATTCTGCTCATCTTGCTACAGAGGCGGTTGTCACGTCTTACTCTCGGATCAAAGGGATCATTTGAAGAGACTTTGGGCACTCTAACTCGTGAAATGAAAGAGATAAAAGAGTTTCGCTTGGAACTTGAGAAATACCTTAAACTCGCAGAAGCACGTCTGCGTGGAAATATTTCTGGTATTGGGATCGTACGTTTTAACCCATTTTCCGGAGACGGCTCGGGAGGCAATCAGAGCTTCGCTATAGCGTTTCTTGATGAAGGACACAGTGGTGTGGTATTCTCTAGTCTCTACACACGTGATCGTGTCGCTGTCTATGGTAAACCGATAGAACGAGGCATTTCCTCTTTTGAACTAACCCGGGAAGAAAAGGAAGCGATAGAACGTGCGAAGAAATCAATTACAAAGCGCACTGTATCTCACTAAATATACTGTGAAGCGAAACTTTTCCTATGGAACCAATTATCTCGAGGCCGAACGAACGGCCACCCATTGTCGTCATTGTAGGTCACATCGACCACGGTAAATCAACGCTGCTTGACTATATTAGACGAACGAACGTCGTAGCATCGGAAACGGGCGGCATTACACAGTATCTCTCGGCTTACGAAGCCGAACACAAAACTTCTAGCGGCCTTCGGCACATAACCTTTTTGGATACACCGGGGCATGAGGCATTTCGCGCCATGCGTATGCGCGGGCTTGAGGTAGCTGATGTCGCCATATTAGTCGTTTCTGCTGAAGAGGGAGCGAAGCAGCAAACGCTTGAAGCCCTCAAATTGATTGAGGATGTGCACATTCCTTATATTGTTGCGCTCACTAAAATTGACAAACCAAACATGAATATAGAGCGCGCAAAAATGTCACTACTTGAGCACGGTGTACTGCTTGAGGGCATGGGCGGTGAAGTCCCATACGTCGCGGTATCTGGGAAAACAGGTGAAGGCGTTTCAGAACTTCTTGATTTGATATTGCTTGCCGCGGAACTTGAGGGACTTACTGCTGATCCTACACTCCCCGGCAGAGGAATAGTTATAGAAGCCCACGTCGATCCCCGACGCGGGAATACCGCAACTCTTATAGTCCAAGACGGAACACTCAGGAGCGGTGAATTCGTTGTAGCAAAAAATTCTTATGCTCCGGTGCGGATCATGGAAAATTTTTTAGGTATACCAATCAAAGAAGCTCCTCCGGGAAGCCCCGTGCGTGTGGTTGGATTTTCTATTCTTCCTCCCGTCGGCGAAAAGTGGCGCACCCTTGAAACAAAAAAACAAGCAGAAGAAGAAGTTGCTGAAGCCCTAGTATCACGCTCCGCTCCTATACACCCAGTATCCCAAGGCGAAGACGCGGAGGAAGAGAGGAAACCGGTAATTTTGCCCTTCATCATAAAAACCGATGTTGCGGGCACGGGGGAAGCAATCATACATGAGATAGGAAAACTTTCTACGGAGAATCAACTTGAGATACGTATCGTACGGCAAGGAGTTGGATCCATTACCGAAAGCGATGTACGACTTGCAGGAGCAGGGCAAACCCCTGGAATTATTCTTGGTTTTAACGTCAAGGTAGAGCGGGAGGCAAAAGATATCGCTGAGCGTCTCGGAGTTACTATCGCTGTTTTTGATATCATTTACAAATTAACAGAATGGTTGACATCCGAGATCGAAACACGCCGCCCACGAGCACGATATGAAGAAACACGAGCTTCAGCACGGTTAGTTAAAGTTTTCAGTAGTGTCCGGGGACGCTGCGTAGTCGGCGGTAGAGTGGAAGAGGGTACTCTCACACAAGGCAATAATGTAAAAATTCTGCGACGTGATCTTGAGATTGGTCGCGGTGAGATTGTTTCTCTTCAAATGCAGAAATCAGATGTTAAAAAAGTGGAAAACGGACAAGAGTTCGGCGCTATGATAAAAACTGGAGGTGAACCAGCCTCCGGAGATTATCTGATTGCGTATGAAATCGTTCAAAAATAGGTCATGAACCCTAACCGAGAAAAGCGTATGAATGAAGCGGTGCGCGAGGCGGCGGCAGAGTTTCTTGCGCGTGAAGCAAATCGACAATCACTTATCACTGTCACGAATGCTGTAGTGTCTTCCGATGGGCATCTCGCGACTATTTATCTTACAATATTTCCAGAATCTGCAGAACTGCGAGCGCTTTCATTTGCGAGACGCCATGGCGGTGAGTTAGCAGAGTTTTTTAAGAAACGTGTGCGAGGTATGCGTATTCCGCACATCGAGTTTGCTCTTGATAAGGGAGAAAAAAACCGTCAACGTCTCGACGAGTTGGGAGAATAACTAGTCCGCCCAGTAGGACTCGAACCTACAACCAACTGCTTAAGAGGCAGCTGCTCTACCAATTGAGCTATGGGCGGATGAATATCACGCTACAATACAATTATCCTTCTCACAATGTGCCGGCTCGTCAACGACGTTCGAACCCGGTACCACAATAATGATCCCCAGCTTCTGAAATTGATTAAAGACATTGAAGTAATTGAGAAGATGGTTTCTGATGAGGATATCAACAGGGCTGCTTGAACGAAAGGCTTTTCTGATTCGTGCCCTGTACCATCAAGTCGTATCCAGTAAGTGTATATTACTCACGAAGTGCAATATGGGGGTGAAGGTGTCCCGGAGAGGATAGAATTCCTATCCTCTTGGCTTTATTCACATTTACCGCTTGTGCCTATACGGTCAGGCGATATAATCATTATGTTCCTAGTGGGATGTCCGCATGGAAACCTCAACTGGTACGTTTGATTATTAGGCAGCAAGAGTAAGTTTCAAAAGAACCCATTCCCTGACTGATAAGCACACGCTTATCAGTTGAGGAGTGGGTTTTTGGTTCCTTGAAATACTAGAGGAGACAGTCGGAGAGCCGTTGCTTTTGTCTAAAGGGTTATGTCATCTCTTCCTCTCCCCCTCAGAGCTTTCTTGAACTTTGAGGGGGAGCAAAGGAAGGATCGACTCCTAAAGATTACAAGCATTAAGAAATAGGTTACGGACATGAAGCGAAAACTGACGTATAAAGGGTCGCTATCAGTTTCATGGATTGATCGCCAAGATCTTCACAAGCTGAAGATAAAACGACGGGGACACATAGGAGGATGCATTCTCATCCACTATGTTGTGACCGTCGACGACAAAGTGTACTTCGTACGCTAGCCGTTGAGGTCAATCTAACCTTCTCTAGTATTTCAAGGAACTAACAATTATTAAATAACGGAATAATATATGTCTAAGTGTGGAAGTTGCAGCGGTACACGGTTTAAGGTGGTTGAACAGTCACCTGAAGACTCTAGATACAAGCTACTCTTTATCCAGTGTGCTACGTGTCAAGTTCCTGTTGGAGTGACTGAGTACTATAACAGTGGTGCGATGCTTGATAAACTGGAAAAGAAGCTCAAATCTATCGAATCTCAGATTTCGATTCTGGATCATAATATTCGTGCCGTGGCTCAAGCTCTAAGTAGGAGATAGGTAGATTCTATTGCAGAATCTTTGCGTCCGATTTTCATTCCCTACTTGTGGATAAGACAGCCTGATTATCTAACGAGCACAGTATTAATACAATATAGCGAGAAATTCCGTATGAGTCATCCTAAAAGTGTGTCACATTCGCGGTTTTCCACAGGACAGATATTTGTATTTGACAAGTTTTGTGCTTTCATATAAATAACCTGAGACTTCACCGTCACAGGCCAACATTAGCCGCTAACTCGCTACATATGCTAGGAGGATGGCTTTCGTCTACCCTGAGCCGCTAGAACTAGACTGGTTCTAGATACTGTGGGTGGCAACCGTAAGGAGGTACAGTGACCCGACGTGAAAAAGAGGCATCAGAAAATCAAACGATGCGCATCCTATCTCCCAAGAAAAGATTAGTCATCGGATGGCAGGAGGTTGTAGCGAAGCATCCGGTTCTCAACTCCCCAAAAGGAGACCCCTGCAGAGATGCAGGGGTTTCTCCATTCACCGTCACGTATGTTCGAACTACTCTAGTATATTATGTTATTGGGAAATTAGGTGTGCACCTATCCACAACCGTTAACCATGTCTAGTAAGCACATTATTGGATACAAAAAATACATTGCATTTGCAACGTATTTTTTGATTCGACATAGAAATGTACCCAATTGGCATATTTTCTGCCTATGTGCCGGGAGTGGGAATCGAACCCACATGCGCCCTACGGGCTCACGACATTTTAAGTGTCGCGCGTCTACCAGTTTCGCCATCCCGGCATCTTATATTTCTACCATGACAATCTGCCCCATAGAGCAAACGGGAAAATTGTATCGCTTAACAGACTACTCATGCTAGAGTAAATTCGCGTCCACGTGGCCAAGTGGTAAGGCATGGGTCTGCAAAACCCTTATACGCGGGTTCGATTCCCGCCGTGGACTCAGATTTCCCATGCGTATACACTTTTCTCAAAGTATTTTCGACTTTCGTGTATCATGAATTTGAAGGGCGAGTGGTGAAATTGGTAGACACGCATGGCTTAGGACCATGTACCGCAAGGTTTGGGAGTTCGAGTCTCCCCTCGCCCACAGAGAATTATTCGATAGATAATGAATGTTGGACCTTGAGATTTATGTCTTACTTGACTGAATTGGAAGGGCTTTACAATGGGATAACCCACTGTTATTGCAAAGAGTATTCGCTAAGAGATTGAATATCGACAGAGCGCTTACCATAATGAGCATGCCGAGGAGACCTTGCCACATGTGCTGCTTACCTTGTTCTTTTTTGGTATTATCTCCCTGATTGATACTAAGCAAAAATTCAACTACGCCGTAAATAAAAACTAAAACTCCTACCGCAAAAAGAAGTGCGAGGAGAGGATTAATGATAGTGCTGTTAATAGTAGCAACAAATGCATCGACCGAAGTCATAAGAAAGAATCAGCCTATGGCTGTAATCACAAGGATAGATAAATAGACATGGATATTATTAGAGGATTCGGTTCTGGACCCTCTACTAGGTCTGGCTGGATATAACTTATACAAATGGTGTTTGATAAACACTATTTATGTTGATGCGGTTAGTAGTTTAAGGAACCGGGAACCGCCGAGGTCGTCGATTGTACGGACGGAGCAACGCCGGTAGAAGCTTGTGGAATACCTACAGTGGTTGCAAGCAAATGTATGATCCCCCAGATAGAAACCTCGACAAAAAGCGCAATAATGCCCGCAATGAGAATACCCTTTCCGTCACTTTTTTCCTTATCTCCCCCGCCCAGTACATACTTGAAAAGTCCCCAAAAGAATATAAGTACCGTCAGGGCGATTATAATGGGAATGAGAAGATTAATGATGTAGCCTATAGATGAAACAAGCTGACAAAGCCACGCGAATTGACTATAACATTGCATAAAAAATTTTATTTGGTTATACGCCCACTGTAGCAAACGGACGCCTATAAACAATGGGGCCGTGTGGATAGTCCCAATGTCTAGAAATAATGTTTTTTAAGAGGAATTAAGGAAGATTTAGTGACCTCTGAAGAAGGGCGAGTATTCCCCAGAAAGAAAAAATGACAAAAAGCGCTATCATGCCCCACCACATCATCTCTTTTGACGCCTCCTTACTCCCTTGGGCGACTGCATAGACATATTGGAATACTCCAAACATAAAAAGAACAACAGCAGCACCTGTCAGCACAGGAATTACGAGTTGAATGAGACCAATAAGATATGAGACGAGGCTCACAAGTGTCATAGGATTGTTTTTAACAGGAAGCGATTAAAGGACTCCCACCACCTCCTGCGCTATTGAGAGTATTGATAGTTCCCGCCACCACCATAGTGAGGGCCCATGCCCCCAGAAATAGAACTATCCCAAGAATAGTATTGCGAAGATTGTCTCGTGCTTCTGTAAGTTTTTCTGCATTACCCCGAGCCCATACAAACTTAAAACCAGCAAGCACAATAAAAAAAATAATGACCGGTGTGCCAAGAGCGAGAGCAACATCTAATATTTGTTTAAAGAGCTGACAAAATGTGGTTTGGCTTAGTGGATTTTGGAGAGTGACATTTATTGGAGATGCGCTTGAACCCCCACTTTGTCCCCAACAAACAAAAGGGAGTAGAAAAAGAAACGCAGATGTGAAAAATATTCTTAAAAATCCTTTCATTGTTGTGGATTCACCAACTGAGCCATTTGTTGCGAAGCAGCACTCGCAGCCCCCGCAGGCTCTTGATTGCCGCTTAATATCGATTCTATCATGCCTTGAAAGAGTAGGTCCGTAGATGCTGGGTCGGGATCGAGCCAACCGTGTGCGATAAGTGCTGATTGTGCAAAAACAGTTTCTGTCGCATTTCCTGAAGTATCGGTGAGAGGACTGCGTCGTACAGACGGTAAATTAGTTTCCGCAGCGAGTTGTTGCTGTGCGGCTGGAGCAGAAAGCGCCTCTGCAACAGCAAGCGCCCCTTGCGGATTTCCTGCAATGCGTGAAATGGCAATACCAGTTAATTCTCCAAAGGTCAGCTGCGTGGGATTATTTTGAATTTGAGGAAGCTCTGCAACCCCAAAACTCAAATTAGGATTGCTTTGGGTTAATACCGGATCGTCACTTGCAAGTCCAAAGTACACCGCCAGATTCCCCGCTGCAAAATCATTGCGCGATTGCGGAAGAGAACGATTCCATGAATAGGTGGTCTTTGAGGGATTTGCAAATTCGGTATAAAAAAGAAGTACGGACGCTGCTGGATTAGACACCGCTCCACTTGGTGTTGCGCCAAATACTGACTGTAGTGCGCCATTTTGCGCCCGGGTGACTATCGGATCTCCCGCCTGCATAAAAAGCGCCGAGAGAATCATTTTTGCATCAGTAATGTTTTGCCACTCACCAAGCGCAACCGCACTGCGCGCAACGTTTGATTGTGCATCAATTGAAGTGATTTTAGGCGTCAGGGAAAGAAAGTCGCTCCAATGGGAAGGAGGCTGTGCTATGCCCGCAGAAGCAAAGAGATCTCGATTCCAATACATGACTAAGGGATCGATCATAAAAGGAAGCGCCAAAGATCCTTGCGGTGTCAAAAAGAGCTGTCCTTCATCGATAAATGAGGAGAGATATGATGCTTGAGAGACTGCATTATAAGGAATGGGAGAAAGTTTATTTGCGAAGCTCGACACAGTATCCTGAGTTACTAAAAAAAGATCAGGGCTGTTCCCACTGGCAAGTGCATTAATGAGTGTTGCGCTATACGTAGTTGGATCTAGTTGCACGTAGGTAACGTTTTGAAATATTTTATTTTGTGAACTGAGCGTTGTAATAAGCGTGTCCATGGTTTGTCCATCGACGGTACCCCAGATGGTCACCGGACCTACACTCGTATTGTTAGCGCCCCTTCCAAAAACAGCGAAGGCAACCACACCGGCAATAGTAAAAAGAATAAAGAAAGCCAAAACTGCAAATTGGAAAGTGGAGAGCTTCATGTTCTTATCAATTGTGCTCCTTACTGCATTTTTTTGCGAACAACAAATCCCCAGTGATATGCGCCCGCAGGTGTTTCGTGTAAGACGGTAAAACCGTTTTTTTCAAATAGTATCTTTGCAGCACTAAGAGTTATGACATGCTCAGGGTGTGGTCCCAGGCCGCCGTGAGAATTGGTCCAATCGATGATGAGGGCGTGACCACCAACTTTTAGGACGCGAGCAATCTCGCGGAGCGCCTCTTGCTTGTGCTCTGTCATAAACAAAACATTTGCGGCAATGACGAAATCAACCTTTTCAGCTGGTAAATTACTCCCACCCTCGTGGGAGATATCTCCATATACTACTTCGACATTGTGAAGTCCTTCTGCGGCGGCGAGATTTTTGATGCGCGGAAGTAGATCGCGTTGCAGATCAACCGCCCACACCACACCGGATTCTCCAACGGAGCGAGCAGCAGTACGAGTAAAAAAGCCCGAGCCCGCGCCAAAATCAGCGACCTGCATGCCCTCATGCACTCCGGCCGCGCGTATTACTTTTGTAGGATTAAGAAAGGAGCTTTCTTCCATCTACTCTATTATATATCTTTCTTTGAGAACCAATCACATACACACGAACGAAGCAATGCCGTCCCCTTGGCGAAGCTTCATGACGCGTACTCCTTGGGTTCCGCGGGAGAGAGAAGGGATTTCCGAAAGACCGGTGCGTATTACTTGTCCTTTTTGAGAAATAACAACGATTTCATTCTCTCCTACTCCCTCCTCTTTTGAAACCACCCGCGCAGCGATAAGAGGACCTATCTTGGGGGTTATTTTAATTGTCTTAATCCCACTACCGCCGCGTTTTTGGACTTTGTATTCTTTCATCGGTGTTGTTTTACCGTACCCGTTGCGCGAGACAACAAGGACCTCCAAATCTTTACGCCCTTTTTGTACTACAGCGGCACCCACAAGGGTATCGCCAGGCGCTAGCCTCATGCCTCGTACACCCCCGGCAGTACGACCCATTGCGCGAATGTCGCTCTCTTTGAAACGAATAGCCTGTCCTCTGGCAGTGGAGAGGAAAATCTCATCACCTTTCTCAACTAATAGTGCGGCGATCAGCTCATCACCCTTTTGCAGTTTAATAGCAATAAGGCCACTACGCCGAACATCATGAAAGACCATTGCATCAACTTTTTTAGTTACTCCTTGTTTGGTGATCATATATAGGAATTTTTCTCCTTCCTTCTGATTTTTGCGCATGGAGAGTACCGAGGATATTTTCTCGCTGTCTGAGATGGAAAGATAATTAATCACTGCCTTACCCTTAGTCGAGCGTTTTCCTTCTGGAAGCTCGTACATTTTTATCTGATACGCTTTCCCTGAATCAGTAAAAAAAAGAATATCACTGTGTGTTGAGGTTGTGAGAAACATAGTCACGAAATCCTCTTCTTTGGTATTGAGGTCAATGACTCCCACTCCCCCACGCTTTTGACGACGATATTCTTCAGGATTAGTGCGCTTCACATACCCACCCGCCGTTAGCACCAATACTTGCTCTTCCTCCGGCACCAAGTCTTCCATATTAATAATGCCAGCTGCCCCCTTGATTACTTTTGTCTGGCGCTCACCTCCAAAGCGTTTTGCTATGTCGCTAATCTCCGTCTTGATGACACTGAGCATCTTTTTATCACTCTTTAAAAGAGTCGCGAGTTCTTCAATGAGTGTTTGCACCTCCTTGAGTTCGTCTTCAACTTTTTTGCGTTCAAGGTTAGCAAGCTTCTGCAGTCGCATTTCAAGAATAGCGGTTGCCTGGAGCTCAGAGAACTTGAACTTTCGCATCAAATTCCCATGAGCCTCAGCAACATCTTTGGAAGCTCGAATCGTCTTAATGACTTCGTCAATAACATCCAGAGCTTTTACAATCCCGAGTAGAATATGTTCCCGGCCCTGAGCTTGAGATAAATCAAATTGTGTGCGCCGCTTCACTACGTCACGGCGGTGCTTAATGAATTCCTGCAAGATTCCTTTTAGAGAAAGCGTCTGCGGCACCCCATCAACGAGCACCACCATATTGAAGTGAAAAGTGTCTTCAAGCGCGGTGTGCTTGTAGAGATAGTTGAGAACTTTCTGAGGATGCCCCCCTTGTTTGAGATCAACGACGACGCGAATATCTTTTGTTGACTCGTCTCTGAGTCCACGAATTCCTTCCACTTTTTTGTCCCGTGCAAGATCAGCAATCCGCACGATAAGGTCTGCTTTATTCACCCTATAGGGGATTGAAGAAATGATGATTTGAAAATTCCCCTTTTTATCTTCGACGATTTCTGCTTGACCGCGTACCACTACGCCGCCTCTGCCGGTTGAATAGGCATGCAATAAGTCTTTTTTATTAAATGCGACTGCCCCAGTTGGGAAATCAGGGCCTGAAACAAATTGCATCAAATCTTCAACCGTCGCCTCGGGATTATCAATCAAATGCTCAAGTGCTAAGGAGAGCTCTTGCAGGTTGTGTGGCGGAACGGAGGTTGCCATACCAACTGCGATACCAAGCGTTCCATTAAGCAAAATATTGGGCACCGCCGAAGGGAGTACTTCCGGCTCCCTGAGGGTACTGTCGTAGTTGGGGCGCCACTCTACGGTGTCTTTTTCCAAATCGCCGAGCAGATATTCGGCCATACGCGACATTTTTGCCTCGGTGTAGCGCATCGCAGCAGCAGAATCGCCATCTATAGAGCCGAAATTTCCCTGCCCCAGAATAAGTGGGTAGCGCATCGAAAACTCTTGGGTCATCTTAACCATTGCGTCATAGACAGACGCGTCCCCATGAGGGTGATACTTTCCGAGCACATCTCCCACTACTGCCGCCGACTTACGGAAACGCGCTGCCGGGGTGAGTCCCATACGGTGCATCGCGTAAAGAATGCGACGGTGTACTGGCTTCAGCCCATCGCGCACATCAGGGAGCGCGCGGGAGGTGATTACGGACATCGCGTAATCGAGATATGCTTCGCGCATTTCACTTGAAATATTGCGCGGTATGATATTTTGAGAATGCGTCGGTATCGGCTCTTTTTTCTCTTCAGGCATAGAAAATTATTGTGATTGCTGTGTATTAAACACGCTGGTAGTTGCCACTTCAAGAGAGGGTTGCGCAGCGGAGGGCAGTGCGCTTCCCGCGTTTGCAAGTTGTGATTGATTAGTAGCGCTTCCCGTTTGCGCCACACTGTTTGACTGAGAAGAAAAACGGAAGCTGAGTGTCCCTATCCACACAAGTGCAATAGCCCCCGTTGCAACGCAGGCGACCTGCATAGCATGCTGACGACGCTCATGCGGTGTTTTTGTTTTTATGTGTTCAAAATATTGCTTTATCATAAGGAAATGAATTATGTCAATAATACGACCACTTCGCCTTCTTTATCTTCCAGGTCTTTCTTTTTAACGATCAACTTTTCAGTGGGCTTGAGGTCTTCGACACCTGCTTCTTTCAGAAAATGTTTCAGTGCTCCCTGCTGTCCTATGGAGCCATAATGCATCGGAATAATGATTTTGGGCTCTAATTGTACCGCAAGTTTGTAGCTTTCTGCATACGTGAGCACCCCGTCGCCACCGATAGGAAGAAAAAGGATATCAATATTATCAAACTCTTGTTTAGCTGCGGGAGGTAGCGCAGCGGAAGAAAGAGCGCCCAAGAAACAGAGAGTTATCCCGTCAAGAAAAACACTGTAGAGGGTATTTACTCCTCTTGTGCCTCCATAGTGGGAATCAGAAGCAAAACCTCGTATGACTGTATCTTTCACTTCGTACTCTCCCGGACCGAGGATCACAAAGGGCTCACGCTCACCGAAAGAGACGTTTTCGATGCCATTGAAGTCTTTGTGCTGCAGAGAGACAAGGACGATATCAGAGCCGAATCTTGATATTTTAAGCTCAGAGTCTTTCGATGGCGGGTTAAAAACGAGAGTCAAATCCCCTTGAGTGATCTTGAAACACTCCCCGCCCATGTAGCTGATAACCATAAGTAAGGCTATTTTATCATATTTTGACCTTTTTTAAAAGAGAAAATGCCAAAAATATTTGCATACGCTACTTCCCTGAGGTATAGTCCTTCGCAATAGAGGTATCCCCTTTATTATCAGTTGGGTGCGCGGGAATAATCTTTCGGGGCAGCCCAGAGGACCCGCCCGATAAAGCAATATGACACCAACCACAAAAGCCGCTTCCGCGGCAGCCATTGATTTGAGTGATGCACAAAACGCACCGCCGAGCCTTATGGCTGAGCTGGTGGCTCGTAGTCCAGAGCTCCCTAAGCCAGGAGACATTGTCGAAGGTCCAGTTATCGCGCTTGACCGAGCGCGTCTATATATTGATCTTCCACCATTTGGAACCGGAGTCATTTTAGGGCGCGAATATCTCAATGCACGCGAAGTCATCAAGCGCACCAATGTCGGGGATCGCATTGCTGCAAAAGTAATTGCTACTGATACTAAGGATGGGTACATTGAGCTTTCCCTGAAGGAAGCCCGCCAGGCACTTATTTGGACGGAAGCGGAAGAAGCGCAAAAGAACAAAACTCAGATTGAATTGACCGTCAAAGAAGCAAACAAAGGGGGCCTTATTCTTGAGTGGCAAGGCATTCCAGGTTTTCTTCCTGCTTCGCAATTGAAAGCTGAACATTATCCCCGTGTTATGGACGGAGATAAAGATAAAATTCTTGATGAACTGCGTAAGTTGATTGGGGAACGGTTGGTTGTATTCGTTATTTCTGCGCTCCCCAAAGAAGGAAAGCTTATATTTTCTGAAAAGGGCGTCGACGACAAAGAGAAGCGCGAGATTATCGAACATTATGACGTGGGCGCCAGCGTTATGGGAGAAGTGACCGGCATGGTTGATTTCGGCGTTTTCGTGAAGCTCGAGGAAGGCCTAGAAGGTCTCGTGCATATCTCTGAAATAGATTGGGGCCTTGTCGACGATCCACGTCACTTCTTTAAAGTTGGTGACCATGTGAAAGTTAAGATCATCGATATAAAAGAGGGCAAAGTATCTCTGTCAGTGAAACAGTTGAAAGAAAATCCCTGGCAATCCGTGGCGGAGAAATACAAGAAAGGTGATCGCGTAGAAGGTGTCGTTATTAAATTTAATAAGCACGGTGCGCTTGCTTCAATCGAAGAAGGCATCGCTGGTCTTGTGCACGTCTCAGATTTCGGCTCTGAGGAAAAGTTGCGACAGAATCTTGAGCTGGGCAAGCGCTATCCTTTTATTATTTCTCTTTTTGAACCGCAAGAGATGCGCATGGCACTTTCTTTCTCAGGAGAGAAAAAATAGCAGGAGTATTTTTTTATCTACTGTTGATCTCCGTCATTGCTCGAGGAAGTCCTGTAGTAAGTAAAAGTTCGAGGGCTGTTGCAACGTTGCGCCGAGCTTTTTTTAATTTCTCTGTTTCACTCGCACTAAATGCGCCGAGTACGAAATCGATAATTTTTTCCTGCGCTGGCTTCTTAAGCTTTCCTGAGGAATTCACCGGAGAAATACCAATGCGAATACGAACAAATTCTTTGGTCTTGAGCCCTTGCTGTACGGACTCTACGCCCCGATGCCCACCGGAGCCGCTACCAAATGAAATTTTTATCTCCCCAACAGGCATATCAAGCTCGTCTTGAAGTACCACGAGCTGCCTTGCATCTTTTTTGGAAGTGATAAGCCCCCTGAAAGCACGTCCGGAATTGTTCATGTAGGTATCCGGCAGCACGAGTTGTACTTTTTTGCCGAAAAGAACACCCTTGGTAGTGCGTACGTGGGATTTTTTATCTTCTTTCCACTCGGAAAATCTTTCTTTCTTGGCAAGCAGTATGAGCATGTCTCTCCCCGCATTGTGTCTGGTATCTTTGTATGCTTCTCCTGGATTGCCGAGTCCAGCGATAACCCATTGCATACCCCACACTACCACGGGAGTGCCCTGAACCTTGCGCAACGCCGGAAGATACATACAATACATGGTATGCAAGAGGAGCATCGTGGGGACTTTTTCACCGACCTCCTGAAATTCGCCGCTCTCGCGCTCATTATTGTCATCCCGATACGTCTTTTTGTCGCCCAACCATTTATTGTGAGCGGCGCATCGATGGAACCTACATTTCAAAATAGCCAGTACCTCATTGTCGATGAACTTTCCTATCATTTTGAGCAGCCACAGCGCGGGGATGTAATTGTATTTCGCTACCCCAAGGATCCGTCGGAGTTTTTCATTAAGCGGATCATTGGCCTTCCCAATGAGACCGTCAAAATCTCAAGCGGTAACGTCTATATTGTTGCCCAAAACGGAAAAAGTGAAGAACTCTCTGAACCCTATGTCGTTAATAAAGGCAACGGCCCAGACATGAGTGTGACGCTTGGCCCTGAGGAATATTTTGTGATGGGAGATAATCGCCCAGAAAGTTCAGACTCGCGCCTATGGGGCACACTTCCCCGACAAAACATTATCGGCCATGTTTTCTTGCGACTCTTACCGGTTAGTAGTGTAGGAATCCTTCCGGGTGCAACAGTAGTGCAATAAATAATCTATAACCAGCTATGAACATTTCTTCCCGCGCATCACCCAAGTCATTCCTTAAACTTTCTGCTGATATTTCTTCCTCCTATGGTTTTCGCTCAATGCGTGAGCTAGAACGCGCAGCACCTCCCGCAGAGCGCTCTCGTGGTACCTACACGTTTGCAACTGCAGCTCGTTTGTGTAGCTCGATAGTTGTAAGTCGAGCGTTAATTGCAAGTCGGGCACGTCTCGCCACCATCCCACCTACAAAAGTCCCACCCATAGAAGTACAAGAGCCAGTGTTGGCCTATTACGCCAGCCCGACTTCTTCCTACACACCACACGGATTTTCCATGCGCGAGACCGGAGAGTTTGGGCTCTCCATTGTGGGTTCATCGGAGAGCATGGGAGAAGTACTTCTCATTAAAGTTATTGCAGCAATTCTTGAGGAATGGGGTGCTCCTATTTCGGGCATTCGTATCAATGCACTTGGAGATCGCGACAGCCAGCAGCGCTTCGCACGTGAGCTCTTGTTGTATTTCCGCAAGCACGCGGGAGCACTTGAAGCCGCGGGAGAACTCAAATTTTCCGATAATCCGATTGAGGCATACCGTCGCAGTAGTGTGATGTGCCGCGATATCATTGTTGATGCACCACGGTCAGTCAATTTTCTTTCTGAAAAAAGTCGGGCACACTTTCGAAATATTCTCGAGCAGCTCGAACTTCTGAACCTTCCTTACCAGCTCGACTATTCTCTGGTGAGCGATGAACGCGAGCAGGGAGTACTTTTTGCTATAGATCTTGCGGGGAGTGACATGATCGTCTGCGCGAGCGCTGGCGGTCGCTACGATGATTTCATGCGTCGCATGACGGGACGCAAGGAGAGCACGGCCGTGCATGCAAGTATTTTCTTTCGGCGCAAAGGAATAGACCGCTCAAGCTGTAAAACACTTCCTAAAACTCCTCCACCAAAAGTGTATTTTGTGCAGCTCGGAGCACGTGCGAAGCTCCAAGGACTTGCAGTGGTTGATATGCTTCGCGCTGCACATATTCCGGCGCTCCAATCTTTTGATTCAAACCATCTTGGCAACCAGCTCGCCGCTGCGCGGCAATCAGGGGTTTCCCATGTGCTTATCATGGGCCAGCGCGAGGTGCTTGACGGCACTATTATTATTCGTTCAGCAGATGAGCGTGCGCAGGCGACCGTCACCCTTTCGCAATTGCCCCGCTATCTCAGAACATTGCGAGTGTAGGGGGAGCGTGCTAGTATCCCAAGCGCAATGGCCGTACAAGCAGAGGTAGAAAAAAACGAAGGAGAAACGACGGTAAATCTTATCCGCCGCTTCAGCAAGCGCGTGCAAAGTGCGCGACTTATTCAGGCCGTACGTGGACGACGGTACTATTCCCGCGCAAAATCTCCCGAGGTACGCCGTAAACATACACTCAAAGTTATCAAACGCCGAGCAGAAGTCGCTGAGCTCATAAAACTCGGCAAAATGCTCGAGCGCCCGGTGCGTGGACCTCGTCGCCGGTAGCACGCTCCCTCGATGGCAGAGAAACGTATTTCTATCATCAACAAAACCCGCGGTATACTGCCGCGGGTCGCGTTTGCAACACTTAAAGATGCGGTGCTCGGGCCCCGCTATGACCTCTCCGTGGCACTCCTTTCTCCGCGGGAAGCTCGCCGTATGAGCAAAAAAACCAAACATCGAGATGTCCCATCAAACGTCTTGGCCTTTCCGTTTTCCAAGTACACGGGAGAAATATTACTGTGCCCCGCGACTGCGCGTGCACAAGCTCGTGCGTATGGAGCGACCCGGGATAATTTTCTCGCGTACCTTTTTATCCACGGCATGCTGCACTTAAAGGGGTACGCACATAATGCTACAATGGAGCACAGTGAGCGGCGTTTGATCAAACGTTTTAAGATAGCGATAAGCTTCTGAAAAGCACGCCGGCTCCGGGCGCTTTTCCTACTGCATGCAAAAAATTGTTACTGGCATTGATATCGGCTCCTACCATGTAAAAGTGGTGATCGCTGAGCATCCCCAAGATCCCCGCCAAGCGCCACGTATTTTAGGCATCGGATATGCCGAAAGTCGTGGACTGCGGCACGGATATATTGTTTCCGTATCAGATATTTCTCGCTCCATTGCTGCTGCAGTTGCACAAGCAAGCAAGGCGGCGCAGCAAAAAGTGAAGCGCGTGTATATAAGCATAGGTGGCATCGGCCTTGAAGAAGCTTTCGCGCGCGGAGAGACGGTTGTCGAGCGCGGCAACTCAGAGATCAGCGAGCGGGACATCTCACGCGTTCTTGACGGCAGTGAAGCGGCTCTTATGCCCGCAACACTTCTTAATCGGAAGATTATTCATCGTATACCGCTGTACTACAGTATCGATGGGGTAAAGGTACTTGGTCGCAGTCCCGTGGGTATGAAAGGCACTCGTATTTCGGTTGAGACAATTTTTATTACCTGCCTGGAGCAACATATCAACGATCTTATTGCTGCGGTTGAAGAAGCCGGCATGGAAGTTGAAGATGTAGTTGCAGCTCCTATCGCTGCATCATTTGTGGCACTCACGAAAACCCAGAAACGCGTCGGCTGTGTACTTGCCAACATTGGCTCTGAAACACTCTCCATAATCGTGTTTGAGGATACCGTTCCCATTTCAGTAAAGGTTTTCCCTGTCGGGGGCAGCGATATCACCAACGATCTTGCACTTGGATTGCGTATTGCTCCTGAGGAAGCGGAGCAGTTAAAACAAGGAGCGGTGTTCGGCTCCCCCTATCCTAAACGCAAGATAGACGACCTCATCTCAAAGCGCGTGTCGGATATGTTTAAGCTGGTTGAAGCCCACCTAAAAAAAATTCACAAAGATGAACTTTTGCCCGGCGGCATTATTCTTACCGGCGGTACCTCCTCTTTACAAACAGTGGCGGATCTCGCACGAGCCGCACTACGTCTTCCTTCGCGCATTGCCTCCCTGGCCGAGGGCGCCGCGTCAAAAATGCAGGTGAAAGATGGTTCGTGGGCAGTCGCGTACGGTCTTACTATCTGGGGATTTACCCAAGGGGGCGACCTTGAGCAACCAAGCGGAAGCTCAATTGGTGAGACACTCCAGGCTGCGTGGCGCTGGTGCAAGAAATTTCTTCCATAACGAAAAAATAAATTGTCAAATTGCACCTCTCCCCTACTAGGTGGTACAGTGGTCACGCACATTTACGGGAAAAATTAATTAATTATATGCCGCAGATACAACCAGATATAGAAGCGTTCGCTCGCATTCGCGTCGTTGGTGTCGGCGGCTCCGGGGGCAACGCTGTTAGCCACATGGTTGACAGCAAGATGCGTGGAGTTGATTTTATTACGATCAATACTGATGCACAGGATTTGCACCAGTCGCTTGGCAAGAAAAAAATCCACGTAGGTAAAAACCTCACCCGCGGGCTCGGAGCTGGCATGAATCCAGACATCGGCAAACGAGCCGCCGAAGAAACCAAAGAAGAAATACAACAGGCGCTCAAAGGTTCCGATATGGTCTTTGTTGCTTGCGGGATGGGTGGTGGTACCGGAACAGGTGCAGCGCCAGTCGTTGCTAGTATTGCCAAAGAGCTTGGCGCGCTTACCGTTGGCGTCGTGACAAAACCGTTCTTGTTTGAAGGACAGCAGCGCATGAAGATCGCCGAACTTGGTCTTGAGGAATTGCGCAAAGAAGTGGATGCGCTTATCGTCATACCAAACGATCGGCTTCTTGCGACTGTGAAAAAAGACACGACGCTCAAAGCCGCTTTTGCGACGTGCGATGATGTACTTAAACAAGCGGTTGAGGGAATTTCTGATCTCATTACGAATCCAGGCATCATTAATGTCGACTTTGCAGATATCCGCGCGGTTATGCAAAATGCTGGTTCCGCCCTTATGGGTATTGGTGTCGCTTCCGGAGAAAACCGAGCACAGGTGGCAGCGAAAGCAGCTGTTTCTTCTCCCCTTTTGGAGCTTTCCATTAATGGCGCAAAGGGGGTACTTTTTGCGATTGCCGGAGGCGATGATCTGGGGATGATGGAGGTACATGAGGCAGCAAAGGTCATCACCGAATCCGTCGACCCCAATGCAAAAATTATCTTCGGTGCCATTAAAGACGACAAACTCAAGAAAGATGATGTGCGTGTCACCGTTATTGCGACTGGCTTTCCGACAAGCGGTATGACATCACGCGGAACTCCTCTTTTTGGATCCTTTGCAGCCAGTGAGCGCGAAAGAGAGGAGCGAGGAGATGTACCGCTGGGAAAAATTTTCAATACATCGGGAGCTCCAGTGAAAGATCTGATGAAAGAAAAGCCAGAAGAAAAAAACGAAGAGACGTCAGCAAAAAGAAAAAGAGAGAAGGAGGACGATGATGAGTGGGGTGCAATACCTTCATTCCTGCGTCGACCTAAGATAAAATAGGAGTTGATGTTTGATCTTGCAATTATCGGCGGTGGACCGGCGGGGGTGGCGGCGGGCGTGTACGCTGCACGCAAGCGACTCAAGACCATTTTTATTGCCGAGGAGATTGGAGGACAAAGTATTGTCTCACCAGAGGTTCAAAACTGGATAGGTACCCCGAAGGTGTCTGGTCCGGATTTAGCAAAATTGCTGGAAGCGCATTTGCGCGCGTACGCTGGCGATAGTGTTGCTCTCCATCTCGGCGAGCGAGTGGCCGATGTACATAAAAACGGCGCTAATTTTTCTATGCAAACAAACAAGGGTGTCTATGACGCTCAAGCGGTACTTATTGCAACTGGCGGCTCTCGTCGAAAGCTCGAGGTGCCAGGAGCAGAGCAGTTTGAGAATAAAGGTCTCACCTATTGCGCTTCCTGCGACGGTCCCCTATTTGCTGGACAAGATGTAGTGGTGGTGGGTGGAGGAAACGCAGGATTTGAATCTGCGGCGCAGCTTCTAGCCTATTGCAAAAGTGTCACGTTGGTTCATCGCAATGCTGATTTTACAAAAGCTGATCCTGATACAGTAGCAGCCGTACTGGCTCATCCCAACATGCGAGTATTTACCGAGTCCTCCCCGGTGGAAATACGTGGAGAAAGTTTTGTACAGGGTGTTCTCATAAAAAACGAAAAGACGGGAGCGATTACCGATCTACCCGCTGCAGGAGTATTTGTAGAGATAGGAGCCATACCCGCAAGCGATTTGGTGCGCAAACTTGTCGCATGCAATACATTTGGCTATATTATCGTAGATGCCAAGACGCAGCGCTCTTCAGTGGAAGGTATTTGGGCTGCGGGTGATTGTTCTGACGGGCTGTATCATCAAAACAACATTGCTTCCGGAGACGCGGTGAAGGCGCTGGAGGATATTTTCTATTACATTAAATCTAAGCAGGGTGGAAAGAAATAAGGAAACTAGTTCCCCTCCGCCAATCTCGTCATTAATGTATGAATGAGTATCGGGAAATTAGAGAGTTTTATATCTTATGTATTCTTGTGACTCTTACCATCTGAATATACGGGAAAGCCATTGAGTCCAAGCAAGGAAATGGCCGCCAAATGCAGAGAGAACGTTTGCTATCGCAGATGACGGGTCGATATTAAATGTGATTTTTGATTGCACCGTTATCGATTGTATTTGTAGAAGTTGCGGTGTGCTAGTGCTAGAAAATATGCCCTTATAGAGTGCTGCACCAAAGGTTCCAATATTTTGATAGGTATACACTAATTTAAATGATTGTGACTTACAAGAATTTACAGGCACACTGATTTGATTCGTATGTCCATCGCCATAAGAAAATGTATACGTTGCACTTACACAAGATTTCGCGTTATTTACAGAACCATTAAATGTCACTGCAAGTGGGACAGTACCAGAAATAGGAGAAGCGGAGAATTTGTCGAGAGAAATTGGTTGATTGAAAGCAACTGTTGTAAAACAGATTGTGGTTCCATTCGGGCCATAAAAATTTAGTATGAACGTCCGGGTCGAGAATATATTATTGAATGTTCTGCCCCCTGCTGCAACACTTATCATGCCATCATCCCACACTGAATAGGTCGCGTTGGAGCTTGTCCAATTGAGTGTGACCGGCTGGTTTGAAGCAATTGTACTTGTACTTGCCGATAGTGTGCAGGTCGGCGTGAGACTAAATGAATTCGTGCGCGATTGTATAATCCCACTTTGTGGCAACCCAGAAACAATGGATCCATTTGTCCAATCGGCATCTGTCACAGAAGAAGTAGCGTAGGTATTGGGTGACCAGATGAAATTGCTACTTGAAGCAAGCTGTGTCGCCGTTCCTACAGTTGTAGAAGCAGCATCTCCAAGTAGGGTTGTTATGACTGAATATGTAGTATCTGAGGGAGTGACGGTGCCATCCAGCTCAAAATAGTATATTTGGCCGGCAGGAATTTCTAGGGACATGGGTAGGATAACCGCGGGAGCGGAGGGGGTTGGATCAACAACTGATGTACTCAACACGCCGGCGGTCGTGCTGGCGATCGGCTGTGAATACCCCGGATCAGAGTACCCGTACAATGCTACGGAGGTGACATCTGCCGAATTTGCTGCAATCGTAAACGTAAATTGATTGATACCAATCGCACCGGTTGGCTTTGCCATTATTTTAAAGCGCATAAGACGTCCGTCCACAACATCAAATTGAGGAAGCGATGTGTCAAGTTCCACCGTTGGAAGCGACTTCAGTCCTATAGTTAATGTGCTGCTTGCAAGAAAAATGTCTCCCGAAGAAAGGGTGGCGGTGTATACACCCTCTGAAAGCGGAGGAGAGACTGTCACAGCCCATCGATTTTGGACCACGGGGATGGCGTCGTTCTCATACATCTTATTGCTACCGCCCCCAGCATTAATGTGTGTAATTAAGATACTTAGTGGAGCATTGAGGTGTGTTGCAGTCCCGGAGAGAAAAACATTTGCCTGGAGAGAAGTAAGTGGATTGTTATCCAGCGTTGCGGAAGGCACTATTTGCGCAGGCGTCGTTGTCGCCGTGGTGCCGCATACAATGGCAATTGCCGCGCGAGTAAATGTATCCAGCACTCCAGAGGGCACAAGATGCTGCTGTACCTGAAATTGTATGAGATTTCTTTCTGTAATAATGCCAAAATATCCGGTCACCAATTGAGTCGAAGTGCCAGCTCCATAGTGCAGAAGGAACTGCTGGAGGCTACTCACTTGGCCTCCTGTGGTCGTGTCTTTAGCACCACTGCCAAAGGTGAGTAGCAACTCTGGACAATAGCTTCCCGATGTTTGCGCAATTGCGAGTGCGGGAAGAAAAAAGAGTAGGACACAAAAAATAAAAACAGTAAAGAATGTGTAATCCACAACCCGCTTCCAGAGAATGAAAGATTGTGGTATGCTTTGTGTGGAATTCATCCCCTTATTAATAGCATATTTTATATGACAGCGACTGTAAAATGGGTTTTAGGAATTGTGGTGGTAGTAGTTATTATCGGTGTGTTGTGGTGGAGCGGTGTGTTTGGTGGTGCAAGTGTTCCGGCACAGCAATCAGCAGCGGTAACCGATGGCGTTGCAGCAACAAATAGCACTACTGCCAATACTAGCACTGCAGCATCAAATAGCCTTATTGACGCGAACATTGCATCTATTGATGGGCAAATAACAAATATCGCAAAGAGCCTTTCCGCTGCTGGAAGTGCGCCTTCCGGATCACAAATAAGCGCTCTTGCGAGTAGCTTCCAGGCCGTTGCTAACCTTATGGTGCCGCTCTCCACCACGCTAACATCACGCATGGTAAACGCAAAAACCGCGGGTGCTTCAGTTACAACGATACAGGCACAACTTAATGATCTCAACCGCCAGCTCTCTAATATGACGTCTCAAGTGTCGGCGGCAGCAAAAAATGCTACGGCAACTTCTTCAACAGCTGGGGTAAGACAGCAATCGTTAAAGCAGTTGCAAACAGCGCAAACATATCTTAAAGCGGCGCGCGCAGATATTGCGGCTATTGTGCAAGGACTCAATATTAAATAATTAACAAGTAATTATACATTCAAAGAAAATCCTGCTAGTCGGCAGGATTTTCTTATTTTAAATCTATGACCCCACCGGGAATCGAACCCGGATTACCGGCTTGAAAAGCCGATGTCCTAACCGTTAGACGATGGGGCCGCACAGAAAACTATATTCTAGATCAAAAAAAAATGCTATTGTTGCCAATGTTTTTGGAGAGGTGGCTGAGTGGTCGAAGGCACCGCACTCGAAATGCGGCATCTGGGAAACTGGATCGTGGGTTCAAATCCCACCCTCTCCGCAGAGCAAAAAGTTTCAAATGAGCAAGATGTTTTTGGATAGAATGGGTAGCTCTTTATATTAACTGATCGCTATACAGATACGCCTCCGGTAGAAGCTTCAAGACCGTCGAGGGTTCTTCATTGAGAGAGAGATTCTCTCCTTGCAAATGCGAGAGAGTGGCTTTTTTTGACTGACCAAACACAAACGCATAGACTGCCGAGATTTTTTGTATTGTCTTCAGAGTCAGGGTAATGCGTGTGAAAGGAGGTGCTTCATATGAGACTGCGACACCCGGATCAAAAACCCCACTTGTGTGGGGAAGGACCCCGGCGATATGTCCGTCGTTACCGATGCCGAATTGACCAATACTTTTGTCCGCCCACTGAAAAAGATCAGTGATTCCATTGTCATAGTCCATCACTGTTTTCTCAAGCGAAAGATTTTTAAGTACTGGTAGTAGTTTGGTTTTTGTAAAAATAAAACCTGCATCGACAAGCTGTTGCCAATTTGAATCCTTGTGTCCCACCGGGCCATATCGTTCATCAGTGAGAGTGACGGCAAGATTACTAAGTACACCATCGGTATTTCTGGTTCTAAGGATGTTCATCGCCACAACAGAAATCGGAATATTTGAGCCTCCAGAGAGGAGCCACAAAACTTTTTCTCCTTGTTTCAAAGACCCATCTATTTTCTCTGCAAGTACCTTAGCACATCCATCTGGATTTTCTGCTTTAAAAAAATCCATGACTCTTATTTTTCTTCACCTTTCCCATGGACAGCGTGACCACCAAACTGTTTACGTAATAAGGCAACAATCTTATTGGAGAATTTGCGCTGGTTTTTCGGATCTGAAGACTCTTTTCTTACAGCAAGTGCATCCTCGATTACTCGTACATCAACCCCAAGTTCTTTGCCCGCTAGGACTGTCCATTCCCCTTCCCCAGTAGCATCAATCTTTCCCACGGTGTCAGCAATATCCTCTTCCTCAAAGATATTTCGGCACAGATCAATAAGCCAACTGCGTATAACCGAGCCTTGCTGATAGACCCCGGTAACATCTTTGAGGTTGAGATCGAAATCGCTCGCTTCAAGTACCGCATATCCTTCACCAATCGCTTCCATCATGCCGTATTCAATGCCATTGTGAACCATTTTTGTAAAATGACCGGCACCCGCTTTTCCAAGATACGCATAGTTATCTCCTGCTGAAAGCGCTTTCATGAAGGGTTCGATAATTGACCACGTTTCCTTGTGACCTCCAATCATCAATGCAAAGCCATTCTCTTCGCCCCAAACGCCGCCGCTTGTGCCACAATCAAAAAAATGTACCCCTTTCGCTTCTAAGCGTGCTGCGCGAGATATGCTGTCTTTGTAGAATGAGTTGCCACCATCAATAACAATATCGCCCTCCCTAAGATAGGGACCAAGATGTTCCTTGCCAAAAAGAAAATAATCAACCACCCCTTGTGGCAGCATAATCCAAAACACCCGTGGGGAGTGTTTTGACTTACCAATTACTTCTTGTATATCAGTAGTTGCAAACAAACCTGCTGCTTTAATATTTTGTATCGGTTGGGGGGAACGGTTCCATGCATATACAATAAAATTTTTTTTGCTGAGCCGCCTAGCAATCTGACTGCCCATTTTTCCAAGGCCAAAAATGGTGATAGGTGTAGCTGCGTTCATGCAATAAAAAAATAACCTGCTAAGTATCGCTTTTTAACATAACAAACAAAAAGAGTAGGGGCAGAGAACATGTCTGCGTATTATATCGTATACTCCCCTATGTGTTGCCGATCTTGAATTTCAAAAAGAAAATCGGTAGAGTGACACGAGCCATAGGCACGCTTAGCTCAGTTGGTAGAGCATCCCCTTGACGTGGGGAGGGTCGGGGGTTCAAGTCCCTCAGCGTGCACCATTGCTACGTAATATGCGCATACTTGCTATTGAAACATCGTGCGACGAGACGGGCATTGCCATTGTTGATGCCACGCAAAAAAGAGACCTCGTGCGTTTTGCGATACTCAGCAACGCTCTTCTCTCGCAAGCACAACTGCATGCTGAGTTTGGTGGTGTATATCCCACACTCGCCAAGCGCGAGCATGAAAAAAACTTGCCGATTCTGCTCAAAAAAGCCCTCACCGACGCAGAGCTTACTGACGAGAAAACTATCGAAGCTATCGTGGTGACCCATGGCCCGGGGCTTGAGCCGGCACTGTGGAGCGGTATTGTGTTTGCGCAACGCTTAGCGCACGCTTGGCACAAGCCTCTCTTTGGTGTTAATCATATGGAAGGGCACCTAATTTCTTCTTTGGTGCGCACTAATGAATTAGTGGCCATACGCTTTCCCGTGCTTGGACTTCTTATCTCCGGGGGCCACAGCGAATTTATACTCATGCGGAAGTGGTTTTCCTACGAAATGCTGGGTGAGACACTAGACGACGCGGTGGGAGAAGCATTTGACAAAGTGGCCAGGATGCTCGGACTTCCCTACCCCGGTGGACCTCATATTTCTCGCCTGGCGATGGATGCGCGCAATAAAAATATTCAAGCAGAAAAAAGACTTCCCCGACCGATGCTTAAAAGTGGAAATTGCGATCTTTCCTTCTCGGGACTCAAAACCGCGATGCTCTATACGCTTAGAGATAGAGGCGGCATAGAAATCATGAGTGAAAGCGAGCGCGCAGCATGGGCTCGTGAGTTTGAAGATGCTGCTGCAGACGTATTTGTTGCAAAAACACGGCGGGCGCTTATCCAAAGTGCTGCAAAGACATTTGTTATCGGCGGGGGTGTGGCAGCAAACACGCACATTCGACATGCCCTTGAGATGCTCATCTCCAATGAATTTCCGGATGTTGAACTGCGCCTCCCGGAGCTCTCAATTACAGGAGATAACGCTCTCATGATCGCACAGGCTGCACTCATGCATCTTCTTGCGGACGATTGGTTCCTTAGCAAGCCCCCGGCGGAGATTGTCGCTATGGGTAGTCTCTCGATTACCTCAGCAAAATAACGTATTATGGGCCTCATGCCTGAGAAATTTCTCAAGCCATACAACTCAAAAGAAGTTGAAAAGAATATCTATAAGCGCTGGGAGGAAAGCGGCTATTTTAATCCAGATGTCTGCATCAAAGAAGGGGTGACGGCCCCTGATGCGCCTGTGTTTTCCATGGTCCTGCCACCTCCGAATGCTACTGGGGAACTCCATATTGGTTCGGCCTTGATGCTTTGTATCGAAGATATCGTCACCCGTTACAAACGTATGCAGGGGTTTCGAACGCTCTGGATCCCGGGAACGGATCACGCCGCCATTGCAACTCAGTCAAAGGTTGAAAAGGAGTTATATAAAGAAAAAAAGACCCGTCATGATTTTAGTCGGGAAGAATTTGTGAACATAGTTCATGAATTCGTGCTCAAGAACAAAGGACGAATCAAAGAACAGATCATTGCCATGGGGTGCTCGCTTGATTGGAGTCGTGAAGCCTTCACGCTTGATGAAAAACGCGAAATAGGCGTACGAACGGCCTTCACCCGTATGTATAATGCTGGGCTTATCTTTCGCGGTGAGCGGATCGTTAATTGGGATCCAAAATTACAAACGACCATCTCAGATGATGAGATAGAGCACAAAGAACAAAATGATCCTTTTTACTATTTCCAATACGGTCCTTTTGTCATCGGCACCGCGCGACCGGAGACAAAATTCGGAGACAAGTACGTAGTGATGCATCCAGAGGATAAACGGTACAAGGAGTACACACAGGGACAAAAAATTAATTTGGAATGGATCAACGGACCCCTTGTAGCAACGGTTATCAAAGATCCCATCATTGACATGTCATTTGGCTCTGGCGTTATGACCATCACGCCTGCCCATAGTGCTATAGATTTTGATATTGCAAAGCGGCACGGATTGGACATCGAGCAAGTTATCGATTTCAACGGAAAATTACTCCCTATTGCAGGAGAATTTGCCGGAGTACACATTAAAAAAGCGCGGCCGCTGATCGTAGAGAAATTGCAAAAGAAAGGACTACTAGTGAAAACCGATGAAGCATATGTGCACAACATTGCAATCAACAGCCGCGGCGGAGAATTGATCGAACCGCAAATAAAACTTCAGTGGTTCATTGATGTCAACAAAAAATTTTCTCTCACCCATTCAAAAATTAAAGGAATCAAAAGCGGAGAAGAAACATCACTGAAAGATGCGATGCTCCACGTCGTGCAAAGTGGAGAAATAAAAATATTGCCCCCTCAGTTTGAGAAACATTATTTCCATTGGATAGAAAATTTTAAGCCCTGGTGCATCAGTCGGCAGATTCTCTACGGCCACCGCATCCCGGTATGGTATCGGGGTGATGAAATATCGGTTGGAGTTACTGCTCCCGCGGGGGAAGGCTGGAGACAAGACGAGGATACGCTTGATACTTGGTTTTCCTCTGCATTGTGGACCTTCTCAACGCTTGGGTGGCCCGAGGAGACGAAAGACCTCAAAACCTATCATCCGACTACCCTTCTTGAAACAGGATACGACATTCTCTTTTTCTGGGTAGCGCGTATGATACTCATGAGTGTTTTTCATATGGGAGAAGTACCATTTAAAACGGTTTATCTTCACGGAATCGTGCGCAATGAGCAAGGTAAAAAACTTTCCAAATCGCTCAACAATGCCGGGGATCCGCTGGAAATGACAGAAAAATACGGCACCGATGCCCTGCGTATGGCGCTTATTGTCGGTAACGGCCCAGGAAATGATTTAAAATTAGCGGAGGAGAAAATAAAAGCGTACAAACATTTCGCCAACAAGCTCTGGAACGTTGGACGGTTTGTACTTCAGCACACCCCAGATGGTGGCGCTGCCGTATTCACGCAGAGTGATCAGCAGTATGTTACTCAATTTATTGCTCTTGCGGGAGATGTCGCTGATGACATGGAAAATTATCGTTTGCATCTTGCGGCAGAAAAGCTATACCACTATATATGGGATGTGTTTGCCAGTGCGATTCTTGAAGAAAGTAAGACGATTTTCAAAATTGGAACTCCTGAGGATATTGCTTCTCGGAAACGCCTCGTCATGACGGTGTTTAGTGATTTTCTCAAACTCCTCCATCCTTTCATGCCCTTTATAACTGAAGAAATCTGGACGAGCATGCCGACCGCAAAGAGTTTACTCATGGTTGAGAAATGGCCAAACGATTTTTAAAACAACGCTATACTTAATGCATGGCTCTTTCGCTGGTGTTTTTTTTGGCATTTCTTGGAGCGGTCTTACCCGCTATACTCTGGCTCTCTTTTTGGCTTCTTGAAGATCGCTGTGAACCGGAGCCCAAACAATATATCTTTTTCTGCTTTCTGGCCGGTATGGCGATGGTTGTTCTGGCGCTCCCCATAGAGCAGTACGCGCAACGATTTCTGAGCGGTATCCTCCTATATGCCGCCTGGGCAGCTACAGAAGAGATATTGAAGTTTGGTGCGGCGTACTTTGTTGCACTGCGGTGGGGTGTCTTTAATGAACCTATTGACGCAGTCATATACCTCGTTACCGCAGCACTTGGATTCTCAATGGTGGAAAATGCACTTTTTTTGGTGCCCTCGATTGTGCAGGGCGATTTCATCCACACACTCTTGACTGGCGATATGCGCTTTATTGGTGCAACACTCCTCCATACGCTTGCCTCAGCAACGATCGGCATCACAATCGCGCTGGCATACAACCAGCCAGCTTCCGTGCGCATACGTGTGGCACTGGGTGGAGTTATCCTTGCCATTGCATTGCATGCTCTTTTTAATTTTTTTATACTCAGTGAGAGTGGTGGAGGAATATTGTTGGTCTTCCTTTTCATCTGGATCGGCATCATCGCTTTGCTGCTACTGCTTGAGCGAGTAAAAATACCACAGCGAGATTATTGTTAAACAAGAGATATAACCATGGCGCGAGAAAAGAAAACACTCTTTGACTGGTTAACCGGCAGTAGTGGTCCAGAAGGCGATTATTCTTTTGATGACCTTGAAAGTGGAGGTTCGAGCCTTTCCCGCACCCGATCGGAGCGCGCCATTGCGGCAAGTGAAGCGGAGACGGAAGCCGAGGGGGAGCTTGCGCTTGATGTGTATCAAACCCCTACCCACATCATCATTAAAGCGATGATCGCGGGAGTCCGACCAGAAGATTTGGATATTTCTATCACTCGCGACATGGTAACGATTCGCGGCAAGCGGGAAAGACACCTTGAGGGCACTGCGGGTGATTTTTTCTTTCAGGAACTCTACTGGGGCTCATTTGCTCGCAGTATCACCCTACCGCAAGAGGTAGAAATAGAGGAAGCAGAGGCAAGCGAAAAACATGGCCTCTTAGTCATTCGACTTCCGAAACTTGATAAAGGTCGTCAGGCAAAACTGAAGGTAAAATCAAATTAATATTCTCTGCCCAATGATTTTTTTGGTGCTTGGGGCCGGGCTCGAACCGGCGACCCCCTCCTCTTCAGGGAGATGCTCTACCAACTGAGCTACCCAAGCGATTATTGCGATCCCACTTGTGATGAAGTAGGCGTCTGAGGGATAAAGTGGTTTTTTATAAAATCTGACAACTGCGTGCCAAAGTTTTGCACTTGCAGTGTCTGCGATTGCGTATGCTGATAGAGTTGTTCCAGATTTTTTATGTACGGCTGAAGATAGTAATGATATAGCGCAATGGCTCCCAGGATAACCACTACCCACCACAGGAGTCTAAAGAATCTTCCCCAGGCCATGATTGATCGCATACCGTGAACTACTCGGTTAGTATCTTCGGCAAGAGCGAGACTCCGGTGCACCATATCTTTTAATTCCTCTATCTCAGGATCCACGGCATATACTATATCAGAAAGACATACAAGGATATATCAGGGGTGCCCTCGGCAGGAATCGAACCCACATCAACCCCTTAGGACGGGACTGTTCTATCCATTGAACTACGAGGGCAAATAATAAAACCGACTTTTAAGCCAGTTTTGATTATGCGCTAAAGCTTTTAAAATACCAGTTATGCTTCTATCCCAAGCTTAGCAGCAAGTTTTTGACGGTCAAACCCGACCGTGACCTCACCATCTATAACGATGACCGGCACCCCCAGCTGCTTAGTCATAGTGATCATTTCTTCCCGTTTGCCAGCATCACTTGCTACATCATAGGCGATGTATTCAATATTTTTTTCAGCGAAAAACTCTTTCGCCATTTGGCAGAAATGGCAGGTCGGGGTTGAATATATGGTTACCTTTTTTTGCATATTTCCAGAATTATTTATTATCTCAAGAGTATATCATGTGTTTTTCTCCAGTAATAGTGGTGCGGGATGCGAGAATCGAACTCGCGCCTACTGCTTGGGAAGCAGTCGTCCTGCCACTAAACTAATCCCGCATTCAAGCATGAAGCGAATCCTACCATGCCACCAGGTGCCAAAAGCGCACCCAGATACTTTCCTGCCCTGGCGTGGTGGTTGGGGCTACGCTTTGATTTTCTACAATTTGAATTTCTCCTTCTCCAGGTTTTACAACTCCATAACGCGCACGTACTTCAGCTTCAAGACCTCCAGGAGAATTAAGCTGCGTAAGATCTGCATTTATCGTTTGCTCTTGGGATTGAAGCGATGCCAGTTGTGCCTGGGCAATTTGTTGACCCGCTGAGGCTTCCACAAACTTACCGTACACATTCCATGCGGCCCGGACTGATACCACGGCAATCAATAAAAGTGCGAGTGCACCGATCGCTTGAAAACCAATATGCGCTATCTCGCTTTGTTGTGTCCGTTTGCGCTTGTGTCCTTGCATCCATTCAGTATATACTCCCCTATATGTTCGGTAAAAATCGCCAACGGGATGTTCGCATTCTTGCTACCATTCTCGCTATTGCCGTCATCGTATCGATGGTATTTGCGTACTTCTCTGTGTTGCTATAACACTTACTCGGATTTTATCATTTTTAAAAACACCTCCTCTGGAATATGGACGCGGCCACGCTCCTTGAGTTTTTCTTTGCCCCGTTTTTGTTTTGCCCAGAGTTTCATTTTACGTGTTCTATCTCCCCCATAGAGATATCCGGTCACATCTTTACGCAGTGCAGGAAGCGTCTTTGAAGAAAGAATGCGCCCCAATGCTCTTCCTTGGATCTTTGCCGCAAACTGCTGGCGAGGCAAAATAGCGTAGAGTTTCTCAACGACTGCCTGCGCTTCTTCATATGCATGGTGTTTTGCGACAATGCGCGAGAATGCGGGGACGAGTTCATCGGCGAGAAAGATATCGAGTCGAGCGACATCTGCAGAGCGCAATTCACGCAATTCATATGAGACAGATGAATATCCAGACGTTGCGCTTTTGAGCTTATCAAAAAAATTTCGCATCATCTCGCGAAGTGGCATAATCGCTTCTATCACAACCCGTCCTTCAGAAAAAGTATCTGTTGTCTCAACGCTAGCCTCATGCGCGTACAAAAGAGGTAGGATCGCACCAACGTACTGGGAAGGGGCAATCACTTGGGCACGCACAAACGGCTCCCATATATGGACAATCTCTCCGTACTCAGGAAACTGTGCCGGTGAGTACACGGTGTGACGTTTGCCGTCGCGTGTTTCAACTTCATAGGTGATGGTGGGTGTCGTAACAACCAGGGAAAGAGCAAACTCCCTGCGAAGACGCTCTGTCGTAATTTCAAGATGGAGCATCCCCAAAAACCCGCAGCGAAATCCTCTGCCGAGCATTCCTGAGGATTCTTCCTCAAACGAAAGCGCTGAATCAGAAAGACGCAAACGAGAAAGCCCCTGGCGCAAGAGAATAAAATCGTCCTGACTTTCAGGATATATACTTGCCCATACCACCGGTTTGGGCTCGATATACCCCGATAAGGGTGCCGCTTTGGAGCCTCGGGCACGAATGGTATCCCCCACCCGCGCAAACCCGGGACTTTTGATTCCAGTCACCACATATCCTATCTCCCCTGCCTTAAGGAAAGGTTTTGCGGTCGGCTGGGGCGAAAAGATGCCAACCTCAAGAGCAGTAAACGTGTGACCGCTTACCGCAAATTCCAATGATTCCCCTTTTTTAATTTCTCCTTCCATAATACGCAAATATACGATAACGCCTTGGTGGTCAGAATATTGAAAATCAAATACGAGCCCTCTGGCGAGTGTTGTTTGTGTTTGGGCAGATGGTGGAGGTATTAGATCAATAACCGCCTGAAGAAGCTCGGCTACTCCTTCTCCTGTTTTACCTGAACACAAGAGAACTTGATCAAGAGGTACAGAGAGAAGTGAAGAAAGTTGCTGACGTGTGTCGTTTGTTTGCGCAAGCGGCGAGTCAATTTTCGATACTGCAGGCACAATGACCAGTTCCAGAGCCTGGGCCATGCGCAAGGTCGTGAGCGTCTGAGCTTGGATACCCTGAGTCGCATCAACCAGAAGGATCACCCCCTCAACTGCAGAGAGTGCACGGGAGACTTCATAAGAGAAATCAATGTGGCCCGGCGTATCGATGAGATTGAGCACATAGTCCTGCCACAGCATACGAACCGGCTGCATTTTAATGGTAATCCCGCGCTCGCGCTCAAGCTCCATCGAGTCAAGCACTTGCTCGCGCATTTTGCGCTTCTCAATTGTTCCCGCAAGTTCAAGAAATCGGTCAGCCAGTGTCGATTTACCGTGGTCGATATGGGCTATGATGCTGAAATTTCTGATCTGAGTCATTTAGGAAGCAATATCGGTGGGCTCCAGAGCAACGGCATCAGGTGAAAAACGACGCTTCAGAGCACTTATGGTTTCTTTTAACTCCGCGTTACCAAGAACGCTGAGGATAAATACGGTGACCAGGAGTCCCGCAAGTCCCGCTGCGCTCCCTTGTATCGCCACCCCCAGAGTTGTATTTATATTCACCAAAGAACCTGTGGCGGCCAACAGGCCGTAGGATACAGCAGCGCCAAGAACCGATGCGGAAAATATTTCAAAACACAATCGCCCCAATCTGCGCAGGGGTAAAGAAAAGTCGCGTACAAAAAAGAAAAAACCAATGAGAAATTCAACAATGGAGCCCAAAGCATACCCAAATGCCAGGGTAAGCACGATCGTGCCAGGCACATCGTCAACCCGCAGTAGAGATTCTACAAACGCTCGTACGGGGAGATAGTGCTGAAATATCCAGATACAAAAGAGTGCGGAGCATACGGAAACGACGATATCGGAGATTCCATATAAAAGCGGCCGCACGGTATTACCCGCCGCGTAATAGGCCCGAGAGATCAGAAGCGTAGCATTTTGTCCTAGGAGCGAAAGAATAAAAAGCGCGAGCGCTGCAGCAGTAAGACGAGTTGCGGTCCAATCAAATGCACCAGCCCCTAAAATTACGCGCACGAGCTGCGCTCGCAACACAATGACAAAAATGGTCGTAAGAATTGACCAGAGCATGGTGTGGCGCAGTGCTGCTTCAATATGTTTGATAAAATCTGCCCGCTGTCCCCGTGCATGGAGGCGCGCAAGCGTTGGAAACGCGGCGATTGAATAGGACAAGCCAATAATAGTAACTGGCACCGCTTGTAAGTTATAGGCAAACATAAAAACAGAGATTGATCCGGTAGCAAAAAATGATGCCAGTGCAACAAGGACAAGAATAGTTATCTGAGTGGAAGCAAGTACGAGTGTACGCGGAACAGAAAGCGCAAGCACATGCTTAAGCGCATAAATCATATCCTTCCAGGGCATCGGCGTCTCTATCTTTTCGGCAGTAAAAAATGGAATCTGAATAAAAAGATGCAAGAATGCTCCGATGATGACCCCCCATCCAAGTCCTACAATTCCCAGATGCGGATATAAAACGATGATACCGAAGATGATGCCAAGGTTATACAAAAGCGGCGATATAGAGTAGAGAACGAACCGATGGCGCAGCTGGGTTAGCGATGCCACAGTATTTGATGCACCCAATAAAATGGGTTGCAGCAGCAAAATGCGTACAAGGGGAATTAGTAAAGGACTTGTAAGTCCTGGGGCAATAAAGTGCACCAACACTGGCGTCCAGATATAAAGCACCCCTGCAAGACATCCCATGACGATAAAAAAAAGGAGTAGTGCTCCCCGCAAAAATGATGCCATTTGACCGGGATGCGCATCTTCAACTTTAGAAAGAATTGGCAGGAGCGCGTATAAAGACAGCAGAGTGGCCACGGTGGCAAACAAAAAATCCGGAATACGAAATGCCGCGTAGTATAGGTCAAGAACATGACCTGTGCCAAAGCTCGCCGCAAGCAAGTGGTCACGAAGGAGCGCCAACAACTGAGAAGCAAAGGCGAACGCGGCCAGGAGATACGCCGCTTGGTGCATACCATGCACTTCGCGGTTGATCGTCGAAAAAAAAGACAACCGCATAGCTATCTTATTGCGAAATAGGCGCTGTGGCACGATTTTGGGGATTTGCAGTGATGGGAGGCTGGGCGGAGGTGAAGGGCGGCTTTCCTGCTTGCATGTTGGAAAGAATCAATACTACTTCTTGATTGTCTGGATTTGTTGCTTGAAGATCCTCAAACTGTTTGATGGCATCTGCTGTTCTGCCTTGAGCGTAATAGGAGAGGCCGAGAAAATATTTGGCGTTTGCATAATTGCTCTGAAGCACTACAGCCTGCTCCAGTGGCATAATAGCATCCGCGGTATCCCCTCCTGTGTAGTAGAGAAGACCGAGCTCAAACCAAATAGCGGGAACGCTAGGAGCACTTTGCACTGCTGCTTTCGCTGCTTGAATTGCGCTTGGAAGATCCTTCTGCGCCACATCAAGCTGCACTACAAAGAGAATGGCATCCGTATAGTTTTGCTTTAAGGTGAGTGCTTGCTGTAGAAATTGCTGCATTCCTTGCGGATTGCCCTGCGCTGATTCAAGACGAGCTTGCAAAAGAGGAATTGTTGGATTCGTTGGATCTTCTTTCGCAGCCTCCCCGTACGCACTTTGTGCGAGCGTATAGGCACCTTGGATCTTGAGGGAGGAAAGCAGATCATACACTTGTCCCAGTGCAACGTACGAGCCGTAATCAGCAGGATCAAGGGAGGTAGCTTCTTTGCCTGCGGCTATAGCTTGCTGAGCGGCAGTAGTAAACTGCTGTTGAAGTTCGCTAGTCGGTGTCGAAGAAGCACTCGCAAGCTGCTGAAGCTGTGCAAGGTCTGCTTGCATCTGTAGCTGCAGTACATCCTCATTTTTTCCGTATTTCGCTCCTTTGGCAGCATCGCTAAGCGCACTAGTGATATCCCCTGAATTTAAAGCAAAAAGTCCTTTATTGGCGTACGCTTCGGCTATAAAGAGTCGGCCGCTTAGAAACGCAAGCATGAGCATACCGAGCAGCATGAGGAGACTAAGAATCCCGAGCGTGCCCCGCGCGCGCCATGGCATTTTTAAAGAAGCAGGTACTGCTGAAGTATATGCAAGCCCCAGGAGTGCACCGGTAAGAATAAATCCCAAAAGAATGAGATTTTGACTGAGGACATAAAATCCCTCTGCAATCCAAAGGTATATCGCCGCAGCGCCCACAGTTGCAGCTGCGAGTTTCTCGCTTCGCCCGTGCATTGATGATCGCAATATGTTGGCTAAGGCGATAAGCGAGAGCAGCAAAGGAATAAGCCACGCAGCGGCTCCGAAAAGTCCCACGCTCGCAAAGGCAGTAAAGAGGGTCGAGAATCCGACATTGAAATCAATATTCCAAAACTGAGAGAGATTTAACTCTAGGGGCTTATGTAAAAGCCACTCTTTTGTAAACGTGTCCGGGCCAGTGCCGACCAAAGCGCGCAACACACTGGGATGGGATGCTTGTACGATTGAAAGTGTAGCGCTGGCGGAGGGTCGAATTTCCAAAGAAGAAACGGGGAATATCTTGGAGAGACCCACATTGATATTGGAGCCAAAAATAAGAAAGAGAATCGACACCACTGCGATGATGAGAGAGTACCAAGGAAGATGCTTGAAAATTCCTCCAGTAGTATCGCCTGGATGTCTTGCAATACTGACAGCGGCAGCGATAAGAAGCGAGAAGGCACACACAAGTCCCCATACCAGAGTGAAATGAATAAGAGCAAGAAGCACTCCAACAAGAAAAACGAGCCCGATAAGAAGACTCCTGCGAAGTACCGAGAGTGAGAGCCATTCAAGTTGCAACAGGCACCACAGCACGAGTATACCCATCAGAAGGCCGAGGTCATTCCATTTACCAATAAGATTAGTGGAGCGATCACTAAATGCTTGAAATGGAATCGCTGCAGTACCGAATGCGATCGTAATGCACTGAAATATCGCTGCCGCGATAAGAGAAATAAATACAACCGATATAAGAAGGCGCACTTCACGGGGTGAGCGAAACATGCCAAAGGCAAGAAGAAATCCCAAGAAACCAAGCGTGGTGAAAAGGATGGTGTCTGCCCCAAGACCAGAACTGAGGAGTCCCACTCCACGGTCAATCGAGAAATAAAAGGACAAAAGATATACCAGAGGTAGAATCGCTACTAACAGCGCGGTGCCTATACCTCCCCCCTGCAGCATGCGGCGCATGCCACCGCCGAGGAGAAACAATATTCCCGCAATAACAAGACACAGGGCGTATGCGGCCAATTTGCCGAGCTGAAGCGGGAACCACGCGGTTGGAACCACGAGTACCAGGGCAAACACTATACCTGTCAGATAAACGAGGCGCGCACTGCTTATAAGTCTCTTTGAGCTATTGCTTTGTGGTATGTCTCTCTGTTCTTCCATGCGGTACTCGTGCATTAGTTCGTATAAAAAGAGTATACCCCACTTTCCTGTAACTGCTTTAAAACGCAAACGCCCCGCGGTAAGGCGGGGCATTTACATGATCTAGCATGTGCGTTTATAAGCCGAATTCTGTTCTATCCGCAAAGCGGATCCGATAGCAATTTATCTGGGCCTCACGTCGCCGTAAAGCTCAAGCGGCACTCCCCTTGCGGGGCACGGCCTTGCACTTAAGTAAGGATTTAGCCGTTTCACCCTTCGCCGAAGCGAAGACTCGTCTCTGTTCGCACCTCTTGCGCCTGCTAGAAGCGCATGACAGGCGTTACCTGCTACCTGTCCTTGGCTTACGCCAAGGTAAGTGTTCGGACTTTCCTCTCCACTCCTATAAGAGTGGAGCTGCTACCCAACGCACTTTTGCTACTGTAACACAACTTTGGAACCTTCTACAATGCCATGCTGAGCGGCAAATCCTGCAGGCACTTCAAGTACGTACAGCGCGGGATTGGCCGGATAAAATGCTTCTGGATAGGTTCCCGGAGTAAGTTCAGGATACACAGTGACGACACTCTTTTCACTGTTTATAAAAATGATATCAAGTGAAAAGAGCATTTCTTTCATCCAAAAGCCATATTCACCTGGAGTACCAAAAACAAAGAGCATCCCGTGCCCAAGGGCAAGTGATGGACGGCCAGAGAGACCTGCTTGTTGCTCAGCTGGCGTTGAAGCAATTTCAACCGTGAGGGTGGTAGAACCAATGGTCATCTCACCCATTGGAAGAGTACCTTGCCCCTGCTGGAAGAGTGGTTGTTTCATATATCCCATAAGTGCCCACGCGAGGAGAGCCACAACCGCAATTCCTATCAGGCACCGTATCGTATATCTTAGTGCCACAGACCAACGATAACGGCCATTACCAGAAGCATGATGAGCCGCTCTGCGCCGTTGAGGAGGAAAAGTTTAATGGGTCGGCCTTCAAAGAACACTCCCGTGAGAATCTCCGTCGCCAGAAACCCAAGCCACAGCCAAAACGCGAGCGTGAGCGCCGCAGTGAGGCTCGTGATGCCAAGGGCAATGGAGAGAATCGCAAGTACATACGCGATGACGAGCATCAAGATAAACTGCCCCACCATCGCTTGCGCCGGAGTGAACTGTGTTTTTTTATGAAAGTCCTCAGGAGTGCGTCCCAATAGACGCATCCATTCTTTAGAAAAAAGAAAGGGGGAATACCAGAGGGCACCCACGACAAAACCTGCAACTGCCGCCACTACCACGGCAAGATAATTTATTCCCATATGTATGTAGTCTTAACCATTAAAATATACAGAGTAATTATATCACCCTACGGTGAAGGTGTTCCGGAATGTGGACGAGGAGATCATAGGGAATAGTGTGACAGAGCTCAGCCATGCGCTCTATAGAGTTAGGGGCCGTAGGGTCTTTGCTTATGATAAGCACCTCATCCTCAAGCGATACCTCTGGAATGCTCGAGACATCAAGCGAGGTAATATTCATGCTTACCGCGCCCACGATGGGACAGAGGGTATCGCGGATAACAAGAGAGCCAGTGTTTGAAAGCCTGCGGTCTATGCCTTCGCTGTAGCCCGCAGGGACAGTGGCTATCCTCATGTCATTTTCTGCAGTAAATGTGCCCCCGTAGCCTACGGACTCCCCGACTTCTACAGTGCGAAGAGAGCTGATGCGACTGCGCATCTCGAGAGCTGGGTGCAAATCAAGATCAAGTAATCCAGGGTTTATTCCATAGAGACCTATGCCGAGACGCATTGTATTTGCATAAATTTCTTTTGCGTGAACAATCCCCGCCGTGGCAGAGCAATGGATATAACGCAAAGAAGGAAACGCTTCATGGATTCTTTTTGCAATTTTATTCCAAAGCGCAATCTGTGTTGACGTATGAGGAGTATTTATCTCAGCAAGGTGCGAGAAGATACCTTCAAGCACGACGTGCTTATTTGATTTAAGAAGAGTGATCGCTTCCTCAATTTCACTTTCCATAATCCCCTGCCGATGCATTCCGGTATCTATTTTGAGGTGGAGCAAGGTCAGAGCGTTAATGGTCTTAATCGCTCGCTGTAACTCTTGAAGGCTTATGAGGCTGAAGGAAACTCCAGGAAGATCTCTCTTCAGTAGATTATGAAGAGGTGTGTACCCGATGATAAGTATGGGAGAGACGATTCCTTCATTGCGAAGAATAAGTGCTTCAAAGAAGGAGTCTACACAAAGAAAAGGAATTCCTTGTGTATCAAGAATCCGGGCCACCTCCACTAACCCATGACCGTACGCGTTGCTCTTCAAAACAGGAGCAACTTGGAGAGTGGGTAGTTTGAGCTGAAAAATACTGTAATTATGGAGAACCTCCTGTCTATAAATCTGCACCTCAATGAGATGCGTGTAGGCAAATCTTTTTTCTCGCAATCTGCGCAAGAGGGCTCGCGGAAACTGAGTAAAAGAGAGTTTCATAAAGATAGTATATAGCTAATGTAGACATGGGAGGGCTCACAAAAGTGTCCTGAGCCCTCTTCGCGCCATTCCATTACGCTGACAAATGCATCACCTCCATGGGCTATACTATACGTTGAGGAAAAAGGGACAATCTTTCTTTACACAGCAGTTCATCGTACTGCATAAAAAATAACATGACAGCATTTTTAATTAGCATCGCGGCATTCTGTTCGACCATGATCGGCGGCTCGCTGGCACTCAAGTTGCGTGACCGACTACATCTCATCCTTGGGTTTAGCGCGGGAGCGGTTATTGCTGTAGCATTTTTTGATCTCATGCCAGAGGCAGTAAACTTAGGAGAAAAAAACTACGGTATTGAAAATATAATTGCGTTCGTAGCACTGGGGTTCTTACTCTATCTTTTGCTCGATCGCCTCTTATTACTTCACAGCCATGCCCACGAGGAGCATGAGCAGACCCAGTCGCGTGGCCATATTCGTGCCGGTTCGCTCTCAATTCACAGCTTTCTTGATGGCGTTGGTATCGGACTTGCGTTCCAAGTATCTCCTGCCGTCGGCGGGGTTGTTGCGATAGCTGTTTTAGCTCATGATTTTTCTGACGGCATAAATACAATTAATGTAGTCGTGCGACATGGGGGTGAGCGATCTAAAGCGTTTCGATGGCTTCTCGTTGATGCCGTAGCGCCAGTTATCGGAGTATTATCAACGTTTTTATTTACTCTGACACAAGAGCATTTGGGGGTACTCTTGGCGCTCTTTGCGGGCTTCTTCCTGTATATCGGCGCTTCGGATCTCGTTCCCGAGAGTCATCACGTACACCCAACTTTCTGGACCAGCGCCATGACTATATTTGGCGCCGCAGTTCTCTTCTTCGCTATACGGCTGGCTAATTTATAAAAAGTACTACCTGCGGAGGCGGAGAGATTCGAACTCTCGGTGGGTTGCCCCACACACGCTTTCCAAGCGTGCGCACTAGACCGCTATGCGACGCCTCCAATGCGCAGGCAATATAGCATGGAAATTACTGCCGGGTAAGATTACTTATCGCCAATGAGAGCTTTTATACGCTCCTCGATTGGCGGATGAGTTGAGAATAACCGGGTCAAAAAGCTACGAGAGGCAGTGGGCCCAAATGGATTTGAAATATACAGATGCGCAGTCGCATTATTAGCGCGGCGCATCGGATTCGGATACGCACCAATTTTACGCAACGCACTCGCCAACCCTTCAGGATATCGCGTAAGGAGCGCTCCAGAGGCATCTGCGAGAAACTCTCGTTTGCGGGAGATAGCCAGTTGCAGAATAGTTGCAAAAATTGGCGCAAGCACAATAAGGGCCAAGGAAAGGATCATGAGAATGGGGTTACCACGCTCTTCCCTACTGCCACCGCCAAAAAGCGCAGAGCGAAAGAAAAAATTAGAAGCAAGCGCGACAAATCCGACCAGCACCACCGCTACTGTTGAGATGAGTATGTCGCGATTACCAACATGGGAAAGTTCATGTGCTATCACTCCTTCAAGCTCCCCCTTATCCATCATCCCCAAAAGACCGCTGGTAACCGCAAGCGCGGAGTGTTTGGCATCGCGACCGGTGGCAAAGGCATTGGGAGAAGGATCCACAATGATGTAAATCTTAGGTTTGGGAAGTCCTGCGGTGATGGCAAGATTCTCAACGATACGATGGAGTTCTGGGTACTCTGCTGGGTCGGCAGGCTTGGCACCCGAGATCGCAATCACCACCTTGTCAGAATTCCAGTAACTCCATACGTTCATGCCAAGCGCAAGGACAACGGCTATGATAAGAATTGCTGGATTATTGAAATACCATGAAATTCCCCACCCGACTGCTATGACAATACACAGAAACACTGCCATGAGTACCCATGTTTTTGCGACGTTTTCATCCTTATGCGTATAGAGTGTAGCCATAATATAAATTACGGGGAATGCGGGCGCCTCAAGAAGTGAAGCCGCTAGGTCTTAGCAAAACTTACCTTGACCGGTTCTCGTGCAGCCGCATCTTGCCCTCCCAACTCAAAGAATTCACGTGGTTCAAAATGAAATGAGTTTGCAATAACATTGCCGGGGAAACTTTGCAGCGCGGTATTGAGGTCACGAACGTTACCATTGTAGAAGCGGCGTGCCGCTTGAATTTTATTTTCTGTATCTTCCAACTCCCGCTGCAACTCCAAAAAGTTTTGATTTGCCTTGAGATCAGGATAGGCTTCTGCAACTGCAAACAAACTCTTGAGCGTTTGGGAGAGCTGGTTTTCCGCAACACCCTTATCGGCGAGTCCACTTGCATTCATTGCGCGCGCCCGAGCCATGGTGACGTTTTCAAAGACTCCCCGTTCATGAGCGGCGTATCCTTTTACCGTCTCAACGAGATTAGGAATTAGGTCATAGCGACGCTTTAGCTGCACATCAATATCGGCCCACGCCTCTTTTGCGCGCTGTATCATCGTGACAAAATGGTTGTAGGCCACCATGACCCACAGCGCCACTATCACCACAATTCCAATAACGATATACACGAGCATCATAGAGCTATTATATCACTTTTGGGGGTACCTCAACTAATAATCCATATCATCCATACCGGAGGGCATGGATGGAGTTTTTTCGTCTTTAGGCTCTTCAGCTACCGCAGCCTCAGTGGTAAGAAGCATTGCTCCCGCGGAAGCCGCACGCTCAAGACACGTGCGCGTTACTTTCACTGGATCAACAATACCCGCGGCAATCATATCCCCCACGATCTCTCCGCTTATTGCGTCGTAGCCAGCATTGCCTTTTGCCGAGCGGACCCCATTGACGATCACCCCACTGTCAGCTCCGGCGTTGTGTGCGATTTGTCTGAGTGGGCTTTCAAGACTTTTCAGTACCACTTCGTAACCAACACGCATATCAGGCGACATAGATTCTTTGTGTTTTGCAAAAGACTCTGAAAGTTTCTGTGCGGCCTTAATGAACGCTGATCCACCCCCCGCAACAATACCCTCCTCTATAGCCGCTTTCGTGGCGTTGACTGCATCCTCGATTTTAAGTTTCAAATACTTCATCTCAGTTTCTGTCGCGGCACCCACACGAATAACCGCCACTCCCCCGGTGAGCTTTGCAAGTCGCTCTTCCAGTTTTTCCTTATCGAATTTCGAGTCAATATTTGCTATCTGCGCGCGAATCTGTGCGACGCGGTTATCTATATCTTTTTTGGCACCCTTGCCTCCCACAAGAATAGTTGAATCCTTGGTCGAAATGACTTTCCCTGCACGGCCAAGCATATTGAGCGTGACATTTTCAAACTTTATTCCGACATCTTCAGAAACAACTTCTGCGCCAACCATAACAGCGATATCTTGAAGCATTTCTTTTTTGCGCTCCCCGTATCCGGGTGCTTTGATTGCAAGCACATTGAATGTGCCGCGCACTTTATTAACGACGAATGTGGCAAGCGCTTCTCCATCGACATCCTCCGCGATAATGACCAGATCCTTTTTGCCACTCTGAGCAACCTTTTCAAGTATGGGGAGAATCTCTTGCACCGAAGAAATCTTTTTATCAGTGACGAGTATAAGCGAATCGCGGTAGGATGCTTCCATGCGCTCGACGTTGGTGAGCATATAGGCCGAGATATAGCCGCGGTCAAATTCAAGTCCTTCCACGACCTCCTTTTCAATACCAAGGGATTGCGATTCCTCCACTGTCACAACGCCATCTTTCCCCACCTCTTTGATGGTATCGGCAATAATGGTACCGATACTTTCAGACTGTGCGGCGATGGTAGCAACCTGGCGCACCTCTTCGTCGCTTTGAATTTTCTTTGCAAGAGCCTTGAGTGCCACAACCGCATCAGCGGTTGCTTTTTCAATACCGGAGCGCACCGCCATGGCATTGAGTCCCGCCTCGGTGTGTTTCATTCCCTCCTCAACAATTGCTTGCAAAAGCACCACGGAGGTGGTGGTCCCGTCTCCAGCGATATCGTTTGTTTTGCTCGCGACTTCTTTCACAATCTCGGCTCCCATGTTTTCAAATCTATCGCGAAGCGAGATTTCCTTAGCGATGGAGACACCGTCGTTGGTAATCGTGGGAGCTCCGTAGCCTTTATCGAGAGCCACATTGCGTCCCCGCGGACCGAGCGTCACACGTACGGCACCCACTGATTTATCGATACCGCTTTTAAGTGCGCGGCGTGCGCGTTCATTGAAAATAATCTGCTTTGCCATAAATATACGTTAATTAAGAATCGCTAATATATTACTCTCGGTTACGATGTAGTACTCAACGCCATTGATTTTGACTTCATCGTAGCCGTATTTAGAAAACATCACCTTATCTCCAACTTTGACTCCGGGGGTCAACGTTTCGCCGCTGTCCGTGCGCTTGCCAGGACCAACTGCTATTACGGTGCCTTGTTCGGGCTTTTCTTTAGCGCTGTCAGGAATGATGATGCCAAAGGAAGTGGTCTTGTTCATTTCCTCAGCCGAGAGCGGCTTTACCAAGATACGGTCAGCCAGTGGCATAATGCCCGAGGTATTGGGAAGAATTTTTTTACTGTTTTGCTTTTTTGCTGCAGTAGTCCTTGCGTGTTTCTTTTTTTTCATAACGTATAGATTAAGTGGTTAAAAATGGGTAGCCCTGATGCGCGAAAAAGTATTGCCCATTCGCGCGGATTCGGCAGCAGTATAATGAAGGCGGCGGGCACTTGTCAAGAATGCCAAGAGCGTCATTGCGTCTTTGCCCGCAGTGATTTTTAAGAATGTCAAATTGCATCTACGGATAAATCGTGCTAGAGTCAAGAGCAATGATCCTGCAGGGGATACTCCCGTACATCCAGATAGTGCTCTCCGTTGTGCTTATCGTTTCTGTGCTTTTCCAGCAAACGGGAGCGTCTCTCGGTGGGGCGCTCGGCGGAGATAACTTCAGCGCAACGTATAATACTCGTCGTGGCTTGGAGAAATATCTCTTTTACACCACCATTGCTATCAGTATATTGTTTGCCCTGTCAGCGTTCATTGCTCTCACCGTTAAATAATTCATAAGCTTCATGCGTGACTTTTGGCGTAGCCTGTCTCGGCTGGTTTCCCTGCCATTTTTGGATACCACGGAGAGTACACTCCGGTCCTTTTCGCTAAGTGGTCAGGTTGTTTTTTGTTTTTTTGCAGCTGTATGCGTCGTGTGCTCTTTTGCTCTTCTGTATCTTCTAAATGGTGCGATACTGGTCACCATTCCCTCCTATGGAGGAACACTTACAGAAGGTATCATTGGGACTCCTCGTTTCATCAACCCAGTATTGGCAATTTCAGACGCCGACCACGACCTCACCCAACTGGTGTACTCGGGACTTCTGCGGGCAATGCCTGATGGCTCCTACGCGCCGGATTTAGCGCAAAGCTATACCATCTCAAGCGACGGCCTCACCTATACTGTTGTACTGCGCCCCAACGCCACCTTTGACGACGGGACGCCTGTTACTGCGGACGATGTTGTATTTACCATTCAAAAAACACAGGATCCGGCGCTTAAAAGTCCGGTGAGCGCCAACTGGAATGGCGTAACGGTCACAGCAGCTGATCCTCATACCATAGTGTTTACACTGAAGCAGTCCTACGCACCCTTTATAGACAATCTTACTCTTGGGATATTACCAAAACATCTTTGGAGTGCTGTGAGCGATGACAATTTTCCATTCAGTAATCTCAATACCAACCCTGTCGGCTCGGGTCCCTACCGCATAGCGTCCATTAAACAAGGCTCAGATGGTATTCCCTCTTCTTATACCCTTTCTGCTTTTGGGAGTAACACACTTGGTCAACCATATCTGTCAAATATAACCCTGAGGTTTTACCAAAGTGAAGCTGCACTTGAAGCGGCCCTTAAGGGAGGCGAGATAGGAGCAGCGGGGGGATTGTCACCGGAAAATCTCTCCAATCTTACGGGTTTTCCTATTACGAGTGCGCCCCTCAATCGTATCTACGGAGTATTTTTCAACGAGAGCCAATCGCCTGTGCTCCAAGATAAAACGGTACGCGCGGCTCTCTCGGCAGCCATCGATAAGCCCGATCTTATTGCGCACGTATTAAATGGATATGGCACGCCGATAAATGGCCCGTTGCCCTCAGATGTTGATACAACAAATGTAGGGAGTGCCGCCGTATCAATCGCAAGCGCTCGGCAAATGCTTCTTGACGCAGGATGGAAGCCGGGCACTGATGGCACTTTGCAAAAAACCAGTGGAAGTGGAAAATCAGCGACAACAGAAATTCTCTCCTTCTCCCTTACCACTGCCGACACTCCTGAACTCAATGCGGCCGCGCAGTACTTCAGCGATGCCTGGGGTAAGATGGGCGCGCATGTTGATATAAAGGTATTCAGTCAGGGCGACTTAGCACAAAACGTTATCGGTCCGCGTTCCTATAGTGCACTTTTATTTGGAGAGGTTATTGGCCGCCAGCCAGATCTCTATGCATTCTGGAGCTCAAGCGAGCGCAACAATCCAGGACTTAATATTGCGATGTACGCAAACCCCATCGCCGATAAAATATTGAGTCAATTGAGAGGGGCTAGTAATCGAGCGCTCCAGCAACAACTCTATAAACAATTTGATGCGCAGTTGCAAAATGACCTCCCTGCGATATTTCTCTATACGCCCGATTACCTGTATAGTATACCCAACAACGTCGCAGGAGTTGATCTTGGTACTATAGGCATACCGAGTGACCGGTTTCTTAACGTACGACAGTGGTATATCGAGACGGACCGTGTGTGGCCGTTTTTTGCCCCGCATAATGTTTCTTACACTATTCAATAAATATTACTATTTCTAACCCAAGCATGGAGCAGAAAAACACATCCCCCAGTCGTGGTCGATTTGGCAGAGCACGTCCAGATCATCGCGGTGGCGCCAATCACGCACCTGGAAAAATGCCGCAGCGAGGAGGGCATAAACCCTTCCGCTCGCAGGGCAATCCGCTTCGTCGCGGTGGTCCAAAACCACACCAACCACATCCTCCGCGAGAGATTATAGAGTCGTCTCAAAACGGGGGCGGCGATGAAAAGCCGGTCCCGCCCATTGAGCCCGGCACTATTCGGATTATCCCCTTGGGAGGGGTTGAAGAAGTGGGGAGGAATATGACCGCAGTTGAATTCGGCAACGATATTGTAATCGTTGACTGCGGTTTTCAATTTCATGATGACGATACACCAGGCATCGATTATATTCTCCCCAATACCAAGTACCTGGAAGACCGCGCCGAAAAGATCCGTGGCATATATGTCACCCATGGCCATCTTGATCATATCGGCGGTATTCCCTATATCATCGATCGCATCGGCTACCCTCCTATATATACCCGCCGCCTTACCGCAGTCATGATTCGCAGGCGCCAGGAGGAATTTCCTCATTTGAAGCCACTGACCATTCATGAAGTGGAGAAGGAAGAAGTGGTACGCGCGGGAGACTTGCGGGTGCGTTTCTTTTCAGTCACACACACTATCCCCGATTCAATGGGCATCATTGTTGAAACACCATACGGTCTGCTCGTATTCACCGGCGACCTTAAGCTTGACCACATCAATGGCATCCCGAGTGAGAAAGAAGAGAAAGAATTCTCCTTCTTCAAAGATAAGAAAGTGCTTTTCCTTGCGAGCGACTCAACCAATGTGGAAAAGCCTGGTTTTTCCATACCGGAGAGCACGGTGCAAAAAAACATGGATGATATTATCGCCGGAGCAACGGGGCGCCTCATCATTGGCACCTTTGCCTCGCAGCTTGAGCGCATTATGAGCATCATTGAAGCGTGCGAGCGGTATGGCAAAAAACTCCTTGTCGAAGGACGCAGTATGAAAATAAACATTGAAATCGTAAAGCAGCTCGGCATGCTTAAGGTAAGTGAAAAAACCTTTATTAGCCCCGAGCAGCTTGAGTCTGTGCCAGACAATAAGATAGTGGTTCTTGCAACAGGTGCACAGGGAGACGAATTTGCCGCACTCATGCGCATCGCAGTTAAAACGCACAAACACGTAAAGATACGAAAGGGCGACACGGTGTTGCTTTCCTCTTCAATTATTCCGGGAAATGAACGAGCGGTGCAAAAGCTTAAAGATAACCTCAGCCGTCAAGGAGCACGCATCATTCATCGCGATACTATGGATGTGCACTCGTCAGGACATGCAAATCGCGATGAAACGTTCTGGATTCATCAAAAAATAAATCCTCGTTTTTTTATGCCGGTGCATGGGTATCACTATATGCTGCGGGTACATGCCGACATCGCCAAAGCATGCGGCCGTGCAGAAGATGAGATTATTGTTCCGGATAATGGCGCTATTATTGAAATTAAGGATGAAGGAAGTCGCATTGTGCGGATTCCGGAGAATGCGCCATCGGGACTTCGTCTAGTCGATGGTTTTTCCATCGGTGACATCCAAGAAGCGGTTATTCGGGATCGTACCGTACTTGCTCAAGAGGGTATGTTTGTCATCATCGCTACAGTAAATCCCCAGACGGGACGTTTACGTAAAAGCCCCGATATTATCTCACGCGGGTTCATTTACTTGCGTGAATCACAAACCCTTCTCCAACAGACACGCATCATAATCAAAAAAACAATCGAGGATACGACTAAAGGCATGCACCCAGTAAATTTTGATTATGTCAAAAATAATGTTACCGATGCTGTAGCCCGTTTCCTTTTTGAGAAGACAAACAAACGACCAATTGTGATTCCAGTTATATTAGGTATATAAGATACTCTGTTCTACAGTTTTTTTGAACCAATTGAGAACTACCCTTTGGAATAAGGTTCGAGAGCCCTGCCGCCAAAGCAAAAAAATACCCCTAGGATCGCTAGAGGAGTGCTCTTCAGGGGAGGAGCCTTGCTCAACTCCCCGTCGATGCGCCAGATAGCTAAATCTGTTATCCGAAAAGAGACGCCAGGAGTTCCCTGCTTAGCCAATCTCTCTTGTTTTTTCTGCAGCGCTTAGGGCTGCAAGGAATTTGTTGAAGGACGCAGCCATCTGGGTATGAGGTCTTTATTACGGGGAAGGGAGTCTGGCAATTGGGACACAACCCACCCATGCTAGTTTTTGACTTTTCGCGAGCGTGCAAAACTTTACCTTCTTTCAAAAAGAGCGATTTCATCCAAAACGTACCAAATTCACCTCTACATTGCAATCAAACAGGTTCTAACATTCTCCACGAGGAGAGCAAGAAAACAGATCATTTACATTGACTTCCTTCACTCCGAAGGGTAGTTTCAAGATGGATTGCAATATTTTTATGGGGAGGGTTTGTGGAGCTCACTGAATCTGACATCAAGGTTAATGCCTTGGTTTGGTACGATGAGCGCAAAAGACAGCAAGTGGGAATACATCCTGGAGTCATTACGAAGGTTGATCTCCAGGAACGAACATTCCATGTCCTAGTGCTTGATCACTACCTTAGTCAAGAAAAGGTCTATCCTATCGATACAGATTCCACGACATCGAAATCTCGTACGATGTTAGTTCTTGCTTCCTCTGCAGAGGTAACGGAATACCTAGATAAGATGCTAGATGCAAGTATGCGTCGTCGTATCAAACGGTGTCGAGAAGATCTGAATGAAGCGAAGGATCGTCTTGATTCTTTCCGCAAGAGCAGAGAAAAGCTGCCGGAAGGAATCAGAACGATACGACAGTTCTATACATGAAAGATCAGGTTTACTGCCGCTTCCTCCCCAGAGGTGGCGGCAATTTCTTTATGTCCTACCAACCAGTTTCTAACATCTTCCAGCAGGCGAGGCAAATAAAGATACTTTATTTGAAAATGTCAAAAACAAAACCGCCCAATTTTCTGGAGCGGTTTTGTAATAAGTACAAACTTCAAATGCGCTCACTTGTCGGTCCTAAAGATTGCCCTGTCGGTTGCCACATACAGCACTGTTATTAAGACCAGTTTGATGACCATTTGCCCCACCCGCAAAATTGTTACCCTTGCCGAAAGCACCGAAGGCTCCCGATGCGGCACCTGAACCGCACTGCGCTCCAACAAGAGCGGCTTGGTCACATCCATTGTCTGAAGAACCACAATAATTATTAGATGCAGCAAACGCCGGCACCGCCATTGAGCCAAACAATGACGCACTTACCCCAACCCCGAGCAACATTTTTTTGATGTTCATAGTATTTATCTTTATTACCTTTAATCACATTAATAATAGCTAGTTATACACCATTGTTACGGACTATGACAATCCCGTGAGGGAGAGGCTTCCTTATGTTCCTAGCACCACACATAAAATTTTCGCGTATACTTATAACATGGAGGGTCTCTCTAATTACGAGAAAGAAATTCGTCCCTGGGGGGATTTCGAGCGATTCACGCTCAATGAGAAAACGACTGTAAAAATAATAACCATTCATGCTGGAGAAGCTACTAGTTTACAAACGCACGAACACCGCGACGAATTCTGGCGCATTATCAAAGGCTCTGGAACCATACAGATAGGAGAGAAAAATTTCAATGCTCGTGAAAGTGATACATTCTTTAGTCCGCGGCATTCAACACATCGCGTCGAGGGCGGCCCAGAGGGACTGCAGTTTCTTGAGATAGCCTTCGGGAACTTCGACGAGAAGGATATCACTCGGTTAAATGATAAGTACGGGCGAACATGAACGTCGCACTAAGTGAGTTTCTTACCTTCATTGCGCTTGTTGTCATAGCACTTTTTTGTGCCGTACTCATCGGAGCACTTCATAAGCGCCAGACTTTTACTCTTCGCCGTGCGAGAGAGAACCCTATCCTTAAGCCAGTAGCCGATCACTGGTGGGAGTCCGAAGCAATCTTCAACCCAGCAGCGCTCTACAGCGATGGTCGCGTACACCTTTTATATCGTGGGCTCGGCAAAGATGGTATCTCCCGCATCGGGTATGCTTCAAGTGCAGATGGTATCAATTTTGATGAGCGACTCCCCTATCCGGTGTATACGCCTCTTTGTATCCCGCGCCTTGATCGCACACATAAGAGGCCTCTTTCCTATGACCCCTTCACCTATGCTTCCGGCGGTGGCTGGGGTGGCGCCGAGGATCCACGACTCGTAAAGATAGACGAGATGGTCTACATGACTTTCGTTGCCTTTGATGGTTGGAATTTCCTGCGTATGGCACTCACCTCAATTGGGCTTGATGACTTCCGCAATAAAAATTGGAAATGGAAACCATCGGTCATGCTTTCGCCCCCCGGGGAAACACAAAAAAATTGGATGCTATTTCCTGAGAAAATACAAGGAAAATTCGCAATATTACACAGTATTTCTCCGCATATCCGTATCGAATATGTAGAAGACCTCAATGTATTTGACGGGACTAAGTTTATTGAAGGGAGTGCGCGAAGTGGCGGCCGTAAGGATCACTGGGACAAGCTTGTACGTGGCGCGGGTGCACCACCGGTAAAAACTCCTTATGGCTGGCTTCTTTTTTATCATGGATTTGACCCTGCACATGCAACGGTGGCCTACAAAGTTGGGGCGATGCTTCTTGATCTCAATGATCCGACGAAAGTGCTCTACCGTTCCTCCCATCCCATCCTTCAAGCACAGGAGTGGTATGAGAACGACTGGAAGCCGGGGGTCACGTATGCCTCAGGCACCGTTGTAGTAGGAGATGATCTTTTGGTGTATTACGGCGGCGGCGATAAACATATCGCCGTGGCAAAGATGAACCTCGAGGAATTTTTAAAGAAATTAATGACACAAGAAAACGCTGAGTAGTAAGCAATAAGCTATACTACTTTTAATATGTACGTCATCAAACGCGGCTCGCATAATCCGCTTATTGCTCCTCTGACCGACAGACCATGGGAATCACGCGCTACCTTCAATCCGTCTCCCGTGCGCAGCGGCACTATGACGCATCTTCTCTATCGCGCGCTCGGGAGTCCTGACGTGCTCGTGGCACCAGGTGGTATTTCAACCATCGGTAAAGCGCTTTCGATGGATGGCGAACACTTTCAAAATCGTCGGCAGTTCATCGTTCCCCAGGAGCCATGGGAAAAATATGGATGTGAAGACCCACGAGTCACTTTTTTTGAAGGACAGTATGTCATTTTCTATACAGCGCTTGGTGGCGTGCCGTTTGGCCCGGGGAATATCAAGGTTGCAGCAGCACTTTCAAAAGATTTGGAACATATAGATGAGAAGCATCTCATCACGCCGTTTAATGCCAAAGCTATGACACTCTTCCCCCAGCGCATCGGGGGAAAAATAACCGCTGTGCTTACCGCGCACACCGACGAACCTCCTGCACACATCGCCATAGTACAAGTGGATACGCTAGAAGAGTTGTGGAATCCGTCTTTTTGGGAAAAGTGGCATGCCGACATGCGTGAATACACTATTAACCCGCTGCGCTTTGACCATGACCATGTCGAGGTTGGTGCTCCTCCCATAAAAACAAAGAGTGGGTGGCTCATGTTCTACTCGTATATTCAAAATTATTTTGGCGGAGGGGAACGAGTTTACGGCATCGAAGCACTTCTGCTTGATCTGAAAGATCCATGCCAAATTATAGGAAGAACAAAGGGCCCCATTATGGTGCCGGAGGATATTTATGAGAAATACGGCATGGTGCCCGATATCGTCTTCCCTTCCGGAGCATTGCTCCATAAAAACGGTCGCGTTGATATCTACTATGGCGCCGCGGACACCGTGTGCGCCCGAGCATCACTTAATCTGCAGGATCTTCTCAATGTCATGGTACCCGAGCGGCGTATAGAACTTGTTCTGCGAGCAAAAGAGAATCCAATACTAAGGCCAATTGAAGAGCACTCATGGGAGAAAAAAGCTGTGTTTAACTCCGCAGCAATAGACCTTGGCGGTTCGGTACATTTGTTGTACCGGGCAATGGGTGATACTAACACTTCAGTTATAGGATACGCATCGACAAAAAATGGCATAAAAATAAACGAGCGCTTGCCTGAAGCGGTCTATACACCCCGGGAGGATTTCGAGATGAAAAAAGGAAATTCAAATGGTAACTCCGGCTGCGAAGATCCACGTATCACGAAAATCGGCAATACCATTTATATGGCCTACACGGCATTTGATGGTGTTAATCCAACGCGCGTCGCACTCACTTCAATTTCCGCAAAAGATTTTTTAGAAAAAAGATGGGATAGGTGGCAAAAGCCTCAGCTTATAACACCCAATAACATTAATGAGAAAGATACCTGTCTCCTACCGGAAAAAATCGGCGGCCAATATATGATCTTTCATCGCATTGACCCACAGTTGTGCGCTGATTTCGTCGATACGCTTGATTTCAGCAAGAGCCGACTTGCCCGCTGTATCGAGATAATAGGACCACGCCCCGGCATGTGGGACAGTATAAAGATAGGTATTGCTGGACCGCCAATAAAGACAAGTAAGGGCTGGCTCCTCATTTACCATGGTGTGTCAAAGACCTTAACCTATCGCCTTGGCGCTGTACTTCTGGATTTGAAGAACCCTTCAGTAGTAATCTCGCGCACAGTTGACACCATCTTTGAACCCTCAGAGTCCTATGAGCGCGTAGGGCAGGTCCCCAACGTGGTCTTTTCCTGTGGCATGGTAGTTCGCGGCAATACACTCCATATCTATTACGGCGCAGCGGACACAGTCATAGGAGTAGCAAGAGTATCGCTGAAGCAATTGCTGAAGATTTTGCTTCCAGATAATTTGCAGTAAGAAATAAAAAAATGGATTTCAAACCGAAACTTGTTGCATTTGATCTTGACGGCACACTGGCTGAGAGCAAGCAGCGCGTTTCTGCTGATATGGGTGAGCTTCTTTGTAAACTCATGCAAAAAATGCCGATCGCAGTGCTATCGGGGGCGGCCTTCCATCAATTTGAAAATCAGCTTCTTCCTGCGCTGCCCATGAATACTCCTCTTGAGCGCCTCTACCTCTTCCCCACCAGTGCGGCAGCGTGCTATGTGTTTGAAAATCATGCATGGCATTCTCGGTATGATCATACTTTTACCCCAGAGGAAAAAACACATATCATGGGAGCTCTTAATGAAGCCTTGAAAGAAACGGGGCTTGCTGAGCCCCCAACACAGGTATGGGGAGAGCGCATAGAAGATCGTGGTGGTGAAATAACATTCTCTGCTCTTGGACAAAAAGCACCCTTTGAAATAAAAAGTAGGTGGGATCCTGATAAATTAAAGCGTATGCCGCTGCGCGCAGCTCTTCTACGGCGTCTTCCGGAATGCTCTGTGGCAGTGAATGCAACTAGCTCAATCGACATCACTCGCAAAGGTATCACCAAAGCCTACGGTATCCGTCAACTTGCAGATATCAGCGGCATTTCAGTGTCGGAGATGTTGTATGTGGGTGATACGTTAAAGGAGGGTGGTAACGATGCTGTTGTCATCGAGACAGGCGTGCGTACGCAGGAGGTCTCTGGTCCGGAAGAAACAGCAAGATTTATAGAAGATATTCTCTTAACGCACACTCTCGTTCCTTGAGATTTAGATTGGACAACAAAATCTTGAGTAAGTCCGAATCCTATCACTCCAAAACAAAGAAAAAATAAGCAATTGACGTTTTCTTCTTCAGGTAGTAGCGTCTGGGTAGACATACCTGGAGCTTGTAAGGGAGAATCTCGGTGGCTATTACGGATGAAGATCTTCGGCAATTAACTGTCGGGGCCTTCTTCACTGAAGGCCGCCTCCTTGATCTGGGGTACGGCCGAGAGGAAACAAGACGCGTTCTGACTATCATAAGAAAGATTTCTGGCCGTCATGGAGGATCGCAATCTTGGACTATGGAAGAATTCCTAAAAAAGTACCCGAGTAAGGAACAAATTCGTGCGTTAATTTCAAACGTGGGTCCCCAAACCGCTGACATTTTGACTCGGGTGATAAAGGCGGCGGAACTTCCGTTCATCGAAAACTAAGAACGAGTCCACACCCGGCAGATCATCCGATCTAAACCGGGTGATTTGTTTTTTATACAAGTATTCTAACGTCCTCTGTGGTGAGAAGCCACTTATAAAAACACACTGTGGTATAATTACTACTCTTTTATTAGGCTATTTTACGTTGTATATGAATGAGGAAAAATCAGGATATAGTTACGGCAAGAGGCCGCTTTGGCAGTTGATATTATTGTATGTCGTAATCGCTGGAGTACTGTATGGCCTTGTATATTATTTTGTATTTGCGGGACATGGCTACAGTAATGCGCCCACGCAGAGTGGTACTACCCCTGCTACGCAGCAATCACCCACGTACTAAAAGAAAAATATGAAAACTTCTTATATTGTTGGGGGAATAGTGATCATTATTATTATTGGGGGCATTGTTTGGTACATGGGACAGAGTTCGACCTCCCCTTCAACACAGACACCGACCCAGCAAACAGTTCAGACTTCTACTGCATTTCTCCCTGATGCGACAAGTTCGGCTCAATCGATCTCCACGGTTCCATCCAATGGCGACACAAATCCCTACGGCATAGCGTTTGTGCCAACAGGGTTTCCTTCTGGAGGTGTGCTTAATCCCGGAGATGTCCTTGTATCCAATTGGAATGATAAAACCATCCAGGGTGCGGGCACGACGATAGTCAGGATCACGCCAACCGGACAGCAGTCACTTTTTTTCCAAGGAAAAGGGCCTCTGGGTTTGACGACCGCTCTCGCAGTTCTTAAGTCCGGTTTCATTATCGTCGGCAATCTTCCGACAGCTGACGGTACCGGTGCCACAGCAAAGCCGGGCTCTTTACTTGTGCTTGATAGTAAAGGAAAGCTTCTCACGACATTGACCGACCCAACTCTTATCGATGGTCCATGGGACATGGCCGTGAATGACAAGGGAGCCCAGGTACAAGTGTTTGTAACAAACGCTCTCTCTGGCACAGTGGTTCGTTTTGACCTGACCTTCAATTCTGTCGGGCTTACTTCTCACAAAGGAACCACCATTGCTTCAGGGTATGGTCATCACACTGACCCGAATGCGGCAGTAGTGGGACCAACTGGTCTTGTCTACAATGCACAAAATGATTCTCTTTTTGTCGCTTCAACGGTAAATAATGCCATATATAGTATTGCAAATGCTGGAAGCGCAACTACAAGTAGAGGAATGGAAACGATCGTATACAAGGATCAACAACACCTCCATGGCCCGCTTGCCCTAGCACAAGCGCCAAATGGTGATCTGCTCGTAACAAATGGTGATGCAATTAATTCTGATAAAACTCAGCCCAGCGAAATCGTTGAATTCACTCCCGCAGGAACATTCGTTAAGGAGTTATCCTTAGATGCAAATCAAGGAGGAGCATTTGGACTTGCTGTAGATGCTTCTGGAAGTCAGGCCCGCTTTGCCGCAGTTGATGACAATACGCCAGCGCTCCTTGTGTGGACTATATCGCTACACTGATATCCAAATTTCAAAGCCTTCATTAGAGAGTCCTTATCCACTCAAGCTGGTTCTAACATCCTCCACGAGAGGGCCGCAAATTAGACTTTGATTCTAAGGACTTTTTGGCTTGACCTTGCTAGGACCCGACCTTGCTCTGCCCCCTACTCTCCTCTATTTTATCAAGCCGAGCATCAGCAACTTCGTAATGAGTGGCGATTAAATTGATAACAATCTGAATAAAAGAAGCTACTCCAGACACCGCAAATATGAGGAGGATAAACCAGTATGCGGGAGAGAGGAAATAGAGAAAAAGAGCAAAAATAGAAGTATAAATGCCAGTGCACCAAGGACAGGAAATAAGGTCATAAATGGTTCTTACGAATCCATATTTTCTTTCTCTGCCATCAGGAAGGTAGTGTGCCCAATCTCGAACAACCTTAAACATTTTGTCGTACGTCAGGGCACGAATAAATCTAAATGAAGCAAGTATCACAATTGCCAAGTCAAAGCCGTTAATCGCTGTAGGCAGTTTTCCATTCATGGCTAAAAGAATATTTATACAGACAGCCCCAAACACCACGATAAAAATGGTTGGATAGATTAAATTTAACAGATCCTGATTTTTTGATTCCTTCATTATTAGATATAGGAAGTGCCTTTCTCCCGATGTTCTTCCACCATCTTCGGAAAATCGTCTTCAGATACATAAGAGGGATGGTACAGTTTCAGATGCTGTTCCATACGACTTCGAATATTCAATGCTTCCGTTATCTCACCACATTCCCCGTGCTTACATTCCAGACAGGTAAGAGTAAGTTCGCCAATATTATTTTCCATGTTAGTTCAAGTAGTATCTGTATTAAAACCTTATGCCCCTACATGCATTATACCCTTTCATCATTGCTTTTTGTAACTATAACACCGTGAATTTCTTGAGTTAGTTTATTATTGATTTCGATCAATCTTTGAACTTCACCCTGAAGTTTCAAAAGCGTCTCAGCGTCTTTGAAAGTCTGTCTTGCTTGTTTATCAGAAGCTCGACTGAGAACCTGCTGGCCTACTGCCAAAATAGGGAGGGCAAAGAGTTGGACTAAGTTGCTTAAGAAAAGCAAAAAAGTGAATGGGTATGGATCTCGTCGAAAAACACCAAATCCTAGGGTAGCAAGAACCATCCAACCAAACATCCATATAACCAGAATATAAAAAGCCCCCATAGAGCCAAACTTATTAGTAATAAATACAGCTAAACGGCCATTAAATCCAATCTGTTCGTGTGTTGTTAGATGGGGGCCCTTCTTGGCTCTATCTTCAATCCATGGGTCTGGAGTATGTGTACTTTCCATTAAACGTTAATTCGTTATCGCTAATACGTTAACGATACCATGTAGACAGAGAATTCTCTCAACTTAATGCTTTTCATGAGGATTTCTAATCGGAAATTGAGAAGAAAGATCCCCGAGAAACTACCAGGCCTTCACCGCGCAGGCGCAAGAGCTCATGGGTAATTTCTTTTTTACTGCGCGCAGTAGTCTGGGAAAGTACCGCGAGAGTTGTGGGAGCCTGCAGAAGGATACGTAGAATCACCCCGCGTAATTGACGTGCGGAGCCCTTAAATTTTGACTGCTTGGTGTAGTGCACACTTTTATAATTAATGCGGAGACCTTTCTTCTTAAGATACGCGCCGTAATCCATAAGTGCGCCGTACCACAGGCGAGGCGATAGGCCCGCTTGTTTGGCTGCGGACAGTGACCGGGCGATATAAGGAAGCAATTCTTTATCAGAGACTTTCTCTTGGTGTGAAAAATAATGATGTATAAAAACCGTACGGATATTCGTTTCGACAAAAACTTCTGGCCTGTTAAACGCAAACGCCGCAATGGCGCGTGCGGTGTAGGGTCCAACCCCGGGCAATTTTTGGATGAGCACAGGATCGTGCGGAATCTTTCCATCGTATTTTTTTACAATCATACGAACCGCATCGTGTAAAAACTTGCCACGACGGTTGTAGCCAAGCCCTTGCCACGCTACAAGAACTGAAGGAAGCGGTGCCTGGGCAAGTGTTTGTAGTGTTGGAAATTGTTTTATAAACGCACGATATTTCGATATCACCCGATCAACTTGTGTTTGCTGAAGCATGAGCTCAGAAACCAAAACATGGTATGGATCGTTGTTTCTACGCCACGGTAGATGGGTTCTCCCTTCTTTCTTATGATGAAGTAAAACCGTATGAATAAGAGCGTGTAACCGCATACTTCTATCTATCCTAATGCAAAACGCCATCCGGAAAAACCGGACAGCGTTTGCGTGTACCCAAAAGCGTTATGCCTTCGGACGTGCTTCGGAGACGGTGAGCATACGGCCGTTGAACTCCTTACCATTCCACATGGAAATGGCGTTCTGCGCGCCGGAGGCATCTGCCATTTCAACAAAGCCAAAGCCTCGTGAACGGCCAGTCTCCCGATCAGTCACAATGGATGCCGTTGCAACTTCACCCGCCTGAGCGAATGCGTCGCGAAGCTCATCCCCCGTGGTGCGATACGGAAGCCCGCCTACAAACAGTTTCTGTGCCATACAAGTAATACGCGAAAGAAAAATTACTACCTGTTGAGTAAGGCGACCACTCCTGACGCCTTACAAAAGGCACATTGGAGAACTTACCCGAACGCCATCATCCTAGCATTGCGGTTATATCCTCGCAACTCACCGATTACGTATTGAGAAGTGCGTAGACAACTAAGCGTTCATTAAAAGAATGTTGGCTTTGCACCCACTCCCCCTCGCACGTGATAAGCACAAGTTGTGAGGGTCCGGTGGTGGTAAATATACTGTCAATCGGCGTATTGCTTGTTCCATAAGCCTCAACTCCACGCACCGTATACGTAAGTGTCTTGCCTGTGGCATCGGAAACCATGATCAAGTCACCGGCTTTGAGCTGTGAGAGATGTTCAAACACGCCAGCGGTGGTAAGTGCGTTATTGACGTGTCCATCAATAACCGCATTGCCTGGTGCTCCAGGTTTCGGTCCGAGCATGTACCAAGCAACATCGCCGAAGGTACTCGGCGTACCCATGGACCCATCGGCCTTGTTTGCAACTTGTTCAACTGCAGCATTGACCCCAATGACTGGAATAACCAGCCGCGCAGGAGTGAGTGGAGTTGTGGACGCAATCGGCGTGCTGGGACTATTTTGTACAAAGAGCGGATTATTAAGCGCAACCGCTGGAGCAAATGCCATAAAAGCGGCGTTGGGACCAAACGCGCTGCGCGCAACACGCGCCGTGACATCCGCGGCCCCCACAAGCACCACAAAGATACCCACAACAATACAAGCGATTTGTAGGTAGAAACTGCGAGTCGATCGAGAAGAAGACAGAACCGCCATCCTAGCGGAGAACAATAGCAAATGCTTTTCTGACATAGGGGAAAGAGAAGACACACAACCCCATCAATACAACAAGCGCAAAAGTGATGCTTGATGCACTAATCGGAGCAAACCCGGTGTTGGGAACATTTGGTACATATGTGTATTGGACAGCAGAGACAGCAGAAGAACCGTACGCTTGAGATCCGGAATACGCATATTGGGCAGCAGGGGGGATGTACGTCTGAGATCCGGGATAGGTAATAACACCATTTACCACTACCATAACCGTACACGTTGCCGTCTGGTAACCATCGGACACTGTTACCGTTTGGGTACCGCTGCTTTCAAGAGATGTGTTAAGAACTGGTCCTATCCCTTGGTATGATCGATCGGCGGTCATCCAGTTATAGACCCCGGAGTTACCTCCAGTTGCAGTAAAAGTCGCTACTTGTCCTGCGGAGACCGTTTGATAGGAAGGGTTGCAGGAGAGTGTGGAATAGGTATAGGGATAGGGATACGGTTGCGGATAGGAAGAATAGGTCGAGCCAGCGCTCATAGTAACAACACAGGTTGCCTGCTGGTTGGCAGCAATAGTTCCATTACATCCAACCGAATAAGATGGTGTATATCCAAAAGCTTGCGGCACCGTTACGGAATAGGAGCTTCCCCCTGTTATGGAGACGAGCGTACCACTTTGTGAACCGACAAAAGATGATGGAGAAGCATTTTGTCCAGAGACCTGCACGGTAAAATTAGATGACGAATAGGAGTTCCCGTTTCCATAGTTCCCGTTTCCATAGTTCCCATAATAGTAAGAGCTGCCAGTCCCATTGAGAGACTGCACATATACAAGAAGCGTCCCCGTGCCACAAGAAGAGCTAGAAGAACCGTTATAATACCAACCGCAAGGCACCATCTGGGCGGAGACAAGCGCAGGTGCACCCATTGCCAACAGCCCGCCGAGTACTAAAGCAAAAAACGCTAGAGAACGAATAGTAATAGTCATAAGAAGTAGCTTAATAAATAAGGAGAAGGAGGATAATCTGGCGCCACCATACCACGTGGCATTTAAATACTCAAGGGACATATTTTTACTCCTTTTGACTCTCCTTGTTACAGAAATTCCTCAAAGCTCGCCAGTTAAAGTTTAGAGAGGCTCACTTTTTTGAGTGCAAGAAAATAACGCCCAGAAGTCGGCAAAAAAGAGAACCAACAATAGCATTCAGGATGAGTGCCCAAAGAAAATACGTTCGCGCTGCAGTATATACCGCATCGAGTTTTCCTTTGGACTTACTGTATGTGCTCTATGCGCTTAAATTGCTGCACGCGCAAAGACTAGTGAGTAGCGGGAGTTGTAGAAGCACTAACCGACGTTGGAGTAGAAACTTTCATTGATAGAACTGCCTTCAGAAGAAGAGCAATATCTTTCCGGGCTTGCACGAGATCTTGCTGAGCCACTCCGAGATCGCTGCGCGCTTGCTGGAGCGCCTTGGTATTTGCGGCCATCGCTGTCTGATTACCATTATCTGGTGTGAGCGGACCAATGAGAATGAGTGTTGCTTGTGCTTGGGTTTGTGCATCAGTTAATTTTGCGCCGAGATCAGTGAGAATCGCACTATCTGCAGTCGCACTGTTGCCTGCAGCGGCTGCAGCCTGCAAGCGTGCTTGAAGCTTTACGCCCAAACCTTGCATCATGAAAGTAATATTCGCGACACGGTCAGCCATTGCTGAAATACGACCTTGGGGCAGAACCAATATAAAGATACGGTAGGATTGGGTAATAGATTGGATATCCGTTTTGAGCGTTGCAAGATTGCTATCAGCATCAATTTTTACCTGAAGTGCGGTGAGTAATTGAATTTGATTTTTGACGTTGCTCGCAAGAGTCTGCTTGAAAGAGCTGCTCACTCGCGTCATCGCTTGGATGCGCGTATTAAGGTCATTGAGTGCCGCAATGCGGCGAGTAATCTCCTTATCAGCACGCGCCTTAGCAGCAACTGCAGCAACTGCAGCACTCCAACTCACTGAAGTACTTGCGGTGGCACTTACTTGCAACCCCACCGTTGCGGTCTGAGCAAAAACGAACACCGGCGTTATTAATATGGCCAGAAAAGGAAGTGTGACGCACAGACGCACAAAATTTTGAAAATTCATATGTATATGCGGTTATTTAATAGCTCTGTTGCAGTGGTTTATCGCTGAGACTTTGGTTGAGCAAGCTGGAATCAGTTGCAAGATTTTGCATTTGCACATCGATAGCAGCTGCATCCTGCGCCATGGCAGTGTTTGAGGTATCATTTTGCGCTGTGGGAAGACTGCTCGTAGCGGATGCGGTTTGGGTACTGTTTGCTACAGTGCTTGTTTGTTGCTGCGCGTTTGGTTGAGAAAGGTTTCCTAACCATCCGCTCTGCCATGCCACTACTCCCAGTGCCGCAACAACAACAATACCAATAACCCATTTCATTCCTATTGACATATATGAAGTATTTTTACAGATAATGACTCTCTACTTCCCTCCAGTATACCTATACTTTATCGATATACCAAATATCAGAAATATATCCTACTGCCAGGTTGATTGTCCGTCGCTAGTGATAGGAAATTGTGCTCCCAAGTAGCGCGGTATCCGCGCAAAAAGAACATCGAAAAAAGCCTTATCAGAGGCCGGAATTTCCCGGAGCGTATTGAACCATCCCCCTCCGGGTGCAGTAAAGCCATAGGTCTCAATGTTAAGGGCTCGGGCAATAAATATCGCCCGGGGCAAATGAAACGATTGAGAGGTAATAATCATAGAGGAGACATCAAACACGGTGTGTGCGCGATACATGCTGCTATACGTATCAAATCCAGCATGATCAAGAAATATATCCTGCGGTGCCACGCCCGCAAACAGTAAGTACCGTCGTACTGGTTCGACTTCATCATAGGAAAGCGTAGCATTATCGCCGCTCATTAATATTTTTGAGACCTTGTGTGCTCGGTAAAGCAGTATCGCTGCGTCAACGCGCTGCTGCAGAATCGGTGAAAGTATGTTCTTTCCCACAACGGAGGCACCCAGTACCAATGCCACTTGCGCGGAAGGTACACTATCAAGGGAGTGGTACGTGTAGCCCTGCGTGACAATATAAAACACTACTGGCACCGCAAGAGCGAGAGCACCCACACTTCCAAGCATGAGACATGCCCAGAGTATGTATCGTTTTAATTGGGCTTTTTTCACGAAACAATTTTTGCCAAGAGAAATGCCGCGCCCGCAGCAAGACCTCCAACCAAAAGCGTCTGTAGCATTCCTTTCCAGGGTTTGCCGCCAATAAAGTGGCCTCGCAAAAATCCAAATATCAAAAGGGCTGAACCGGTGAGAATAATGGAGAAGTACAAAGCTTTTGGTACTGACGATACCACCAAGTACGGTATGAGTGGAATAAGGCCGCCAATTATATAAAATCCGCCAATGGTGACGGCACTTTTAAGAGCGCGATTCTTATTTGGTTCTTCGCCGAGCTCAAAGCGCATCATAAAATCAAACCAAGCATCTCTGCGACGTTTAAGAAGTGCTGTAACCGTCATACTCTCCTCCGAGGAAAGTCCATAGGACATAAGCCACTTAATAACTCCTTGGGTTCCTGTGTTTGGATTAGTAGTAACTTCCCGTTTTTTGCGCGCTCGCTCCGCCGTGTAGTGATCCGCTTCAGTTTGAGTTGCGAGATATCCGCCGAGCCCCATTGAAATAGACCCCGCAGCGATTTCCGCAAGCATCGCGGTGGTAATAATGGTGGTCGTTGAAGCGTGCGCTCCCGCCAGACCAGCAGCAATCGCAAAAGGTACCGTTAAACCATCGGACATTCCTAAAATAACGTTGCGTACAAGAGTCGATACGTCAGAGTGTGACCTCGGGGAGACGATCTCTTCAATCATGGCGCCCAGTATAACATTTGGGCAGTGTTAGCGATTCGTGCTCCTTCGTACGCGGATGCGATCAAGATCGCTTAGATACTGCTTGCGCAGCCTTGTACTAAGAGGGGTCACTTCTAGGTATTCGTCTTCACCCATAATCTCAAGACCGCGTTCAATCGTTATTTCATAAGGCGGAGTGAGCATGATTGACTCATCGGAACCTGAAGCGCGCATGTTCGTAAGCTGCTTTCCTTTGGTCGGGTTCACCGACATCTCTTCACCCTTGGCAGTATTACCTATCACCATACCCTCATATACTTCACTACCCGGGCCAATATAAAGCACCCCGCGATCTTGTAAATTCCACAGTGCATAGCCCAACACCTTGCCTGCCACCATCGACACCATAGAGCCCGTGGCACGCTTAATGATTTCTCCCGCATACGGTTTAAATGCCAAAAAACGAGATGAAAAAATACCTTCGCCTTTTGTATCCAGCATAAATTGCGAGCGATAGCCCAAAAGACCACGAGTCGGACCCGTAAACGCGAGGCGCGCTGATTCATGATGTACATTTACTGAGCTCAGCACGCATTTTCGAGCACCAAGCCGTTCAATAACAGCACCTTGATAGATTGATGGAATGTCAATAATAATTTCTTCAAACGGTTCAGATAAAATATCATTCTCTTTGTGCATGATGACGTGGGGTTGGGATACCTGTAGTTCGTATCCCTCTCGGCGCATGTTTTCAAGCAACACTGCGATGTGAAGCTCCCCGCGACCAGAAACTTGAAAAATATCGTCTTCAAAATCGATCTTGAGACCGACGTTAATTTCCAGTTCGCGCTCGAGCCGCTCACGAATCTGCCGAGACGTAACAAACTTACCTTCACGTCCGGCAAATGGCGAATTATTCACCAGGAAATTAAGCGTGATAGTGGGCTCATCAATGGCGATAGCGGGAAGGAGTGGTGCGTTTTCCGCATCGGTAATGGTTTCTCCGATAAATATATCGGGAAGACCTGCAATAAGCGCAATATCCCCTGCTTCTACGGTATTTGTCTCAACTCGGCTGAGTCCGGCGAATGTGAAGAGTTTAAGTATTTTCCCCGTACGAGTCTCACCTGTTGGTTTTTTTATAAAAACGGGAGTTCCTGGCGTACTACTCCCCTGATATACCCGCACCAATGCAAGGCGACCTAAAAAATTGTCGTAGCCGAGGTTAAATGGTTGCGCAAGGAAAGAATCTCCTTCGTTACCCTTAAAAGCTGGAGGCACATACTGAAGAATGGTGTCAAGAAGTGGTGTAAGATCGCTTGAGTTTTCGTCAAGTTTCTTTTTTGCTATACCCTGCCGAGCAATGGTATAGACGACTGGAAAATTAGACTGCTCATCGCTCGCACCAAGTTCAAGGAAAAGCCCAAGCACCGCTTCTTCGCACACTGCAGGTTGAGCCGCAGGCTTGTCTATTTTGTTTATGACCACAATTGGTTTGAATCCAAGCTCAAGGGATTTTTTAAGCACAAAACGCGTTTGAGGCATGGGACCTTCTTGGGCGTCCACGATAAGGAGCACCGAATCGATAGAGCGCAATACTCGCTCAACTTCTGAACCGAAATCAGCGTGTCCTGGCGTATCGACAATATTTATCTTTGTTCCTTTGTATATGACCGCAGCGTTTTTTGCATAAATGGTAATGCCTCGTTCTCGCTCCAGGTCATTGGAGTCCATAGAAACCCCCTCTGCGGTAGCACCACTCTGGCGCAAGAGTGCGTCGGTAAGCGTTGTTTTACCGTGATCGACGTGTGCAATGATAGCTATGTTGCGAATCTCCATACAAAAGAAAAGCACGTGAAGCCGTGCAATATGTCTATATTATGGGCCTAAAAGTATGCATGGTCAACGTTAATACGCTACTCTTTCTGCGGCTTGAATGTGAGACACACCGAGTTCATGCAATAGCGCTTAGTGGTTTGTGTGGGCCCATCATCAAACACGTGTCCCAGATGCGAACCACACCGCGCACAGATTGCTTCAGTACGCTCTGCGCCGTGGGAAATATCACTCCGCAACAAGACAGCCCCCGGGAGAGCCTGATCAAAGCTTGGCCAACCAGTACCCGAGTCAAACTTTGTGTCGGAGGAGAAAAGTAATGCTTCGCAGGCAGCGCATCGGTATGTACCATCACGCTTTTCAGAAAGCAAGGCACCTGAAAAAGGGGCCTCAGTGCCTCCTTCCCGCAACACCCGGTATTGCTCCGGGGTCAACTTTTTTCTCCATGCTTCCTGATCGAGGGAGGAGAATTTTTCCCAATCACTATTCATAGGAAGAGTATGCACAATAAATCAAATATAAGAAACCAAGGAACTATATATGTATACTTCTTAGGAAGATACATAGAAATGATTTATCCTTATAATGTATAAAGATATTATTTGTATTGGAACTAAAAAACACAGGTACTAGTTACAGATATTATGAGAAAAGAGCTTCGAGCTGTCGTGCGTGGGAGAGTGCAGCTAGTAATGTATCGTGACTTCGCGAAACGCAATGCGCAGCGTTTAAACATTGCTGGAACAGTCTGTAATCGCTCCGATGGTACAGTTGAGGTTATTGCCCAAGGAGACGAAATAGTTCTTGCTATATATCTTAAACAGCTACACCATGGTCCGATATTGGCTAATGTAAAGCAGGTTGATGTTATCTGGAAAGAGCCAGCAGAAACAATGAGTGGATTCAGAATCCTTTACTGAAATTATGATACCTAAATCAACAAATATACCCGTGTGTATTGGGATCATTATGGACGGTAACCGTCGCTGGGCTAAAGAGCACAAATTGCTTACGCTTGAGGGTCATAGGAGAGGAATGGACAATGTTGAACCCATAGTGCTTGCAGCACGTGATTTTGGTATACAACATATTGTGGTATACGCTTTTTCTACTGAGAACTGGAATCGCTCAACACGGGAAGTTTCTTATTTGATAAATCTCTTTGAGGAAATGCTTCCCGCATACCTCACACGTCTTGTAAAAGAAGGAGTGCGTATACGGTTTGTTGGACAACGAGAGCGTTTTAGCAGCAAATTACAGTCTGTAATGCAACACGCTGAAAGAAATACTTCTATAGAGCAAAAAATAACATTATGGATATGTCTTTCCTATGGAGGTCGTGCTGATATTGTACAGGCTGCGCAGTCACTGGCAGCAGAAGATGAAGAAATAACCGAGGAGTCACTTAACCATCATTTATGGACTACTAATTTCTCTGGTAGCATGCCTGATCCAGATCTCATTATACGAACAGGTGGTGAACACCGCCTTTCAAATTTTCTTTTATGGCAGGGAGCCTATAGTGAGTTATTCTTTCCACAGCAATACTGGCCTGCCTTTACAAAAGAACACCTCAAGGAAATTTTAAAAGACTTTGCAAGACGTGAACGTCGGATGGGGAAATAAAAGATGGCTGATTGGTTTGTGCACTACTCATGGACCAGAATTGCTCCCGTCATTTTTTTCTCGGGAACGTTAAGCCAAAACGCGGCCACAGCGCCAACGATGAGGATGAACATGCCAATGAGGAAGATTTCACCGTAGGCATCCACTTGAGCCTTAAGCTCGATAAGGGCAATGAAGGTCTGCGTTGCCTGCTGCGTATGTACGTATAGAGTGCTGTTTCGTGCTATAGAAAGTACGTCATTTCCTGTCGCGTTGCTAAGGATGGTCCCAAATAAAGCAATACCAAATGCTCCTGAGATATTGCGTACCAGTGCCAAGATAGAAGAGGCGACGCCCATTTCCTCCGAGGGCACAATCGCCGCAATAATGCCCGTGCGTTGTGCCATACCGAAACCAAGGCCGAATGCCAACACCGCCATGGGGATCATAATATCAAGGGCAGTCGCGCGTACATCTATTAGATAAGAAAAGAGGAATAGTCCCACTGCGGCGGTGGCAGTGGAGGCGGCAATGATATATTTCGTTTTCACTCTCCCAACAAGAGCACCCCCCAGAGGTGAGGCGAGCATGAGCGCGGCTGCCATGGGGATGAATAGATAGCCGGATTGTGTAGCAGAATAGCCAAGAAATGTCTGCGCAAAAATAGGGACAAGAAAAATGCTGCCGGAGAGTCCCATAAACACAATGAAATTGTTGGCGAGTGTATTGACAAAGATTGAGTTTTTGAAAAATTTCAGATCAACCAGAGGCTCAGGATGTACACGTTCAATGAAATAGAAAACGGTAGTAAAGAGAATAATCCCGATATAGCACACTGCGCTGCTGAGTGAGGTCCATCCCCAGGTAGTACCCTGATCAAGCACTAATACCAAAGAGGAAAGTGCGCTCCCTAATGTCAGTGCACCCCATAAATCAAAAGAGACGGTCTCCCTCCCCTTTGACTCTGGTATGAAGACCAACGCCATCAAAAGTCCGATGATTCCCACCGGTATATTAATGTAAAAAATCCAGCGCCAGCCCAAGCCATCAATAAGTGGGCCTCCCAGAAGCGGTCCTACAACTGCTGAGGCGGCGAATACAGAAGACCAAATACCGAGCGCCTGCGCACGTTGGCGTCCTTCCTTAAAGGTGAAGGCGAGGATTGCCATTGCGGTTGGATAATCTGCAGAACTTGCTATTGCCTGAATGACGCGAAAGACCAGCATACTGCCGAGGTTCCACGAGAGTCCCGCAAGCACAGAACCAACAATAAATATAGCGAAGCCCAGAATGTATACTCTTTTGCGCCCAATAGTATCACCTAACTTCCCCCACACCGGAACAAAGACGGCGTTTGCAAGAATGTAGGCGGTTGCTATCCAGCCCGCAGCAGTGACAGTAATGGCAAAATCATTGATTATTTTTGGAAGTGCAAGGTTGACTATAGTCTGGTCAAGGCGTCCCAAGAAGGTACCCACCATCACGGTCACCAGTATCAACCATTTTGAGTTGTCTTTTCCTTCTTCCATTCATTTATGATTACATCGTTTTATAAACCCAGATTTTTGCAGACATTCCATTTTTGAGCTGTGGATACGCGCTCGTGTCGAAGCGTACTTTCACGTCGAAGTTCTGCTCTTGACGTTTGTTTGAGACGCTGAAAACAACATCTGAGCTTTGGGAGGTCGGAGAGACCTCATCGACAATACCAGTAAATTGCTCCCCACCAAACGCATCAACGGTGAAGACCGCCCGGTCGCCCACAGCGATATTAGTGAGGCCTTTATTCTCTTGGACTTGTCCCACGACGCGCAATTGTGTTGGATCTATCATCGAAACGACACTGTCGCCCGGATTCACTTGGGCACCAATATTATTATTCGCTGTTATTACAAGACCACCTGCTGTTGATTTCAAAAGCTCATTTCCGACTTTGGCGACAACAGTATTGGGAAGCAACGTATCGCCCTCCGCTACATAGACATCTTCTAGAGTGCCTGCTGTCGTGGGTGAAAGATTGACTGTGGGGGCAGAAATAGTTGCCAGATCAATGTAAACCATTTTGTTTGTTGCAGCGATATACGCAAAGACAGCGACGCCACCCCCGATAACTATGAGAATGAATGCCGCAATTCCAAGAACGCCTATATTGAGAGGTTTTTTTTCTTTTGTACTGTGTTCTGTAAGCTCTGTCATATATTTATTTTCCATTGACAAGAAATTGATCATTTTGTGAGAGTCCTGATATGACCTCAACGGTGCTGGTGCTCTCCAAACCTATTTGGATTTGACGCTCCGCGGTACTTCCCTGAGAGGGAATGAGCACAAAATATTGATTGCCATTTTGTACGATCGCCGAGAGGGGGATAATAAGCACGTTTTGCTTTTGCGCTGCCGCAATGGTGACGTTGGCCGTCATACCGGAGGTAATGCTGGGGTCAGCGTCAGAGAATTGTAGTGTCGTTTTATATGCAGGAATACCATTTTGCATGGTTGGTGAGTGGTCTATAGAGACAACGCTCGCGTGAAATACACGTGCGTTTCCATATGCGTCGAGCGTCACCTCTGCACTGTCTCCTAGCTGCAGTTTGGCGACATCAACTTCAGTGAGGTACACATCAATTTGCAGCGCGCTTTCCGGATTAAGCGACACAGCGATTGTATTGGGAGAGACAATATCGCCCTCCTTTACATGAACGCTTGAGACCGTGCCGCTAAAAGGCGCTACCACTATCGCATTTTGTATTTGGGCGTTGAAATTCTCTACATTCGCCTGCGCGGCGGCAACTTGCGCTTGCTGCGCCTCTATAGCTTGTGGTGTTAAGCCAGCGAGCGTCTGGTTAAGTGCATCTTGCGCGGAGCTAATCATCAGTTTATCGGTAGATATCTGCTGCTGTTCGCCTTGAAGTGTCAAAATGAGACCATTTATCTTGTCGCGCAGGGCACCCACGGCAGTTTGCGCCGCCGCCACTGAAGCTTGAGGGAAACTGCTCGACGGAACTGCACCCCCGAGTGCCTGAAGGAGAGTGTCGCTGTAGAGGCGCAGCACTTGTAGATGCGCAAGAGAAACGATGAGCGCCGCACCAATGTCGACAGTGGAAGAGTTTTCCGAGAGAGCGTTCGCTTGAATGCTCCATGTTGAAAGTTCTCCATTGATCTGCTCTCTATCGTTTATTACATTGGTGGCAAGCTGACTATTTGTCGTTGAAAATATAAGCGTGGGAGTTGGTGAATTGGGCTGGGCGAAAAGTATATCAGTGCTAGCGGAAATGCCACTAAATGATTCGTCATAGGCCTGCGTGATATTTGCTGGAATACTTGCATAAAAATTAGAAAGAGCGGTATTGGCTTGATCGACGGCGGTTTGTTTTGCCTGTACGTCAACTTGCCGCGGACCTGCTTGCATTTGGGAGAGATTTGCTTGCTGGGAGGAGAGATTCGCAGCCGCTTGCGCGCGTTGTGCCTGAAGCTCGCTGGTGTCAAGGGAGGCGAGCAATTCCCCTTGGAAGACTTTGCTTCCTACAGTGACTGATATCCTCGCGACTCTTCCTCCACTCTCAAAAGCAAGGTCGGGATTTTGTGCGGGAGTAACCGCTCCAGTGCCGGTAACTACCTCTTCAATGGTTCCTGTGGTTGGAGTGGCAAGTACCGCCACCGGCAAGCGCGTCGCGGCGACATAATAGATGATACTTCCAATACCTATAAGGACTACTCCCCCTATTGCCGATAGGATCAAGGGGTTAGTGAGGATTTCTTTGGAGAAAAATGATTTCATAGGAAATTTATGAACGCGCAGTTATTTTGGTAAGGATACGATTAAGTTCATGTTGATCATTGTGGGAGAGAGGGCTCAAGACACTACGTAAAACGCGTTTGCGCTGCGCAATGCTTTTGAGAAGCATGCGAGAACCTTTTTCTGTCATGGCGAGTCGTACCTGGCGACGATCTTTGGTATCGGGTTGCCGATGCAGATACTGCGCGCGATTAAGCTCATCGACGAGTGCCGTTGCAGAAGGCGCCGATACTTGCAGGTGTTTTGCGATATCTCGCATATTGGGACGTACTTTGTCATATACAAAACGTAGCGTCTCAAATTGCGCAATAGGAAGTAGCGGGGCGCTCTTTTCCATTCGACTTCGGATGAGTCGCCCCAGCTCAAACATGAGGGAAAATGTGGTATCGTTGTCTTGTTTCATGAAAGTAGTTCCGTACCCTAATAGTTAGGTAGGCTGAGTATATCTTTCCTGCTCTGGGATGTCAATGAAGCAAAAGTTTCTTTATGCGTGTATAATTTATAGTCCCCTATGGAAAGCTATATTGCCCCAGTCACAACATCTACAACTAAGAGCCCCGGTCTTATCGTCATTCACGAAATTTGGGGTTTGAATGATCATATCAAAGATATCTGCAATAGATTTGCGCGCGAAGGATACACCACTTTGGCACCAGATCTTTTAAGCGAGACTGGCATATTTGAAAAAATTAGTCCCTCAATCTTTGCTGATTTTCAAGATCCTGAGAAGCGCCATGACGCTCAGGCACGCATGCGCGAGGCAATGCAACCAATACTGACACCGGAATATGCACAGCATGCGATTGCAGAATTAAAAGCGGCTTTTGAAGAATTGCTCGCGCTCCCCTCTTCAAATGGAAATGTTGGAGTCGTTGGATTTTGTTTTGGAGGTTCGTATAGTTTTCATCTTGCGGCACATGAGCCGCGTCTTAAAGCAGCAGTACCATTTTATGGCCAGCCTCCGAGCGAAGATGAGATTGCTCAGATTACTTGCCCAGTATTGGCGTTTTATGGAGAAGAAGATACCGCTCTCATCGGGAGTCTTCCTGAGCTCAGAGAACGTATGGCAAAATACAACAAAAATTTCACTGCGGAGGTATACGAAAAAACGGGACATGCGTTTTTCAATGACCAAAACCCAAAGGCATATAACAAAGAAGCAGCCCAGGATGCCTGGAAGAAAACGCTCTCCTTTTTTGCAGAAAACTTAAAATAAGAGGCTCACGCGCGCTTGCGACGGGCCTGTTGTGCCTTTTTAATATTGCGAGCTTGAGCACGGCGTTGTAGGAGGGTCGGTTTTTCCTTTTCCGGCACATTGCGACGCGGTCGTGCTTGAAAAACGTCTCCTTTTTTGTGCACAATGGCACCTCGAATTTGCTTTAACATGGTTCTCGCTTTCTTGCTATCTATAACAAGGCGCCCATTTTTTCCTATATGTGCATTCTGTTTGCTTATGAGCCAGCTCACGGTATCCCAGCTTCCGCTTGAGCGTCGGCCCGCGAGACGCTCAAGATGTCCTTTCTCCCCCACGTCTTGTATGCGGAAAGAAATGAATTCCCTCTTCGGGCGGACTTGGATATGGAAGAATTTGCCACTGCCACCCATGCCCGGACGCTTTCGGGCTCGTCCTTTTGTGCGGGAAAGGGAGTGCTGTCGCCTCCTCACGTTGCGTCTTTGTTTTGCGGGAGCCATAGGAAGATAAAAACTATACCGAATGCGTGATAGATTTGCTCAATACATTTTATCTATGGAGTAATTTTTTTGAGTGTATTACTTAATGGGATTTTTGCCCTGAATGAGACGTATAAGGATCATGATAATCGCAATGACCAGCAATATATGAATGAAACCTCCGAGCGTAAAGGAGGTGAGCACTCCTATAAGCCACAATACAACAAGAATGATGGCAATCGTGTACAACATATAATATAAAATAGTGTTACCTGATAAACATATTAAGCGTAGCACAGGTTTTATATACCGTATAGAGTTATTGACAGTAAAGTAGAGGCACGCATAGCTCATTGTTCCCTTATTCCAAAAGTTATTTATAATAGAAGTAATATGAATATTGTCGTGTATACAAAAACTGGCTGTGGATGGGCTGAGGAGGTTAAAGATTTTCTTAATACACACAATATTCCCTTTGAAGAAAGGGACATGCTTGTGCACCCCAAATATAAGGATGAAGCTATTGTGAAGTCGGGCCAGTGGAAATCCCCTACACTAGACATTGACGGTGATATCCTACCGGATTCAGACGCAGCACAAGTGGAAGAATATCTCAAAAAGAAGGGCCATCTTTCTTGAGAAGAGATTACCTCTAATTTTTTCTAGGCTTGAGTAACCACCATCCAACAAAACTGCTGAGGAGCAGTGCACCCAGTGTTACTATCCATGCCATAAAAACTTCAAAAGTAAGTTGACTTTCTCTATCTTCCACCTCACGCATGTTTCGGCCGGCAACAACAAATCCCGTACCTTGTGGAGAAGAAATGAGATGTACTATAACCAGTGCTTGACGAACACCCCCCGAAGACTGCCATGTTACCCGAGTTTCTTTCCCTCCTACACTTTGATACGTCTTTGAAGCGAGCCATGTAGAGTCATTGAAAAGTCCTGACGGCAACTGTGGTGGGGCGCCATTAAGCTCGCCTTGGGAAAGGAGTGGTACACCCGTATTGTTATAAAACGCAACCCATGGAGAGAGGCTGTTTGCAATATCTACCTTTCCTAAGGGAACAACTTGATCAATTTGTGTTCCACTAGCTATTTGTGCAGCTGCATCTTCTGCTATTTGAATCTGAGGATCATTGAGCGACTGTCGAAAATTCTGTTGTACCGCAAGATATATCAATCCACAAAGACCCGTAACTGCTATTGCGCTATACAGCCACCACAGCAAAGGCTCAAAAATAGTATTTTTCAACATATGCCTATTATAATCAAAAATCACTTCACTTGGTTTCGTAGACAATTTACAAAGGATCTTCTAGAAAAACTAGCGAGCTGCCTGATTTAAATAAGTTCAGAACAATAGACTGAGCACAATGTTTGAAATTCCTTAATCTTCTTCATACAAGCTGAGCTACACCCGCACAGATTGACGCGTCTGAGAGAAGAGACTTGAGAGTGCCTGGGTTTGGTAAACGCAGGCACCCTCTCGTCTTCGAGACAGAAAGGCAGCCATCCACGTGGTTCAGTAGTCGTAGTCGAGCTAGTGGTTATTTCTCTTATGTGGCCCTCTTATCCTCCCCGATCAGGCTCTTGACTTCTGACCGCCCTTCTTGCCGATCTCTTCGTAGAACTCGTGGCCGTGGCGTTTTTTCGTGGCCTCGCCGCCCTTTCGCCCGATTGTTTCAAAGAACTCCGGGCCATACTTGCGCTTGACAGTCTCGCCACCTTTCTGGCCGGCTTCACGAACCGTCATCCCGCCGTGGGGCTTACTCTCGGGAGTACTCACTGGGTATCTCCTTATGGTACTGCCGTTTGCAGCTGGAATGTGCGTTTACAAGAACGCTGTGGTCAAGCGTACTCAAAATATTCCTGTTTGTCATTAGTTGGTCAGTTACCAAACTGGCTGGCCGTCTGGTACGATGTTGGAACTATTCTGACATCATTTAAATTAGTGTTAATATTACTATAGGTAATAGTACTTAACTGAGAGCGTCATATACTGGGTGGTATAGTAATCTGTGCTATACCCAATTTAGCATTTAATCAACAATCATTATGAAAATAAAAACAATTTCCGTTCTTTCAGCCGCCCTCCTGCTTTCGGGGGCCTTGGTATCTGTCGCATCGGCGCAGGGGGTGGCTAACATCCACGCAAATGCCAATGCGGATATCCAAATACACACGCAAGGCAACTCCACAAGCACTGCTGCGCAAGGGGCTGTCCGCGGTAATGCAACCAGTTCTGCAGCACAGACCGCGGTACGCGGTAACGCGACGAGCACGGCGGCCAAGTCAGGCGTTCATGGTAACGCAACGAGCACGAATGCAAGCGCCAATGGCCAGCTCACCGCTGAGTCTCATCGCAGTACAGTTGCAGCCTTCGTCCAATCGCTCCTTGCGGTCGCCAACCGCGAAGGCGGCATAGGCGCACAGGTGCGCGCTGTGGCAGAGTCCCAGCAGGATTCAGCCAGCACTTCAGCCAACGCTATTGCAAAGGTAGAAGGCGTGGGAGGCTTGCATGCACTATTCCTCGGCAGCGACTATCACAGTCTCGGTCAGTTGCGCAGCGAGATGGCGACTACCTCGGCTAACATAGCGAAATTGCAGGACCTGCTCGCTAAGGCGACCAGCGACTCCGACAAGGCCGAACTCTCCGCTCAGATACAGGTACTCCAAGACTCACAGGCAAAGATAGACGCCTTCGTTAAGGCGCACGAAAACTCGTTCAGCTTCTTCGGGTGGTTCATGAAGATGTTTGCGAACTAGCTGATTTCAGCAGACTGCTTCCCGAAAGAAAGGCCGGCCTAATCGCCGGTTTTTCTTTTTGCTAATTTTATTACCGAAACTGGCTGCGGGACTTGGATTCGAACCAAGATAAACAGATCCAGAGTCTGTTGTCCTACCATTAGACGATCCCGCAATGCCGCTCGATTGTAACAAACCCCTGATATTTTCTCTAGCCGTAGGCACAAGTCCGTCCACCTCCAAGTAAAGAAGATCGTGCGTGTTCAAAGAAATGTACGAGCGTAATTATTAGAAGAGCTAATGACGCTTATGGGCAGCTAGTATAAAAGCACAAAAAAGTGGGTGCGGATTAAGCGGACGGGAAAGAAACTCTGGATGAAATTGCGTTCCCACAAAAAATGGGTGCTGACTTCTAGGAAGCTCGGCGATTTCCATAAGTACTCCGTCTGGGGATTTTCCGGAAAACACCAAACCGCTCTTCTCTAGCTCTTTAACATAGTGAGGATTTACCTCAAAACGATGCCGATGACGTTCTGAAATCATCTCCTTGCCGTACGCTTCTGCCGCGAGTGTTTCCTCCACGACGACACACGGATACGCACCCAGACGCATAGTTCCCCCGTAGATATTTTCCGCTAAGTGTTTTTTTTGACTCTCCATAACTGCAATGACTGGATGGGGTGTCTGAGGATTAATCTCGGTGGTATGTGCACTCACAAGACCTGCGACATTGCGCGCGTACTCCACGACCGCAAGTTGCATCCCGTAGCACAGTCCAAAATATGGAATTTTATGGACACGGGCGTACTCGATCACTTGTATCTTCCCTTCCACTCCTGTTTCTCCAAATCCGCCAGGTATGAGTATACCGCCGTACGCATCAAGCGCAGAAAGTGGCAGTTTACCCGATTCAAAATCTTTAGAATTAAAGTAAGTGATCTTCGGTTTGCAATTATTATGGTATGCGGCATGTTTCAGAGCTTCAAGGACCGAGATATAAACATCCGAGAGAACGAAGTCTCCAGAGTCGAAGTATTTGCCCACAACCGCAATCTCAACCGTATCTATGCTTTCTTTTGACTTCTGAATAAACGCCTCCCACTGTCCGAAATTAGTGGGTCGATGGTCAAGTCCCAACACGTCACATAATATATCGCCCAGATTATCTTTTTCGTAATGTAAGGGTACATCGTAAATACTTTCTTCATCAGGCGCCGAGATAACATGCTCAGGAATTATATTGCACGAGGTCGCGATCTTTTCCTTGCGCTTTTGATCAATGGGTTTTACTGCACGTGCCAGAATTATATCCGCTTGAAGTCCAGCACTGTTGAGCGAGCGGGCAGCATATTGCGTCGGTTTTGTTTTCATCTCACCGATATTGCTTGGAATAGGAACGTAGGACACCATGACCACCGCCACATCACGCGGATATTTCTGCCTAAGCATCCGAGCAGCCTCAAGGAAAATAATATTTTGATACTCGCCGATGGTACCTCCTATTTCGATGAGTGTGATATCAGCACTCGCATTTTTTTGTGCTTGCATAATGCGACGGATAACCTCTGCAGGGATATCCGGCACCACCTCAACATTTTTACCTTTGTACTCGAGATTGCGTTCTTTGCGAATGACTTCAAGATACACCCGTCCTGTGGTGAGATAGTTAATCTCTGGCAGTGATATATCCAAGAATCGCTCGTAGTTGCCCATGTCTTGGTCGGTCTCAAATCCATCGTCAAGAACGAAGACTTCACCGTGTTCCGTCGGGTTCATAGTGCCCGCATCCACGTTAATATACGGATCGATTTTGATCGCGGTGACACCAAATCCTTTTGATTTAAGAACTCTTCCGATTGCTGAAACCGCTATGCCCTTACCGATCCCCGACATGACCCCACCGACGACAAAAATATATTTGGGTTGGTCGCGGTGCGTGGAGTCACTTATCGGCATATTGGGTGAAGGGGTACATCAAATCTTAAGATAGCGCCGTACGGCAAGAAAACTTGCCAGAGCTCCAAGCACCACCCCGGTGCCTACAATAATTGCAAAGAAAATCCCAAAGTTTGTTATGTAGTAGGTAAAGACATTGATGCCGCCAAAGAAGTCTTGCGTTGCGTTGCCAAGCCAATATGTTAAGGGGTAAAACAGCAGCATAGTGATGATTCCGCCAATGAGTCCGTAGAGCACACCCTCCACCATAAACGGAGCACGGATGTACGTTTGCCCCGCACCCACCAAGCGCATAACTGCGATTTCTTCGCGAGAGGTGTAAATAGCAAGTCGAAGCGTATTGAAACAAATGGCAACCGTCGTTGCCACAAGTATGATGATAATGACTAGCCCAAGTTTTTGTGCAGAGGTAGTAATTTGCTGCAGACGACTGAGTGCTTCTTGGTGTTGTGCGTCGAAATAGTTTATTTTATCGATGATAGAAGTTTGCCCGGCTTGCAGCGCCTGTTGTTGCTGTTGTTGTAAAAATTGAGCGATCGCAGCGTACTGAGAGATATCTTTCGCCTTAACCGTAAGCACTGCGCCGAGCGGATTTACTCCAAGCTCATCGAGGGCCTGCAGCGTGAGCTGATCGTTTTGATGGAGTGCGCGAAACTGTGCAAGTGCGTCATCTTGGGAGGTATACGTCACGGAAGTGACTTCGGGTCGCGCCTGGAGTGTTTGCTGGAGCTGTAGAATTTGATTCTCTGGGGCTCCTGGAATAAAGTACACACTCACATCGGCTTGATCGCGCAGTTGTTGAAGAGCGGTGTTGAGGATGACACCGGTGAAAATAGTCATCCCGATGATAAAGAGTGTAACCGTCATGACCAGAATAGATGAGATAGAGACAAATCCATTACGCAAAAAATCAAGAAACCCGGCTCGAAAGATACGTTTTATTGTTAGCCACTGCATAGTTACAGTATATACTTTCCTTCCCGATCATCACGAACGATCTTACCGCGATCCAGAGTGATCACACGTTTTTTGAGTGAATCGATGACGCCCTTATTGTGCGTGGTGAGTATAATTGTCGTACCAAGATCATTGATCTTTTTAAGAATCTGGGCAATCTCAAAAGTATTGAGTGGATCAAGATTCCCCGTCGGTTCATCAGCTACGATCACATCAGGCTGATTTACAATCGCGCGGGCAATAGCCACACGCTGCTGTTCTCCGCCGGAGAGCTCACTGGGAAAATTATTCATTTTATCTCCAAGATCGACGAGATCAAGCACGTGGGGCACATCAGAGCGAATTTCTTCCTCCGGACGGCCAGCCGCTTCCATCGCAAAGGCAACATTTTCGTACGCAGTCTTGTTGGGAAGGAGTTTAAAGTCCTGAAAGACGGTGCCAATTTTGCGTCGCAACGTATTAATCCGATTCATAGGCACTTCATGGACATTCACTGACTCAAAAAAGACCGAGCCAGAACTCGGTCGCTCTTCCGCAAGAAGCATCTTAATGAGCGTAGTTTTACCTGCGCCTGAGTGTCCGACGACAGAGGCAAACTCTCCCGGCTCAATAGAGAAACTTACATCATCCAGAGCGACAGAATTATCCGCATATATCTTCGTGACGCGATCGTAGTAGATCACAATCTTCTATGATACTCACAATTGCCAGGGGCGCAAAACTGCTTACTATCCTGTGTTTAAAAGCGGCTCTCCACAATGAAAAAACCGCTCCTATGTTTCTTCATCTAGAAACGCTTCGATATTCCCTTCAAGAACGCTTTGTGCGTCATGCACCTCTACACCACTGCGATGATCTTTGACCAGCTTGTAGGGATGAAGTACATATGAGCGTATCTGATTACCCCACTCTATTTTTCCTGCTGCAGTTGAAAGATCAGCTATGGTCTCTTTGCGTTCGATCTGCAGTTGATGGAGAAGTTTTGCCTTAACAATAGTGATCGCCTTTTCTCGATTGGCGTTTTGTGAACGTTCGCCATCCACGTGCGCAGAAATGCCCGTTGGGATGTGCACCACGCGTACCGCTGTTTCGCGCTTGTTAACATTCTGTCCTCCCGGGCCTCCAGCGCGCGCAAATTGAATTTCGAGATCGCTCTCAGGAATATCAACGACAGCCACTTGCTGAAGCACCGGCAACACCTCAACGAGCACAAAGGAGGTGTGGCGTTTTTGAGAAGCATTAAAGGGGGAGATGCGTACGAGTCGATGGATACCGTATTCACCCTTGAGAGTTCCATATGCGCGCGTACCACCAATCTCTACAGAGAGATTGCGATATCCTCCGTGATCATTTTCGTTTTGATGAAGCACCCGCAGACTCCATCCGCGCTTCTCGACATATCGGCGATACATAGAAAATAGCATCCTCGCAAAATCTTCCGCATCATCACCCCCGGCACCCGCAACAATGGAAAGTACCGCGCCTCCCGCATCATAGGTATTCCCGCCTTCAGCTTGTAGCTTAAGATCATGAAGCTCTCTAATGAGTGCCTGCGCATTTGCTTTATCAGACCAAAAGTCCGCACGCACCATGGTGGCTTCTATCTGCGTAATTCGTGCGGTCGTTTCTTCTGGAGTCATTTCTCTAAAAAGATCCTGTGGACGTCACGATGCGCGGATTAAGGCAAATATTTTCTATCTTTGAGTTTATCGGGCAAGTAATTTTCTTTATCATACTTTTTATAGCCCTTTCCATAGCCGAGCTCCTGCATCAATTTTGTAGGTGCATTGCGTAGTATAAGCGGAATGGGAACATTCCCAAACTTCTTCACGTCATCAAGAGCAGCAAAAAAAGCTTGATATGAAGCCCTATTTTTCTTGCTCTGGGCAAGATACACCGTGCCATGGGCAAGGTTGATACTTGCTTCGGGGTAGCCTATGGTCTCGACCGCCCGAAATACCGCATTGGCCACAACAAGCGCGGTCGGTTGCGCGAGTCCTATATCTTCGCTGGCAAATATAACCATACGACGAGCTATAAAGAGTGGGTCCTCTCCTGCGTCCACCATTCGTGCCAAGTAATATAGCGCTGCATCTCCCTGACCGGCACGCATCGATTTTATAAAAGCGCTTACAGTATTGTAATGCTCTTCTCCTTTTTTATCGTAGCGAAGATGTTTAGATTGTAGAGTTTCTCTCAGCGTGTCGCTCGTGATTGTTCCATATAATTTCTGAGTGTTCTCAAGAAGTGTGATTGCTTGTCGAGCATCCCCCATGGCCATAGCGATCACCCACTCTGCGGCGGTTTTAGAAATTTTGAAACCGGTGCGCTTCAGTATCAACGCCATCTCCTTCGCACTGAGTTCTTGCAAAACAAAAACACGACAGCGCGAGAGAAGCGCCGGTATCACTTCGAAGGAAGGGTTTTCAGTTGTTGCGCCAATTAATGTAAGCTCTCCGTTTTCTACAAATGGCAAAAGAAAATCTTGTTGCGCTTTATTGAAACGATGTATTTCATCTATGAAAAGAATTTTTGGTTTGCCGAGTTTGAGTGCTCCCTTCTCTCCAAGGATTGCTTTAATTTCATTTTTTCCAGAGTCAACTGCAGACATCTGATAAAAATCCGCATCAAGTGCCTGCGCGTAGATACGCGCTAAGGTGGTCTTGCCGCTTCCGGGTGGACCCCACAGAATAAAAGAGAAAAGATGTTTCTTTTCTATTGCTTCGCGCAGTGGTTTGCCCTTTCCTACCAAATGTTCTTGACCAATAAACTCACTGAGTTTGCGAGGCCGTATAGTGACTGCCAGTGGTTCCATGCCCAGATTGTACTCCTTATATATAAGGAATACAGATCGGACGCCCCTTAAGGATTGTGAGAGCCAGAGGGCGGGATTGAACCGCCGACCTACGCGTTACGAATGCGTTGCTCTACCAACTGAGCTACTCTGGCTTTCCCTGTATTTTTGCTTTGAGGGAAGATGAACCTTTTGTCCGATTTTTCTACAAACCGGGAGCCGATGGCCGGGTTTGAACCGGCGACCTACTCCTTACCATGGAGTTGCTCTACCAACTGAGCTACATCGGCTACTGCAAGGACCTTCCCAGACTACATAATAAGCGCCATTTCCTCAACGCCTCTATAGACAAGTGTCGAGCTTTGTTCCCGCAACTTTTTTCCACACTTTTTCTGTCCTTTTTAGGACTTTCTTTGTACAATAGAGAGCACAATTATAAGTACCTTAATTTTTCATAATGCCTCGAAAAAAATCTTCAGCTCCACTCACCATTGTCAAGCGAAATGGTTCCACCGTTTCGTTTGATACGAGCAAGATTGCAAGAGCAGCTGAAGAAGCGATGCGCGCCGCAGAAGAGTTGCGCAAGAGTGCGCCAGAAAAGATCGCAGATGCCGTTTTCAAAAAAGTTCTTGCTCAAAAAGAGGCAGATGTTTCATTTCAGCCCACGGTTGAGATGATTCAGGATCTTGTGGAGCAAGAATTGATGGTCCAGAAGTTTGTGGCCACCGCCAAAGCGTATATTCTTTACCGAGAAAAGCACGCGGAGCTCCGTAAGGATGAGGCGCAGGTGTCCGATGAGGTTCGTTCACTTGTGGAGACCAGCAAAAAATACTTTCGTAACCAACTTTCTGAATTTGTTTTTTACAGCAGCTACTCTCGTTGGCTTGATGACAAGATGCGCCGCGAGACGTGGGTGGAAACAGTTGATCGATACGTATCTTTCATGCGAGAAAATATTGGTAGCAAACTTAAGAAGAGCGAATACGAAGAAATACGAGAATATATGCTCTACATGAAAGCGATGGGCTCGATGCGTTTGCTGTGGAGTTCCGGTGCCCCGGCGCGCGCTAGCAATGTGTGTGTTTATAATTGCGCATTCATCGCTCCTGCGAGCTGGCAAGATTTTTCCGAAATTATGTACATCTCGATGTGTGGCACCGGTGTTGGTTTCTCAGTTGAAAGGCAGACCGTGGAATCACTTCCCATCATCAAACGCCAGACTGGAAAAAAACTTCCCATGCATGTCATCGGTGATAGCAAAGAAGGATGGTGTGATGCCCTTTTCCATGGCATGCAGACATGGACCCAAGGAAATGACGTTGCATTTGATTATTCGAAAGTTCGCCCCCGAGGTGCCCGGCTTAAAATCATGGGCGGACGTTCATCGGGACCCGAACCACTGCGCAATCTTCTGGATTTTACTCGAGAGCGTATGCTACTCCGCCAAGGCCGACACCTCACCACCCTTGATGTCCATGACATTATCTGCAAAATCGGTGAAATCGTCGTCGCCGGTGGGGTGAGACGCAGTGCGCTTATTTCCCTCTCCGATCTTGATGACGTTGAGATGCGCGGGGCAAAAAATGGCCAATTCTATCTCACCAATCCACAACGGGCGATGGCCAATAATTCCGCAATTTATAACGAGAAACCAACGATGGATCAGTTCCTCGATGAGTGGTTTAACCTTGCCAAAAGCGGCTCTGGGGAGCGAGGCATTTTCAACCGGGGAAGCCTAAAGAAGCAGTTGCCCACGCGTCGCTGGAAGCTGTTTGAGGAAGGATTTTGGACCTGCGGAACAAATCCCTGCGGCGAAATAATTCTCAAATCAAAACAATTTTGTAATTTAAGCGAAGTGGTAGTGCGTTCTGAAGATACCGAGGAGACTTTGATGGATAAGGTACGCGTTGCTACGATTCTCGGCACCTACCAAGCATCTCTTACCAATTTTCCTTATCTCTCGCCGGAATGGAAAAAGAACTGCGAGCAAGAGGCACTCCTTGGTGTCTCTATGACCGGTCAGTGGGAAAATACAGTGGTCCGTGATCCGCAAGTGTTGCGAAAACTCAAAGAAGTAGCAATTGAAACTAATCGCAAGTATGCAAAACGTTTTGGCATCAATCCTTCCACCGCCATCACGTGCGTGAAGCCATCAGGAAATGGTTCACAATTATTTGATTGTGCGTCTGGAATGCATCCAAGACATGCGAAATATTACATACGACGTGTACGCATCGAGGGACATAATCCTTTACTGAAGCTGCTTCAAGATGAAGGAGTTCCGTGTGTTCCTGAAGTCGGACAAACGAAAGAAACTGCCCTGACATGGGTATTGGAATTTCCCGTACAGGCACCTTCAAAGGCGCTCGTTAAAGATGACATCACTGCCCACCGGCAGCTTGAGTATTGGAAAATAGTTAAAGAGAATTACTGCGAGCATAATCCGTCAGTAACGGTCTCGGTGAGTCCGGATGAGTGGCTCTCGGTGGGCGATTGGATTTATCGTAATTGGGATATCATTGGCGGTCTCACGTTCCTGCCGCGTAATGAACACACCTATCAGCTCGCTCCGTACGAGGAAATCACCCAAGAGCGATATATGGAACTTGCATCTCGTTTTCCCACTATAGATTTCTCAAAATTGGTCCTCTATGAAGCGGCTGACGCTACCACCGGAGCAAAAGAGTATGCGTGCGTGGCGGGTGCCTGTGAAATTGATATTGTTGCTCCATCAGCAGAATCAAAAGTCAGCAACTAGTAGGAAGGTGCGTCTTCCTTTGTGCCTTTCTTTAAGGCTGCGTATCTAGCCAGTACATAAAGGAGGCTCGAGAGACGATTGAGGTATTGGTACGTATGCGCGGAGACGGGACGCACTCCGCGGGCCGCTACAACATGGCGCTCTGCGCGTCTGGAAACCGCACGCGCATAATCAAAAAGAGCAGAAAGCTCTGTCGCTCCAGGTATGATAAACGAATGTGGATTTTCTATATGGCCTTCTATTTCAGCTATATCTCTTTCAAGCCGATCTACGTGTGACTTGGAAAGTGTCTTTTGTGCACCTGCCAGCTCAGCCTGAACAATAAAGAGATTTTCTTGTGCCCTGCGCACTATTCCTCCCAGCATAAGGGAATTTTTATTTCTTATGATCTTTGCTCTTGAAAAGCAGACCCCAAGAAGCGAGTTGAGTTCATCTACAGCGCCGAGCGCTTCAAATATCATAGCGTCTTTAGGAAAACGCTCAGGCGTTCCAAAGAGACCGGAAGTTCCATCATCACCTTTACGGGTAAATAACATGGACAGAAGTGTATCATAAGATAATTAAACAGAAGAATATACAACTAAAAATCTTGTAATGTACTTAGGAAATGGAGATAAGCGGATAAAATAAAAATCCTCCTCTCATGTATACGGCAGTACGATCCTACTGTCCAGAAGGAGTACTCGTGCTGGTGCTTGTGCTGGTGCTCGTACTTGAGTTGGTACTCGTGCTTGTGCTGGTGCTCGAGCTGATGCTTGTGAGAGTACTCGTGTTTGTGCTATCGGGCACAATAAATACTGTACGTGTCGAGGTTGCGGTATTACCCGCTGAGTCGGCCGCAACATAGTCAATCGTGTATGTGGTAGTAGTGGAGGTGTCGAGACTAACGGTTGGAACCAGTAGGCCATTGACGAAAGTGCTATATCCAAGATTGCTATCAATGGTGTCATTCACCGTAGCCCCAAGATCGTTATATGAACTAGCAACGGAAATCGTTGCAGGATTATTACCGTTAACAGTAATCGACAGTGGCGTCGTATTCGTGCTACTTGGTGTTGAGGATGCAGAACTAGAACCAGAAGAGTTGCTCGAAGAGGTACCTCCTCCCGTGCTTACTTGAATGCCTCCTGTTGCTCCTACATCTCCTGCTAAGAGTGCGTCAAGTTGTGTTTTTGTAACACAGGTCGAGCTTCCAGTATCATTGGAAATACAGAGCTCTTTGGTAGTCACGCGGTTCGCAAAGAAGTCTCCTATGCCATTTTCGGCATTGGCAAACCATTTAATGATATTACTAAAGATGCCTTGCAAGAATTCGTTTGCAAATAAATCCACAACCGTGGGACTCGTCGAACTTGCTTCTGTCGCGGTTGTAGTGGCCTGTGTCGAGGAAGCATCAGAAAGTATGCCTAGGCGCGAGCTTATGGCATCCATCACTCCACCGACAAAGTCGAACAGGTTCGTAGTAGTACCTGTGCTCGTCGCGGTAGTACTTGAGATATGCCAGAATACGGAAGGACCAAGGAGGCCAAGGGATATGTTATTGATGTCGATGCCTCGCTGCAAGTTCATGAATATCATGACGGTGTTATTACCTGAAGTACCGTCATAGGGAGCAATCGCGATACCGACCGAATCATCAAAGGGTCCGGCCTTCTTGCCAACTCCCGGCACAGATGACAGCGCGATGCGATCGCCAACCGCGATTGGACCACCCTCAAGATTCACCTTCACCGGTACACGACCAGAGAGTGCTACTGGACGCTCACCCACTGCCTGTGTGCCTTGGTCCCCTATGACTTGACCCGGCGCCGTTGAGATAACACCGGCAAGTGGCAGGTTATTTCCAGCGACTGCGTCACCTACCGTGGCAGTGATAGAAGGATCAAAAGACACAATATCGCCTGCCCCAACAAGCGGATTATCGACAGGATAATTTTCTGCCAAGTCGTTTCCGCCTACTGTATCTGTATAGACATATATAATCACAGTGCCAGTTGCGCCCGCACCACCAGCTTGCGTGCCGGCAGCCCCTCCTGCACCGCCCGCACCGACTACGAATACCCCTGAAAAAGGAAACGTGGAAAAACTTTCCGAATATGCGCCGCCGCCGCCGCCCGCAGCGTTAACTATTGGTGAACTTCTGCCACCCGAACCGCCGCCGCCGGGGGCCCCTCCTGCATTGCCGGCAGCAGTGGCCGCTTGCGGCTGCCCACCTTGACCGCCACGAGGGCTATTTCCTCCATAACTACCGGTAGTTGTGGCATTGCCCGCTCCCCCTATTCCGCCATTTTCACCAAAATCATCTACGAAAGTGATATAAGGAGCGATGCCCCCTGCACCAGCCGTACCTGCAGCCGTAGCACCACCACCACCACCACCACCTGCTTGCACAAAATTGTTGTTACAAGCAAGGGCGGTACCAGCGGGGTTGAAACAACTGTTAGCTCCAGCAACTCCGGCGTTTGCGGTGGCAGCACCACCACCACCACCACCACCCCATGCCTCAACAATATAGTAGGAAGTATTTGCGGGAAGGGTGAGCACCGTTGCTCCCCAGGATGGGGTGCTGTTGGGTGTGCCGGTGAATTGTACGGTCGAAGTGCCAGCCGTTGTCGTTGAGTAAATACTTTCAAGCTTTACGACATTACCGATACATGATCCGCCCTTTACCGTAAAGCATCCGTTGGATAAATTGATTCCTCCAGCAAACGTCGAGGTGGAGTTGTTTCCTTGTATTGTTGTAGAGGCAGTAGTGCCAATAGTGATGGGACCGTTTGAGGTAAGGGTATTGGAAAAAAGACTTGTTGTTGTTGCATTGGCGAGTGTCGTGTTGCCGCTCACTTGAAGCGTCCCGGTTGCAGTGATGTTTGCTGCCGTGAAGTTACCTGAGAAGTATCCGTTGCCTTGGACAGAGAGGGTGGTGAAGGGAGAGGTAGTGGCGATACCGACGTTGCCTCCTGCAGTTGCAAG
>PLCJ01000003.1 GCA_003135635.1 Candidatus Adlerbacteria bacterium | reverse complement strand
CTGGCAACTCTGGGAGGCAATGTGGGGATTGGGACGACGTTGCCAAACACAAAATTACAGGTTCAAGGGGCTGGTGATTTTGGTATCGCTCGATTTACCACAAGCGATTATGCCAATGGTGCTTCTGGGTCGGGACTATTAATTGATACAGGAGCGACTACAGGTAATACATTCACACGACTATCGGCATATAGCGCAGGATTCTCTCAGTGGAACAATTTGATCCTGCAATCTGGCGGTGGCAACGTCGGCATAGGCACGACGACACCCATTGGTGCGTTGCAAGTAGTAGGAGGTATCTATCAGGGCAGTAGTAATACATATGTCACTCTTGGTGTTGATCCCAACTCATCAGCAAGTCCTACAACTTATGCCGGTATGTTCTATGGGGGTAATGTTTTACACATAGATGCTTTAAGCGGAGGTGTTGCTTATCGTAATATAGCTCTCGCCGATGAAGGTAGTAGCAATGTCGGCATCGGCACCACCACACCCCTCTCAAAACTCACGGTCTCAGGCGGTCAATCAATCGGTGCTGACTACAACACTGCAGCACCAACAAATGGTTTGATTGTGGAAGGGAATGTGGGCATTGGTACGGCGAGCCCAAGTAGCCCACTCACTGTTGGCGGCAATCCGCCGGTCGCGGGAGAGATTGCGGCGGTGGGCGCATCGGGCGGCATCGCACTCGCGCTTTCTGACAATGTGAACTCGAGCTTGTATATCCGTACGGCGATCGGCGGCGCGGTCCTCGGAACCGATGGAGGTGGCGCGCTCAATTTTGCGACGAACGGCAATACCACGGCGACTACAAGAATGACCATCAATTCCTCCGGCTACGTCGGGATTGGCACCACCTCTCCCTTCACCACCTTGGCAGTCCAAGGTAATGGATTCTTCTCCGGGAACTTGACCGCAGCAAACGTCGTCGCCACCGGTACGCTCTCAGTCTCCGGCAACACGACGCTCAACGTCACCGGCTCGACGCAATGTTTACAGGCAGATTCATCGGGTCTGGTAAGTGGTACGGGTTCCAGCTGTGGAGGCACAAACTACTGGACGCTCAATGGAAATAATATTTATAACAACAATAACTCAGGATTAGGTTTTGTCGGTATCGGAACCACAACTCCCTGGGGACTTCTTTCAGTAAACGCAAATGGTCTTGCGGCTGGTACCCCACAATTCGTAGTGGGATCATCTACTGCTACGAACTTTATAGTTGCTAATAACGGCAATGTCGGCATCGGGACGACAAACCCGGTAAGTATGTTAAATATTGTTGCATCGACAACGCTTATGTTCAGCACGCAATTTTCAAATGGCAACAATGCGGGGAGAATCATCAGTAATGTTGGTGTCATGAGTGGTACAGGAGCTGGTGCGACTCTTGATTTTCGTGTCCACGGTCCGTCATACAGCGAAACTCTCCTTAGCAACTCAATGACCAATGCAGCGTTGATTCTTGCTCAACCGCAAAACGGCGCGATTTTTGGCGTCGGAACATTTACCAACTCTCCGATGGTTTTTGGCACTAACAATACAGAGCGCATGCGCATAGACACCTCTGGCAACGTCGGTATTGGTTCTTCAACTCCGAGCCAAACGCTCTCAGTAAACGGAAATGTCTGGATTACGAACCTAGGATCTCCACTCTCATATTCAACAATTGGCATTCCTATTGTCGGAAGCGGTAGTTCGCCAGCAGTGAATAATAGGGATACATTCGTTGTTGGAACGACGAGTGCTGCCACAAATCCAATCCGTGCTGGCGCCCTTACTGCGGTATATAACGGAGGCGCAAGCGCGGGCGCGACTTCACAGGGATTGAACTCCTTTAGCGTAATGGGCCCAACGGCAACAGGCAATCTGACTCTGACTGTGCGTGGTGGGTCAATCACTAACCGCTATGTTGCAGAAAATGCCAGTGTTGGATATCTCGCAACGCAGATGAGCGCAGTTACTGCAAATATTGCTGTTGACGGCACACTTGCATCTTCGACGGATGCATCGACATTTCAAGCCGAAACTCCGGCGGTGGGTTCGGGGAATCTTATCACTAATTATCGAGGATTGTGGGTGCGAGGTGGAGGTGTTCCGGGAGCGATCACCAATGACTATGGAGTGTATATAGATGCCCAGGCAGGATCAGGAATAACAAATCCTTTTGGAATTTATCAAGCTGGATCTTCTGATAATAACTATTTTGCAGGCAACGTCGGCATTGGTACCACGACTCCCTTCGCAACACTCTCTGTGCAAGGTAATAGCTTCTTCTCTGGAAACTTAACTGCAGCAAATATTACCGCAACAGGCACCTTGGCCGTAACCGGACAAACAACACTCTTGGGAACACTCAACCTAACACCTCCGAATCGTGCGGCGAATAGTATATCAACTGGAAGCACAGGAACAACACAGTTAATTAGCGGCCTCGCTGGTGGCGGTGACACTTCCTTTAGCGGATCTAATGCTATTGGTGGCCAAGGTGGTGGTATAACTCTGACAACCGGATTGGGCGGTAATATCACTGGAACACCAACCAACGGTTTTGGCGGAACAGGCGGCACTTTCGCTCTAACTGGTGGACAAGGCGGATCAGGCGGAGGCACCTCTTCTTTTGGCGGACAAGGCGGCAACCTTACCTTGACGGCTGGTGGTGGTGGTTTTGGACTAACGTCTGCAGGAGCTGCGGGTATTGTTGAGTTATTGGGTGGGGTAGGCGGGAATGGCGCCGCAGGCAACGGAGGGAATATCTATATCACTGGTGGTGCTCCCAATGGCGGCGGCACAGCGGGTAATGTTATTTTAGGCGACACTAGCGGGGGCACAGCGCGAGGCAACGTCGGCATCGGCACCTCAACACCTCTGGCAACACTTACGGTGGTTGGTTCTATCTGTGCTGCTAAGGGTCCTGGTGGAGGACAAACTGGCCAATGTGCCAGTACCGCAGGATTAGTTGAAGGTGACTCATCTAACTTCACTGCTGGCGTTGACATTGCAGAAGTGTACTCGACGGTCGATCTCTCTCTTGCTTCGGGTGATATTGTCACCTTTGATCCAAATAACCCAGAGTTTATTATGAGAGCAAGTGCAGCAACTACTACATTTCTTGGAGTAGTATCAACAAATCCAGGAGTACTGCTTGGCACAGTATCTACTTCAACGCGCCCCGTTGCACTTTCCGGTCGTGTACCGGTTAAGGTGAATCTGGAAAACGGACCCATCAATGTAGGTGATCGTATTACACTCTCATCTCAGCCCGGCATTGGTATGAAGGGGGAGCTGCTTGATCAGTCAGTAGGCGTGGCGCTGCAACCATATCCCACGATTGCAACCAGCAGTACCATCGATGTATTTATAAATCCACAGCCAGGTCTCAATACTCTTGCACTTGCACAAATAATTGCCTCCTCTAGCGCAACAACAACTCCCCAAGCTCTTATCGCTGGTCCATTTGCCTCAGCAAGTGCAAGCCTTCAAAGTGCACTCTCCGGAGCGCTTGGGGCGCTCAGCGGTATTACACAAAATGGCGTGCGAGAGCTCGGTCTTGCGGTACATGCAAGTGTTGGAGTATTCAATACTGTTTTTGCGCAAACCATTACCGCCGACACCGTATATGCACAAAAACTCTGCCTCGGTGCTACGTGTGTCACTGAAACGCAACTCCAAACACTCCTTGCAATGGCATCCAACACGCAAAGTACTCCAAGCAGCAGTAGCGCAGGAACTTCAACCGGCACCACCCCGCCCACCATCACCATAAAGGGGAATAACCCTGCGACACTTAACATTGGAGAAAGCTACATCGATCTTGGTGCCACCGTCGTGGATTCCACAGATCCAAACCTCGGCTACAGTGTTTCGCTGGATGGGGGAGCAACGACGACTCCAGATCAAATACATATAGACACCTCCGCAGCAGGTACCCACAGTATTCTCTACAGCGCTACCGACCAAGCAGGAAACATCGCTACAGCAACACGCACCGTGAACATCATTGATCCCAATGCAAATAACACGAGCAGTGCAACTACAACGATTAGTGGCACAGGAACAACCACCCCAAGCGGAAATTAAAAGAGCTATATAATGAATCACATATGACACGAGTTGCGATAAATGGATTCGGACGCATCGGACGGTGCTTCTTGCGCGCAGCGATTGCTGAGAGCGACATAGACATTGTCGCCATTAACGATCTCGGGGATCTCACTACTCTTGCCTATCTCCTTAAATACGACAGCGTGTATGGTACTGCACCCTTTTCCGTGAGCACACAACCAGAAGCCCTTATCATTGAGGGCAAAAAAATTTCCTTTACGCAAGAAAAAGACCCAAAGACATTACCCTGGAGAAATCTCCAGATTGATGTCGCCTTGGAATCAACAGGCGCCTTTGATAGCTTTGAAAAAGCAAGCATGCATCTCAGCGCTGGCGCAAAGCGAGTAGTCATCTCAGCCCCTGCCAAAGACGAGATGCCGGGTGCCGCCACGGTACTGATCGGAGTAAACGAAGAGAATTTCGCGACCTCCACCATAACCTCAAACGCCTCCTGCACCACTAACGCTGCAAGCCCCGTCATTGCGATTCTTGATGAAGCTTTCGGAATAGAAAAGGCGATACTCAATACGACGCATGCCTATACCGCTACCCAATCCCTTGTTGACTCGCCTGTTAAGGGGGATGACCTGCGCCGCGGTAGAGCCGCAGCACACAACATGGCCCCCTCTTCAACGGGTGCAGCGATCGCGGTGACAAAAGCATACCCCGCTCTTGCGGGAAAATTTGATGGTATTGCCGTGCGCGTACCCGTCATTGCGGGTTCTCTTGCTGACATTACCTGTGTCATCAAGCGCACTACCACAGCCGAAGAGATAAATAACATATTGGAAAAAGCTGCCGGGGAGAAACGTTGGCAAGGGATTTTTACTACCACGCGCGAACCTTGGGTATCCTCCGATGTCATCGGCAATCCACACGCGAGCATTGCCGACCTCGCGCTCACCCGGGTTGTGGGAGGCACATTAGTGAAAGTCCTTGCCTGGTATGATAATGAAATGGGGTATGCGCATACACTTCTGCGACATATTATTGAGATGGGGAAGTATGTTTTGTAGTGACACCAAGATTGTATGAGCTATAAATTGTCAAAAGGTTTCACCCTTATCGAACTGCTTGTCGTTATCGCCATCATCGGCATTTTGGCTTCCATTGTATTGGTATCACTTAATAGTGCGCGCATAAAAGCTCGGGACGTACGGCGAACCTCTGACCTCAGCACCATACAATCAGCGGTCGAAATGTATAACAATGATAACGGTCACTATCCTATCGTCGCTACGTGGGCATCATTTGATTCTCCTGCATATAGCGGCACTGCAATCACAAATCCAAATGCAGCGAACCTTACGGCGGCACTGCAAGCGTATCTCCCTACTCCTCCTAAAGATCCAAGTGGCGCTACGGGAGATGCTGGGTATTTATATCTTTCAGATGCCACGGGCAGCAATTACTGCATCCTTATATGGCGCACCCCTGAAAACTTTAGTGATTTCTCTTCTAATTTGATCGATACTGTCCGAGGTTGGACCAGTGGAGGTGGAGGAACCCCTTCAATTTATCTGGGCACCGGACCGTGGAGTGGTGGTTGCTGAAGTGTACTATGAAAAAAATCTACGTTGCTTCTGATCATGCGGGATTTGCTCTGAAAGAGTTTCTCCTAAAACATCTGCAGCAAGACGGCCATGACATTGAGGACCTGGGACCCCACACGCTTGACCCTCTGGATGATTATCCCGACTACATCATCCCGCTTGCAAAAAAAGTAGCACAAGAAAAAGATCGTATAGGTATCGTGATTGGTGCTTCGGGAGAAGGGGAAGCGGTAGCGGCAAACCGAGTCCCCGGCGCGCGGGCAGCAGTGTATTACGGAGGATCTCTCGATATTCTTCGGCTTTCCCGCGAGCACAATGACTGCAATATTCTCTCGCTGGCTGCGCGTTTTCTTTCGCCTGAGGAGGCGCTGGCCGCCACGCGCATCTGGCTTGAGACAGCTTTTTCTGGCGCTGAGCGGCATCTTCGCCGCATCGCAAAGCTTGATCATGGCTGATCTTATTCCAGCGATTTTGCAAAAATCGCTTACCGAAATAACACTGCAGCTTAAGCAGGTCGTGGGTATCGCGCCCACGGTACAGCTTGATGTCGTTGATGGAATATTTACTCCCGAGTATTCTTGGCCCTACACACCCCAAGGCTCTGAAGAATTTTCCGCAATATGCTCGGGCAGCGAGGCACTTCCCTTGCGGGAAGAATTTAATTTTGAAATAGATCTCATGGTGGTAAAAAGTGCACGCGATGCTGGGGAGTGGGTGAGTGCAGGAGCTTCTCGAATCGTTATTCATGCAGAGAGCCCCGATGCATCCATAGCACTAAACGCTCTTAAGGCCAGTCGGCAAAGTGCCTATCCAATAGTAGTTGGAGTGGCACTTACTTCTACCGCTTCGCCCAGAGCGCTCACTCCCTTTGAAGGTCTTTTTGATTATGTTCAAGTAATGGGTATTGCAGAAATCGGACGCCAGGGTGAGCCGTTTGATAAGCACGCGCTTACACTTATTAGAGAACTTAAAGCCACGTATCCCACCCTTCCCATACAAATTGATGGCGGCGTAAGGGAAGATATTATCAAAGAGCTTCTTGGCGCTGGAGCAACACGACTGGTGGTAGGGTCAGCGATTTTTGCACACGGTGATCCTCGTGTTCATTTGCGCGCGCTCAAAGAAAAAATATAGAAACCTTTTTAAGGACAAGTCGGTTGAACCGCTTCACTACTGGCCGTGGTAACGCGCACTAATCCAGCGGGTAGCGAGGGAGTGCCAACCTCAAGCCATGAACAAATCTGATAGTGCTCCGTAGTAGCTCCCGCTCCACCTACCACCAATCTGTTGGATATTGAATACTGGCACACGCCGGTTGAGGCGCTTGTACAAGGGGTGACTGAATTGCTTGGATCTTTATAGGATGCAAAGTTGACTGGAGCAGGCCCGGTACAGCTGCTTGCATCAACATATCCACCGGTGCATCCCTGAAGAGGGGTCTCCACTCCACTGTCTGCCTCATCAATGAGGAGTGCCATTTGATGTAGCGATTCCAGTCGCGCAGCATCACGAGCTTTGGCACGAGCTCCATTTAAGGATACCAGTATAATTGAGGCCAAGATTCCAATGATAGCGATTACTACTAAAAGTTCTATAAGGGTAAAGCCGCGCTTTTTCATACTTTCAGTATAACTCTTAGGAAGTTATATAGTTCAACAATCTAATTGGTAGTCTTGTGCTAGCATGGAGACATGTTGCTGGGCGCCGACATACGCCGCATCGAACTCAAGGCAGAAGCGATTCGCGAGACCATCATTACCATGCTTGTGGCAGCTGGGTCTGGGCACACGGCAGGGCCCATGGGCATGGCGGATATTTTCGCCGCATTTTATTTTCATGTCCTGAGTCATGATCCCGAGCACCCCGAGTGGGCTGAGCGTGATCGTCTTTTTCTTTCAAATGGCCACATTGTTCCGGTGCGCTACGCCGCGATGGCCCACGCGGGATATTTTCCACTTGAGGAATGTCTCACGCTGCGGAAGTTTGGCTCCCGTTTGCAAGGTCATCCAGAGCGTATGCGGCTTCCCGGCCTTGAGGCGACCTCGGGGCCACTCGGCAGTGGGCTTGGCCAGGCAGCAGGGTATGCGCTCGGCGCACGGCTCGATAATAAAAAATTTCGCGTGTACTGCGTGATGAGCGATGGCGAGCAAGATGCGGGCAATACCTGGGAATCGGCGATGTTTGCGGGCAACAACAAACTCTCCAACCTCATCGCGATTATTGACCGCAACAATATACAAATAAACGGTATGACCGAGGACGTCATGCCGCTTGAGAATATTGCAGCTAAATATGAAGCATTTAACTGGCATGTACTTGAGGTGGATGGTCATAACATCCGCGCTTTTATCGATAGTATTGAAGAAGCAAAAGCGATTTATGAAAAACCAACGGTGATTATTGCGCATACGATTCCCGGTAAAGGTATCAAGGAAATTGAGTTTGATTACACTTGGCATGGAAAACCTCCTACTAAAGAGCAAGCACAGCGCTTTTTGCATGAGCTGCGGACACTCAAGGGTCGCATTTCAAGCGAACATGAATAATTTTTCCATACCTATACAACGTAGAGACCTTACCCTCATCGAGCTGCCAATAAAAATAGTTCACGTGGTACTATCGACTATATGCTTGAAGTCAGTGCGCATCTGCGAGAGGATCTTTTTAATCTACACGAAGAAGTTGCGACACGCGACGGATTTGGCAACGCGCTTCTTCAACTCGGTCATGATGACCCTCGGGTGGTTGTCGTGTGCGCAGATTTAGCTGAATCAACACGCACACTTCCGTTTAAGGAGAAGTTTCCCGAGCGATATATCGAGGCAGGGGTTGCCGAACAAAATTTAGCAACGGTCGCAAGTGGTCTTGCCAACTATGGAAAAATTCCTTTTATCGCTTCCTACGCAACATTCTCCCCCGGCAGAAATAATGAGCAGATTCGAACCACTATTGCCATCAATAATGTACCAGTCAAGATCGCCGGCATGCATGCGGGGGTCTCAGTAGGACCAGACGGCGCCACCCATCAAGCGCTTGAAGATATAGCACTCATGCGAATACTGCCACGCATGATAGTCATCTCGCCGTGCGATGCAGAGGAAGCACGAAAAGCAACGATTGCCTCTGCGCAGACCCCTGGCCCCGTGTACTTACGTTTTGGACGGGAGAAAATGCCCCTCATGACCAGCCCAGGGACTCCCTTTACGATTGGTAAGGCGATAGTTTTTTGGGAATCTAACGCACCCATGGTTGCAATTTTCGCTACGGGGCCGCTTCTGTACAATGCACTGTGTGCCGCAAAACAATTGGAAGGAGAAATTCCCGTGGTAGTGATAAATGTGCATACGATAAAGCCGCTGGATCAGGGTACCATCATTAACTACGCAAAAATGGCAGGGGCAGTCGTAACCGTTGAAGAGCATCAGATCGCCGGGGGCCTTGGAAGCGCCATTGCAGAGCTTCTTGGAGGAGCGGCTCCTTTACCGATAGAATATATCGGCGTGCATGATCAGTTTGGCCAGTCAGGCACCCCCAAGGAATTGCTTGAGCACTATGGGATGGGGATCTCGCACATTGTCTCTGCCATCCGGGCAGTCAAAAAGCGTCGTATATAATATAGTAGGTATGCAATCTCCTGATGCAATTGATATAAGCATATGGCAGTCGCGGGTTAATTCTGTTATTGCGCTCCTATTTGTCGGCTCTTGTGCGCTGGGTGCACTATTTCTTGTATGGCATGTTGCATACGGAGAGAATCCTCTGGCAAATGCCATTGCAGCTGAGGTCCAAGCCCAAAAGTGAGCGTTTTAATTTTGCATATACGCCACACTCTGCTCCAGAAGTTTCTCACGACTCAAACTGCCCTCAAGAAAAAGAAAGGGGACGCCAGAAGCCTTCGCATCTGTGTGCCAAGAACGGCATTCCTTAATACGCCGCTCAATACTCTGCGCGGAGTCACCACGCTCCTGAAGTCTCTTGCGCAACTCCTCCTCATCATTCATATGGATATATATAAGACGCAGCTCATTTTTCTTATGTACCCTGTCTGCATAGGAATACAGTATTGAAATCACTTGCATAACGAGAATAGGAATATACATTCCACTACCAAGCGCACTATCAACAATCACTTTCCGCGTACCGTAACGATTCGTGTCTGAGTGTGCAGTCCACAGAAACACTCCTTCAGACTCCATTGCTTCAAACTGCCCCCTTTCTACATAGCGATATTCACCGGGCTCATCTGAGGACCTCGGCGCTCTGGTTGTAATACTTTCAAGAGGATGTGCATTAGGAAGAGTGCGCAAAAGATTATGCAAAAGAGTTGTCTTCCCAACGCCCGACGGTCCGGTAAGGCTCAGTATCATGATACAGATAATTACTAGAGATCTTGCAGGGCATATTCTTTGGGCGCCTTATCCATATATGCCTGAAGTTGCTCGCGGGTGAGGAGTCCTTTTTGTGCACCAATATCTTGCACCACCGCCATCGCATTAATGGGTCCCCACAACAGCGCTTCCGGGAGAGGTTTTCCAAGCGCCAACGCAGCAACCACACTTGACGCAAATGCATCACCCGCACCCGTGCGCTCATAGGGGGGCCGGGGGTCAGGATACATCGGGATGTAGTAAAAATGATTCTCATCATCAAGCGCATAGGCACCCTTGCGATCGTTGGTAATGACCACAATCTTTGGTCCCAGTTGTTTGATACTCACCAGCAATTTTTTTATATCCTCAGTCGGCCCCGCGCGGGTAATGTGTTCTGCTTCCTCTTTGTTGCAAAAAAAGATATCACTACGCTTATATATCTCCTGAAGTTTCTCTACCCCGGCTTGTATTTGAAAAGTGCCAGGCTGAAAGGCAAGCTTGGTACCGGGCCACCCCGCGAGGAGCTTGGCGAGCAATTCATGGTACGGGAGAGAGTTTTCTCCCAAGGAGGAAAGGTAGAGCCAGCGAGGTGTGGGGAGAGTCGTGGGTATTTGGTAATCGAATACCTCGTGCTTAATAAGAATGGTGCGTTCGCTGCCAAACCACAATACATAGTGATGATTGGTATGTTTGTCCAGAACTTTTTCAACGAACGCTACTCCTACCCCTTCTTTTTTAAGAGAATCGATACACGCCTCTCCGAGTGTATCTTCTCCCACGTAGGCGCGAAGCGCCGCCGTAAGACCCAGGCGCGCAACTGAAACTGCAAAATTGGCAGAGTTGCCCACACCGGGAACATCCATGGAAAATTCAAAGGGTATCTTATCGCCCCAGCGCATGCATATCTCACACGCCTCAGTATCGATTCTACAATGTACTGAAGCTTCTTTGAGGCGGATAAAATTATCTACCACCATATCGCCGACCGCCATGACATCAACCGATGGTTCCATAGCTGTAGTATATACTTAAAGCATGCGTCCATTGCGGCAAGTGATTGGGGAATACCGAAAGGAAGGTCAGGCGCTCGGCCATTTTAATATTTCCGATTCAAACCAGCTTGAGGCACTCGCTCGCGCTGCCAAAGAGACAAATCTCCCGGTTATTGTGGGTCTTTCAGAAGGGGAGCGAGAATTTTTCCCCCTGACGCATGCCCGTGCGCTCATCGATCTCTACATAAAGGAAGGAATTTCTCTCTATCTCAACGCAGATCATACCTATAGTCTCCCCAAAGTAGCATCAGCAATTGCAAGCGGGATTGATTCGATAGTAGTAGACGGCGCACAACTGCCCTTTACAGAAAATGTTGTGCTCCTCAAAGAATCCGTAGCGCGTGCCCGCGGGCAAACAAAAGATATCCTTGTAGAAGGAGAATTGGGATATATTGGAAGTTCATCGAGTGTCATGGACAAAATTCCTCAGGGAGCTGCCGTTACCGAAGAGATGATGACCCGGCCCGAGGAGCTCAAGGCCTTGGTGGAAGAGACGGGTATTGATCTTGTGGCGCCGGCAGTGGGGAATATCCACGGCATTATAACCAGCGGACAGCCCAAACTCTCTATAAATCGGATTCGTGTACTCGCTGAGGCAGTAAATATTCCGTTGGTTCTTCATGGTGGCTCGGGGTCAAGTGACGAAGAGTTCTCTGCTGCGGTACAGGCAGGGATTACTATTATTCATATCAATACCGATTTGCGGATATTGTACCGAGACGATCTTCAGCACTCTATAACTAAACATCCAGATGTGGTTGCTCCCTATAAAATTTTGGGCCCCGTTGAGGACTCCATGCAATCGTATATCGCTCAAAAAATGCGCCTGTTTGTGGGAAAACAGTAGCATCCGGATTGCACATTTGGGGTAAATCCGCTACAGTATCTGCGCTATGCAATTAACCGCACAAAAACGCGATCATACAAAAGCTCGTGTCCTAAGGAAGGCAGGCGTTTTGCCCGCGGTGGTGTATGGACGCAAAGAAGTAGCTACCCCGATCACTCTCTCCTACAAGGAATTTGAAAAAGTTTTTCACGAAGCAGGAGAGTCCCAAGTGATTACACTCCACGGACTCGGCGCGGATAAAGAGGTGCTCATTCATGCAGTTGCCGTAGATCCCGTTTCAAGTAAGCCCATACACGCGGATTTTTATGCTATAGAAAAAGGACAAACCGTTACGGTATCGGTACCCCTGCAGTTTGAAGGTATCTCCCCGGCAGTGAAAGATTTGGGAGGTGTCTTAGTAAAAGTGATACGTGAACTTGAAATGGAAGTGCTTCCCAAAGAACTGCCCCACGAGATAGCCGTTGACGTGAGCATACTTAAAAATATAGGAGATCAAATTCATATAAAAGATCTCACGTTGCCCCAAAGCGCTAAGATTGCCATTGATGGAGATGAGGTGGTAGTCATGATTGCGGCTGCCCAAGAAGAAGAAGTTGAGCCCGCCCCTCCAATTGATCTCTCAGCAATTGAGGTGCATGAGCGCGGCAAGAAGGAAGATACGGAAAGCGCAGTAGCACCAGAATAAACTTTTCTCTCTGAAGGCTTTCCGCAGTGCTATACTAGTAGTATATGGGTAGCGCTATCATGCGCGCAGTTATATGCGTAGTCCTTATAGAGAGCTTTAGTATCGTCCCAGGACTCGCCCGCGCGCAAACCACCACTTCCTCGGGCTCGGGCTCAAGCTCCGTGAGTTCCTATCAAGCACAGCTCCAAGCACAGCTCAATCAGCTTGAAGCGCAAATACAAGCGCAGCAGCAAATTCTCAACCAAACGCAAATTCAAGGAGTATCCCTGCAGCGCGATATTGCGATTTTAAATGCGCAGATAACCCAGGCACAACTTTCAATCAAAGCCCGCAACATTGCGATCGAGGAGTTAACGGGAGGTATTCAGAGCAAAAATCAAACCATCGGCAACCTCAATGTACAGCTACAAAGCGAACTTGCCTCCCTTGGCGCGATCATGCGCGAGAAGGATCAGCTCGATACCACCTCTTTCATGATTACGGTGCTCTCCTCACAGAATCTTTCAACATTTTACTCCGACCTTGAAACCTTTGATTCCATAAACGCAGCACTCCAACAATCGTTTAATCAAATTCAAGGGACAAAACAAACAACGCAACAGCAAGAAACGGTGCTACAGCAGCAAAAAGATACAGAAACACAGCTGCTTAGGGTTCAGCAGCTCCAAGAAGCCCAAATTCAGCAGGAGCAAAATCAAAAGAATCAGATCTTAACTGAAACGAAAGGACAAGAGAAAGCATACGAAGCGCTTATTGCTAAAAATCAGCAAAGCGCTGCACAAATCCGCAGCGCACTCTTTGAGCTTACCGGCTCGGCAGCAATACCCTTCGGTCAGGCGCTCCAGTACGCTACTCTCGCCGCTCAAAAAACCGGCATTCGTCCTGCCTTTCTTTTGGGAATCATTGCTGAGGAAAGCGGTTTGGGAGCAAACGTTGGAACGGGTACCTACACCGTAGACATGAGTCCTGCAAACGTGCCAATATTTCTTGCCATTACCGCAAACCTGGGGCTGAGTCCCCAAACGCTGCCGGTTTCCAAAAGACAATGGTATGGATGGGGGGGTGCCATGGGTCCCGCACAATTTATTCCTTCGACCTGGGCGCTTTATGGCGGTTACGTAAGTCCTACGTGGCAGTACAATTCCTCCCAAGATCGCGTGGGGGGGGTGAGTGGCGATATACCCTCAAGCCCCTGGAACCCCAAAGACGCCTTTATCGCTGCGGCACTGTATCTCACCGACGACGGAGCTTCAGCACAAACTCCCTCAGCGGAATTTGAAGCGGCGATGTGTTATCTTGCCGGCTGTGGTAATGCGGGCAACCGGAGCCTCGCATTTTATGGCAATTCGGTTGCACAGCTTGCCAGTAAGTACCAACAGGAAATCAATGTCATAAATGGCTCATAAATGTTTTTGCAAAAATATAAAAAGAGTGATACCCTGCAGCAATGAAAGCAGATATTCATCCCACGTATTTCCCCAAGGTTACCGTGAAGTGCCGCTGCGGGAACTCCTTTAGTGTAGGCTCAACCGCCAAAGAAATCGCAGTTGAAATTTGCAGTGCCTGTCATCCGTTTTACACTGGCAACGAAAAAATTCTTGATACCGCAGGTCGGGTAGAGAAGTTTAAGACGCGTCGAGCCGCCGCAAAGAAGCAATCAAAATAGATGGACGAAGCGGACATTCACCGCTATAAGGGAAACCCAAAAACTGCCTACCTTGCGCAGGAGATTGAACGTATTGCTCTGGAAGAGCGCGATGTGCTCCAACTTGCAGGCGGCGAGCTCGGAGAGTTAGCCCGGGAGGATCTCAACCGCCTGAGGGAACAAAAGCGGGCGCTCATTAGTGAAGGAGAAAAAATTCTTGCGCATACAGAGGAGCAAGAAGAGTTTCCCAACGAGGTAGTGCTTGAAGTGCGCGCCGGTGTTGGGGGAGAAGAGGCAGCACTATTTGCCGGGGAACTCTCCGCTATGTACCGCGCGTACGCGGGAGCGCAAGGCTGGAGTGTGCACACACTCGCGGAGTCCAAGAGTGATCTCGGCGGGTATAAAGAAGCAGTATTTGAAATAAAAGGCCGCGGTGTCTACCGGCGCCTGCGCTTTGAAACGGGCGTTCATCGCATCCAGCGGGTACCCGCAACAGAAAAAAATGGTCGCATTCATACCTCAACCGCCTCGGTCGCTATTTTGCCCATTCGCAAAAAGCACACAGTGACCATAAATCCTGCAGATATCCGTATGGAGTTCTCGCGCTCTGGTGGGGCTGGCGGACAAAATGTTAATAAAGTAGAAACTGCGGTGCGGCTCGTGCATATACCGACCGGCCTTGATGCGCGCGCGCAAAGCGAACGCAGTCAACTGGCCAATCGTGAGCGCGCAATGAGTGTCCTTCTGGCAAAGATCGAAGCACTCCAAGAAGAAGAGGAAGCGAGAAAACATGCAGCTACCCGCAAAGAACAAATTGGAACCGCTGATCGCTCGGAAAAAATCCGCACCTATAATACGCTGCAAGATCGGGTAACCGATCACCGCCTCAAAGAATCGTGGCATAATCTTCCTTCTATTTTCTCAGGCAACATCGCTCCTATTCTTGATGCGCTGCAGCCCCTTGAGGAGGAAGTTGCCGAAGAGAAGCTGCTGTGATAGTGTGAAGCGCGTTATGGATAGTGATACTCTCGTGCAAAAATTATTTTCTGTCGGCGCGCATTTCGGCTACGCCCCTTCCCGCCGCCATCCTTCCACCTCAAGATATATCTTTGGCAGCAAGGGCGGGGTTGAGATTTTTGACTTGGAGCAGACCGTCCAGTGCTTGAGTATAGCGCTTGCATTCGTAAAAGGGCTTGCGGCGGAACGCAAAGTAATTCTTTTTGTAAGCGGTAAGGCTGAAGCCCGCGAGGCCATTCGGCGCGAAGCGGAAAAACTGGGAGCACCGTACGTCGCATCTCGGTGGATCGGCGGAACGCTCACTAACTTTTCTGAAATCCGCAAACGTCTCTCACGTCTCTTGGAGCTTTCTGATATGCGTGAAAAGGGAGAATTGGCAGCACGCTTCACCAAGCGCGAGCGGGTTCTTATTGATCGAGAAATTGCCGATCTCGATGCCATGTTTGGGGGATTACGTGGTATGCAAAAGCTTCCCGATGCACTCTTTGTTATTGATCCAAGGCACGAACACATCGCTGTTGAAGAGGCAGTAAAAATGCATATTCCCGTCATTGCGCTCATGAATACCGATTGCGATGCCACCCGCGTCACCTATCCCATTCCCGCAAACGACGCGACGGTACAAAGCCTCAGCCACATACTAAGTGAAGTCACAAGCACCTACGCGGCACACCAAGGCGCCCCTCCCCAAGCGGCAGAAGCTGTCCTGCAATAATCAGTCATTATGGTAGTCATTTCTGCAGAAGCGGTAAAAGAACTGCGTCGCCAGACTGGAGTTTCCGTGATGGAGTGTAAAAAGGCGCTTGAGGATGCGGGTGGTGATAAAGAAAAAGCACTGAAGCTTCTTGGCGTGCGAGCGGGGGCAACCGCGCGCAGCAAAGCCAGTCGCACACTGGGGGCCGGCACGGTTGCATCCTATATTCATATTACCGGTCAAGTAGGAGCCATGGTGGTGCTTTCTTGCGAGACAGATTTTGTATCAAAAAATGAGGAATTCAAAGAACTCGCCCGCCTGATTGCCATGCACGCTGCGGCGATGCGGCCAGAAAACACACAGATGCTCGGGGCACAATCATTTATCAAAGACGAAGGGAAAACAATCGCAGAGCTTATCGCTGACGCGACACAGAAATTTGGAGAGCGTATTGAGATCACCGACCTTGCGGTTTTCTCCCTCCAGTAAGATACTAGAGCGGTATGGTACTTTTTTTGGCAATACTGCTATACGTCTCTCTGGTGTGTATGGTGGCGCTGGTGGCAGTAAAACGCTGGGAGCTTCAAACTGGCAACATAGTGGGTGCACGGATCCGGCCGGCCATCACGCACGTGCTTCACTCTTTCGTGTATTGGAGTAAAGAAACCTTCCCCGTATTTGTGCGAGAGCGTTTCTGGCACACTATAACAATAGTAGTACGCGATATTTCCCGCCACGCTCTTGCAAACGGTATTCTCTGGGTGGAGCACACTCTTGAGCGTACGCTTCATGCTATTCGCCAGAACACAGCACCCCCGCCACACCATGAAGGAGCGGCATCGGAATTTTTGCGCGAAGTTACGGAACATAAAAAAATGCTCGCGCGACGTTCCCGCCGATATACTCCTCCTGCGGAAGAATAATGATTGTATGTGCCGAGGTAGCTCAGTTGGTAGAGCAACGGTTTTGTAAACCGTCGGTCGTGGGTTCAAGTCCCACCCTCGGCTCCTCCTTATAAACTACTGCTACTCGTGGCTGCGGTGGAAGTGGCGAGGCTTTTAAGTCCAGGAATGAGTTTTTCCATATCACTTAACGTCTTAGCCCCATACACGGGTGTCTGGCCATTAATAATAAAAGCGGGGAGCACGTCTTGCACCTTTTTTATATTAATGAGTGTCTGAAGAGCGGAAAGATCAAGGTGATAGTCAAATGAATATACTCGAAACTTGGGGTACGTTTGCCGCAAATAGGTAAGTACGTCGCCCGCCTGAGAGCAGTCAGGGCAATCGCCGGTGTTTGAGTAGAAGTAGAGCACATATATCGGCGGCTTTACGTTTTTGCACTTTTGTGCGACCTGCTGCAGGAGAAGATAATCGCGGATTTCAAGAAGCGAGTATTGTTTTTTGAGCTCAATGACTTGTGTATTATTGCTGCCCAAATTTTGCTCAGCCACCGAGAGTCGTCCGTCGAGCGAATTGAGCTCGTCTGAAAGAATTGATCCTTGTGCAAGCGTGGCGCAGTCGAGCTGACCGAGGAGCTCGAATTGTGTTTCTGAGGAAAGAAGATCAATTGAGAGGTTATTTTCAGTGGCTTGAATATCTGCAACCCGCTGCGCATCAATGTGAGAGGTGATATAAAAAGCAGTACCAAAAATCGCTGCGGTAATCACAAACGCTAGAATATAGCGCGTAATCCGCATGGTTTCTATCGCCACGTACTCTCACGCGCCCACACCGTGCCCCACACGGCGCGCGCCAACCAGATGGGGGCGATGAGTCCAAACAGAGTAAAGTAATATAGAATCGATTGAATTGGGAGTTTATTTTGTGCTATGCGCTGCCCCAAAAGTAGCGCGGTGAAAGTCATGCCAAGCGTGATTACCACAAGAAAGGTCATCATGCTGGTGTTGAGGTAAAACCAGCTAAGGGTGGGTTGGGAGAGATGCAAGGGGATGCCCGCTTGAAGATTAAAAAGGTGAGAAGAGATAAAAGAAAAGAGACGATATAAAGAATACGAAGCGGTGTAGATTCCGAGGAGAGAAGCCGTGAGGCCAAGCGGGAGTACAAAATTACCAAAGTTGCCGAAGCGGGGATTAAAGTACATATACCGATAGTCAAGGGAGTTTTGAAGAAATCCTTGGACCCAGCGGGTGCGCTGCCTGATGAGGGGACCGAGGCTTGCGGGCACCGTAGTATATACATATACGGTATGGGCATTAGCGATTTTGAGTTTGTGGGAGTGCATACGAAACGCGATCTCCATATCCTCAGTGTTATGTGCGCGACGGAAGAGACCAATTTTTTCAAATACCACCCGGCGATATATTGAAAAAGGACCCGGAAGCACCTGAATAGCGGAAAGATTATCAAACATTTTTTTGCAAAAGATTCCAAATGTATATTCAGCGGTTTGCATTAACTCCAGTATGTTGCGCGGAGCAGATACTTTCATTGCGGGCGTAAGGGCATAAATGGTCGGATCGCTTTCAAATTTCTTGATCATTTCATTGAGGCCTTCAGGTGCGACAAAAGAATCTGCATCAAGGCAGCCCACGAACTCGGCGGAAGTCCGCTCAATTCCAAAATTAAGAGCAGTGTACTTACCTCCATTTTCTTTATAGAAATAGCGTATCTCTTCATATTGCGCGGCAAAACTTTTTGCTATTGCTCCCGTCCCATCTTGAGAGCCGTCATCAACCACCATGATGGAAAGCTGTCCTTTCGGGTACTGCAGTCCGAGGAGGGATTCCAAGGTCTTACCAATGGTTTGGACTTCATTAAAACAAGGAACGATGATACACACTGCTGGATAGTGTTTGGGAAGAGTCATAGAGCGTTTCTCCGGTCGTTTTTCCAAAAAAGCAATAAGCAAAAATACCTCGAAGTAGAGTGCGAGGAATAGAGATATATAGACGCCAAGAGAACCGCTCACCTCCATCGTGGCAAGTATACCTTGTTATCCAAAAAGATCCATATTTCTAGAGCGGAATTACTTTCTCCACCACGGTACCGTATACTGTTTATATGCAACACATGCGGGGACACTTGCATCCTATCTCCTCTCTTATTCGGCAGGCAAACGAGATTTTTTACTCTTTAGGTTTTACCCTTGCCGAAGGGCCGCTTGTGGAGAGTGAGTGGTATAACTTCGATGCACTCAATGTTCCGAAGGACCATCCAGCGCGCGACATGCAGGACACATTTTTTATTAAAGATGAACCCGATATGGTTTTGCGCACGCATACGTCGCCCGTACAAGTTAGGTATATGGAGAGCCAAGTGAAAAAAGGAATTATGCCGCCGTATCGTGTCATCGTGCCCGGGGCTGCATTTCGAAATGAAGCAACCGATATGACGCACGAAGCGGAGTTCTTTCAAATAGAAGGACTCGCCGTTGGCAAGGATGTGACACTTGCCACTCTCAAAGGTACCCTCAAATACTTCTTGAGCACCATTTTACAAGGACAAGTAGAAATTCGTTTTCGCCCGAGCTTCTTTCCTTTTACCGAACCTTCAGTCGAGGTGGATATGCGTATTACCGGAGAACACGCGCCAGAAAAACTTCGAGGCCGTTGGATAGAAATGATGGGAGCCGGTATGGTACATCCACAGGTCCTAAAAAATAGTGGACTTGATCCCAAAGCATATAGTGGTTTTGCATTTGGTATGGGACTTGACCGTCTCGCCATGCTCAAATGGGGTATTGATGATGTCCGCTTTATGCACTCCGCCGATTTACGATTCGTGAATCAATTTTAATTTGCACATGAAAATTTCTCATTATTGGTTGCAAAAGTTTTTTGATATTGAACTACCTTCCGCCGAGAAGCTTCAAGAAGCGTTGACCTTTCATGTATTTGAGGTTGAGAGTCTTCAAAAAGTGCTAGGAGACCATGTGCTTGAGGTCAAAATCACTCCCAATCGTGGACATGACTGTCTTTCTCATCGCGGAATTGCCAAGGAGATCTCGGCAATTTTAAACATTCCCTTAATCCATGACCCCTTTGCGCATGAACCACGCCTTGAGCCCGTAACGGATGTTATTTCAGTCTCTATACACACAGATACCTGTAGTCGCTATATCGCCGGATATATAAAAGGAGTAAAAGTCGGCCCTTCGTCACAATGGCTCAAAGAAAGGTTGGAAGCAATCGGCCAGCGCTCAATAAACAATGTCGTTGATGCGATGAACTTTGTCATGTTTAACACGGGGCAACCCTTACACGCATTTGATGCGGGCAAGCTCATTCAAAAAAATGGGAAGTATGCTATTGCGGTACGCAGTGCTCGTTCGGGTGAACAGATGCAAGCACTCGATGGAATGAAGTATGAATTGACCAGCTCAATGCTTATCATTGCTGATCAAAATGATGATGAACCCATTGGCGTTGCAGGAATAAAAGGCGGCATGCCTGCGGCAATAACTGAAGCGACGAAAAATATCATTATTGAGTCTGCCAACTTTGACGGTGCATCGGTCCGCAGGACCGCCGCGGCGCTTAAATTACGCACGGATGCGAGTACACGTTTTGAGCAGGTTATTTCTCCCGAACTCGCCGCATACGGCATACAAGCAGCGGTTGATATGATTGTGCAGCTGGCGGGAGGGGAGATAGTCGGGTTTGTTGATGTGTACCCCCATCCCAAAAAATACGCGCCCGTAACTATTTCGCTCGCAGAAACAAATAAAATATTAGGAGGAGAGTTGAGCCAAGATGCGGTCGCGGGGGTGTTCACCCGGCTTGGGTTTCTGTTTACAGAAAATCATCAAACATTTGCGGTTACCGTGCCATTTGAGCGACTTGATATTTCTCTCCCGGAGGATTTGACGGAAGAGATCGCTCGTATCGTTGGATATGAAAAAATTCCCACGGTCAATTTACCTCCCTCCGGCAAAACTCCAGAGATAAACAAAAATTTCTACTGGAGTGAACGGATACGCGAATTTCTTATCTCTCGTGGATTTTCTGAAATATATACCTCTCTATTTACTGCCCAAGGAGTTCGAGCGGTTCTCAATAAAGTAGAGAGCAGTACTCCCTACCTACGGCAAAGCTTACTTCCCGCAATGCAAGAAGCGCTCCGTAAAAATGAGCGAAATAAGGAGCTGCTGGGACTTGATGGGGTGCTGTTATTTGAAATAGGGGCAGTGTTTCCCCAGAATGAAGAAAAAATCTTTCTTGCTATTGGAGCACTCCCAGGAAAATCTTTTAAAAAAACTGCCCCAGACATACTGAAAGAATTATCTATAACGCTGAGTCTTCCGCTTCCAGAGGCTACAGGAGGGGAGGAAAGTGTAGAAATTGATCTAGAGAATCTCATTATCTCCAGCCCAACTCCTACCCTCTACGAGCATTTTCCGCTCTCTTCTGACAAGCAATACCATCCATTTTCAAAATATCCCTACATTGTGCGAGATATTGCACTTTGGGTGTCTCAAGAGAGCGAAGAAGAGGAAGTGCGTACCCTAATTTCTGCTGAGGCAGGCAGTCTATTAGTGCGGTTGGATGTATTTGACCGCTTTGAAAAAGAGGGAAAAGTGTCACTCGCTTTTCGTCTAATCTTTCAATCTTTCGAGCGCACACTTACAGAAGTAGAGGTACACACGGTAATGGAAAAAATTGCTGCGGCACTGTACAAAAGAGGGTTGGTGGTTCGATAATTGATCATATTTTAAGGCCTATTTTCCCCATTTTGCCCCTTTCAATATGAGTCCTTTTCTGCTAGAATAAAACAAAGCCTTTCGAGGCTTATATATTTTGTGGCTCAAGAAAAGCTAAAAAAAGGCTCCTACAGCGCGGCGGATATAACCGTGCTTGAAGGTCTAGAGGCAGTACGAAGGCGCCCTGGTATGTACATTGGTACTACGGGGCCAGATGGCCTCCACCATCTCGTCTGGGAAGTTTTTGATAATTCCCGGGATGAGGCTATGGGTGGTTTTTCCGATGACATTGAAGTGGTGCTTCTACCGGACAATATTGTTCGCGTTTCTGATAATGGACGTGGTATCCCCATTGATGTCCATGCTCAAACCAAAGTGTCTGCGCTTGAAACGGTCATGACCCTTCTGCATGCCGGAGCCAAATTTGGCGGAGAAGGATATAAGGTCGCTGGCGGTCTTCATGGAGTGGGCGTGTCGGTGGTCAATGCACTCTCAACGTATCTGCGCGCGGAAGTGTATCGAGAAGACGGTGCGTATGTCCAGGAATACTCGCGGGGCAAAAAGAAGTCTGCGGTTAAAAAGATTGGCAGCTCAAAGCTCCATGGTACCGTAATCTCATTTTCCCCTGACAGTGAGATTTTTAATGTAATCAATTTTGATTTTGAAAAGATTGTTGCCCACTTACGTGAACAGGCCTATCTGGTGAAGGGATTGCGGATCAGTATTGTTGATGCAAGAGGAACTACGGTAAAGTTGCCAGAAGCGGGCAAGACGCTCTACATGCGAGAGAATCTGCTCGAGTGTCCATCACAAACATTCTACTTTGAGGGAGGATTGCGCTCACTGGTTGCTTTTTACAGTCGCCACCAAAAGCCGGTTCATAAAAATATTTTCTATATAGAAAAAGAACAGGATGGAGTTGCCGTTGAAATAGCACTCCAATACGTGGATGACATTTCTTCCCGCGTTTTTCCTTTTGCAAACAATATCTTCAATAGTGAAGGAGGTACGCATATTACGGGCTTTCGCACGGCGCTCACGCGTACGCTCAATGCCTATGCACGCCAAAGTAATGCTCTTAAGGAAAATGAGGAAAACTTCAATGGAGAAGATGTGCTTGAGGGATTGACTGCGGTTATTTCGGTAAAGCTGGCCGAAATTCAGTTTGAGGGTCAAACAAAAGGAAAACTCGGCTCTGTAGAAGCCCGAGGTGCCGTCGATGCAGTCATGAGCAGCGCATTTTCAACATTTCTTGAAGAAAATCCAGAGGATGCGAGGGGGATTATGGGCAAAGTAGTATTGGCACTTAAGGCCCGCAAGGCGGCAAAAGCGGCGAAGGAATCGGTGCTGCGCAAAGGAGCGCTTGAAGGGTTTGGTTTGCCCGGGAAGCTTGCGGATTGTCAAACTAAAGAGGCATCAGAATCGGAGCTTTTCATAGTTGAAGGAGATTCAGCTGGGGGTTCTTCAAAACAGGGTCGCGATCGCCGCACGCAGGCGATACTCCCTTTACGGGGGAAGATTCTTAATGTTGAACGTGCACGGCTCGATAAAATGTTGGCCTCGCAAGAAATCAAGCACCTTATCCTGGCTCTCGGCACGGCAATAGGGGATATATTCGACATAAGCAAACTTCGCTATCATAAAGTAATTATTGCGACTGACGCCGATGTTGACGGTGCGCATATCCGAACGTTATTGCTCACCCTTTTCTTTCGACATTTCAGGCCAGTGATCGAAGGCGGGTTTCTCTACATCGCTCAGCCTCCGCTGTATAAAATCAAACGAGGGAAGGAAGTAATGTATACCTACTCCGATGAGGAGAAAATTCGCATTGTAGGCACTGAAGCTGAGATTGAAGAAGAGCCATCAGGGCAGGAAGTCCCTGAAGAAGTAGAAGAAGTGAAATCAAAAAAGGTCAAAGTACATATTCAACGGTACAAAGGTCTCGGCGAGATGAATCCAGAAGAGCTCTGGGAAACCACCATGGATCCCGCGCGAAGAGTTCTTAAACAGGTAACCATTGAGGATGCAGCGGATGCAGACAGAATATTTGATATTCTTATGGGCGAAGATGTCTCTTCTCGCAAGTCATTCATCCAAAGCAATGCCAAGTTGGCAAACCTCGATATCTAGAAGAAAAAGAATTTTTAGTAGGTAGTAACAGGGACGCTGACACTAGCGGTGTTGTTTGCTTTATTTGTCTCGTAGATGAGATTACCAGGATCAACCGTGATTGTGACCGTACCGTTGGTGGCATATATTGGATTGCTGTAGCCATAACAATTCTGGTACGAAGGATAAGTAATTTGCCCTTGAGTGTAGCACCCGCTGGTATACGGCATTTGGTTGTTGTTTGCCCCACTAAAAGTAAGCGTGTATATAATCCTGCCCCCAGGATAGAGTGCCCGCTGGGGTTGGGAGTAGTAGGTATAGGCATACCCAACTGGCAAGTTGGCAGCAAATGTCCAGCCGTACGGTGTTGCTTTATTGCCCAGGTTTTCAATAGCAAATTCAACCGAAGTAAGACCATTACCTTCTGGTATGACGGAAATAATTTGTACTGCTAGATCGGGTGTACCGTTTGGATTGGAATAAGACCGAGCAACTGTAGTAACTTTTTTAATTACAGCGGGTTTTTGTGCCGGCAATGGAGTAGTGGGTATGGGTGTCGCCACTGCTGGGCTATTTTGAGAAGGAGATATGGTGATAGTGCTGCTGCCAGTTGTAGTGACAGCGCCGTTTGCAAGAGAAATTGCGGACACAGAAATTACCGCAGAGAGCGAGTTAGATGTAGTCACGGTTGGCACTACCTGCATGTTTTGAGTTGCATTTGTGTAATCAAACGGTGTTGCGCAGGGGACTGACTGAAATATTCCCGTTGGTGTTGGAGCCTTGAGCGAGAGTCCAGTGCTGCAAGAGTATGAAATAGTGTAGGCGAAATCACCCGAAGGAGAGTTTTGGTGTATCCAAGATATGGTGAACGGTTCTCCAGAAGATGCGGTCGCGGGTAGGGTAACCACTACTGATTCGGTTTTTGATGCGGGTGCGAATAGAGTTTGAGTTTTGTCGCCGACACTCCCGAAGAGAGAGGGCAGGTTAAAAACAATTTGAATAATGCCCCAAGCCCCAAGAATGATAAGAGCAATAAGGCCAATAATCGCAACAACACGTAAAAATGTGTCCTTGTATGGGGTGGCAGGAGCATCAATATCCTTTTGCATAAGGGCGCTACCGTATCACGCCGTATCTTTATTGTCAAGCATGCAAAGCTTGACAAATATAATATATAATGTAGACTCTACTCTAGAATTAATCTCAAAAAGTACTTCGCGCAGGTCCTTACAGATGGTACTTGACAAATATAGTTATATAGTGTAGCATATAGACGCTTCCCAATAGAGCCCTATGAAAGAGGCAGTCATATGCAAAAAGAGTACCCTGGAGCAATAAAAGAGGTCACCGCTCGTCGCGGCCAGTTCTCGCTTACATTTGTAGGCTTGTTTTCTGCGACATTTCTCTTTCTTGTCCTTGTAGGTGCAAATCCTGATCCTACGATTACTTCTGCAGATACTCAAAGCGCCAACACTGCGCAGTCTATCCAAGCAGCGTCACCAAAGAGTATTCCGCAAGGTCAAGGTGAATATCCAGTACGGATTGTTGCTCAAGACATCAAACTTGATGTCAAAGTATCAAATCCAACTTCAACTGATACAGCTACGCTGGATAAGGCACTCCTCATAGGTGCCGTACGTTATCCGACCTCGGCAGATTTGGGAGAAAGTGGCACCGTGCTCATATTCGGTCATTCAAGCTATCTGCCCATTTTGAACGATCAAATGTACAAAACGTTTGATGGCATTCAGAATCTGAAGGAAGGGAATATCGTCAGTGTCTATTCAGCTACAGCGGAATATCGCTACACCGTAGTCTCCGTTAAACTTGCAAGCGCTACACAAGATGTTGTAGATCTCACGCAAGCTGGTCAGCATCTTACTCTTGTAACTTGTGATTCATTTGGCGAAAAGACAGATCGGTTTGTAGTAACAGCAGATTTTGTGGGAACGTATCCGTTCACGCAGTAAGCGTGATTGGATACGTCCTCGTAAAGCGCGAGGATAGTACATTAACACTACACATGTTTCCTCCCCTGAAAGGAGAGGAGAAAGGATAAGTCGTGAAGAGTCTTCTCAGCGGCTTCGTGCTCTTCCTCCTGTTGGGGAGCGTATCTGAGGCGGAGAGCCTCATCAAGATGTCCAATATCTCGAATAGCCCCAGCGGGAAGGTCGAGCTTCTGAACCAGCTAGAACAGTCCTTCGAGCAGCGCTCGAACGGCACGGTGCGGCTGAAAGGATATCCATGTGCCGCCACTCCTCGGCAGTATGCCGAGGAGCTAGACGTACCTCTGGATCATCTTGTCAGTTACGTACAAGGGTTGACATCAAAGCCAGTTCCTTCCGGGCCGCTTTTAACAAGCGCGCTGGGTTGGAACAGCTGCAGGGTCATTACACGGACGTTCGACGATTCCAAGCTCGGTCCGGGCTTTGCCCTATACGACGGGAACGTTCCCGTCATCGACCTGCGCAGCGGCAATGTTGCCAACAAGGCAGTAAAGCAAGTTGCGGTCGTAGTAACACCGCAACCATTAAAACCGATCGCTCTAGCTTACGCCGATGCGAAAGCGAAGGCGACTTGCATAGGTCAGGATGGTGTACCTCATGTCTCAGCGACGGAGGTCGCCAGAAAGGACGAAAACGTTGGCCGATCCATGATAGCGAATGCAACAGCTTCGGCCGTTGCTGACGTATCTGTGATATGCACAGCTCCGCCAGTCGCACCTACGCAAGCACCAATTCAGGCTCCTGCGCCAGTTGTGTTGTTGCCGAAGATGGAAATGGACTGTTGGTTAGGTGCGGAAGTGCGCGGATTCAATAGACCCCAAACACTCCGTATTGATATCAACGGCAGACCTTCGGGACACTTCATTATCGGATATAACGACCAACGTCGGTTTTATGGATTTCCTTGCGATATCGTGAATGCGCTTCGAGTGCACTTGTGCCTCGAAGGTAGCCCCACGGGCCAGGGATACGAGATCGACCTCGCCGAAGCGCGGCGAGCGATTAATGAAGCGCAACGTCGCTACCGGGCAGGAGAGTTCCATCCTGGAAAAGTCAACGTGGTCTTCAACCGGAAGATCGCGATCTTGACCAAAGACGCGTCTCCGTACGGTAACTGGCAGACGGGGTTGCACTTCGCACCCTCAAGTCAATACCAAGGAAACTACGTCTTCGCCGAGCTGTTAGGGGCAGTCGGCGAAGCTTTCGAACGCGGCCGTCATTAACTCTTAGGAGACAGGATGGCATTTCGGAGCTTAGATAATCCCTAGTATCGGTCGGAGCACGTGGTAACAACACTGCGTGCTCCCCCCGATCTTTATCAACAAACGAATTTTAAAATTTGGAAGATTCTCAAGGGAAGTTTCCAAATAGTTAGAATATCGTTCGGTTCTTGACAAAATTATTAGTAGGTGGTATTACAAGTAGGTTAATTATCAAAATAGTCTTATGAAAACTTTTACTTTATCGTTGCAACAGAGCTTGTCTTGGTCGTTTTACATGGTAATTGCCGTGGCATTTCTTATTATGTTTCCTATTTTGCACGTGCAAACCGCCCATGCACAAGACTGTGGCGATTACTCCTGTGACCCGAGCACTGATCCATTTGCTAATACCTCACCTGACTACACCAGCCAGCCTAGCTATGGCACTGATCCTTATGCTTCTGGACTGATTCCGAATAATACTTGGGGTAATCCAAATGGCCAAACAAGTCTTCCCGGTGATCCTTATAACACCATATATGATCCAAGCGGGATTAGTAATGGATATGTCGACTACGGAAACTGTGGTGGCGGATGCGGCTATTCTTCTTCTTACTCAACTCCTTCTTACTCAAACCCGTACTATACAAACTATGGTTACTCTTACCCGTCTTACCAGATGCCAAATTATTTCCAACAGCCTATACAAGCATCTTCACCAACCGTAGTGACCAATACTAATGTAAACAACAATAACAATACAAATAACAATGTAATCACGATTTCACAGCCGCCTCCTGCTCCTGCTCCAATCGTGTATAACTATCCGCCTCCCGCTCCCTCTTATCCAGTCGCGTATAACTATCCCACTCCAACCTATAACTATCCAAGTTGTACTCTAACGGCATCACCGACCGCTGTGCAGTATAACCAGCCAGTGACACTCAGTTGGAATACACAGTATGTTAACTCTGGTTCCATAAGCTATGTCGGTTCGGTTGGTCAAAGTGGCTCAACGCTAGTGTATCCAACACAAAGCACCACTTATACGGGCACCTTCTATGGTCAGAACGGTCAACAAGTGACTTGCTCTGCGGCAGTATCTGTCAACAATTATATTGCACCGATAGTCTATAACAATCCAACGACTCCTTATGTGGCACTTTCTCAAGTACCCTACACTGGTCTTGATCTTGGGCCTGTGGGCACCGTTGTCTATTGGTCGTTTCTCATTCTCTGGTGCTTGGTTGGTGCGTACCTTATTGTGGTAAAGCGCGTCCAGAATCGTGTCGTCGCTTGGCTTAGAACTTTTCTTTTCGGCACCCCGGCAACTGTGGTTGCTGTGACCGATGAGAAACCTATACAAGTAATTACACCTAGACTAGCTCACCCAGTAACGGATTCTTCTTCAAGAGTAGATGATTTCATCACTTCCCAAATTAATCGCGCTCGTGCTTAAGATACAATAAGCTCTCAAATTGAGAAAGTAATCGCCGCCTTCTGGGCGGCGATTTACGTATCTCCTGTACATTCAAAAGTTATTTTCTTGCAGCAATTTCTTCTTTAAGCTGTAGGATTATTTGCGCTATAGGAAATGTTCCAATTTTATTTGTTCGACCTTCCAGCGTTGCGGTTTGAGCATGCACTTCGCTGTCTCCCATAACGAGAAGATAAGGAATTTTTTCTTGTTTCGCAGCACGAATCTTTTTGCCCAAGGTTTCATTGGAATCATCGAGCTCTATACGAATTCCTGCGGTCTTAAGCTCCTCAAATGCTCTTTGCGCGAAGACATGATGGGTTTCGGCAATAGGCAAGATGCGCGCCTGCACCGGGGAAAGCCATAGAGGAAATACTCCGGCGGTGTGTTCAATATAGATCGAAAGGAACCGCTCAAGCGATCCAGCAATAGCAAGATGAATCATAATGGGTGTCTTTTTAATTCCATCAGAATCAGTGTATTCAAGTTCAAAACGGGCCGGTTGTACAAAATCCAGTTGTGCTGTAGCAAGCTGGTGTTCACGTCCCAGTGCATCGGTAGCCATAAAATCGATCTTGGGGCCGTAAAATGCTGCTTCTCCGCGCGCAATAAAGTAGTCGAAATTTCCACGTTTAGAAATTGATTCAAGTTTTTCCTCCGCTTCTTTCCATTGCGACTCTTCGCCCAGATATTTTCCTAGATTAGCAGAATCATGGAAAGAGAGTCGTGCACGAAACTGCATCCCCATGGTTGCGTAAAACTCAGTCACCATTTCCATAATCGATGCATATTCTTGTTCAATTTGATCAAATCGACAGAAAATATGGCTGTCATCTTGTGTTATAGCCCGGACACGAGAGAGGCCAGAAAGCTCTCCCGTTTTTTCATCGCGATACACCGCAGTAGTTTCGAGATAGCGAATAGGTAAATCTCGATAGCTTCGTGGCCGAGAAACATATATTTGCGCATGATGCGGACAGTTCATTGGTTTGAGCACAAAATCATCCTGTGTCTCTTGGCTTTTGACAAGAAATAGTTCATGCCCAAATTTTTCCCAATGGCCTGAGGTTTTATATAAATTGGTTTTTGTGATATGCGGAATCCATACTTTGCTGAATCCACGGGCGGTACGAAGTGTCTGCGAGTACGCATCTATTTCATCGCGCAAAATAGTACCTTTTGGGGTGAATAGGGGAAGACCACCACCGACGAGTTCAGAAAATGTAAATAAATCAAGTTCCTTTCCCAACTTTCTATGGTCGCGTTTTTCTGCTTCTTCTTTTTGTCCTTTATATCTCTCAAGTTCTTTATTACTATCAAAGGCTACACCATACACACGCGTGAGCATGGTATTTTTTTCATTGCCACGCCAGTAGGCGCCCGCTATACGCTCCAGCGTGAAAGAATCTGCAGTGATTTCTTCCGCCGGATGCTCAGCATGTCCGCCACGACATAAATCAGTAAAGCCGCCACAGGTATACAGGGTAATTACTTCTCCAGACTTCTCTATTTCATCGATAAGCTCAAGCTTGTATGGGTTGGTTTTAAAATAATCGCGCGCCACTTCGGGTGAAGTAACTTGGTGAGTAAATACGCTCCACCCCACCAAGAGCTCACGCATTTTCCTTTCTAGTTTTTCTAAATCTTCTTCCTTAAGAGTGTTTTCAAGGAAATCAAAATCATAATAAAAACCCGTGTCGATAGCAGGACCGATCGTTGGTAGTGCATTTGGATACAGAGTAGTTACTGCCGCGGCAAGTAAGTGGGCAAGTGTGTGCCGGCGATATTCCAGAGATGACATACAGTTCATACTGACACATTTTTTCTTTTTTCAAAAATGCTATAAGACTGTAAGTTTCTCAGCCACCATAGAGAGTTCTCCATTGCGCTCAGATAAACGACCTTGCAGCGCGATGCAGCTTTCCGGTTTCAAGATACTGCGATGTTCACTAAAGTTTTTTGGGAAGATGACTGCCTCCAGAGAATCTTCAAAATCGGTCAATTTTATAAATGCCATCTGATCACCCGAGCGTGTCAATACCATGCGTACCCCCTCTACCATGCCCGCAGCAATAGCGATCCCGCCTGGGGGAATTTTTTCTTTAAGCTCTCGAAGGGTCATCGATCGCTTAGAAAGTTTTTCTTTGAAACGGTCAAGCGGATGGCCAGAGATATAGAGGCCCAGAAGCTCCTTTTCCCACCTTAGTCGCTCTTCAAGGGTAGCCGGGGGTGCTGCGGCTAGGCGCACATCGCTCATGCCTATCTCTCCAGAAAAAAGTGAATCTTGCGCTTGTTCTTTTGATGCATCGCGATGATATGTAAGCAACGCTTCCACTGAAGAGAGCATTGCTCTACGCTCTCCCAGACTACCCAGAGCACCGCAGGCAATAAGCGATTCTAATCCTTTTTTATTGAGGTTTTGATCTTTGACTCGAGAAAGAAAATTAGAAAGAGAAGAAAATGGTCCAGATTTTTTCCGCTCATCGATAATGCTGTCTGCAACACCCCGACCGAGATTTTTTATTGAGTAAAGACCAAAACGAATAGCAACTGCTGTTTTTGTATCATCTACAATTACCGTAAAATCGCCATAGCTTTCATTTATATCTGGCGGATGCACAGCTATACTCATGCGCTTGCACTCGGCAATCATAACGGAAACCGTCTCAATATTACCCGCCTCTGCAGTGAGAATAGCTGCCATATATTCAACAGGATAATTTGCCTTCATATATGCGGTTTGATAGGCGACTTTGCCATAGCTAGCGGCATGCGCTTTACCAAAGCCGTATGCTGCAAATGGTTCGATAAGCTTCCACAGTTGTTCTGCCAGTTCTTTGGAAAGTTTGCCATATTCGATAAACCCCTTAATTAATTTTTCCTTTTCTGCCTTCATGACCTCGGGGATTTTTTTGCCTATTGCCTTGCGCAGCTTGTCAGCACCAAGCCAAGAATATCCACCAAGCTTGATAGCGGTAAGAAGCACATCATCTTGATATACCAAGAGGCCATAGGAGGTATCAAGATATTCACGCATCCGTGGATCAAGGTAACGCACTAGTGTCGGATTATGTTTGCGCTCAATATAGGCCGGTATAGATTCCATGGGGCCTGGGCGAAAGAGCGCAACCATAACATTAATGTCATAAATACTTGTGGGTTTAAGTTCTTTGAGATACCTAGTCATACCAGAGCCGTTTAGCTGAAATATTCCTTCAGTCTCACCACGTGCAAGCATGGTAAAGGTCTTAGTATCATCAAGCGGAACGTTTTCAATATCAATTTTTTCACCACGTAATTTTTCTACAAGCTCAACGGAATGTGCGAGTATCGCCAAGTTACGGATACCAAGAAAATCGAATTTTAAAAGTCCCGCATTCTCTATCGAATACATGTCATATTGTGTAATGATTTTGCCCCCCTTGGGATCGCGCTGGATCGGAGTAAATTCAGTCAGTGGTTGTGGGGAAATCACTACGCCAGCTGCATGTACGGAAATGTGGCGTGCGCAGCCCTCGATTTTTTTCCCTAAATCAATAATTTCTTGTACCTCGTCCTCGTTTTTATACATAGCAGCAAGTTCCGCATTTTCACTGAGCGCTCGGCTCAGTGTCATAGGAAAACCCTGTGAGCCCATAGGAATTTCTTTGGCGATGCGATCACCGAGTCCATAGGGGTACCCAAGTGCTCGTGCCACATCGCGTACCACCCCACGCGCAAGCATAGTGCCGAAGGTGCCGATTTGGGCTACGTGTTCCGCTCCATATTTTTGACGCGTATATTCAATGACTTCATCTCGACGGTTATCAGCAAAATCCATATCTATATCAGGCGCAGAGGGTCGTTCAGGATTCAAAAACCGCTCAAAGGGGAGTTTGTAGTGGAGCGGATCAACGTTTGTAATGCCAATGAGATAGGAGATGAGTGAACCTGCCGCCGATCCGCGGGTAGTGGTGAGGATGCCACTGTGACGCGCAAAGGAAAGCAGATCTGCTACCACCAAAAAGTACGGTGAGAACCCTTTTTTGCAGATAATATGATATTCATACTCAATGCGCTCGCGTACCTGTGGCTCCTCGGCAAGTCCTCGATGTGCAAGCCCTTCCTCAATAAGCCTGCGTAGTTCAGTATCAAATGTAGCGTGGGGAGGGAGGGGAAAATTGGGAAACATCCAAACATCAAACGGAAGTTCTACATTGCATTGTTGAGCAATAACGAGTGTATTGGTAAGTGTTTCCGGAATATCGCCAAAAAGTTTCTGCATATCCCAGTCAGATCGAAACGATAAGTCGGCATCCTGGCTCTCATCCTCCTCACCGCGATCTTTGTGCTCTATTGCTTGCATAGTTCTCCACGCTCGACGATCGTCACGGTGGAGATAGCGTATCTCTTGTCCCGCTACTATAGGAGTGTTATATGTTTGCCCAAACTCACGGATGGTCTGTATAAGGGCGTCATCTTCGTATTGTCCCACCTCAAGATATATTCGCTCATGACCAAAAATTTCTTGATACTCAAGAAGGAGACGCACTGCGCGTGCCGTATCTTGAGCTCGCAGGGCGGATGTTATCTCGCCCTGAATCATAGGTGCTATGACAATCAACCCTTCAGCATGTGCGCGCAGCATCTGGCGGGTAAAAATTGGCGTATGAGTATGCTCAGCGAGATTGGCTTCACTAACGAGCGCGAGCAGATGTTTATAGCCGATGTTGTTTTGAGCAAGCAGCACGAGACGTTGTTCGTTACCTACATGAGCGTCAAGTCCCAAGATAGGCTTGATATTTTGTGCCTTACATTCTTTATAAAATTCAATAGCTCCGTATAGATTATCAAGATCAGTAAGCGCAAGCGCACTACACCCCTCTTTTTTTGCTGCTGCAACCAGGTCAGGGATTTTCGGAAGAGCTCGCAGAAGTGAGTAATGTGAGTGGGCGTGCAGATGAACAAATCTCGACATATCTCGAGTATACAGACGTGCATGATTTAAGCCACTCCTGCTACCATAAGAGATAATGACGGATATGTATATTGGCATCGATGAGGCTGGACGTGGTCCGCTTGCTGGACCAGTTGCCGTCGGTATTGTCATGGTTCCGTATACTTTTGACGTTACGAAAGAGTTCCCCGGTATCGCTGACTCAAAAGCGCTTTCAGAGAAAAAGCGGGAGGAGTTGTTTGAGCGCTTAGCACTCCTTCACCACAAGGGAGCACTCCGGTATACGGTTGCGTTTTCTTTAGCGAGCACCATAGACCAAGTTGGTATCACAAAGGCCGTGACGCGTGCACTCCGGCGAGGTATCCATCGTCTGGCACCAGAGCCGAGGAGTACGTATATACTTCTTGATGGCTTACTTCATGCGCCATCGCGTTATAAGCAAAGAACCATCATTGGGGGAGATAGGATAGAGCCTATTATTTCACTTGCTTCGATTGCAGCGAAAGTGCGACGGGATCGACTCATGCGGCGTTTAGGAAAAAAATTCCCTGTATATAGTTTTGAGCTACATAAAGGATATGGTACTGATCTCCATCGCGGAGCAATCAAACAATTTGGACTATGCGCTATCCATCGAAAGAGTTTTTGTCATAACTTTTAGGCTGCGATGCTTGTGTGTTTTCCCCTGGAATGTTAGGGTATTTCTATGGTAGTCCGCATGAGACATACTCGGGCGCAAACACGCAACCGACGGTCGCATCACGCGCTCGCGGTTCAGGCGCTGTCGGCCTGTGAGTGTGGCGCATTGCGCGTATCACATCGCGCATGCCCTTCTTGTGGACGTTACCGCGGACGTGTAGTTATAGATCTCGCCCAGCAGGCCCAGGCGAGGGTCGCGAAACGAACAAAAAAAGAAGGAGAGAGACGCTAGACACAGCATAAAGAGCAATCTCTTTTTTCTTTATCAGGGGGCGTATAGGGGGTTAAGACGTTTTTTTGACAATGGCAAATCGGCACCTTTCACGGGCAGTGGTACTTCAAACACTTTTTGAGTGGGATTTTCGAAGCTACTCTTTACATGAAGCTCGCGAATCGCTCATACGCAATGCACAAGAATCTGCCCCAGGCATCAGCGATATATCGTTTATGCAGGAAGTTTTGAGTGGCACGATTGGGCACAAAGATGACCTTGATTTAGTAATGGGGAAGGCTGCTCCCGAATGGCCTCTTGAACGTATAGCGCTTGTGGACCGTAATGTACTGCGACTTGGCTTATACGAACTTTTATTTGCTGATCGTGCTGTGGTCCCAGCAAAAGTCGCTATAAATGAAGCAATCGAACTTGCCAAGAGCTTCGGTGGTGATAATAGCGGTCGATTCGTGAACGGTGTCTTGGGAGCTGTTTACAAAGAACTGGGAGAGCCGGGTAAAAACGAAATCGGCAAAAAGAAAAAAGATGTTCCCTATGAAAAAATGCCCCTGGAGCGTCTCGTTGGTGCTGTGGTCTATGCCAGGCACGATGGGGAGTTATATCTTGCTCTTGTACACGACGTGTTTGGCCACTGGACTCTTTCCAAAGGAAAACTTGCATTGGAAGAAAAGCCCGAGGACGGAGTAATCCGTAAGATAAAAGAAGAAATTGGACTTACTATTACACCTAAGGAATGTTTGGGCGAAAATGAATACGTTGCCTCAGATCCTGAGGCAGGCAAAAAGCGCAAACACGTAGTATATTTTCTTGCTGAGTCGCCGTGGGATGACATTGAACTGGCTAAAAAGGGCGGCCTGGATGATGCTCGCTGGTTTCGTATGCAAGATGCCACAGAACTTAATTTTTATGATGACATGCTCCCGATTGTTATTAAAGCAGTTAAACAGCTTGCATCACATTCAACAAAATAATAATGCAGAAAGATTTCAAAACATTTGAAGAGAAAATAGGGGTTTCATTTAATGATGTCGCTCTCTTGCGTCAAGCATTTACTCACCGATCATATATTAATGAGCATCGCGGCGAAACGATTGGTCATAATGAGCGATTAGAATTTCTAGGAGATGCAGTATTGGAGCTTATCTCTACACATTTTTTATATGAAAAGTTTCCTGATCAAACAGAAGGGGAGCTAACCGCATTTCGTGCAGCTCTGGTTAACGCGGTTACCTGTGCCGAGGTCGCAACAGAAATTGGGATGAATGATTACCTTCTTCTCTCACGGGGGGAAGCAAAGGATACTGGCCGTGCTCGCAGCGTCTTGCTTGCAAATGCGTTTGAGGCGATTGTAGGCGCGCTGTTCCTTGACCAAGGATATGATGTCACGAAGACCTTTATCGCAACCTATCTTTTCCCGAAGATTGAGGACATTATACGCAAACGCTTGTGGCAAGATTCTAAATCAACCTTGCAAGAGAAAGTACAAGAAACAGAAGGTGCAACCCCTTATTACTCTGTTATTCATGAGATGGGTCCCGACCACGATAAGCATTTTATAGTCGGTGTATATGTGAAAGATACCCTACTTGCTCAAGGCGATGGGAAAAGTAAACAAGAAGCAGAACAGGAGGCTGCTCGTGCAGCACTTGAGAAAAAGAGGTGGTAACATAAGGGTAAAATGCGCCTTAAGAGCATTGAGCTTGTTGGTTTTAAATCATTTGCACGCAAAACGTCGCTTGATTTTGGAGTGACAATTACCGCGATTGTTGGACCCAATGGCTCAGGTAAGAGCAATATAGCGGAGGCATTTCGTTTTGTGCTTGGTGAGCAATCAATGAAGTCAATGCGCGGCCGGCGTGGTGAAGATATGATTTGGAATGGTTCTGGAGGAGTGCCGCGCAGTGGGCGTGCATCTGTAAAACTTATTTTTGACAATTATGATCGAGCGTTTAATCTCGACTTCGATGAAGTATCGATCGAACGGGTTGTACATCGGGACGGTATTAGCGAATATCTACTCAACAGCTCAGTTGTTCGTTTGCGCGATATTGTTGAGTTGCTGTCACAAGCAAATATTGGTGCATCGGGACACCACATTATTTCTCAAGGTGAAGCGGACAGAATACTGTCGGCTTCCTCCCGTGAACGGCGCGAGATGCTGGAGGATGCGCTGGGACTTACTGCGTATCTGTATAAGCGGGAGGACGCTGAACGAAAACTTGAGAAGACAGCAGAAAACATGCGCGAGGTTGAGATGTTGCGCCGTGAGCTTGCCCCACATCTTCGTTTTTTGCACGGACAAGTCAAAAAGATAGAAGAGGTCAGTCGTTTACAAACTGAAATTTCCCAAAAATATCTGGAATACCTCGGACGTGAAAGCATATATCTGCGCGTGGCACAGGAACAGCTGGAGGAAAAACGCGCTGCTCCTCAAGGGGAGCGCAAGGTACTTGAAGTACGCATTACACAGTTACGCACGGAAATCGGAAACAAAAGTAAAAATGACAATGTCGCAAGTAAACTTGTTGTTCTTGAGGAAGAGAGTCGCACGATGACGCAAAAGCGTGAACAAGTTACGCGTCGTCTGGGCCGAATCGAAGGTGAAGAGGCTCTGCGTGAGCGTATGGTTAAAGAAGTAGGAGTCATAATACCCCACGCACAGGTAGAAGAGTTTGTGCGCCACGTTGAACAAGAACTGAAGGAATCTCTCACTCTCGATGTCTCTTTGTTGCACGCGCGTATTACAGCTCTTCTCACTCGGACAAAAGAGTTCCTCGGGCGTCTTATGCATACAACATCCGAACAACATATAGAACAGGACCACGCGCGCAAGGCTGAAATTGAACAGGAACTACACGATTTACAAGGAAAAGAAAAGGATATTACTGCAGCCATTGTCAAGCTGCGCACAGGCATGGAGAGCGAAAGAGAAACAAGCCGAGAAATCGAACGCGAGCTTTTCTCTGGGATGGCACGTCGGAGCGAACTTGAGAGCATACTTGTTCAACTTTCAGCTCAAGAACAGATTCTTGCTAAGGAGCGAGAAACCTTTCGCTTGGAATTTGCAGAAGCGGGAGCACTCATCGGCAGTGATGCAGCGGGATTTGATTCCTACCCACTCACAAATACCCATGGCGAGAAGCTCACTGTCACAGAGATCTTTACTGAGGATCGCGCTCTGCAGCAGGAGCGTCGCCGCAAACTCGAGCGACTCAAGATCCGACTCGAGGAGATTGGGATGGGAAATACAAAGGAGATTCTTCAAGAATATAAAGAGACGAGTACCCGAGAGGAATTTTTAGCACGTGAAATTAAGGACCTTGAGGTCTCTGCGCGAAAGCTCTATCAGCTAGTTGAGGAGCTTACGGCGACTCTCCAAACTCGTTTTGTCGCTGGAATAGAAACTATAAATATAGAATTTAATATTTTTTTCAAGCTTATGTTTGGAGGAGGGAGTGCCACACTTTCTATTGTGCATGAAGAGAAATCACGACGTTCTATCGCATTAGAAAGTGTCTCAGAAAAAAATGAAACTACTGATGAAGTCGAAGAGGGTATAGATATTGCTATTACGCTCCCCCATAAACGTATCAAAGGGCTTCATATGCTCTCCGGAGGTGAACGAGCGCTCACGTCTATCGCACTTATCTTTGCGATGTCGCAGGTTAACCCACCTCCCTTTCTTATCCTCGACGAAACTGATGCAGCGCTTGATGAGGCAAACTCACGTCGTTACGGCGATATGATTGAAAACCTTGCCCAGAAATCGCAACTGATTTTGATTACTCATAATCGCGAAACAATGTCCCGGGCAGGAGTGCTTTACGGTATTACCATGAACAGCGACGGCATTTCTAAACTATTGTCAGTCCATTTTGAAGAAGCTCTTGTGGTAGCAAAATAACTTAGATAATCAAGGCAAAATCCAATGTTCGTGCTGCTGGATCAGTCGCGACTAATTTAACTCGCACCTGGTCACCCAGCGTGTATTTTTTTTTGCTCTGTTCTCCCACAAGTGCATATTCTTTTGCAACATAATTAAAATATTCATTTCCCAGAGTACGTATTCGCACCAACCCTTCGGCAGAGGTCTCTTTTTCTTCTACATACAAACCCCAATCTGTTACGCCTGAGATAAGAGCATCAAATTCCTGTCCAATTTTACTAGTCATATATTGCACTTGCTTATAGCGTATACTTTCCCGCTCAGCGGCTACTGCCCTTGCTTCTTGTTCGCTTGCGGCAATACATAGTTGCTCAAGGTTGCTAAATTCCTCCTGCGTCAGCAGTTTGTGGTTGAGATGTGATAGGAGTATACGATGTACGAGTATATCTGGATAGCGCCGTATCGGAGAAGTAAAATGTGTGTAGTGTCGAAGCATCAGTCCAAAGTGTCCAATATTTTTTGTAGAATAGATTGCCTTGGCCATTGAGCGCACAGTCGCTGTGCGAATAAGGTTCTCCTCGGCTGTACCTTCAATATCTTTTAACAATTTGATTATATCGCGTGGAGAATGATTTCTTTTTTTATTGCCAAAATCATATCCGATGGCGCGTACAAAAGTAGCAAGCTCCTCGATCCTATCTTCTTTTGGCGTATCATGAATACGGTAGAGAAATAGGGGACTTTTTTCTGGAATGTTCTGTGTAAGTTTTGAAACATACTGAGCAACTTCGCGATTAGCAAGAAGCATAAATTCCTCAATAAGCGTATTAGTTTCAAGCCGATCCACACGCTTTACACTCACCGGAGTTCCTTTTTCATCAAGCGTAAAATGCACCTCATTAGCATCGCCAAAATCTATCGCGCCCATTTGCTCTCGCTCTTTTTTGAGAATGCGTGCGAGATCTCGCAGTACGGTAAGTTCGTGAAAATACAGACCCTGTTGTGTATCAAGTGTTATCTGCGCTTCTTCATAAGTAAAACGTTTTTTTGATCGAATGATACTTTTTTCAAATCGTCGCTCGAGCACTTTGGCTTGTCTATTCATACGAAATACGGCAGAAAAGGTAAGACGATCTTCATTTTCTCGCAGACTGCATACATTTCCAGAGAGTTCTTCCGGAAGCATCGGTATAGTCGCATCGACAAGATACACGCTCGTACTACGTTTTCTCGCTTCTGTATCAAGCGCTGTTTTTGGTCTCACAAAAAAGGTCACATCCGCAATATGTATGCCGATTTCATATTCATCATGACTAAGCTCATGCACACTAAGCGCATCATCAAAATCTTTAGCATCAGCTGGATCAATAGTAAGGGTGGATAATTGTCGATAATCCCTCCGGTGTATCGTTTCCTCTGCAATAGTCCTCGCATGGTGCTCTTCTATTAGACGTGCTTCCTTTTTGACTTCTTCTGGAAACTCAATTGCAAATCCATGTTCAAGCACAATAGCGTTCATTTCTGCATAGTGCTCGCCGACTGGTCCGATAAGGGTGATTATTTCACCCTCTGGGTCTGCGCTGCCGCTAAATGATATAAGGCGTATGAGAGCTTTGCTGTTGGCAGTGGTATTTTCTGGCACCCCAATTAAATGAATTGTACGATAAAATCTTGGGTCAACGGGAACAGCGAACCACTGTCCCTCGATCTCTTTGAGGGTTGTAACAAACTCATTCTTAGCACGGCTGATCACTTTTAAAACTTTTCCTTGCGGCGGGGAAGAAAACTTCGTCAGCGCTACTTCAACGAGGTCACCGTTGAGCGCTCCTAAAAGGTCCTGATTTTCTATTCTCGCATCTTCTTTACTGGCCTCCTCTGGCCAAGCAATATATCCTTTTCCGTTGCGAGCGATTTGTATGATTCCAGTTATTATTTTTTTCTGTCTCGTAGATCTATTTTTATGTGGAGACATAAACGCGTGTACTATACCGCGGAGATTGACGTATTGCCAGTTGCCTGCTACAGTCTGCGTTGCCCTTGGGGACATTTTTCAAAATATGATTACTATACGACTGCAGCGACATGGCCGGAAAAACGATCCCTCATTTCGAGTAATTGTCGTTGATTCCAAAAAGAAACCGAAGACCGGAAACTATCTTGAGATGGTCGGTTTCTACGATGCTCGTGTTGATCGTACTGAACTTAAGGGCGAGCGCATCAAGCATTGGATGTTGCATGGTGCGACCGTTTCTGACACCGTGCACAATCTTTTAGTTTCTAAGAAGATCATTGATGCAAAGAAAATAAACGTTCTTCCAAAGAAGACTCCTCAAACGAGGGTAACGGAAAGCCAAAACACTCAAGAAGTCCTTACAGGAGATACAAAAGTATCTCAAGAAGATTCAACTCATTCACCAAAGGCTTCAAATGAGAAAGAGCTTCAAGAAAAAAGTGAAGTTGCTCCAGAAGAGGTGGTAGGATAAAATACAGTAAGTGCGTTTAGTTTTAATCAATTAAATATACTGCAATGGCAGAGAGAGATGAGGAGTTTCTAGAGTTTGTAGTGAAGGGATTGGTTGAACATCCAGAGGATGTAAAGATAAACCGCGTGGTAGATGAGATGGGGGTACTGCTTACTCTTGATCTTAATCCGGAAGATATGGGCAAAGTCATTGGCCGTTCTGGCAATACTGCTAAAGCGATTCGTACGCTTTTGCGAGTAGTAGGTATGAAGCACAATGCGCGCGTAAACCTTAAAATCAAGGAGCCCGTGGGCAGCAGTCGCGGCAGTGCGGATACAGGTTGGGATGGCTCTCACGAAACACCTCCTCCTCATGCGATGAAATCCGTCGATGAGGCGATGGAAGATCTCCGACTATAAAGGAATAAAAATAAAAAAATCTTCTCGCAAGCATTTCTCACAAAGCGTGGACTTATGAGGAGTCAAGATAGAATAACCGCACAGAAATAATCCTCTAGATGATAGGAGTCTTTTCATACTATGAATTTCCACATCATTACACTCTTTCCTGAAGTTATAGATGAATATACTCATGCTTCTGTGCTTGGCCGAGCTCAAAAAGAAAAAAAGATTTCGGTTAAAACCTATCAGCTTCGTGATTTTGTACGCAACAATAAGTGGGGCAAAGTAGATGAACGACCCTATGGCGGCGGCCCCGGAATGGTGTTACAAGCTGAGCCGATTATTCATGCGGTTAAAAAGATACAAAAAAAAATCAATGCCCATTTACGAAAACAGAAAACATCCTCATATCAAAATGCTAAAAAAAAGTTCGGTAGAGTAAAGATTATTGTTACTGCAGCGGGTGGAAAATCTCTTACTAACCTATATGCCAAGAAGCTCTCCAGGCACAAAAATATAATTATTATTTGTGGTCGATATGAAGGTATAGATGCTCGGGTGAAGAAAATTCTCAAGGCGGAAGAGATCTCTATTGGACCCTACATTTTAACTGGAGGCGAAATACCTGCACTTGCCATTATGGACGCCACAGCACGGCAGCTACCCGGCGTTTTGGGGAAGTTTGAATCCGTAGAAGAGAATCGTGTATCTTCAAGGGAAACATATACTCGACCCGAGGTTATTGCCTGTGAGGGCTATATCTACCGTGTACCAAAAATCCTCCTTTCCGGCGATCGAGGAAAAATAGAGGCATGGAAGCTCAAAAGGAGACACCCATTACGTTAATGTGGATAAGGCTTGACTTCAAGAGTTCAAGGGTGCTATATTCATACTTGAAACCAGTGCAAGATATCTGCCAAAAGCAGACAGAGTGAGTTTTGAGAGCGGGGTTTCAAAACTGTAGAAAAGAAATAAAACAAAAGGGCCATCTGAGCTTAGGGAAAAGACTAAGCGGGGAGGCGTTTTCTGCGCTGGCTATTTTTTGTTTATATATACACCCCCTGCTGTGGCAATGGCGAAAGTATTTGAGCCTTTAACGGTTAATGGTGTTCTATGCGTTTTTTAATCGCTTACTACAATTTATAACCGTATGCGTGAACAAAAGTTCTTTAGTCGTTTTCGCGCCTCTCGAGTTGAGGTTCCAAACCTGGTTGCTGCCCAGGTTGATTCATTTGCGTGGCTCCTTAAGGAAGGATTCAGAGAGACGTTTAAAGAGTTTACTCCCATCAAGGATTATTCAGGAAAAAAATTTGAACTTGAATTTCTGAAGATAGAAATAGGCGAGCCGAAATATGATGAGCATTATGCCAAGGCGCAGAAGCTGACACTTGATGCACCCGTGCGCGCGGTAGTTCGTTTGAAGAACAAAACTCGGAATGAAGAAAAAGAGCAAGAAATCTTTCTTGCTGATTTACCGATCATGACTGAGCACGGCACTTTTATTATTAACGGAGTTGAGCGCGTTATCGTACCGCAGCTTGCGCGTTCCTATGGGGTTTTCTTTACTGCAGAAGAAGTCAAGGGTAAGCAACATTTTGGAGCAAAAATTATTCCGGTACGCGGCGCATGGATTGAGCTTGAAGCAGAAGGAACCGGAGATATTTCAATTCGTATCGATCGTAAACGAAAGTTCCCTGCAGTGTCGCTCCTACGAGTGATGGGTGCCCAATATGACAGCGATATAAAATCGCTCTTCGCTCGCACCGATGTAGGTAAAAAATGGGCAGAAAGGGTACTTGAGAAGGATCCTGCCAAGACCGTAGAGGAAGCGTATATAGAAATCCACAAACATCTTCGAGATGGAGATCTCGCAACTGCCCAAAATGCTAAAGAATACATTAATTCATTATTTAGTGAGGAACGATACGACCTTTCTCGCGTTGGCCGATTCCGCTTTAATCAACGTTTTGGCAAGTCTTTGGATGAAAAAGAGCTAAAGCGCAAAACTCTCTCGCTTGATGACCTCGTGACAGTTATTGAGCACATGCTCAAGCTTGAAAATGATCCTGAGGGACTTGGGGATAATATTGACCACCTTGGTTCTCGTCGAGTGCGTTGTGTTGGCGAGACACTTCAGCAACGATTGCGTGTTGGTCTTACTCACATGAAGCGGAATATTCAAGATCGTATGTCAACGATTGATGCGGAGGCAACACTGCCTGTCCAGTTCGTAAACCCGCGTCCGTTTCAAGCACGTATCAAGGAGTTTTTCACCACGAATCAACTTTCTCAATTCATGCAACAAACGAATGCACTGGAGGAACTTGAACATTTGCGTACCATGTCCGCACTTGGCCCCGGGGGTCTTACTCGTGAGCGTGCAGGGTTTGAAGTGCGCGATGTGCATCCTTCCCACTACGGGCGGTTATGCCCCATCCATACGCCAGAAGGCCCAAATATCGGCCTTATTCTTCGCCTCACTACATTTGCTCGACTCAATGAATTTGGGATGATCGAGACTCCATATGCAAAAGTAGTGAACAGTACAGTGACCAATGACATCGTATATCTTAATGCTGCAGAAGAAGAAAAAGAAAAAATCGCTCACGGCGCCACTCGTATTGAGAACGGTACTTTAGCGGAAGAGATGATAGAGGTACGGCTGGATGGTTCTCCCATGCGTGTACCAAGAAATGAGGTGAGCTACATCGATATCGCGGCTGAGCAGCCGTTTTCAGTGGCAACATGCATGATCCCATTTTTGGAACATGACGATGCAAACCGCTCGCTTATGGGTTCAAACATGCAAAAACAGGCAACACCTTGCATTATGCCCGAGGTGCCACTTGTTGCTACCGGTATGGAATCGCGTGCGGCAAAGGATACCGGTCGGCTTGTTGTTGCAAAAGAGGCAGGGATCATCACGGCAGTCGATGGGAAACACATCAAGGTTAAAAATGAAAAAGGAAAAGAACTGGAATATTCTCTTGTTAATTTTGTTCGTACTAATGGTTTTACAAGTTTTCATCAGCGACCGATTGTATCTTTGGGGGATAAGGTAAAAAAAGGCAGCCTCCTGGCAGATGTATCCTCGACTGAGGGGGGACAGCTTGCACTTGGCCAAAATGTGCTCACTGCTTTTATGTGCTGGTCAGGGGCTAATTATGAAGACGCCATCGTTATTTCTGAGCGTCTAGTTAAAGACAGCAAATTCTCTTCCATTCATATCGAAGAATTTGTTTGCAATGTGCGTGATACCAAACTTGGTCCCGAAGTTACTACCCATGATATTCCGAATGTATCTGAAGCAAAACTCCGCAACCTCGACGAAGATGGGATTATCCGTGTTGGCTCAGAAGTACGTCCGGGCGATATTCTTGTAGGCAAAATTACTCCAAAAGGAGAAACCCAATTAACGCCCGAAGAACGATTACTCCGTTCTATCTTTGGAGATAAGGCGCGGGATGTGAAAGATTCCAGCTTGCGGATGGAAAATGACAAACGCGGTCGTATCATCGGTATTAAGATTTTTTCTCGTGAGGCAGGGCACCAACTGGAGAGCGGCATCATCAAGCGCATTCATATTGAAATCGCACAACTACGTGCAGTTTCCGTTGGGGACAAACTTGCTGGTCGCCACGGCAATAAGGGTGTTATTTCTCGTATCCTTCCTGAAGAGGATATGCCCTATACCGCCGACGGTCATCCAATTGATCTTATTCTAACTCCACTAGGAGTGCCTTCTCGTATGAATCTCGGTCAAATCCTCGAGCTTCATCTTGGGCTAGCCGCTAATACTCTTAACTATCAAGCAATCTGTCCGCCCTTTGCTGGTGCTACAGAAGGAGAAATTCGGGAAGAGCTAAAGAAAGCAGGCTTCAGCGAAACAGGGAAAATGAAACTCTATGACGGCCGCACAGGCGAACAATTTGAGCAGGATATTGCGGTGGGATATATGTACATCCTTAAGCTTCATCACATGGTGGAGGATAAAATCCACATGCGTTCCATTGGTCCCTATTCGCTCATTACTCAGCAGCCACTTGGCGGTAAAGCACAAGGAGGCGGTCAAAGATTTGGTGAAATGGAAGTATGGGCGCTATTGGGCTATGGTGCGGCTTATACGTTGCGTGAAATGCTTACCATAAAGTCGGACGACATCATGGGTCGCTCAGCAGCCTTTGACGCTATCGTTCGTGGTGAGCGTATTAGCCACCATTACGCGCCTGCATCATTTAATGTTTTGCTCCATACCTTACGGGGGCTGGCTCTTGATGTCGAGCTTATGCGAAATGCAGAGCCGGTGCGAAGTATAGGTAAAACATTAGGAGCGGAAACGGCAGATTTTGACTCCATTCGTATTAGACCAGCAAGCCCAGATAAAATTTTTCAATGGTCGCATGGTGAAGTTACCAAACCGGAGACTATCAACTATCGAACCCAGAGACCAGAAAAAAATTCTCTATTTGATGAAAAGATTTTTGGTCCAGAACGGGATTATGAATGTTATTGCGGCAAATACCGCGGCATTCGTTACAAAGGTATCGTATGCGAGAAATGTGGTGTTGAAATCACTCGGGCTATTGTGCGTCGGGAACGGATGGGTCATGTCGATCTCGCAGTACCCGTGGCGCATGTATGGTTTTTGCGCTCCATCCCATCGCATCTTTCCTTAATTCTCGGTATTTCAGCGAGTGATCTTGAAAAAGTTGTATATTTTGCAGGGTACATTATTACGGTTGTTCATAAGGCGGAGAAAGAGCGCATTATTTCTGAGCTTGAGACTGAATACAAAGCCAAGCTCAAAAATCTTCAAGATGAAAAATCCAAAGATAAAATAAAAGAGCTTTTTCTGGAAGCAAAGCGCGATATTGATTCCATTGCCGTGGGTACGGTGCTTGATGAGCCAAAATATCATCGCTTTTGGTTAAAGTATGGTGCGATGTTTGAGGCGGGTATTGGCGCGGAAGCGGTATATAACCTATGCCGCGGACTTGATCTTGTGAAACTTGCAAACACTGTAGCCGATGCTCTTCCAAAGGTAGGTGCGGCAGAGCGAGAAAAGTCCAACAAGCGGCTTTCAGTATTGCGTGGCATGATCCGTGCAAATGTGAGACCCGAGTGGATGTTTCTCACTCGTATTCCTATCATTCCCCCGGGTTTGCGTCCTATGGTTGCGCTTGATGGTGGACGCCATGCTACTTCCGATGTGAACGATTTGTATAGGCGAGTTATTAATCGCAACAATCGTCTCAAAAAACTGCTTGAAATTCATGCACCCGACGTCATTTTGCGCAATGAGAAACGTATTCTGCAGGAGGCAGTTGATGCACTTATTGATAACTCCATCCGCCATGGCGGTGCAGCATATTCTGCCACAACACAAGCTCGTTCAAGACCTCTCAAGTCTCTTGCCGATAATCTCAAAGGTAAACATGGTCTTTTCCGTCAGAATTTACTTGGTAAGCGAGTTGATTACTCAGGTCGCTCAGTCATTGTCGTTGGCCCAGAGCTCAAGCTTAATCAATGTGGGCTCCCAAAGCACATGGCGCTTGAGCTCTTCCGTCCATTCGTTATTGGAAAACTTCTTGAGAAGGAATTAGCTTACAATATTCGTGGTGCAGGCCGCCTGATTGATGAAGGTGTCCCGGAGGTATGGGCTATTCTTGAAGAAGTGATCAGAGACAAGTATGTACTTCTTAACCGTGCACCTACACTCCACCGTCTTGGTATTCAAGCATTTCAACCTATCCTCATCGAAGGAAACGCTATCCAACTACACCCTCTCGTGTGTCCCGCATTTAACGCTGATTTTGATGGTGATCAGATGGCAGTACACGTACCCCTATCTCCTGAAGCACAAGTAGAAGCGCGTGAAATTATGGCAGCACCGAAAAACATCCTTAAGCCAGGAGATGGCGAACCTGTTGTGGTGTCAAAGCTTCTGGATATTCTTCTTGGCTCTTATTGGATGACGAAAGAAATGCCGGGCGCTAAGGGTGAAGGTCTTGCATTCCCAAGTCCCAATGCAGCAATTCTCGCATACGACTATGGCAAGGTTGGTTTTCAAGCAAAGATAAAAGTTATGCCATCTGAAAAGGAAAAATATGCCCAATTCGGTGGATCCTTGTTTGACACAACCGTCGGACGATTGCTTTTTAACACCGTTTTTCCAGGAGATTATCCTTTCATCAACCAACCCATAACCAAAAAGAGCCTTGCCAAGCTCGTAGATGATCTTATTGCGCGCTATGGCCTCGATAAACTGCCTGACATCATGGATCGTATTAAAAACTTCGGTTTTCGATACGTGACTCAATCTGGTATCACTTGGTCGCTTGACGACATTCGTATTCCAAAAGAAAAAGAGGCGATTGTAACTGCAGCTCAGAAGAAATCAGATGAGATTGTCACTCACTGGCAGAATGGTCTCCTTTCCGAAGAGGAACGCTATCGGATGAATATAGAAGTTTGGCATGCTGCTAAATCTGATGTTGAAAAGCTTATTCCCCTTACGCTGCCGGTTGATGGTCCTGTATCTGATATGTTACTTTCTGGTGCTCGTGGTTCTCTCTCGCAGATGACCCAGATGGTTGGTATGAAAGGACTTATTGCCTCGCCCACGGGGGAGACTATTGAGCTTCCGGTAACCAAGTCAATGAAAGAGGGGTTGTCGCCTATTGAATATTTTACGACGACGCACGGTTCTCGCTCAGGTCTTGCTTCAACCGCTCTTTCCACGGCAAAGGCGGGCTATCTTACGCGCCGTCTCTTTGATGTAGCACAGGATATTGTTATTGATGGGGAAGAGTGTGGCACTAAGGTGGGTCTAACGATCCATCGTGAAAGCGCTTCTGGCATAGGTACTTTTCTTGCGAAAAATATCGATGGCAGATACTTAGCAGCTGACATAGAAATCCAAGGCAACGTTGAGTATCGGAAAGGCTACTTCTTAACAAAAAAAGATGCAAAACATATTGAAGATACAGGAATTGAGAGTGTATATGTACGCTCACCCATAGGTTGTAAGTCACGCAAGGGTATCTGTGCACATTGCTACGGTGTTGATCTTGGCACTATGAAACTCGTGGGTCTTGGTGAAGCGGTTGGCACTATCGCTGCTCAGGCAATTGGTGAGCCAGGAACACAACTCACTATGAACATCAAACACGCGGGTGGTGCTGCTTCTGCAGGAGGTGACGTAACTCAAGGCCTTCCACGTGTTGAAGAAATTTTTGAACGGCGCGCACCCCGTAACCCAGCAGTAATTGCAACGGTTCCCGGGGTAGTAACTGAAATTAAAGACAGTGGTAAGGAGAAATTGATTATCGTTGCTCCAGATCTTGAGCATCGCGGTAAGGGTAAAAAGGAATTTGTGGAATATTCAGCCCACGTTCGTCGCGTACCTATCGTGAAGGTGGGAGATACGGTTCTAAAGGGTCAAATTCTTACAGACGGTTCTGCCGATATTTCAGAACTCTATAAATACGCTGGTAAAGAAAAAACACAAGAGCATATTATTTCTGAAGTGGTGAAGATCTATGAGCTCCAAGGAGCTAACATTTCCGTCAAACATCTTGAAGTCATCGTCCGACAAATGTTCTCTCGGGTTAAGGTGACAGAACCAGGCGGGACCGAATACTCCGTGGGAGATGTCACTGCTGAGGCGGATCTGCTTGCTGCTAATGATCGCGTGAAGCAGGAGGGGGGTAAGGCGGCGACATCGGAAGGTCTCGTTATGGGTATTGTTGGCGTATCTCTGTCTCGTGCAAGTTTTCTCTCTGCCGCCTCATTTCAACATACAACGCGTACACTTATTCTTGCTTCTTTGTATGGCGCAGTTGATCATTTAAAGGGCTTAAAGGAAAATGTGATTATCGGTAGGCTTATCCCTGCAGGTACAGGTTTCCTCGGTAGTCCTAAAGCGCACTTGATTGAAAAATCTGGTCTGCTTTCCTCAAGTGGCCTAGTGGGGAAAGAAAAAGAAGTTGTATAGCTAGCCATAAAACAGACTAAGCTTTTTTCAACGGGAGAGAAGGTTCCTTGAAAAAAGCCTAAATGGTTTCTCTATCTCCAAAAAAGGATTACACTACATTAGTATGAACTCGCAAGTGCAAGAAATAAAAGAACATATATCTATTGCCGATGTGGTAGGGCAATATGTTAAGCTCGAACGGGCGGGTAGGAGTCTACGCGCGCGATGCCCATTCCACAAAGAAAAAACACCATCGTTTTTTGTTTCATCTGAGCGGGGTACATATATATGTTTTGGCTGTGGAGAAAAAGGAGATATCTTTTCATTTTTGCAAAAGATAGAAGGGATAAATTTTAGTGAAGCATTGCGACAACTTGCCGAACGTGCGGGCGTAACGCTTCAACAACAAACTATACGTTCTCCTGAAGAAAAAAATAAAGATGAACGCTTATATGCAGTATGTGAGTCAGCGACAAAATATTTTGAGTTAATACTTACACGGCGAAAAGATATAGAAATATACCTACAGGGTCGTGGTGTTAAAAAAGAAACACAAATAACATGGCGTCTCGGCTATGCACCAGCAACTTGGGAGGATCTTTCCAAATATTTATCCGCAGAAGGGTTTTCGAAAGATGAAATCATTGAGTCGGGTCTTGCAGTACAATCAGAGAAAAAACAAGCCGAGATATATGACCGCTTTCGCGGACGAATTATCTTCCCTCTCTTTGACACAAACGGAAGAGTTATAGCCTTCTCAGGAAGGTTCTTTGAAAAAGTCTCTGGATCCCAAGAAGAAAAAGATCCAGCAAAATACCTTAATTCGCCTGAAACCCCTCTTTTTAAAAAATCTCGTATACTCTATGGGTTTGACCGCGCTAAGCAGGCCATCCGTAAGGCTGATTGTGCTTTACTTGTTGAAGGTCAGTTTGATCTTGTTCTTTGCCACCAGTCCGGCTTACCCTTTACAGTTGCCCTCTCCGGCACAGCACTTACTTCCGAGCATCTCTTTCTTCTTAGTCGATTATCCAAACGTCTAGTGCTTGCACTTGATGCCGATCTTGCTGGCTTGCGTTCAGGTCTTAAAAGTACCTACATGGCACTTTCGGAAGGGTTTGATGTTAAAATTCCAGCGTTTCCAGAAGGAAAAGACCCAGCAGATATCGCAAGAGAGCACCCAGATCTATTAAAAAACACTATTCGCAACTCAAAAACAGCTATTGAGTTTTTTCTTGAAACATTACATAAAACAGCACGAGATGAACGTACGTATAAAAAAGTAGTTGAAGCACAAATATTACCTCTTATTGCAACGATAAAAAGTAAAATCGATCAGGCACATTTTATATCTCTAGTTGCGTATCAGCTCGGTGTGCCAGAAATCGCTGTGCAGGAAGAAGTCGGCAAGATTGTACTATCTCAGCGGTATGAATATGGGGAAGCGGAAAGTGTCACTGATTCCTTTGCGGAAGAGAGAAAGGGGGAAATAGAACTTTTGTCGCACGAACGTGCTGCAGCGATGATCCTTTCTTATTATTCTCCAACTTCAATCGAGGTAGCTCGAGTACACGAATTGCTCGGAACTCAACGTGCTGCAATTCTTATCAAGCAACTGCCAAAGCAAAAGGAAGCAGAATCGCTTCGTTTTGCCTTTGATGCGCTAGGAGAAGAGGTGGAAGATATAGTTGCAGCACTCTTACAAAGCATAGAGCGAGGTGTAATAGAAGAAGAACTGCGTTTTCTCCAAAAAGAGCTGCGTAATACTCCGCTAGGCAAGAGCGGAGACGAAGTTCAGTCCCTTAAAAGACTTACTACTCTCAAGCGTCGCCAAGAGGAATTGAGAAAGTAATTTTTTCTGTTAAGATGATTAAAATGGCAAAGATAAAAAAATCTCTTAAAAAAAAGTCCGTCCGGAAGACCTCTCGTTCAGGTAAACGTATTTTTTATGGTCGTTCCACTATTAGTAAAGTGCGTACCAAAGCGCATTTTTACAAAGTTGCTGCAGGAAGACGGCGCATTGTTTCAGCAAAAAAATTGGCAAAAAGAATCAAGAATGAGCCTTCAATAATACACAAAACACAGTCCAAAACTAGCAAGAAAGTTGAAGAGCAGAACAAAAAATCCGAACAGCTGATAGCCCGCGGACGCGAACGCGGCTTTGTCACCTACGATGAAATTCTCAAGAGTTTTCCTAATATTGAGGTTGATGTTTTCTTTCTGGAAGAACTTTATGAACGATTCTCGACCGCGCATATTGATGTTTTGGAAGGCGGTGGAATGCTTGAAATACAAGAAGAACCGGTTGAAAGAGGCTATACACGTTCCGATTCACAATATGACTCAATCCAGATGTATTTGCGTGAGATAGGTAAATATCCACTTTTATCTGGCCCAGAAGAGCGCAATCTAGCAAAACGTATTGTTGAAGGTGATATCGAGGCAAAAAATCTTCTTTGGCGTGCGAATTTGCGTCTTGTGGTCTCTATCGCAAAGAAATATGTCGGTCGTAGCCCAGACCTTACTCTTCTTGATCTTATCCAAGAAGGAAATCTCGGTCTTCATAAAGCAGTTGAGAAATTTGATTATTCGAAAGGTTTTAAATTCTCAACATATGCGACCTGGTGGATTCGTCAAGCAATCACTCGCGCACTTGCTGATCAGAGTCGCACCATCCGCATTCCAGTTCACATGGTAGAAACTATCGCTAAATACAAGCAAGTAACACGTCGACTTGCTCAAGATCTTGGTCGTGATCCCTTGGCTGAAGAAATTGCTCTTGAAATGGGTGTTGATGTCGATAAGATCTATCAGATAGAAAAAATTGATCAAGAGACCGTTTCTCTTGAGAGTCCGGTTGGGGATGATGATGGTGATGGCAAATCGGTACTTGGTGATTTCATTAAAGACGATAAAATGCTCTCACCGGATCAGGAGGTGGCACATCGTATTCTTGCTGATCAATTACGCGATATCCTAGATGAGCTCTCACCCAAGGAACGCGAAATCTTGAAGCTGCGACACGGTCTTGAAGATGGTGTATACCACACTCTTGAAGAGGTGGGAAAAAAATTTGGTGTTACGCGCGAACGTATTCGTCAAATAGAAGCGAAGTCTCTTGAACGTATTCGTACCCATGAAAGAGCAAAACGTCTTCGAAGCTATTAGGGGAAATAAAAGTTGAAGGGAAACTTAATTAGCTGGTCTTTGTGTCAGCATATTCTCTTTTTGCCTAATTGTTTATAATAATTCCACATGGCCGCTCATACGTTTACCGCTCTCTATAACAAGCTCAATGCTGAACAAAAACAGGCAGTTGACACAATTGAAGGGCCCGTCATTGTTATCGCTGGGCCTGGCACAGGAAAAACACAAATCCTTACTTTGCGCATTGCAAATATACTTCGCAAAACCGATACTCCCCCAGAGGCTATTTTAGCTCTTACATTTACTGAGTCAGCAGCAGCAACTTGCCGTCGTCGGCTCGTTGATATCGTCGGGGCCAATGGATATCGAGTTCAAATACATACTTTTCATGGTTACGCCAACGAGATAATACAACGGTTTCCAGATTCTTTTCCTCGTATTGTCGGAAGTCGGGCACTTACTAATATTGAACGCATCTCTCTTTTACAAGAATTGATTGATGTTACTCCTCTTACTATATTGCGTCCATTTGGCAATATATACTTTTATGTTCCAGCCTTATCTCAAAAAATCTCAGAACTTAAACGCGAAAATATATCTCCTTTTAGTTACGATAAAATTCTTAAAAAACGTCTTAACTTATTTGAATCTATTCCCGATCTATATGATAAAGCTCATGGTCAAAAGAATGCTATTCGCGGTAAGTATGCTCAAACAGCGAGGCGTCTTGCTCGAGATCGAGAACTTCTGCGCTTGTATCGTGCGTATGAAAATGCTCTTGCGAAGCGACATGTATACGATTATGAAGACATGTTGTTGGAAGTTATCCATGCCTTGGAAAAAAATCGGGAACTCTTGCTTACTCTCCAAGAGGAATGTCAATATGTGCTTGCCGATGAACACCAGGATGCCAATGAAAGTCAGAATCGCCTACTAGAACTTCTCATCAGTTTTCATGCAAGCCCAAACGTATTTGTAGTTGGGGATGAAAAGCAGGCAATTTTTCGATTTCAGGGTGCATCGATGGAGAATTTTTTATTTTTTAAAAAACGCTATCCAAAAGCAACTATAATAACTTTACGAAAAAATTATCGCTCAACGCAGTCTATATTAGACTCAGCACACGCACTCATATCACAGGCTCAGCTATATAAAAAATTTCCCGCATTACCACTCATTGCACGGCACCAAGATTTTGCTGAAAAGATACAGGTAATTTCACTCCCGCGATTGGCGGATGAACTTACCTATGTTGTAAAGGAAATTAAGCACAATATCGCCAAAGGTGTACGGCCACGGGATATCGCGGTTTTGTATCGTGTTAATCGTGATGCGCAGGGAATAGTGGAAGCACTTACTGCTGAGGCTATTCCAAGTGTTGTAGATTCCGAGCAAAATATACTAGCTGATCTATGGATACGAAAATTTCTTGCCATTCTTGCAGCTATTGCGGGGTATGGTCACGATGACTTGCTTGTGCCAAGCTTGTATCTCGACTTCATTGGTCTTCCTCCACTTTCCGTCGCAATATTTCTAGCTCGAGTGAAACATAACTTATTTGAGGCGCTTACTAATAGAAAAATGCTCGAGAAGATTGGTATTAAACGACCGGTGCCGTTTCTGTTATTTGCAAAAAAGCTTGAACGTTGGAAGATACTCGCACACAACAGCACACTTATGGAGACGCTGGATGCTGTTGCTGAAGAGTCAGGACTCCTCGCAGCCATTTTACAAGCGCCCTATCCTGAGGAGCGATTGGCCACACTGGGTGCGTTATATACTGAAGCGCGCGCTGTGTGTATGGTTAACCGCCATGCATCATTACAAGCATTTCTTGATCATCTTGCTCTTCTTGAGGAATATCATCTACCAATTTCAGCTTCTTCTAATTTTAAGGAACGTCAAGCCGTGCGTCTTATGACCGCACATCGAGCGAAAGGACTTGAATTTGAATATGTTTATATTATTCATGCGCGTGATAAACACTGGGGCAATCGTAGCGAACGCGCATATTTCTCTCCACTAAGCGAAACTAAAAGTAGCAATGATATTGAAGATGAACGACGGCTTTTTTATGTTGCGCTTACACGAGCGAAGCGAAAAGTGACCATAACGTATTCTCGAGAAAGCGAAAGTGGTGCCTCAGCTCTTCCTTCACAGTATATCGAGGAAATCGGGAATAAGTTTTTATTCCGACAAGAACTCGAGGACATGCATTTTCCAGTTCGACATTCCCAATCATCTGTGGGGAAATGGCTTGATCAAACCCTGTTGAAAAGCCTTTTTACAGAACAAGGACTTTCGGCGACGGCAATTAATAATTATCTTGAATGTCCGTGGCGCTATTTTTACCGAAATCTTTTACGTATACCTGAAGCACCAGAGAAAGCACTCGAATATGGAACAGCGGTTCACACTGCTCTTCGAGAATTTTTTGAACTGTGGAAAGAAGGGGATAACCCCGGCGCGCGGGGCTTAGTTGTACGTTTTAAACGGGCTCTGCAAAAATCATCCTTAAGTGACACAGCATACCGCGAAGCACTTTCTAAAGGCACCCGTGCGCTTACGGCGTATTATAAACAATGGCATACAGATTGGAGTCGCTCAATTATCAATGAGTATAAACTTACCGCATTACTGCCGATAGATCTAACCGGGTTATCCTATTTGCGGCTACGAGGCGATGTCGATAAAGTATCTTTTAATGATAATGGTGTGATCATACATGATTACAAAACAGGTAAACGCAAAACTCACGGCAAAATAATAGGAAAGTCGGATGCTTCTGGTTGGAATAATTATAAACGTCAATTGGTATTTTATAAATTGCTTTTTGATCTTCGGAGCACTTCCCAGCGCATACGAGGCGCCTTACAAGAAGTTAACACAGGTGTTATAGAGTTTTTAGAACCAGATGAAAGAGGTCGTTGCATACGTGAACAGATTCCTCTTACAACTGAAGAAAGTATCCAACTGCAAACTCTTGTGCGTAGTATAGCAACAGAAATCTGGTATCTTCGTTTCGTATCAAAGGGATGTAGTAAAAAAGAGTGTCGCTACTGTGCACTTAAAGAATTTATGGGTCCATCACTGGCGCACACAAACAAATTATCTCGATAATTTTATAGACCGAAGGGGTTTCTTAAATCAATTGGGTTTTAGTTGTGCATTCACTATTGCACAGTCGTTGTAGCACCTGAGGATGCAGGAAGTTGCGCCAGCGCAGCATCAATAACCGCACGCATTGAGTCATAAGGTTGTGCACCTTCAAGTGGTATAGCTCCGCCATTAAAGCTCACAAGAATAAACGGTGTGCCTTGACCGCCAGCATTTATAGCATCGTTATAGCTCTGTTGAACCTTACTGGCAAATTTACCGCTGCTTAAACATTGGTTAAAGGTAGCTACATTAAGCCCAATTTCTCCCGCAATAATTGGTAGCTGGGAGAGGTCAAGATTATTTTCAGATGGTGTAATTGCATACACTTTATCAATGTAATTAAAGAAAGCCTGGTTACCGCCTTGATCAGCTGCACACTCAGCAGCCTGTGCTTCCTCTGGTGCCTTAGAATGGATCTGTGCAAGTGGAAAAGCACGAAAGATCCAAGCTACTTTTCCTGCCGGGCCGTAATAACCCATTATTTGGTTCATCGTTGTTTGAAACTCTTTGCAATACGGACACTCAAGATCGGCATACTCTATAACCTTTACTAGGGCATTCGGATTGCCAAGAATATGATCACTACTTGTTACGGGTGCCGCCTTATCCGCTTGAAATTGAGTATTGGTTTGACTATTTGTTGGCGCATTTTGTTTACCGATCAAAAAAACAGCTCCAGCAATAAGCGCACCGGCAACGACAATAGTAATAGGCAATACGTACTGGCTTTTCATAAGTTATTACAATTAGATTACTTAGTTATAGTATATATACAAGGCCTAAAATGGCAACGTATGAGTAAGTGAAGGATTGATGTTTAATACTACTTCCCAAGTAGAAGTATCAAGTTTAATCTCCCGGATACCATCGAAATCACGATATTTAAGAGACGCATTTTTCAAGGCATAGTCATAAATTTCTTTCGTAATCCGTACATCATCCAGACAGTAACTTCGGACTTTTTCCACATTTCCTTGCGTCCACCATTTCATGGCTTCTAATCCGGTACCAGATTTCTTTTTACCGAGAGTCGCCTCGGCAATATTGTCGAGCTTTAATCGTCGTCCAAGTACGCCGCGTATTTCTTTGAGCAAGTCTACACTTTTAATTTTAGTGAGGTCGCCAGCATAGTATTTATTGAGTATAGGAATATCAAAATGATCACAATTATAGCCAATAAGTATATCCGCTCGTTCAAGTATCGGCCAAAGTTTCCCAAGCTCATTTTTAAGAAAACTTGTATACTTGTCTGTTTCAGAATCATGAATACCCACGACGGTTATTTCCAGAAGGGATAAATCACCCTGGATAAGATTTCCTATAGTTTCTATATCTAACGTAATGCGGCGCATATTAAGCCATCAGGAAAAATGCTGGTAACTGTTGACGAGTGTAGGTATGCTCTTCTCCACTTCTAAGATCGCGTATTACAAAGGATCCTGAACTTATTTCTGTTTCACCCACCACAATGAGATAGGGGATAGCATGTTTGCTTGCAGTACGGATTTGATCTGCAAGCTTTTTTTCTCCAAAATCGATGGCTACATTGACTCCCTGTGAACGCAAGAAATTGCAGAGTTCCTGCGCCTGGGGTATACACGCCAAAGAGGGGACCGCGATATATACCTGAGTAGTGGGAAGATAAGGTGGTAAAAGACCTCGTGTCTCAAGGAAATCACGAAGTGTTACGTCACCCATACCAAAACCCACCGCAGGAATATGTTCGTCATCAAAAAGTTCCAACAAGTTGTCAAATCGGCCACCTCCAAAAAGTGCTCGGTTATTATCAGGATTGGTATCAAATATTTCAAATACAACACCACTGTAATAGTCAAAACCTCGAACAATATGGGGAGCAAAGATGGCATTTTTAATCCCTTGCTCCTCCAAAAGTTGGAGCACTTCCGCGACATCTTTTGGGGGGAAGTCAGGGAAAAGAGAATCAGGCAGGATTCCAAATGCTTCAATTCCTTCGTTGAATTGCTGCAGCGTCATCTTATCGCGCTGGTCAAGATGAGTACGTAAAGCTCGTAGTCGATCTTCAGAAAGATTTAATTTTTGTGCCCTTTCATTTAGAAATGTTCGACTACTGACCTGAATAGTAAAGTCACTCTCGGTAGCACCGAACGCTGACATAATTGCGTGAGCTACGTGAATAATTTCTGCATCTGCATTAAGAGATTCTGAACCAAAAAAATCCACATTGAGTTGCCAGTGTTCACGCAAACGTCCTCGCTGCGGTCGTTCATAGCGGAAAACGTTTGGGATGGAATATAAACGTAAGGGGAAACCCAATTCCCGCCGCCTTTTTGCTATCATTCGTGCCACTGTCGGCGTCATTTCAGGACGTAGTGTTACTTCACGACCTCCACGATCTGTAAAAGTGTACATCTGTTCATTGAAGATTTCCTCACTGGTTTTTTCACGATAGAGTTCAGTGGGTTCAAGTATCGATGCATGATATTCTTCATACCCAAAACGCTCTACGACACCACGCTGAATAGTGGAAAAATATCTTAAAAGGGCTTGGTCTTCGGGATAAAAATCTCGCACTCCCTTATATGCTTCGCTAGAAAGTTTCCTTTTTTTGCTCATAGCCTAGGTGTAAGGTATTGTAGCAGAAATGAATGGAAAACTCATACAGACGGGGTCTGTACTTAATCTCTATAAAAACTTAGGAGAAACACCCAGAGAACGTATAGAACGATTACGATCACAACGTCCTGAATATCAGCACGAGGTTCTTTCCTATGCTGGACGTCTTGATCCAATGGCAGAAGGTGTTCTTATCTGTCTTGTAGGCTCTGCAAATAAAACACGTGATGTATACCTCAATATGAGCAAGGAGTATGTTCTTAATGTCCTTTTCGGCTTTTCAACGGATACGTACGATATTCTCGGAAAAGTGGTGGAAAATACTGACACAAAAGATCTCACGCGTACTGACATACAACAGACACTCAATGAATTCCGCGGTACCGTATCACAAGAATACCCACCCTTTTCTTCAAAAACATTAGAGGGTAAACCCCTATTTGCCTGGGCTCGCGCGGGCGCAATCGGTACGATGATCTTACCGCGCCGCACAGTAACTATCTCTAATATTTCACTTACGAGTCTTTATAGACTCAAGGAACGAACATTTCTCTCATATATTGAGTCGTCTATTGAGAAAGTACAAGGAAATTTTCGTCAAGAAGAGGTGATACAAGTATGGAAACGTGCACTACACGGGGAGGGCACACGCGAATTTCCTTGTGCCACCATTGAGATATCTTGTTCTTCAGGTACCTATGCACGTTCAATTGCACACGCTCTTGGTGAGCATTTGAAATATTCTGCGCTTGCGATTCATATTCTTCGAACAAAAGTAGGAGAATATCAAGTAAAACACTCGCTACGATAGGGGTAAAATTGCTCTCCTAAAAAAGATTCTGGGTATATAAAAACCTTTTCTTTCTCAGAATCGATCATGATACAATTTTGAAGATGTGTTGATGCGGTTCTCGGGTTATTGGTCTATACTATACATTCTGCTCGGAGCTTTCTACTGTATATGTCCTTAAATATATTGACGCAGCTTATTTTCCAGTATAAATACTTTGTACTCATTCCTGCAGCTCTAATCGGCGGGCCTATAGTTTCTTTATTTGCAGGTTCTTTGATTCGATTAGGGTATATTGCTTTGTTGCCGACCTATCTTTCTCTTATTATTGGCGAACTTATAGGGGATGTAGTGTGGTATTGGATTGGATATCGATTTGGAGATGCATTTACAAAAAAGTTCGGTATATATTTCGGTATTAAAGATGTTCATATACGTACAATAAAAAGACTTTTTCGTGATCATCAGCGTAAAATACTTTTTTTCTCAAAAGTAACTATGGGTCTCGGTTTCTCAATCGTCACTCTTTTTACCGCAGGGTTTGCTCGCGTACCCTTTCGGCACTATTTGGCAGTCAATATAGTTGGACAAATTATATGGAGTGGCGCACTAATTTCTGTTGGTTTTCTTTTTGGCCACTTATTTTCAGAGACTACAAATACCTTTCTCCATGTGATACTTATTACTGTATATATAATTATTTTTGTTATAATTGTTATGTTTGAAAAGATCCTTCGAGATTGGTTTATGACACAATATCAAGAATAAAAATAGAGAATAATTATTTTGCCCCAACATGACAAAAATTAGTTTTGTAGTGCCGGCATACAACGAAGAGGCGGTGCTTGAAAGATGTCTACACTCTATCTTAAACGAGCTCATGCATACTCCATGCCAGGCAGAGATAGTGCTTGTAAATAACGCTTCAACTGATCGTACTAAGGAAATTGCAAGTAGCATTCCAGGGATACGGGTCATAGATGAAGATCGGAAAGGTCTTGTATTTGCCCGCAAGGCTGGATTTGAGGCAACGACAGGGGAGCTGGTGGCAAATATTGATGCTGATACCATTTTACCTATCGGATGGCTCGCAAAAGTGTTTACAGAGTTTTCCACACATAAGGATATAGTGGCACTTTCCGGCCCATTTTTATATCACGACATTTCACCCCCCTCACGTTTTCTTGTACGTATGTTTTATATTTCAGGTTATGTTAGTCATTGGCTTTTTGGTATGGCGATGTTGCAGGGCGGCAACTTTGTCATACAACGAGAGGCATGGGAATCAGTTGGTGGTTACGACACCTCTATTGCATTTTATGGCGAAGATACGGATATTGCTCGTCGGCTTAGTGAGATAGGTACAGTGAAATGGACTTTTGCTCTACCTGCTTATTCTTCGGGTCGTCGTCTTATAGGCGAGGGGATAGTATCTACGGGCTTACATTACGTTACAAACTATTTTGGGATAATCTTCATGGGGAAACCTTTTTCAAAGGAATATCAGGATATCCGTATGTAGAACGTATAAAGAAATAATAACTAGATAGTTACACTTCCTTATTATTTTCCTCTCCTAAAGAATGTTTTTTCTTTCTGAACAAATACACATAAAGAATTTCTAAAATGCCAAGAGTGTTGATAAAAAGAAATACTACAAACCAAACCTTGCTTCCATCTCGTGCGGCGTGCCACAGCGCAATACCTTTCCAAATTAATGACCAGATTAGGGCAAAAAGAAATAGGATGAAGACAGTATCTGCAAAAGCTGGTGAAAATCCACTTAAGTTATTCCAATGCATATACATATATTTATTATAGAATATTAATATATCACGATAAATAAAAGATGTCCTTAATGTGCTTATCGAATATTTTCTATGTATTTTGACTCTTCTAAAATACGTTCGGTGCCCTGGGGGTATATGTTGAGGGGTACCAGGTTTTTTTGCCACATAGCTACAATGGGATCAATGTAACGCCAGGTTGCCATAACCTCTTGGATACTGACAAAAAGAGTTTGATTCCCTCCTATGCAGTCAAGTATGAGTCTTTCATATTCTGTATACACGCCTTTTGCTGCAGACCAGAACAAATCTATCTCTTGCTGTGCTTCTCCTCGAGCACCAGATTCTTTTGATTCGTATATAGCTTGATTCTCTTTCAATTCCAAGGGGAAAATGAGAGAATCGTTGTTTCTGCCATGAGAGGAAGAAATGTTCAAGTCTATAGGTTTAAAGGTGATACTGACTTCCTTTAATGGGTGACCTAAGCGTTTACCGCTTTCAAGAAAAATAGGAACCCCCCGCCAACGCGGAGAAGAGAGAGTAGCCTGAATCTTGAAATAAGTTTCTGTTTGGGAATCTGGAGCAACTCCTTCAATATCTCTATAGCCTTGGTACTGTGCACGAAAGGTTGCAATTGGGGTTTCTTGGGAGGAGAGAATAACAAGCATCTCTAAAATTTCTGCGCGCCTAGTCCGTACGGCCGTCGCTTCCAAGCTCGCTGGCTTTTCCATAGTAAAAAGTGCAAGTATCTCTAAAAGATGACTTTGTCCCATATCTCGTAGAGCTCCAACCCCATCGTAAAATGCAGCACGTTTTTCTACCCCCACATCTTCCAGGAGCTTGATATGAATGTGCTTAACATATTCATTATTCAATCGAGACTCAAACAAGTTATTTACAAAGCGAAAATCAAGGATGTTGTGAACCGTTTTCTTCAAGAGATAATGATCCGCACGATATACTTGCTCCTCTTTGAAAGAGGGTTCAATAAGTGCTTCAAGTCTCTTCGCGCTGGTGAGGTCATTCCCGAAAGGTTTTTCAATAATAATTCGTGTCCAATAATTTCCCGTATTATTTTTCTCAATAATACCGCTAAGAATAAGGTGTGAGAGGGTAGATTCGTGTAATTTGGGCCCAATTGCGAGATAAAAAAGCTTGTTTGTACAAGCGTTTAATTGTGTATCATGGTCAGCGAGAGTTTTCTTAAGTTGTGTGTAACTTTCTTTGTCATTGATATCTCCTTGAAAAAATTGGAATAATTCTAGAAATGAGGAAAGCACTCCATGTTCTGTCGGATATATTGCCCGTATGACCTCTGTTATATAGGTTTGGAGCTGTTTTTGATTCCATGCTTGACGAGAAATACCGATAATATGGAACCTCTTAGGAAGATTTTTCTTGAGATGTAATTGAAAAAGGGCAGGAAGTATTTTTTGTTTCATGAGATCACCGGTAATACCAAATGCAATAAAAGTTATTGAATTTCCAATTATACTCTTGTCTGTATTCATGTGATGTATCTCTTCTGCACCAGTTCCAATTTCGACATTCAAAAAAGTCTTAAAGTGACAAGTAATTGTACCCATCCCTATAGATCGTCAATTTTTTACAATGCAGCCCAACTTTTCCTAAGCTTCTTCGCCTGGATCCGCATTCTTACATTCGAAATGAATTAAACTTCCCAAAAGCAAAACGCCCCGGAGTGGGGCGCTTTATGCTTAGACTTTGCTGACGTTTGTTGCGTTTGGTCCTTTGGGACCTTCCGCTACTTCAAACGTCACCTTATCTCCTTCGCGAAGCTCATCGAACTGGGCGTTCTTGAGCTCGTTGGAGTGGAAAAAGAGATCTTTTTCCACATTCGGACGCTTGATGAATCCGAAGCCTCTGTCAGTGACTCGGGCGATAGTTCCTTCCTGCATGATTATGAGAGAAATTCACAATTAGTAATATATCAACTACAGTGGGCTGAAGATCAAAACTCGATCCTCGTTTCTCTTAATCAGCACTGAGATGAATACCTGTAAGGTATCATGTTATGAGTATTTAGTCAATATTTTATTCCACACCCGGCATCATTTTCGAACTTTATAGAATCTAGGCATTTTGATAAAAACACCCATAAGAGGCCCAAGAAAATGAGCTTTTCTCGTGGAATATTCACCCAGTCCACCGGAGTTCACGCCGACGATGCTTTAATCTCATCTGCCGCTTTCCAGAGGTACCAGGAGGCCACTGTTGCATGCTCACGCCAGGGTAGTGCAATTTGTTCCATCTTTGCCTTGTCTGGGAGTGTCTTGAGTCGATAGACTATCTGGAATCCTTTTCGAATACCTAGATCTCCAGTTGGCAATATATTTGTTCGGTTTAAAGTAAAGATGAGGAACATATGTATTGTCCATTCTCCAACACCTTTTATTTGGATGAGATGTTCGACAATTTCTTCATTTGTCATTCGACCAAGCCCTCGATAGTTGATTGTTCCATCAGAGAACTTTTTTGCGAGATCATGCAGATACGTACTTTTCTGAGCAGAGAGTCCCGCAGAGCGCAATTTTTTCACTGACACCTCACTCACTTCTTGGGGAGTGGGAAACCTTTTCCTATCTCCGAAAAGAGAAACAAATCGATTGTAAATAGTGCCTGCTGCCTTACCGGATAGTTGCTGGTAGATGATAGAGCGAGCAAGCGCTTTAAATGGGTTCTTTCCTCGCGAAAGATCAGGAGGACCATGTTTATAGATTAGTGGAGCAAAACGATGGTTCTTTCGAAGGACTTTTAATGAGCTTTGAATCGGTTGCTTCTTTTCCATCCTGAAATTCTACTATAGAAGTGTTTTACATACTTAGACTCAAGCATAAAAGACGCTCGAGTCTATTTAATGAGCCAAAAGAAAACTAGTAAAATATTTTTATGAAACGTCACTGTTTAGAGGAAGCCAATCGATGATCTTTTTTCGATGTTGGTCAATTGACCACAAATCACCGTGCTTAAAAAGTATCGAATGCGTATCTTTGAACTTCTGTAACAGTGCGGTAGAGACTCGGGGAAAATTTGGAGGCATATTTTGATTATAGGATTTCAGAAAATCTAAAAGGGATATCTGTATTTGGCTTTCTTCTAACTCTTTAAGGTGTTTTTTCATGTCCCACAATAATACCATAAATCAATTAAAAAATCAATATCTTGCTGGCTCCCCGCCTTGGAGGATGTTAGAACCAGTCTGAGCACATAAAAAAGCGAAAACCGTCCTCCTAACGATCTTCGCTGGGGACGGTGGTCATACATCTTTGGGTGTCTTCGCGGTCGGCTTCTTCGCGGCCCATTCTTTGACTAACCTAGACGAAGTGGTTGCAGTGAACCTAGCGAGTTCTCTTTGAGGAACGCCGATCTGTTCAGCTAGGAGGGCGCTATCGTCTCTGGATTCTTGTGTAAGAGAAAGACCCTTCTTTCTCATTGTGTGCTCAACAAGCAAGAGAGCTATCTCTCCCTGTCTTTTCTTGGTCATTGTAACCTCCCGACAAACAAGCTTATATTAAAGTAACACTATTTTTTATTTTCGCAAAAACAGCGATGGGACTCGAACCTCCTATACACGCAGACTAGATGGGGGTATGAACCCTCTTTAATAGTCGCATTAAAAAAGGGATACGATAGCTGCTATTCCAGAAATCAGCATAATTCCCGTAACAAACCATCCCGCCCAAGTTACGGCCCGATGATTAACGTACTCTTCCATAATTTTTTTGTTACTGCTCATGCGAACAATAAACACAAGCACAACGGGAGCTACCAAAGCATTGCCCACCGCCGAATAAATGAGCGCCTTGATTGGATCTAGACCTATAAAGTTCATAATAATACCAAGTAACATCGAAATGATGATGACACCATAAAATGCGTACGCTTCTTTAAGTTTGCGATAGAGACCATGCTTCCAGCCGAAACTCTCGGATATGGCATATGAAGTTGAACCAGCTAATACTGGTATAGCAAGCATGCCAGTTCCGATGATTCCAATTCCAAAGAGAAAATATGCGGCATCTCCAGCAAGTGGCCGCAATGCTGTTGCTGCATCTGCAGCTGTAGCGATGTTAGTAATACCATGTACGAACAGTGTCCCTGCGCAGGCAGCGATAATGAAGAACATGATGAGATTGGAGAAAAACATCCCTGTCCACACATCGGTTCTTAGATTGCGCACATCTTTTTTAGCCGGATGTTGATGCCATCCTGCTTCCGTATTGTGCATTTGCAAATTTTGTTCCTCGACTTCCTGAGAAGTTTGCCAAAAAAATAGATATGGAGAAATTGTGGTTCCTAAAATAGCGCAAATGAGATAAATTTGTTCCTTGTTAAAACTTATCGACGGCACAATAGAGTGAACGGCGACCTGTGTCCAGTTCAAATGACTCAAAAGAGCAGAGAAAACATACGCGAACAAAACTAGTGTCAAATACTTCAAATACTTCGCGTAGCGGACGTAGGTGGTGAAGATTTGTAAGAGCAAACTGATACATGCAAAAGCAATGATTAAGAAGGGGAGAGCGAAATTCGGAGCAAATAAGCGCACACCTTGAGCCATAGCACCTAAGTCAGCACCAATGTTAAATGTATTAGCGGCAAATAATAATATCGTTGTGACATACAATATGGGGCGTGAATAATGGTGTTTAATATTTGCAGCAAGACCTCTCCCAGTGACGACTCCGATGCGAGCACACATTTCCTGGACAACTGCCATGAGTGGAAAAGTAAACGCTGCAAGCCAGAGCAACTGGAATCCATATTGCGCACCGGTTTGAGAGTACGTAGCGATTCCAGATGGATCATCATCTGCTGCTCCTGTTGTGAGTCCAGGACCTAAAGTATCCCAGTATTCTTCAGCAAGTTTAAAGGGTTTTTTACTTATAAGTTCCTCCTCTAGTTTTTTAGCTTTCTCAATCCCTTTTTCCATTAGGATTGCTGGTTCACCGACGAATTTTTCTAAAGCGTTCTTCATGATAAGAAGTTCTATAAACCAAGTCGTTCTACTGGGTCAGTTAGTTTGTAAAATAGCTTTTTAAGAACTGTTTAAATTGCGGCTCCGTTATAGCTCCAACTCCAGGTTTCTGACAGGATAGTCCTGAGGGTATGGTGATGCAATATGCCACTATCGTGTCGTTGGGTGCAACTCTAATATCTGTTTCATCACCCGACGCGGTAAAAATATTCAGTTCGTAATAACATTGATTCAGCGATTGATTTAAATGGGCCTGTATCACTGTGGTGGTTTGGCCTTGTTTTGTCTGATTATTTTGTGCTGCTTCATTTGCAATTGTTTGACAATCTAAGCCAGTCGTATTTGTAGTTTGCGAAGTATTATTAGTTGTTGTTTGAGTTGAGACACTTGGAGCGGATGTCGCAGATTGTGAACTTCCGTTATTGTTTTGAACTTGTTCCATAAGATATACAAGACCTAAAGTCAGAATACATAACAATGTAATTCCAATCCATGTACCCTTGTCCATACGTAGTTTTTAAGCAAAACTATTTTTTGTGATGAATAAGAATCTTGTTTTTATCTGGATCTTCTATGACCGCCATGTCGCAGGTTGGGTACTGCTGTGGCTCAAGTTTAAAAGAAACATTGTGAGTTTTTAATTGCCCAACAAACTCATGAAAATTATCAACCTCCAGAGCTACCACCGCTCCGTCTTCTGATGGTTTCCAATCTGGCGAGGATCCTATGGATAGAGTGCCCGCTCCTATATTGTACTCAACCCAGTTTTGATTTTTGCTCCCGTCGTATTCAGGGCTCGGTGTTAATCCAAGCATACCTTCATAAAAGGCTCTGGCCCTTAGCATATCTGTTACGGCATACACACTAAATGCAATATTTCTTATCATAAAATTATTTTGTTAAAATGGTGATTAGATAAACACATCCTATTCAGTATAACAAAATTTTCTCAAATTATAATTCTCTACATTAAGGTCAGATATTTAAATCTTTTTTTGACTGTTTCGCTTCCCGCCATAAACGGTGTTTGAACCTATTTAATCAAATAAAAAGAAGACCGCCCGAAGGAGGTCTTCCTTGGGCGGTTTGGAGTCTAATCGAGCCAAACAGAGAACCCTTTCGTTTTCTCCCAGTCTATTGCCTCCAGTGTACTGGGATTGATCCTCTTCAGGTCGACTCCGTAGTCTCGGACAACGCCACCCAGGGCTTGGGCCTCTCGCTCCGCAATCTTACGGTCTTTGGTTGTCATATGGAAACGCTTGCCATTGATGACGGCACCAGAAACAAGGCCTAGGAGGTGGATACTCTGGGAAGCTTCCTTGCTCGCCATGGTTGTTTACGTCCTTCCGTAGAGTTTTCTTTAGAACGATACTACAAATAGTATAACACAATGTAACAAAATATCAAATGTCGCCCTTCCTTATGGAGCAACTTTCAAACTACTGCGTGGGAAGAAGTATATACTTCACCGGGGCGGGTGATAGATGAGATAGGGAAGCTGGTTGGACAAAAAAAGACCGCTACATCTTGAACTGGAGTCAGTTTTAATATCAACAGGATTTCCTTGCTTTTTTGTTTTTTTATTGTCATAATCTAAAACGTATTCATGATGCAGTTCCTAAATTATTAGTAATCTACCAAACCATGTCTTTACTTACATTGTGCGAAATCATTTTCTTTCTGGGGTATGGTATTCATTTCTTCTTTCCAAGTCGCACCTTAGCAATGGTCGTAGCAGTTGTGGCAATTATCGTAGGTGTTCTCATGCTCCTTGGAGGTTTAAGGCTTGTCTAAGGTCCAATTATTATTAGAATTTACTCTATCCAATAGTATGGTTACAGAAATTAATAACACAGGAGGTGGCAATGACTCTGGTTCAGCGTTAACTGTCATCGTCGTCTTGCTAGTGCTGCTGGTTGTAGGTTTTATAGCATGGTTTGGTTTTTACAGGGTCGGGAATAATTCAACTCCCGCCAGCACGATTCAAGTAAACGTTCCAAGTAGTGGATCCACCGCTGTTCCAAACAGTACCAGTGGTACTGTCACAAGTACCACTACGACGATTCACTACTAAGCAGACCACCGAAATTATATTTTGATAGATGGTGTTTTGCGACCCAAACTTCAGTTGTAGACATCCTTAAAATTTTAGGTATTGTAGGAATGGTTTCACTTGAAAGGAGGACCGAAACTGTGCCTTCATTCCCTGAAGGAAATCAGCGCCAGAGCATTCAACAAGCGGCCCGAGACCTTTCGGCCATACGGTACTTCTGTCTCAACGCCGACCCGACTCAGCATTCAGGTTCCAGAAAATACATCCTCTTTGTTGCGGGTCAGCGCCAGAGAGCCGAACAGGCACACAGACACCTTTCCGAACTTCTTAGCCATCCGATGCCTGGTGGTCTTCATGAGCTCATCGTAAATGTTGTGGAAACTGCATTACCGCACAATGATGATTCTTCTGGACTGCAGAAACTTGCGGCCACATGCGAAGAAGCCACAACGGCCTGTCTAACAATAAATCGGATGAGAAGCTTACTTGCGTGTTAAACCGCAGCACAAGCGCCGTTCTGAAAAGAGCGGCGTCTTCTTTATATCTGTTTCCGATGGGGCGACTTTCAAACTCGTTTTTGACTTCTACGGCAACTTGACCACGCCCTGTCCCTCGAGAGCTCTCGCTGAGAAAGTTTTACTATCACTTTGTCCATCCTTGTCGGTGACTGTGACTTTGATCTGAGTGGCGAATTCATAAGTTTCGTCGCAGCCGTTCGGAAAATCGGAAGTCAGTCCATGGAAGAAACCGTTCATTGATTCACCCAAGCCGCTTGCGGGGCCGGTGAGACTCCCGCAGACGGGCCCGGCAGGACGAATGATCTCCCAATCGAAAGTAAGATCCTTTGGATTCGCGGGAATTGTGGATATCTGATAATTGGTCGGGCTGTTTGGCTGGACGAAATTTTCCTGGACGCCGGTGATCTTTGGCTCAAAATAAACATTAGCAATGGCGTCTCCGATGCCTGAAGCAACCGCCTGAACCTTGGCTATGCCCGCATCCATCGAGGTAAGAGTCACAACGGCATCTCCACTTAAATCGGTCTTAACATTGGCTGGATTCGGCGCAATCGTACCGAGGCTGGTATTGAAGTGGACCATCACCAAACCAAGCGGTGACACTAGAATAATTGGTTGAGTAGGTTTTGTAATTTTCTGGCCGATAACAACTTGAGCCGGCCCCGTCACGCTCAAGTTTGCAGTTATGGTTGACTGGCTGGCACCGTCCGGCAGAACCTTGTCGGGATTAGCTGTGATTTTCGCCTTCAGCGTATATTTATCGCATATCAGATTAAACTTTGTCGGATGTGTCCCCGGGATCGGCGTGCCGTCAGGCCCTGCTATGGAGACATCAAGCACCTTTGGCGGAGCGGGTGTTGCCTGATCAGATTGAATTATGAATCCGCAAATCCCCTGAGGGACGGTTGCCGTGTAGCTCGCGCCATTGTTGTTAGAGCCTGTAGCCGTAGCTGGAGCGCTATAGGTCAAACCCTTGGTTGAATCGTAGGCGACATAAACTGCGGCGCCGCCACTAACCATATACCAGCCATGCTCACCAGCATCATAGAACTTTACAGTTGCTGAACCGGAAAGGGAAGACGGTGCCTTTGGATACACGATCGTGATCTCGGTTCCCTCTTTCCCTGAGCCGGGATTGATGTTGAAGGACGAATTATTCCTCATGCCGATAATAACAACGCCAACCACGATTAAAAACACTATAACTATCGCACCGATAACAATTCTTGTGATAATCGTGTATTTTGCTCCACTCGGCCACATGCTTCGATGATAATTACCAGATGGTTGTGTATCCATAGCTCTTATTATTAATGATATTAAATGGTGTCAATAATTATACAACCTTGGTTGGCAGGGGCAATAAAAGGTCAGACGGTAGAGATTGGAGTGGGGAGAGGTGCACTCTTCGCTTAAGCGGATGATGAAGAAAGTCGGTGATTGTATAATAAGGAAAACTCCGCACAAGGCGGAGTAAAAAAGTCAGAGAAGGAGGCCAGCTAATGAGAGGGAGTATGAGACTCTCCTCATTGTGTCTCCGCCAGGCCCTAGCGTGGCCACGACGAGCGTCGGTGCTTTGAAGGTCCCCAACACACACTTCTCCAACCCAATGGGAGTTTAGGATATCTGTTTGAAAAATACAAGCTTTTATAAGGTCTGATAGGAAGAAGTGGGGGAGTTAAGGTTCTTACATTCGTGTTATGTTAACGATGTTCACTATCAGTTATATTTGATTATTCTGTTTAAATTTGGCATCATCTATTTGCCAACGGCTTCCCTGGTTTATTATCCGAAGGGGGTATAGAAGCTCATAAGGCAACACACCGGCACGGCGAGCTAAAAGAAGCTAGTGCCTGACCTTTGGGGGTCATAGAGAATCATCCTGAGGACCAGCAGGATGATTTTATTTTGTTTGCTCCCTTCGTGGAGGATGTTCGAACCTATTTTCATTACAAAGTTTGACTTCTGTGGCGCTATCTCACATAGTTCTGCCAGCTACTGAACATTAAAAAAAGAAAGGAGGTGTCATGAACCCCTTCACAAATATCTTTCCGAAGCCCCACACACTCCTCATCGTCATCCATGTAAAAGATGTTGAGCAGACACTTAGAAACGTGCGCACTGTGTGCGAGGCGGGAGCAGATGGGGTCTTTCTCATCGACCATAGTGACCTCCACGGCCGACTTGATGGATGCTACCTTTTCGCTCGAAAGGCCTTTCCTGACTTATGGATTGGTCTCAACTATCTTAGTCTCGACAACAGAACAGCGATTCGGAAAATTGAGAAAGATCCTTCAGTGTCGGGTCTTTGGGTAGACGACGGCGGTATTCGTGAGCGTGCAGAAGACCCTGTACGTCAGGCCCGCGATACGCATGATTGGAAAAAACACCTGCTCCCTGAATATTTTCCTCTCTTCGGGGGAGTCGCATTCAAGGGCCAGGAAACTGTGTATGACGTAGCTCGCGTTGCCCAATTAGCGACCCCCTACATCGATGTCATCACTACTAGCGGGTCAAAGACAGGAACTCCACCAGACGTGGAAAAATCCGTGTGATGAAGGAAGCAATAGGCGATCATCCACTTGCGATCGCAAGCGGCATGACACTAGAAAACATAGGAGGATATCTCCTTGCCGATTGCTTCTTAGTGTCGACGGGAGTGAGCAGGTCCTTCTTCGAGCTGGATCCAGAAAAGGTAAAAAGGCTCGTAAATAGACTCGCATCGTAGGAAAGATTAGGCCTAAGGCCCCGCATACAACTGCGGGGTTCCTTTTTGTTCCTCCTCGTGGAAGGTACCAGAACCCGTTTAGGTGCTATAGTATGAATGCACCCCTTATCAGTTTCATCAATTTTTATGGGACTAACTTATTTTCTCGCTCAGCTTATCGGTCTGTATTTGCTCTTCGTGGGACTTTTGATGTTGCTTCGAAAGAAGATGTTTCTTGAGGTAATAAATGAATTCTACAGTGGTTCGACCTCCCTATTCTTAGCCGGTTGGATTGCGATGCTCCTCGGGTTGTTATTGGTGCTTAACCACAACTACTGGAATGCAGGGATTCTTGCCCTTGTTATTACCATTACCGGGTGGGCAGCCTTACTTAAGGGCGCCGCTCTTCTCTTTATTCCTAAGACCATCGTCCGCTGGGCACGCTCGGTCAACTTAGAAAAGTTTTTCTATCTGTATGCCATTATTATCTTGGTGGTTAGTGCTTACCTAATTCATGCTGGATTTACTCATATGGGACTCTTGCACTAGAAATCAAGTTTATTGCTCCGCACCCTTGAGGATGTTCAAAACAGTTTGATTGTATAAAAAAAAAGAGACCCCGCAAAATTGCTGCGAGGTCTCCTGACGCACCGGCCGGGAAGTGTTACTTCTTGTTGGTGTCGGTCGCCGACTGTGATGCTTTAACGAACGATCCGAAGTGTGGTTGGCCGTGGTTGTCGAGAGCGTAGGACATGTGGTACCCCTTCTAGGAACGTACATTCCACTTAATCCGCGAGAATGTTTAGCGTCTGGGACTAGTGTACCATGTATTAATTATTTGTCAAGTGTATAGTTAAATTTAGGGCACGCGCTATTGACGAAATATCGATAGTAATTTATTGTATATCCCAGACAACGGTACCATTCAGCACCGACGAAGGGCCGGTTCCCGTGAAGATATCAAAGAACTTCTCACCCCTCGCGATTTTATTCATCGCCGCACTCGCTGGCTGTGGTGGAGGTGGTGGCGCGATTCCAAGCATCCCGCCCGTGTCCACGAACCTCTACACGACGCTGCGCTCTGTTGAAGTCCATCCGCAGTACGGTGATCCGACTGTGCAACTTTCAGTGGCAGTCGCGATGAAGGCAAATGCCGTGCGCGTTGACTACACGAAGGAGTACGGCGAAGCGTACTACGACGCGTTTTTTGCGGCGGCTTCTGCTGACAATCTCAGCGTGATGGAGATCACGCCGTACATTCACACAGACGGCACGTTCGCCGAGCGCCTCCCGTATAGCCCCGCCGCTTACGCGGTCTACGTCGCAGCCGAGGCCACGCGGCGTTGTGGTTCAGTCCCGTCGCTTATCTTCGAGATATACAACGAGCCAGACGCGCCGAACGGCCAAGCAAATATCGATTACACCGCGTATCTCTCGCTCGTTAAGGCGACAGCGCCGGCAATCCGCGCCGCATGCCCGAGCGCGACGATTATCACGGGCGGAACGTCTGGACTCGACATCGGATGGGATCAAGCAATCGCGTCGCTGGCGCCCTACGTTGACGGCTACGGCCTGCATCCGTACAGGCAGACCGACGATGGGATGCGCTCAGCAATCACGGCAGTCCAAGCCGCGTTCGGAACGTCGAAGCCGGTTTACTTTACTGAATTCGGCCCCAGCATTGGAGCGTTCGAAAACGCAAAGGGGTCCAGCCCGTTCTGGAATACGTACCAGGAAAACCTCATCGGTTCGGCTTTCAGCTTCGCGGGAGCATTCTAATGACATGACCCATAGTTGGTATCGATCAAGCTTCCCGAAGTTTCTAAGTTGACTGTTGTTGACCTTAAAAATGAACGCGTTGGCGCTCGGAGGTTGTAGCAAAGACAAGGCCGTGTTCGATAGGTTGTGGTGTTCGCACCCTTCTCTCGAACACGGTCCTTTCGATTTTTATATGTATCTCCACTAGAGTGAGGTGAGACAACGAACTCTCCCTCATGAAGGATGTTCGAACCTACATAAACGCACAAAAATGGAAAGGAGCTTCGTACTAAGACGAAGCTCCCTCGAATAAATGTTCTTATCCTTATATGACGCTGGTCGCTTTCCAACTTTTGACGGTAGAAGCATTTGTCCCATCTCCGTCAAGGACGAGACATGCTTGTGTCTGAGTATTGAGTGCTGGATCGGTGACACTAAACACATCACCACGTGGTCCTACCGCCGTGATAGTGTTGCCCTTAGCGCTCAGACTGACGATCCCGATCGATCCGGGAAGGAGAGGTCCTTGGAATTGATCAGGACCTCCTAGTACTTTGTCCATTTGCCAGCCGTTTCGGACGGTGTCGTAGAAGAGCCCCCAATAATTCCCCCCATTCTGACGACGCACAAGGAGCGATGAGAGACCGTTAAGGGAGGTGAAGTTTGCGCTAATGACGACATCAGTCTGTTTCGTATCGACACATGCCTGGTCGATTACGAAATAAGAACGGGTAAGAGCACCTGATTGAAGGATCCATTTGGTTGGATCAGTCATGATCCTCCAAAGGGGACCGATGTCCGGGATGTGGGCCGTCAGCAAGCTCCCATTCGCACCCGCAAAATTATCGAGAGAGTATACGGTCGAAGCTGGAATGGGTGTTTGTGAAAGAACAGGTGTGTTTGTAGCAGCTCCTTGGCATCCGCACAAAACCAAAAGTACGGCAATTCCTAGGATTATCTGCCGGCGAATTATTTTCAACGTTGCCTCCTCAAGACAAAACTCTACAGGTTTGGGTTCTTTGGCAATAAAAGCATCTATGTATAAAAAAGCAAGTAATTTAAGTTCTTTTCACAAAAAAGCATTTTGCTCCCCTCGTGGAAGATGTTAGAACCTATCTTAGCCCCTTGCCAAAGTAATAAAAAAAGTCTCGGATGCACTATCCACCGTTTTATGCCACTTCTGCACATATTGTGCACAGCTTATTCAGCGATATTCTTATATATGATGCTTGACCACCTATATCCACATCTATATGTTTAGTATAGAGGAAGCCAGATAGTTCTTTGTCGTCGCGCCACGCAAGATGGGTGAGCCGGAAATCTTAACAGGTAGCTGGCTTAAACATCGGGTTGGTGCCGGCGAGGCAGAAGTGGTCAAACAATGACTTGTGAATACTAGAGAAGCGGAGTAATCCGTATCAAAGGTTGCAGCATCTCATTCAAGACTAGAGCTGAAAAGTTCGATAACACTTCAAAATCGATCTTCCCAACTGAGCCCACGAGCAATCGTAGGCCCTTTCATTTGGTATAGCCCACTCTGGAGGATGTGAGGACTAGCCTGAAGATATAAAAAGCAAAACCGTCCTCCAGGCGGCTTGCTGGTGAACGGCTTGGTTAGGCTGATCCGGAAAAAATTGCAGCAAATAGAAATGCTGACTGCTCTGCAGTTTCTCCCGTGAACCCGATACTCTTGTCTGTTTTTGGGATGAAGAGTTTCCAGTATCCGTTTCGGAAAGGTCCGGGGGGAAAGACAAGAATCAACGGCCCCCAACTATTCATCCAGAACTTAGGATCCTGGTTGGCGAGAAATTGATGACCGTAGTCGGTCCTGTCGCGCATAATTGCTCTCCCGTAGGCACTTTTAAGATTCTAAAATTAGACTAACATAATAAGTTAATCTGTCGAGTCAATTAGTAGTTGCTCCACTCGTTGGACACGTTCAGAACTCTGGATTGGGCAACGCTAGCGAAAGAAATTCAAATGTTGGGGTTTGTGTAAACAAACATTCAAACTCTTCTCTTCACAATAAAATAAGCTAAGGCGCCCGTGACCCAAGCGATTAACAAGCCGACACCTACGCCACGAAAATAAGCGTTCCCAATGTAATGCCCGAGTGCAAAGAACACCACACTTAGTACAAGTTCAAGTACTACTAGCTTGACGTATGTCGAGCGCCATTTGTCCATGATGTCGTTATTATACCATTGTCCTCTGCGGGCAGGAGTTGTCCGCTAGATTATTTCCACCTATACAGGTGTACGGCGATATACATCGCGAGCATCCCGAGGGCGAAGCCCGCACATACTGTGACAACTTCATTGAAGGGTTTCCAGATGACTCCAAACCATGAGAGTGTGAGAATAATCGCCCACACAACAACAACTCCGATTACGTACACATACAGCGGTCGCTTGTTCATATGTATATCCTAGCACTGAGATTGCCAATTAAAAGTTCTGATGTCCAATTGGGGTATCAAAAATCCCATTGAAAATAAGGCATAAAAAATAGCTCCGCACCTTGGAGGATGTTAGAACCAGCCTAATTAATTCCTGTGAATGAATTTGCTCAGGCCCCAAAAAAATACACCTAAACCTGCCATCCAAAGTCCTATGCCTAATGGTGACCCCCAAGAAAATATTGCTGCTATATTCACGGATTTAGTGTAACACGTAATCTACTGCTTTTTGCTCCGTACCTTGGAGAATGTTAGAAGCTATTTACGCTTGCTATAAGTTAGGTCGAAATCGTGTTCCCACTTTTTGCTTCCAAACTTTTTCTCCCATTGAGCTTTAATGGTCTTTTTGTCTTTGCTTAGTTTGCCCTCGAAGCGTTGCGAGAATTTAGGTGTGACCCGCCAGAGTTTCCAGATTCCGCTCTTAAAACTCATTCTATATACCCTTGAGACTCCACGGTCGTCAAAATAAAGAGCAGTATACTCGGAAGATGCTTTGTCACGACCAATAAGCCATACAGAATAGGGAGTTCCTGCTCCCTTGGCTCCTTGGCGCACAGCTAAAAAATCACCCCCCTCAATCCATTCGCAGGAAGTGGTTCCTCGTACAGTGGTAGAATGATCAGGAAGAAAGGAAGCATTGGACAATTCCATGACCCATTTACCAACCAATGGCTCCAGTTGTTTGAGCGATGGATTCATGTGACTTATCATATCAGTTCCGAACTTGACCTATTTTGCTCCCCGCCCTGGAGGATGTTAGAACCAGTCTCGGAAGGGAAGTGAGGGTATAAAAACAATGAAACCCCGTTGAGAACGAAGTCTCATCGGGGCTATAGGCATTCGACCTAAGGAGCTGATTCACAGCCGGTGACCATTTTTCGCATAGGGCGCTTGATTAGCTCGGGAAGCCACCAGAACCGAATTTCAAAATCGATTCGGGCATCTTCTTTTTGTCGCTTTTCCTGTCTGCGAATAAGATCTTCCCACCGCTTCCTACCCTCTTCGAGCTCTTCTTCAGTTGGAGGAGGTTCTGGCACCACCAGATCCTTGGGATCGAGCCACTTAACTCGTTGGGGATTTTCCTCAGCCAAAACCCAGTTGACCAAAGTATCCTCCACCAGTTCTTCCAGGGCGGACCAAGTCTCGCCATTGAAGATGGGCCCGATGTAGTCTTTGTCGTATACGAGTCGTTCCCGAAGCGCAGAGGGCAAATCGGTTGCGAGGTCAGGGTGGAGTTCGTTAAAACTTCCACGAAGTTCTCCATACCGTTCTTGTTGAAGAGCGGTGAGCTCTTTTTTCTGCCTTGCCTTGGCATAGTAGTAGCCCACGACGTTCTCCTTTCGTTGAATTGTGTAGGTACGTTCAAGAACATTTAATCATATATAACAGTTATTGTCAAGTATAAAAAGGATTGTGAAATAGGGCTTTTTTAGCTCCGCGAACTGGACTGTGTTAGAACCTGTTTGATAGAGGGTAAAAGCGCATTTTTCTTTCGTTGTCCTGCATTTGCTCTGGGCGTATAATTCAATTATGGACCAAAAAGAGTACATTACTCACGAAGCTGGAAATGAGGAGGCGTGGATTTGTCTCTGCAATAACACTCCCACAAGCGACGGCTTTTATCCTTGCGATGAAAAAGGAGACGAGGTTTCTCCAGACAAGGGCAGCGGCTGGAAAAATCTCTATGTTTGCGCTAAATGCGGCAGGATAATAAAACAAGACACACTTGAAGTTGTTGGGCAAATCCCTCACCAAAACTGCTTGCATAAATACCGATACGTTTTTCAACCTATGAGCAGAAGTGCTAGTGCGAGTAGTGCCATACCGAAATCCTCAATGAGTGTGATTTTTGTAAGGGGTACTTTGAGAAAAGTTCCAAGACAGGCGCACTGAAACTTCTCGCCTTTTGCCAGTTTGATTGCAACACCTATACCGCTGAACAACATTACTATCAACTCTGCCCACAAAAGGGAGGGGTTCACTATTCCTGCGAGCATAGCCATACCAAATCCAAGCTCAATAAACGGATAAACATAGCCGTAGCGAAACCAGCGTCCTGCCAGTAAGTCGTACGTTGAGTACCCTTCCGCAAACCCTTTCAAGTCCATAAGTTTGAAACCCGCAAACACAATGAAAAAACCCGCCATAAAGTAGGATATGGCATTTGCGGGTAAGAAACTTCCCAAAAGATACTGGTGTACCGATACAGCGAGAGTAGAGAGCAGTAATAGCATCCCAATGACAGCCAGTGGTATGTAACTGCGCCATGTAATCTGCCCAAGTCCCTTGTCAGCAATAACGGGTTTAGCTTGGTACGTGCTCTCATCTACAAGAGCCATGCCGCATTTAGGACAACGACCAGGCTTGTCTTGCCGAACCTCTGGGTGCATTGGGCAGATATACATACGCATAGGTTAGCAGATACTTGAAGTATCCCAGTATGCCGCAACTTGTTGAGCGCTGTAGTGGTAATCCTTTATCATTTTCTTTGCGATACCTTCATTGACGAAGTAGTGCCAACATTTGCAGCAACATGGACCTTCTTTTGACATATGCATTGCTTGGTCCATAGTTGCTTGTTCTGAAGGTGTGAGGTTAGTTGCCTTGTCGTAGTCAATCCATTTCTTCGCAAGAGCCACGGGCGTTTTGTATGGGTTCATTGGCAAATCAGGAATGTCTTTGTATTGCTGAAGGTTTTGAAGTTCAGTGTTATAGTCCGTTAGATTTTTCATTGACCCACAGCACTGACCGCCTAAAAACATGCCCGTTGTTGTGCCGAGTGTACTATCTCCTGCCAGACAGCTTCCTCCAAGCATAGGCTTAGCTGTAAGCAAACTATCTACATTGGGACTGCAAGTAATGAGCTGGGAGTCCAAATCAACAAGCGCGGGGTCAACGCTCTGTGTTAGATTTTGGCTCTGTTGCATGAACAGCACCTTACCGCTCACAGTTGGAATACTGTTATATGTAGCAGTGAGCTGTGCATTTGCTTTGGGTACGATGCTGGATTTGGTAACAATAAAGCCGCTTATGAGGAGTGCGCCCGCTAGGATAAGCAGCGGAGTGTATGTTTTCTTTTGCATACTTATTGGTTTTTGAGAGCCGCTTCTATGGTTGCCTTTATTTGAGCGTAGGGTATTGCACCAGAAACCAAATGCTTGCCTATGACCATACCTGGAGTACCTGTAACACCGTTTGCTGAACCTTCGGCTTTATCTGCATCCATTACTTTCTGGTAAGCAGCCCCATTTGTTTTTACGAGAGCTACTACTTTAGCCGTATCGCTAGCGCCAAGTACGCTTGTTGTGATGGAGAGGATTTTTGCCTGTGTTGCCCAGCCACTATTCTCTTGACCTTGATTGTCAAAGATAGCTTTGTGCCACGGGTAGAACTTGTCAGGTGCTGTTGCCCATACTGCACGGGCGTATTGTCCTAGTGTCTGTGAGTCATCGCCCAAGAACTCGTAATCCTTGAACACGAGCTTTGCTTTGCCTGTGTCTACATAGTCCTTGATTAGTTGCGGCATAGCGGTCTCCTCATTGCGCTGACAGAACGGACACTGGTAGTCAAACCAGTATGCGATGATAAGCGGAGCGTTGGGATTGCCGATAAATGGCTCGCCTTGGATATTCACTTTGCTGCTGTCTACAGCAACGGTAGAGCCCTGCTGTTGGGTACTCCCAGTTGTATTTGGCGCAGCATTTCTGTTACCACTGCTCCAGATGACAGCTCCCGCTATGATGACCCCTGCGATAATAATTGCGACTGGCTGGGATAGTTGTAGTTTTTTAGTTTCTTGTTCCATAGGTTACAAAGTTAGGTAATAGAAAAACACTGCGTGCGGTATTCAACACGCTCTGATACGGCTCTAAAAAACTTTGGGATGGAGAATGCCGCTAGAAAACGCTTCTTGTAATTCATTACGAATTGAATAGCGAGGGTATCTGAAACGTTGAGTATACAATGATTTGTTTTGAAGCTGACTTGTATCCAAACGTCGTAAGAAAAGAAAGACGGAGAACAGAGTGATTAGAATGAGGTTGAGAAAAAGAGATGCTTCTTTGAGATGCGCCGCGGTGAACATGCTTTGCCAAGCGGCTATGTGTTCCAAAGGAGCCATGGTACAGATTGAGCCGCCGTTCATAAAGGTACACCCTGACATATGACCGTCTGTGCCCACGGGCATAGCTAGAGAAGCGGAAGCGGGCATGCTCAATATCACAAACGCTATGAGAGCAATAAAGAGTAGTTTTTTCTGAAGGTTCGTTGCCCGATACATTGCTGCATTATAGCGCATTTGTTTATGTATTTAAGTGCAAACCATAACGGGGCAGGGTAGTGTAAACTATTTGCTATGGAAGACCTTTCTAACTACGACAAACTCCGTGAGGACGCTCAAAAACTCTATAGCGCCACCCGCCCTATTATGTCGCCCGCACTCAACGAGTATGTGCATTTCACAGCAGAGGGTTTCAATCACATCATTTTCAAAGGTTCACGGAGTGAGCGAGAGCGTCCATCACAAATACTACGCTTCAAGCTCCTGCCACGCGCCATAAAACTCATAGGGCACTCTAATACCTATCAAGAATACGAAGAAACTATCAAACAGTTTGAGGTCAAAAGTCATAAGAAAAAAATACTCAAAGCAAAGCCCGTGAAGTATTGGGGCATTATCGCTATCACCGATGGGCGCAAAATCAAAGTCATTCTCCGTAAAATCGGCGACAATGGACAACTCCACTTTTGGAGCATCGTGCCCGCGTGGACTACAAACAAGTATCGGGATATGAAACTCTTTAGCACGATGAAGGGCATCCACAAGCCGATGATTACCCGCGAGGAGTATGACCGCATACAGTTTTTGATTGGACGAAAGAACTACCCGCACCCAAAGAAGCACGAGATTATGTATCGCGGACCTATCAAGTGTGGAGGATGTGGCGCTATGGTTACTGCCGAGGAAAAAGTGAAATACCAGAAAAACGGCAACACGCACCACTACACTTACTATCATTGCACCAAACGCAGGAACCCGAACTGCAAAGAGCCAGCGATTGAGGAAGCGGAGCTTGAGAAACAGATAGCAAAGGAGCTGGGCTCAATAGAGATACCTACTGATTTCAATAACTGGGCTTTAGCACGCCTTCGTGAGATGAACACGCAAGAGGTATCGGACCGAGACCGTATCTACGGTGCACAGAGGCGCGAATATGAGGCATGTGTGCGCAGGGTAGACAACCTCATTGATATGCGTGCCAACGGTGAGCTGACAGAGGGGGAGTTCAAGGGCAGAAAACAAACACTCCTTGCTGAAAAGGGACGACTTCAAGAACTCCTCAAGGATACTGATAAGCGTGTGGAGAACTGGCTTGAGATTGCCGAGCGCGGTTTCAACTTTGCAGAGAAGGGGATGGCTGTTTTTGCCGAGGCAAAGAAAAGAAACGACCTTGAGACTCGGAAAGAGATTTTCGCCGCGCTAGGTTCGGACCTCATCTTAAAAGGCAGGAAGTTGAGCATTGACTGGGATAATCTGTTATTCCCAATACAAACGATGGCAATTGAGGTCCGCGCTATTCACGCAAAGTTAGAACCTGTAGAAAACAAAGCAAACACAAGGGATATGGATGATTTGTACTCAAAAAATCCTATCTTGCTCCGGCGGTAGGACTCGAACCTACAACCAACTCCTTAACAGGGAGCTGCTCTACCATTGAGCTACGCCGGAATCTTTTTTGAACGTTGTAAAGTATACTCAAGAAAGTTCTTTCAGAAAAGGCTGTCCAAGCGTATACTTATGTCGAACTCCTAAAGGAAACTTCTTATAACCCGCAATAGTTATCTTGGATGGTAAAAACAGCCTATGGACTATAACCTTAAGGGTACCGGTTTATCGCTCTCCTTGGAAATGCGTGAGTATCTCGATCGAAAAGTTACGCACATAGAAAAGTTTTTACATAACGGAACAGCTAGCCCACTTGATGTAGAATTATCATACGATTCTGCTGCACCGGCTGCAAAATATCACGTCTCCCTTAAGAGTATACTCAGTAAAAGAGCATTGTATGCGCGCGCTGAGGGTATCACGCTTCACGAAGCAATTGACCTTGCAGTTGAAGAATTCACGCGCGAAGTGGTGCGTGTTAAAGAAAAACGACAGCATATTATGCGCCATAGTGCAGCTCGGGTAAAAGATTTTCTTCGGGGGCTTAGGAATCGTTTCTAGCAGCTGAATGTAGAAATGTTTCGTAATCCATTTCCGGCTTTCCTTCTGGAATGACTCGTAAAATACGTAGCATATTATTTTCTATATCCGCCTCAGTCACTAAAACGCGAAAATCCCTGCCGCTTGGGGTTTGAGTGAAAAAATGAGCTCTTGGGTTGCTATCAAACGCTCGAATTTTGAGAAGCTGCTCATACGGTTCTCCTTTGAGATCAATACGCGCATCTGCATCTGAGAATTTCTTTGTATACGTGGCCTCGTGTTCATTTTGGGGCACCGGTGTTATTTCTTTCTCAAGCCAGGGCTTCAATGCTTCCGCCAAGAGATTTCCTCCTTCAGTTGCAAGAAGATCTTCAAACATGCTTCCTTGCGGTGGCCATGCGCTCTCTTCAAGTTCTATGCGGCCTTGCGCAATGATTGGTCCATGGTCCATGCGCTCATCCATAAGCATGATGGTGACGCCAGTAACGCGCTCATCTGCAAGAATAGCCGAAATAACAGGCGAGGGGCCGCGAAATTTTGGCAGAAGTGACGGGTGCACGTTAAGAGCGCCCACTCGAGGCATTTCTAGTATATTTTTTGGTATCAGCTTCCCATACGCAGCAACTACGAATACATCCCACTCAGTGTTGGCAAGTTCTGTAATAAAATTGGAATCTTTCAGCTGCTCGGGTGTGACAACGTCAATATCGCGCTCAAGCGCCCACTCTTTAGCGGGAGCAGCTGAAGAGACAAGCCCACGGCCGCGAGGCTTGTCCGGCGCAGTGATTACAACCGCAGGCATAAGGCCTTGAGTTTCAAGGGCGCCAAGTACCCGCACGGCAAAGCGGGGTGTACCAAAAAACGCAAAGCGAGGAAGATGGGGCAGGCTCATAGATTACAACTGAGGGGTCTTAGAGGAATTTTCTTGCGCAGACTCTTTTTCAAACCGCTCCGCTTTGTCGACGTAGAGGACGCCTTCGAGGTGATCTATTTCATGCTGAAAAATTTGGGAAATAAGTCCAGAGCCGTGATAAGTGAATATTTCTCCAGCTTCATTGAGAGCCCTGACCGTTGCCTTCTCGTGTCGGCTAACGATTCCATAAATTCCTCGCACCGAAAGACAGCCCTCAGATACTTCATGGGTAGCACGTGAAAGGCGCACGATCTCAGGATTAATAAACACCCGGGTCTGACTTATCGGAGTTTTTTCAGGAGAGGATTCTTTTTCCATTTCAAATGCTCTGCCTGCAATAATAAAAATCCGCCAGGAAACCCCGATTTGCGGCGCGGCAATGGCCACTCCACTTTCTTCTGCAGAGAGAGCTTTTTTCATACGTTGAAGTGCCAAACGTAGCCTGGGTGTCCCCATGTCTTTTTTGAGTACCGGTTTTGCCCTTTTACGCAAAAGTGGATTGTCTAGTTGTAGAATCATATTAGATATTGAGTATATACAAAAAAACACTTGAGCCAAGGCACAGGACTATAATTTTTTGTAACACGTGTGAGACGTTGGTATACTATTTTTATGCGTCATATCAGCTCCCATATATCGGCTTCAGAGCGCCCAAAAGAAAAGGCAACCGAGCGCGGCGAACTCATGCGCTACTTTCTTGAGAAACTCAATGCCACGCGCATTCGCGACGGCTTGCCAGCGCTCTCCATGCCACGCATGGGGCGTATTCTGGAGGGAATACCAACGCGCGATATTTATTACCTCAAAAGTGTCTGTGAGCAGGCAAGTAGTTTTTCAAAAAAATTTTGGTGGGAAGTAAACCCTAAGAAGCACGCTCCTCAACCATCTCGATCTTTGCTCCCAAAGAAGTCAGCCTCGAAACGAGCCCCTCGTACCCGCGGTTGATACTGTAGATGTTGCGCAGAGTGGAGGTGCCTGGCGCTGCAAGCATGGCGATAAGGAGAATGGTGGCCGGTCGCAGTGCCGGGGGACACACAAGGTCAACTGCGTGGAGTGGGGTTCTGCCAGAGATAAAGATACGATGCGGGTCGGCAAGGAGCGTTGTCGCACCAAACTTATCAAGCTCAGTAAAGTATAGTGCGCGCTTCTCATACACCCAGTCGTGAATAAGGGTCGTGCCGCGGGCTTGTGTGGCGATAACCGCAAAAAAGGGAAGATTATCCATGTTCAGCCCCGGGTACGGGCGCGGGTGTATTTTCTCAGGAGAGGCCACCAAAAGACTCGGGAACGTTCGTATATTGACCAAGTTAATATGCCCATCGCGCCCCTTGTAGCGTGCGGAAGCAGTGTATTTAAAACCCATTTTTTCAAGCATCAAGAGTTCGAGTTCGATGAAATCAATTGGACAGCGGCGAATTATGATTGAAGATCGAGTGACTATCGCAGTAGCAAGAAAAAACATCGCATCGGTCGGATCTTCACCAATGGGGTAGGTTACATTTTTTTTGATGCGGCCCTTCCCCTGAATAATAAGTGTTGTGGTGCCGATCCCTTCAACTGAGATCCCGAATTTGCGCAGAAAGAAACACAGCTCTTGTACTTGATAGTTTGCTGAGGCGTATTTTATATGGCTGGTGCCGGCAATACCCGCGGCAGCAAGAATTGCATTGATAGTTGCCGTATCACCGGATTCATACATTATTACTTCAGCAGCACGCAGTCTTTTTTTCCGGGAGATACGCCAAAAGCCATCTACGGTTGTAATATCAATACCGAATTTTTCAAGTGCATACAGGTGCGGACGCACGGTGCGCAAACCAAGTTTGCAGCCACCCACCCGCGGCAGAGAAAAAGAGGTGAGCGCATGCACTAAAGCGCCGGCAAACATAATGATACTTCGTGTCTGCTCCGCGGCATCGCGGTCAATGGCCCCCAGCGTAAATTTTTTGGGCGGCGTGATGACGACTGCACTCCCGCGCCACTCCACCACCGCGCCGATGGAGCGCAGTACCTCAATGAGGCGGTGCACTTCCTCGATCTTGGGTACCTGAGTAAGTGTTGTCGTTCCGCGGTTTATAAGCGCCGCGCACAAGAGCGCTACCGCACCATTCTTCGAAGGATTGACCACGACGCTGCCATGGAGCTTTCTTCCCCCTTCGATTTTAAAATTAAGTGTAGGCTGCATCGGGATTTCTAGCTTACCGCAGCGCGCACACGTTGACAAAGTTTGTTTTACCGCACGCGCTCAGGTATCATGACGCTCCATGGCTTTTTTTAACCCTAAGCTCGGCATTGATTTAGGTACAGCCAATACGCTGGTGTTTGTGCCTGGGCGTGGGGTGGTACTCAATGAAGCTTCAGTTGTTGCAATTTCTGAAGTGGATAAACGGATTTTGGCGGTGGGCGCCAGAGCAAAGGAGATGATTGGTCGGACACCAAGTGAAATAATTGCATACCGACCACTTAAAGATGGAGTAATCGCTGATTATCGGGTAACCCAAGCGATGCTGCGCTATTTCATCGGTAAAGCGTTAGGACGATTTCAGCTTTTTCGCCCTGAAGTAATGGTATCAGTGCCCACCGGGGTCACCTCAACTGAGCGTCGCGCTGTGGTAGAGGCTGCCATTCGAGCAGGAGCCAAGAGCGCCTACGTCGTCAAAGAGTCGGTGCTAGCGGCTATTGGTGCGGGCATACCTATTCAAGAACCACGAGGAAATATGGTTATTGACATCGGAGGAGGAACAACCGATGTCGCAGTCATATCTCTGGGCGGCATCGTCGCATCGATATCCGTTAAATGTGCAGGAGATCGACTTGACCACGCTATCGCTGATTACATAAAAAAAACACACAACCTTGCGATCGGCGAAAAAACTGCAGAAGATATTAAAATTGCTATTGGTTCAGCGGTGCCGCTTGATGAAGAGCTTGTCATGAACGTACACGGGCGCGATTTTATTACCGGTCTGCCTCGCTCAGCGGAGCTCAAGACAAACGATATTGTCAAAGCAATGGGAAAAGAATTACGCGAGATCATAAAAGCGATTCGGGACGTCTTGCAAGAAACCCCCCCAGAGTTTGCAAGCGATATCATCGAACGAGGCATTGTTATGACCGGAGGCACTTCTCTCTTGCGCCATTTCCCCGAGTTGGTGCTTCGGCGCACAGGCGTCAAAGCTCACGTGGCAGAGGACCCACTTTTTTGTGTTGTGCGTGGGACGGGTATTGCTCTTGAACATTTAGATACCTATAAAAAAGCTATTATCGCTAAGCGCTAAAAGGGAGCTCTATGGAGCATCACGCATATCTATACGAAGGACCGCGAACGCAGCTGAGCGCACTTGCCGAAGATGCATGCTTGCGTTTCGGGTTTAGCAGGGAGATTGGTGGTGAGCTCTATATTGAAGAGTGGGAGAAATTTGGCATAGAGGAAGCACGCGCTTTGCGCACACGAAGTGCACTTAAAAATATCACCGGCCGTGCCCTTTACTTGGTGGGTGTCTCTTCAATTACCACTGAAGCGCAACAGGCCCTTTTGAAATTATTTGAAGAGCCTCAAACGGGAATGGTATTTGTGCTCTTGGTGCCCCCGGGTGTACTCCTGGCAACGCTCCGTTCGCGCTTCACGCCATACCCCGAGGAGCTCCTCATACCAGGCATCACCGCCTCACATCCGGGAGCTCATTTTCTATCGCTTCCGTATAAGGAGCGCAGCGCGTATCTCAGCGAACTCCTTGAAGAGGAAGAGGGAGCACGCGACCGTGTGCGGGACTTTTTGCAAGCAATCGAGGCGGAGCTATATCCGCATCTCGCCCAAAGTGCAGGAATGCGTCAGGGGCTTGCCGATATTGCACTCATCCGCTCCTATCTTCCTGACCGATCGGCATCTTTGAAGATGCTTCTTGAGCACGTGGCTGCCACACTCCCACGCACACCATGAAAAATGAGCACCTGGAAGCACGACGCAAACGAATAACAAAACTCAACCACGCTCTTAAAAAACTTTTCCCCGACGCTCATATTGCACTTAACTTCAATACTACCTGGGAGCTTGTTGTGGCAGTACAGCTCAGCGCGCAATGTACGGACAGCATGGTCAACCGTATTACTAAGAAGCTTTTTAAAAAGTACAAAACACTTGAGGCATACGTGCGAGCCAAACCACAGGAATTTGAACGCGATATCTATGCAGCAGGTTTTTATCGTGCGAAGGCGAAAAATATTTTAGCTGCAGCGCAGATGCTAAAAAAAGAATTTGGTGGCAGTGTGCCGCAAACGATGACAGAAATCCTTCGCCTGCCGGGTGTGGCGCGCAAAACGGCAAATGTTGTCTTAGGCAATGCCTTTGGGATAGTGGAGGGTATCGCTGTTGATACTCACGTTATACGTTTTGTGATCCGCTACGATCTTTCTGACTATACAGATCCGGTGCGAATCGAGCGAGATCTTATGCAGTTACTTCCAAAAAAAGAATGGCTCCCTTTTACCTACCGGGTCATTGAGTATGGCCGCCAAATTGCGCCGGCTAGAAAATATGATCTCAGTAAAGATCCACTCGTAAAAATATATCCGCCTGCCGCCAAGCGTTTTCGCGTATAGTATACTTATTCACTATGGCGTACGATTTCACTCTTTTTCAAAAACATCTAACGGAAATACAAGATCGTTTATCCCGTGAATTTTCAAGCGTGCGCACCGGCCGCGCCTCCTCGGCAATCCTTGACGGTATCATGGTTGAAAGTTATGGCACTCGTATGCCGATCGCACAACTGGCCAACATTGCCACGGAGGATGCACGCACCCTGCGCATCGCTCCCTGGGAACCCAGTCAGGCAAAAGAGATAGAGAAAGCAATTCTTGCTGCAAACCTCGGCCTTTCAGTGGGTGCTGATGAAAAAGGAGTACGCGTATTTTTCCCTGAACTTACGGCTGAGCGTCGCAGTGCACTTATAAAAATTGCTAAGGCCAAGCTTGAGGAGGCACGCACCGCCCTACGGGCGGTGCGCGATGAAGTATGGAGCGATATCCAAGCAAAGGAGCGGGACGGCACCATAACCGAGGATGATAAATTTCGCAACAAAGAGGACATGCAAAAGCGTGTCGATGCTCTCAATAAAGAGTTTGACGAGATGTTTGCCCGTAAAGAGAAAGAAATAGGCGGATAGCTATGTCACTATTTATCTTTGTATGCATCCTTATCGGTCTTATTCTCGTACATGAATGGGGGCATTTTTTTGCTGCAAAAGCTTTTGGTATAGCAGTGGAGGAGTTTGCAATAGGGTTCCCCCCGCGACTTTTTTCCTTTTTCAAAGGAGGAACTCTCTATTCTTTTAATCTGCTTCTTTTGGGTGGGTATGTAAAGATTTTTGGCGAAGAAAGCGAAAAAAAGAACCAATTGCTCTCAGACAGTGAGAAGAAACGAAGCTTTACCCACCGCTCACCCTGGGTACAAGGAGCGGTCATTGTGGCTGGCATTGCGTGCAATCTGGTTTTTGCGTGGTTGTTGCTCTCTGTGGGCTACCTGGTAGGACTTCCCGCCAGCGCAGGGGAGCATACCATGGGTGTAGTGCAGGGTGTACATACGACGATTGTTTATGTGCTCCCCGGCTCTCCGGCAGAGCAAGCGGGAATACAAGCGGGAGACCAAGTAGTAAAAATTCAAACTGCTACGGCAACGCTCGCCCCCGGAGCGTCCTCAAGCGCGCTGCAGCAGTTCATTGCGGGTCATGCAGGGGAGAGTATTGTGCTTTTTGTTGAGCGTAATGGAGTTCAAGATGTATTTTTGGCAAAACCTGCAGCGGGAATCGTACCAGGACACCAGGCGATCGGCATCGAACTTGACGATGTGGGTACATTGCGATTGTCGCTACCCCTTGCGCTTGTTCAGGGAGCAATCTTATTCTCCCAAATGGTTGACTCAACCGCCGTCGGATTAGTAACTTTTTTTGCAAGTATTCTCCACGGTGTGGCAAGTTTCAGTGAAGTTGCAGGTCCAATCGGCATTGCATATATCGGCTCGGCAGCGGTGCGGCAAGGATTTACTTCCGTACTTCTCCTGACCGCACTTATCTCCATCAACCTTGCGTTCATCAACGTGCTTCCTATTCCCGGTCTTGATGGGGGACGTTTGGCTTTTATTGTCATTGAAGCTCTCCGAGGCCGCCCTCTTCCCGAGCGTTTGACTACCAATCTTACAATTGCAAGTTTCGCTCTTCTTCTCATGTTTATGGTCATCATTTCCTATCACGATATTGTTCGTCTCTTTCATTTCTAAATGCTCATTTTGCCGGTAGTGGCGTTTACCATTACAATGGCACTCTATGCTTCAATCACAGCTTTTTACCAAGACTCGGCGTGAAGCGCCTAAGGACGAAGTTGCTAAAAATGCCCAGCTTTTGATACGGGGTGGATATCTGCATAAAGAAATGGCGGGGGTATATTCATTTCTGCCGCTGGGTCTTCGGGTACTTCAAAAGATAGAAGGAATCGTGCGCGAGGAGATGGACAAAATTGGTAGAGAAATATTGATGTCGGCTCTCTCACCTCTGGAGCCCTGGAAGCAGACTGGCCGCCTTAACAGCGTGGATGTGCTCATGCGCACGCTGGGGGCCAACGAGCTCTCACTTGCGAAGAACGATTCTTCGTATATTTTGAATTACTCAAATGAAGAACTCATCACGCCAATAGCACAACAATTCAATCAGTCATACAAAGACTTGCCTGTTGCGTATTATCAGATTCAAACTAAGTTTCGAAACGAAGTGCGAGCGAAGTCTGGCCTTTTGCGCGGACGGGAGTTCCGCATGAAGGATCTCTATAGTTTCCATCGTGATGAAGAAGACCTGAAGCGCTATTACGAAAAGGTGAAAGATTCCTACCAGACGATTTTTGACCGACTTGAAATCGGCACTGATACATTTATCACCCTTGCCTCAGGAGGGGACTTCACGCTTGATTTTTCACACGAGTTCCAAACGCTGTGCGATGCTGGCGAAGATATCATTTATCTCGACCGCACACACAAAATCGCATATAACAAAGAAATTATAAGCGAAGAAAATAGCAAGAAGCTCAACGTTGATTTTGCTGCGCTTGAGCAGGTGCATGCATGCGAGGTGGGAAATATTTTCCCGCTCAATATTAAGTTTAGCAAAGCGTTTAACTACACCTATACGGACGAAGAGGGAAAACAGCAATTGGTCTATATGGGTTGCTATGGGCTCGGGCCCTCGCGCGTCATGGGGGTTATTGTAGAGAAATTATCCGATGAAAAGGGTATTGTCTGGCCCCGGAGTGTGGCTCCCTTTGATGTGCACATGATTGAGCTGCAAGGAAGTAACGAGGAGGTAAAAGCGGAAGCCAAGGAGTTGTATCGGGAACTCATCCAGGAGGGAGTAGAGGTGCTATGGGATGACCGAGACGCTCGCGCAGGAGAAAAATTTGCCGACAGCGATCTCATTGGTATTCCACTGCGTGTGGTGGTGTCGGAGAAGACGCTATCCGCAGGCAAGTTTGAATGTGTGGAGCGCAAAACAGGAAAGACAGCACTGGTGAGCATATCAGAATTAATTGGATTGTTGCGACATGTTTGAGCAAATCACTAAAAAAATATTACCCCTGCTTTCCAACGACATCGGAATTGATCTGGGGACAGCAAATACACTGGTATACCTGCGCGGCAAGGGGATTGTCATTATGGAGCCCTCTGTCGTGTCGGTGAATCAAAAAACAGGACAAGTGGTAGCAGTAGGAGCTGAGGCAAAAGAAATGCTCGGCCGCACCCCCGGCCACTTAGTCGCTATTCGGCCTTTGGTAGATGGTGTGGTGTCAGACTTTGAGGCAACGGAGGAAATGCTCGCATACTTTATTAATCGCGCACAGGCACTACACAAAAAAACACTCGGTCCACGAGCGGTGATCGGTGTTCCCTCAGGCATTACCAATGTTGAAATACGTGCGGTTAAGGATGCGGCAGAAAACGCAGGCGCACGGGAAGTATTTATCGTGGAGCAGCCCGTGGCTGCAGCGCTTGGTATTCGCATGCCTATTCGTGAGGCGATTGGAAATATGATCGTTGATATCGGTGGAGGGACTACCGATATCGCCGTCTTGTCACTTGGCGGAATTGTGCGCTCCAAGAATCTGCGCGTTGCTGGCGATAAACTCAATCGGGATATCGCTTCATATGTACGCTCCGAATTTAAGATTTTGATTGGTGAGAAAACTGCCGAGGAGGTGAAAATAACGATTGGTGCAGTCATAGGGGAAGGAATCCCACTTGAGATGGTTGTGTGCGGTCGTGATCTTATCACCGGGCTGCCGCGGGAGGTGGTGCTTACAGACTCTGATGTCCGCGAAGCAATTTCCCAGACAATTGATGTACTCATTGAATCGGTGCGAGAAGTGCTTGAAACGACCCCACCAGAGATCTTAGGGGACATTATGCGCTCAGGTATCGTACTTTCAGGCGGCGGAGCACTCCTTAAGGGCTTGGGAAGGCTCATGAGTGAATGGCTGAAGATACCGGTCGTGATTGCGGAGGATCCGCTTACCTCCGTTGCCCGTGGTACTGGCGTTATTCTTGAGAATATCGATCTCTATCGCGATATGCTTATTGAGTATGAAGATGACCTCGCCTAATCGCGAGAAGCGATCGAAGATACGTCACGGTAGCGTTGTCGTGGCTCTCTTGGGAGTTCTTATTCTTATAGGAGTTCTGATATTGCGTCCTACCCTTGAGAATTTTTTTTGGCGCATATGGTCTCAGGTAGCACAGGTTCGTATGACGCTCGGAGATGTAGCAAATCCTTTCGCCTCAAAAGCGGCTCTTGAAAAAGAGAATACCATTCTTCAGGCGGAGCTTGCCTCAACCACGGCGCTTCTTGCCGATCGCAACATGCTCTATCAAGAAACCCTTGACCTTGAAAATCGTTTGAGCCGAAATGGCAGTACAAAAACTATTCTTGGGGTAGTCCTCATGCGTCCGCCCGCGCTACCCTATGACGTTTTTGTTATTGATGTCGGCAGTAGCAATGGCGTTATTACCAATGATCTTGTCTCTGCTGGCGGCACCCTTTTTATTGGTATTGTTTCGCAGGTATATGACACAACATCGCGGGTCACGCTTTTTTCAACACCGGGGGAAACGTATGCTGCCCTGTTGCACAGCCAAAACGGTACGCTCACTCCCATTTCGATAGAAGGGCAAGGGGGTGGTTCTCTTGTTTCAAAAGTGCCGATTGGTGTTGCGGCCTCAGTTGGAGATTCGGTAGTCCTTCCCACTCTCTCCGGCGGCATAATGGCGACGGTTTCTGCAGTGGTAGCGCCCCAAGATCAATCGTTTGAAACACTTTATCTTCAGATGCCGGTAAATCCTTTCGCACTTCAATATGTTGAGGTTTGGAAACAATAAGTTAAGTATGTCCCGCAGCATCGGATCTCTTATCGCGCTCATAATTCTACTGGTAGGATTGCTTCTATCCTTTTGGCCCCTTGCGGTTTTGGGGTTACTGTTTGCCGCTATTCAAGGAAGGTGGGTGCTTGCTGTATGCATAGGAATTTTTCTTGATCTTTTGTGGGGAACACCAACAGGATTTTTTCATTTTCTTTTGTTGCCGTGGACCTTGTGTGCATGCGTTGTCGTTGCTTTTCGGCATATGCTCCTCGGGCGCATCCGTCTGCGGATGCCCGACCGGCTATAGGCACTTTTGTGCTCTTAAAGGAAGGGAAAAATTGGATGAGAGAACCCCGGAGAGCTATACTTGCCTCATGGGAAGAAGAAAGATGTGGGGCCGGAAAAAAATTTCAGCCGAGATTAATCCGGAGGAAATCTTCATCGACTCATCAAATCTTCCTGCATTTGATAAGGATCAGTTTGAAGGCCGTCTTGAGCGTCCGATTTCTCGGCGCTCTATTGTTGCGGCGGGAAGTATTGTTGCCATAATCTTTGCGCTACTGGTTATCCGCGCGGGCGATCTTGAGATTGCGCACGGCCAAACCTATGCAAAACAAGCGGCCGATAACCCACTTATTCAGCAAGTCATCTTTGCTGATCGCGGCATCATAGTAGATCGAAACGGCGTATTACTTGCAGGAAATAACCGTGTCAACCTTACTGACGATTTCGCGCAACGCGTGTATACCCCCCTGCAGGGGCTTGCACTGGTGTTGGGATACGCGGTGCCTCCAGCAAAAGACAGCAGTGGGGTATATTTCCGAGACGAATTTGTCGGAATGGATGGGATAGAGAAAGCATATAACCAAGAGCTTGCGGGCCAAAACGGTCTCAAACTCACCGAGGCCAATGCACACGGTGGAGTAGTGTCAGAAGATGTCCTCCAGCCACCCGTTCCCGGTAAAAAAATCACTCTATCGATTGATGCCAGTGTTACCCAAGCGTTATATACCGCCATTGCCGATAGAGTACAGAAATCAGGCTTTCAGGCGGGCGCGGGGGTTGTTATGGATGTTACTACGGGAGAAATTTTGGCACTCACTAGCTATCCGCAGTACTCTCCCCAGGCAATGACAAACGGCGATACTGCCGCCATTTCAGGCTATAACGCCGACCCCCGCCAGCCATTTCTGAATCGAGCGGTTGATGGGCTGTACGCCCCTGGTTCGATAGTGAAGCCCATTATAGGAGTCGGTGCTCTCACCGAGGGGGTTATCAATGAAAATACACAGATACTCAGCACCGGTTCTATTAGTGTTCCTAATCCATTTGATCCCAAGCACCCTTCTATTTTTAAAGATTGGCGAGCGAATGGATGGGTTGATATGCGTCTGGCGATTGCATGGTCTTCAGATGTTTATTTTTATGAAGTTGGGGGAGGCTACCAGAATCAGCCGGGAATTGGTATCAGCGGCATTGATACCTATATGCATCTTTTTGGTTTCGGAAGTCCTACTGGACTTGCGGGCTTTACTGAACCCTCCGGCACGGTTCCATCTCCCGCTTGGAAAGCACAAAATTTCCCCACGGATCCCACCTGGCGGATCGGCGATACCTATCACACGACGATCGGTCAGTATGGGGTCACCATAACTCCTCTCCAAGCGGTGCGCGAAGCGGCAGCTATTGCAAACGGAGGGACCCTCATGACGCCGACACTTATCGCAAGCTCAACGCCTGAGGGAAAACAGCTCGGAGTGCCTCTTTATAACATTCAGATAATACAACAAGGTATGCGCCTCGGAGTCACCAGTGGCATTTCACAGGCAGTAAAGTTTGATTTTGTACATGTTGCAGGAAAGACCGGTACCGCCCAACTGGGAGCAAATAACCAATATGAAAATTCCTGGATGATAGGATTCTTCCCGTACGAGCATCCGCGCTATGCATATGCGGTGGTACTGGAAAAAGCCCCCACAGGAACACTTATAGGGGCACCAGTTGCGGTGGGAAATTTTTTACAGTGGATGGAGACAAACACACCACAGTATCTCCAAAACGCCACCTCTACATAAAGGTTGACATTCGTTTTGAATTCGTTACACTTTCTTCTCAATGGCTACTGCGGAGTTTATTTCACAAGAAAAATTCGAGGAACTAACTCAGGAGCTCAACGAGCTTCACACAACACGCAGAAAGGAAGTTGCAGAGCAGCTTGAATATGCCCGTTCACTCGGAGATCTTTCTGAGAATGCTGAATATCAGGAGGCGCGAGGATTACAGGCTGCAGTGGAAGAGCGTATCCAGAAGCTTGAGACTATTTTAAAACACGCAAAAATTGTTCGCAGCACAAAAAGTGATACCGTCGGCATGGGCTCGGTGGCATCGCTGCAAAAGCTCGGGGGAACTGAAAAACATAGCTACACTATTGTGGGCGCAGAAGAAGCAGATATGTTTTCTGGAAAAATCTCTTATCATTCACCGCTTGGTGGGGCGCTCCTTGGAAAAAAGGCAGGGGAGGAGTTTTCCTTCCATACCCCAAAGGGTACGCAACGCTACAAAATCCTTAAAGTGGAGTAAACTTACTCCATGTTTTGGGCCGACAGAATTGGCAGTGCTATAGAAAAGGAACGAGCACATGCTCTACCTAGTGGAGAGCCATGTATCATCCGGGATGAGAAAACTACTTCAGGCCCCGTACATGTGGGCTCCATGCGGGGGGTTGCTATCCATGGCTCAGTATCGGAGGCACTGACTGAGCGTAAAATAGGGAATAAATTTTTGTACGAGTTTAATGATTTTGACCCTATGGATGATATCCCGCCCTATCTGCAGCGGGAGCAGTTTGAACGATACTTGGGAATGCCACTACGAAATATTCCTTCCCCAGACCCCTCTGCAAATAATTTTGCACAATACTTTGCAAATGAATTTCGCAGGGTGATAGAAAACGCTGGCTGGAAACCTGAATTTTATTGGGGAAGTGAATTGTACTTCTCAGGCAAAATGGATAGTGTTATTGTCGAAGCCATTGAAGGGGCAGAAACGATTCGCCGGATATATAGGGAAGTCTCTGGAGCTCAACGGCCAGAAGGATGGCTGCCCCTTGCTGCTTTATGTCCGCGTTGTGGCAAACTTTCAACGACGGATGCAAGTGATTTTGATGGGAAAACAATCAAAGTACAGTGTCTAGAAAATAAATTACCGTGGACTCGAGGCTGCGGATTTGAAGGTCGTCTGAGTCCATTTGCCGGTGGTGCTAAACTTTCTTGGAAAGTGGAATGGCCAGCGAAATGGAAAGTTATGCGGGTAAACGTTGAGGGTGGCGGCAAGGACCACTCAACAAAAGGAGGTTCACGGGATGTGGGAAACCATATTTCCAAAGAAGTATTTCATTATCCACCCCCGTTTGATATTCCCTATGAATTTTTTCTCGTCGGAGGCAGAAAAATGTCCTCCTCAAAAGGGCGCGGGAACTCAGCTCAGGAAATTGCAAACCTTTTGCCTACCAAAATCTTTCGTCTCGCTCTTATTTTTAAAGACATTAATCAAGCCTTCAATTTTGATCCGGAAGGAGATACTATTCCAGTGCTGTATGATCTGTACGACAAATTAGCACTCAACTATAAGGAGGGCGTGCAGGACGATTTTACTCGTTTATTTCTATTTGCGCATCCTGCCAAAGAAAGATCAAATCTTGTTGTACCGGAATATCTGGCGCGGTTCTCCCAAGTAGCGTTTCTTGTACAGATGCCACATTTGGATTTAGAGACTGAGGTTGCGCATTTAAAAGGCTCTCCACTTTCACAAGCAGATAAAATAGAGCTTTCCGAGCGTGCAGTATATGCCCGGACATGGCTTGAACTTTATGCGCCAGACAAATTTGTATTCAAATTACAGCATACGCTACCTGCCGCCGTTGCTTCACTCACTATGGCTCAAAAACATACTCTTGCGCTCCTGCGGGAATATCTGCAGGAACAATCAGAGATGCCCAATGGAGAAACATTGCACCACACATTACACGAAATAAAGGAAAAAGAACACATTGCCCCCGCTGATTTTTTTAGTGCCTTATACCTTTCATTTCTCGGTAAATCGTATGGTCCTAAGGCTGGGTGGTTTCTTTCAGTGCTGGATAAGGAGTTTGTATTAAAACGACTCCAGGAAGTGAGCAAGTAAGCCTTCGCAAACCATTATAGACAAGATTTAAACCTATTTGATAGTGAAAGCTGGTTGAATAAAAAGAAGACCGCCACACCATGGACTGATGGGTCAGTCTTCCGGTGGGCGGATATCGCTAGGGCTTGCTGTCCCAGCCGTCTAAGGCACGCTGCATGTGCTCAGAGGGCAACTTCCCGCTTTTGAGGGCGCTTAAGCGCTGCTCGCAGAACGGCCTACCCCAGCGATGAGTCTCCACAGGTTCAGATCCAGACGTAGTATTAGATTTGAATATTGCAGCGATATTTCTTCCTTTAGCGTCTGTTTCGTAATCTATAAAGATATAGCCCTCTGATAGTTGTCGCACTATGTTCACCCCCTTCGCGCGAGGTTCTGGTTAAAAGATAACATCCTATATCATACGAGTCAAAACATGAAAATGGGCCCCGCTAGATTATAGATTAAACAGTTACCAACACGATATCTTGCTTTTTCGTCTTTTCTTGTTACAATTCAACTAGACTCGAAAGTGTAATCGTTTTGTGATCGAAGGAGGTGGTTTGTAAACAGTTACCTCTCTACAACACATACCCTAGATACCTGAACAAGAAACGGGCTGCCATTGCAAATTGCTTTGGCATCCCGTTTTTAATTGCTCTACTGTAGATGACTTTTAAACCTGCCCAATAAAGGTGCTGGTGATTGTATAAAAAAGAAGAGCCTGTTGCAGACAGACTCTTCAATGCTTATTACCATGAAATGGTTTGTTGGAGACAAGGGAATTGTACTCCTGACGTGTCTTCAAAAGCACGACATGGTTGGTACACTCGTGCTTAGCGTTAACATACGTCACGCCCTCTTCAGTGTCGTAGCGAACTACCAGCAGTTTTTCTTTTTTCCCGCTTTCGCCTATTCCGCTATCACGTACTCCAATGACTGTAAGCATTGCTCCCCGTTTTATGCGGCATAAACGTCCAGAGTCGTTACCAATGTAGCGGTTCCACACGATAACTGATTCTCCATGCCGGATGGTAGCACCAGCACCTTGCGCGACGGCAATTTCGATGGTGAGAAACACGAAAAGAACACTTGAACTAAGTATTACTACGATTCGCAGCAAGACCTCCTCCTCTCTGGCAGTGCCAGCGACGCGAAATCTTCTGACGCGAGTATATACCAGAGAATGAAAGGTAACTAGAGGGTATACGGTTCCCAATTTATTAGTAAAATCCGCTTACCCTCGTGGAGGATGTTAGAACCTGGTTAAGTGTATAAAAAAACAAAACCGTCCTCCAGGCGGCTTGCTGGTGAATGGCAAGTGATGGCTTGAGCTAGTTGTGGTAGTGACTTTTGAGCCACGCTGCTGCTTCGCTTTTACTGTACTGACGAGAGAACCGCCAATCTTTCGAAAGGCGGCTCAGTAGCGAAATATGACGAGGAGTGTTGAAAGAACAAGCATAAGTCCCGCTATGGGTATGACCCACAGGCAGACAAACAGTATCTTTATACCCGCGATGAGTGTTAAGAAACCGTCTATCTTCCAGATGTTGGAAGGGTCATTAAGTTTGAACTTTTTGTATCCTCTTGCTGCTTGTATGCTACCGCGTATTGCGTGCAACACGTAATAGACGACGTAGAAGGTGGCGCTTACTGTGAACAACAACCACACCCACCAGGTCTGTGCAATGAAATGGAGCATAGCACTCCCTCCTGACCGAAGTAAAGCATAAGTTTGGTTGTTTGTAAAGAGTATCCCTGGGTATATTTTTGCTCCGTGCCTTAGAGGATGTTGGAACTTATGTAAATAGGGGAGTGAGGGTATAAAAAGAAAACTCCGCACTACAGAAAGTCAATACAGAGCTTCCTGTCGGCGCGGAGCCAACTCTAATGTTGTGGAACAACCTGACCGTTCGTGTTGAGGATGAAGCGAAATGCTCCCAACTCGGTACGGTAGCCGTTCTTTATTGGAACGATTCTGTGGTACCCATATGAAATGGGTTGGCCGTTTCTTAAGAGATAGAACAGGGCACCTTGTTTCCCAACCCAGCTGCCGTTCTGCAACCGTTGAAATTTGTCATACCAGGCGTTGGAGATCACGTTATCCCGCTCGTCCACCAAGTACGTTGTTACGCCACACACAAGGTAGCGGGGCGCCGGTGCAGGTTGCTGAGCTATCATGGGTGTACCAACGCACGGCGATTTCATATTCGGGGATATGGCGATGGAATTAGATCGCGCTTGTGCGGTGCTTCCGCATACCAAAGCGACGATCAAGGCAACTAGGACCTTGCGCATAATTTTGTTTCCTCAAAGAACATTCACTTCAGTCAGTGAACAATGCGATGATATTTCCATCTCAATTGCATTATGTCAAGTATCTCAAAATCTTCTTAAATAATTCTTTCCAGCTCTCCCAATGGGATGATTTTCAAACTTGTCTATTCTTAATCTATTAATTCACCGAAGAAGCGTTTCCTATCTTTTTCTATTAGCTGGATTAATTGTTCTAATAAGTTTTTTATTTCTGGAGAAGCTGCAACTGTGCGGCGTTTCAATGTCACAATATCTGAGAAGGAGATTTTTTCAGATTTCCATGTACGACCATCTTGAATATATTGGTTAAGAACCGGCATAAGTTTATCAAGGGCATGAATAAATACACTTTCTGAATCACTTCGTCGTTCATACTGCTCGATACATTCGTGCATGCTTTCAATTTCTGGAAACTCAGATTTGAGTCTCTTCTGTGCTTCACCCTCACGCTTATGTTTTGTCTCAAGAAGCTCTTTATTTTTTGAAAACACATATGTGTCTCCTGCATACACCTCTACCAAATCATGTATTAGTGCGTATCGCAAAACCCTACTCATATCCAGATTGAGTTTGAGGATATCGATCATATACCATGCCATCATTGCTAAAAAATAACTGTGTTCAACATCGTTTTCACGTCGGTTTTCTCCGGGGACATGTGGCACACGTACCACATGCTGAAATATATTTAGTACTTTATAAAACTCAATAACGGATCCCGTGTTGTCCTTTTTCATCACTACGGATTCTACCTTATAAAGGAATTTTGTGTTGTTTTTTTCTCCCTTGCAGACGATGTTCAAATCCGTTTGAAGATATAAAAAGTAAAACCCACCAAGCCTTTCGACGTGGTGGGGAGCAGTTGGTCTGCCCTGTCCTCGTGTTGCTTGTTCATAGCATCTTGGGAGAAAAGCACTCAAGAATTCCCCTTAACATGCCACAATACATTACGGGGCACGATGCTCCGGTTGGTGAAAAGAATGGCTGTTTCATGCCCGCTGCCCGAAACGCCGTATCTTTTCTATTTGTAGGTAGGGCCAACACTCTACCCGGGAGATGTCTCGGGCATGTGCACTATATCAAAAAAGTTGACTTTTTTCACTAGAGGAGATAGAAGAGTTGATTGAATAAATAAGGCAAAATCGTCCTCCAAGCGGTTTGCTGGCAGACGGGTTTTTAATCCGACTTTGGAGTGGGGGAGTGCCTATCTGTCGCCGAGGGACAATTTCGCACGTGTGGATAACATATGCCTATTGGTGGGATAAAGTGCAGTAGAATAACAGGTCAGTGGGATTAAGTGGGATTCCACCAAATTGGCATGCTCATTGGTGAATATCGACACACGCTTGACGAAAAGAAACGTCTCTCGCTTCCTGCAAAATTTCGCAAGGAAGTAGGAAAGAAAATAGTAGTTACACGTGGTCTTGATACTTGTCTCTTTGTGTTTTCTGAGAAAGCATGGAGCACCATTGCACAAAAACTTGCCTTACTTCCCGTTGGGCAAGCGGACACACGAGGTATGAGTCGTTTCTTGCTTGCTGGAGCTGTTGAGACAGAGCTTGATAGTGCAGGTCGTATTCTCATTCCTGATTTTTTGAAAGATTTCGCTCAACTTAAATCTCGCGTTGTACTTGCTGGCCTTTCTGACCGTATTGAACTCTGGAATGAAAAAGCATGGGAAGCATATAAGCGACGCATGGAACACAGTGCCGATCAAATGGCACAAAAGCTTGGTGAGCTCGGAATTTTATAGCGACATGAGTATTACTTTGACTTCTGTTCGTGCGGGGCGACGTCTCTTTCGAGAGGAGGATGCTGTTGCGCATGAGCAGAAGCCAGAGCAGCGACTCATAGAATCTTCCCATCAAACAGTCTTTCCCTTCGAGGCAGTTGCTCTTCTTGCTCTTAAAAAAGGAGATCTCGTACTCGATGCAACTGCTGGGCAAGGCGGTCACAGTGAACGAATACTCAAAGCGGCGCCCGTGTCCCTTATTGCTCTTGATGCGGATCCCCAGGCGGTGAGGGATACTCGCAAACGGCTTTCTCGCTTTGGAGATCGAGTGAGAGTTGTTGAAGCGAACTTCGGGGACTTAAGTGCAGTTCTTAAAAAACTTAATGAGTCGACGATTGATAAGGCATTGTTTGATCTTGGATGGAACCGCGGGCAGCTTTTTTCTGGTCGTGGTTTTTCCTTTCTGCGCGATGAACCACTCAATATGAGTTATGGGCGCCACCCAGCCTCAGGTTTTACTGTCGCCGAAGCGCTCAATATGTGGAGCGAAAAAACTCTTGCCGATGTGTTTTTTGGATATGGAGAAGAGCGCTACGCACGACGCATTGCAAAAAAAATAGTTGAAACTCGAACAAAAGAACCTTTTGTGCTCACAAACCAACTTGTCGAAGTAATTGTGGGTGCAGTACCACCGGCCTATCGTCGTGGTCGCATCCATCCCGCGACACGCACGTTTCAAGCATTGCGCATTGCAGTCAATGATGAAATGGGAGTACTGAATCGGGGACTGCAAAGCGCGTGGAAGCATATGCACCCAGGTGGACGCATCGCTGTTATTACTTTTCACAGCGTCGAAGACCGTGCTGTTAAAAAACTTTTTCAAACATTTTCTATGCAGGGCGGTAAACGCATTGCAAAAAAGCCGCTCGTGCCCGCAAAAGAAGAATTAGAAGCTAATCCCTCGGCACGCAGCGCAAAGATGCGTGTTATTGAAAAAATATGAAAGCTATCACCTTTGTTGCATCATCATATCTCACTCGTGCGTCCGTGAGCCTTGCAATCGTGAGTGTTTTTGCCGCTTTTGTGTATGCGGTGCTTCTTTTGATGACCGTAATGCATGCAGCAGCACGCCAAAGTGCCCAGGCGCATATTGGGAGCCTCGCGACGCAAGTTGGCACACTTGAAGCGCAATATCTTCAAAAAACAGAAAGCATAACTCCCAGTACAGCCGCTCAGTTAGGAATGGTAACTCCCACGGTAATTTCAACCGTAGCAAGTACTGACATAAACCCTCTATCACTTAGAATAGGGGAATAGTATGAATAAAAGGTTTGTGCTTCGTACCAGGTGGCTAGCCGTTGCCTTTATAGGTATTACCGCTCTCATTGTGGGACGGCTATATATACTTCAAATAATACAAGGCAGTCAGTACTTTGCACGGGCGAATGCGCAATTTATTTTGCCGCAGAGTCCGCTTATTGATCGCGCATCAATTTATTTTACCGATAAAAATAACACACAGATTCTTGCCGCAACGCTTGAAGAAGGTTTTTCCCTTGCGCTTAATCCAACCAAAATCACTGATCCCGAAGCGCTCTATAATCAAATTAATCCTATCGTACCCATTGATCACAATACTTTTATCGCGAAAGCAAAACAATCGGGGGTACAGTACGTTCTCATGGCAGGTCACTTGCCAACCAGCGAAGGACAGACGCTTGAAGCGGCAAACCTTCCCGGGGTTATTATCTCTGAGGACCGCTGGCGATATTATCCTGGTGGCTCCCTTGCGGCGCAAGAAATTGGTTTTGTTGCCTATAGTGGCAACCTAGTAGAGGGCCAATACGGACTTGAGAAGAAATACAACATGACACTCACGCGAAATAGCCAAGATCTGTACACAAACTTTTTTGTACAACTATTTGGAGGAGTAAAATCTACACTTCAAGGCAACTCCCAAACAGGCAATCTTACTACCACAATAGAGCCCTCAGTCCAGCAAGAATTAGAGCGCGATTTGGTGCTGTATGACGCACAGTGGCATCCGAAACTCGCCGGTGGCATCATCATGAATCCACAAAACGGGGAAATTTATGCAATGGCGGTATCACCAACCTTTGATCTCAAGGATTTTGGCGCTCAAACAGATCCCGCCATATATGGCAATGCCATGGTAAACAATATCTATGAAATGGGCTCGATTATGAAACCGCTCACCATGGCCGCGGGCATCGATTCTGGCGCGATTACTGCAACGACCACCTACAACGACACCGGCTGCATCACCGTCAATACGGCCAGGATTTGCAACTATGACCTCAAGGCACGTGGCGTTATTCCCATGCAGCAAGTTTTAAGCCAATCGCTCAACGTTGGTGCGTCATTTATTGCAACGCAAATGGGTACCACGACGATGCGCGATTATTTTTTGAACCATTATAATCTGGGAGGAATAACTGGCATTGATTTACCAAACGAACAAGCAGGTCTGGTCGCTAACCTCCATACCCTCCAACAGGTTGATTATGATACTGCAGCATTCGGGCAAGGCATTGCGGTGAGCCCCATCACCATGATCCGCGCGCTTGCTGTACTTGCAAATGGCGGCTATCTCGTGACGCCGCATCTCGTGCGTGCCATTAATTACGACACCGGCATTACTACAACGCTTAATTGGCCGAAGACAGGTCCGGTGCTAAAGCCTCAAACGGCTGCCACCGTGACCCAGATGCTCGTGACGGTGGTTGATGTGGGGTTTGCCAAGGGGATAAGTTTTCCCAATTACAGCGTCTCTGCCAAGACGGGAACAGCACAAATTGCCAATCCGGCGACGGGCCAGTACTATCCCGACACCTATGTGCACAGTTATTTTGGCTACTTCCCAGCCTCCAATCCAAAATTTATCATCTTTCTTTTTGGATATGAACCGGTCGGCGCGCCGTATTCCTCAGAAACATGGGGGACATATTTCCACAGTCTTGTTCAGTTTCTTATCAACTACTATAATGTGCCGCCTGATCGATAAAGATATTGATACTACATATGCTTAAACACGCAGTAATTTTTTTGCTCACCCTTGAAGCTCGGTTGGTGTTGCGCAAATACAAACCCCACATCGTTGCGGTGACGGGCAGTGTGGGCAAGACATCTGCGAAAGATGCCATCTACACCGTGCTTGCGCGAGACACCCATGTGCGCAAAAGTGAAAAAAGTTTCAATGGAGAGATCGGGATCCCGCTTACTATCCTCGGTGCCCCCAATGCATGGCACAATCCCGTGCGATGGCTCCAAAATCTCTCTGATGGAATATTTCTTCTTCTTTTTCGCTCCCCATACCCTGAGTGGTTGGTGCTTGAGATAGGTGCTGATCGGCCGGGCGATATCAAATCACTCGCTTCATGGCTTACGGTTGATGTCGTGGTTATTACTCGGCTTCCTGAAGTGCCAGTGCATGTGGAGTTTTTTGAATCTGTCGAGGCGCTAGTGGAAGAAAAATCCTCCCTTATCGATACCTTGCGACCGGGGGGTGTCTTAATCGTGTATGCTGATGACGATCGGGTTTCTGCGCTGCAGCAGCGGGCGGCTCTGCGACAGGCCAAGATACTCACCTTTGGGGTTTCTGCAGCTGCGGATATTCGCGCTGATGAATTTGCGCTTCTCTTTGAAGAGGGAACACAGCAGGTTGTCGGTATGCGGGCTCGGATAAGTACACACATTACTTCAGGTTCTTTATTTCTTATCGGCGCTGCTGGTGCGCATACCTTTCTCTCACTGTTGGTAGCGGTAGCGGTGGCTCAAGCTCTTGGCAAGGATATGTCTCCAACACTTGAGATACTGCAATCCTTCGCACCTCCTCCTGGACGCATGTACCTTATTAGGGGCATCAAGAAGACACTTATTATTGATGACACCTATAACTCCTCTCCTGCTGCGGTAACTGCTGCTCTTGATACGCTTGCTTTTATTGCTCAGCACACTCCCTTGAAAGGACGCACTATTGCGGTTTTGGGCGGTATGCTTGAGCTTGGCCGACAGTCGGTTAAAGAACACCGGAAAGTAGGCGCCCATGCAGCCAAAAACGCCCAGCTTCTTATCACTGTGGGATTTCGCGCTCGTGATATTGCTGAGGGAGCGCTTGATGCAGGGATGTCAGATTCTGCAATTTTTCAGTATGAAGATGTTGCTGTGGTAGGAAATGAACTTCAAAATATGTTAACGGAAGGGGATTTGATTCTTGTGAAGGGTTCACAGTCTATGCGGATGGAGCGCATCGTCGAAGAAATTATGGCTGAACCTGAACGTGCGAGCGAATTATTAGTGCGACAAGATAAAGAGTGGAAGAAGCGATAGAAATATTATAAGGTTAGTCCACTGGCCCTATCGTCTAATGGTTAGGACAGCGCCCTCTCACGGCGTAAATCGGGGTTCGACTCCCCGTAGGGTCACATCGGCAGCTTAGCTTTTTTGCTACACTGTATTAGTGAAGTATACTATTTTACCCATAGTTCTAGTTGGGCTATTTTTTCTTACGGTTCCACCCGTAGCTGCACAAACTATTTCAATAGTCGTAACTCCTGGTCAAATAATTCAGGGTGAGCCGTTTATGATCCAGATACAGGGAGATGCGATTACCACTGATATGAAAAAGATTTTGTTCGATGGGATGGTGGTAAATGTTTTTACGTACAAGGCTATTCCAACGGCTTTTGTAGGTGTACCTCTTTCAAAAAAGCCTGGTGGTTACTCCCTACAAGCCATCATGAAAAATGGACAAACAATAGAAAAGACAATTACAATCGGAGCACGCCAAAATATAGAAAAACCTCTTGGTATTCCTGCAAAACTTGGGGGCAATACCGCAGCAAGTGCGAAGAATCTGGTGAGTACGCTTACAAAAGATAATAAAAGTCTGGCTAATATTAAAACTGTAAATCATACACTCTGGAGTAATATATTCACCCTACCCCTACTCGGCACTACTACGATTACTGACCCCTATGGGTATACGCGGCAAACTGATGGATATTTAATAGCACATTTAGGGACTGATTTTCGTGCGGTGACCGGAACTCCCGTCATGGCGATGAATCGGGGTATTGTAAGAAAAACCCAGTTTTACACTACGTATGGAAATACCATAGTTATCGATCATGGTCTCGGACTGTTCACGTTTTATATGCATCTTTCTAAAATAAAGGTCGTAGTCGGTGAACTTGTTGAACAGGGACAAGTAATTGGTTTGAGCGGAAGCACCGGCTATGCGGATGGTCCCCACTTGCACGTATCTGTGCGTATACAAGGTGTGTCGATTGATCCTATGAAGTTTATGGGGCTGTTCAAATGAGTGGTAAAAATATGGGAAATAAGTATCTTCATGAAGTTGCAATTACCGCAATCATTGTTAAGAATGAGAAATATCTAATCACCCGCCGCTCGCTAAATAAAAAGCGTTTTCCTGGCATGTGGACAGTTCCTGGCGGTAAACTTGAAACGGACGATTATATTAATTTACCAAAAGACACAACTAATTATTGGTACAATGTACTTGAAAAAGTCTTGCGGAGAGAAGTGAAAGAAGAAGTCGGCTTAGAAATTTCCAATATTGTATACGTAACAAGTTTGGCAACTATCCATGGGGATGGTAATCCTTCTCTGGTTATCTCTTGTCTCGCTGATTACCAGTTGGGCGAAGTAATTCTCAAACCTGATGAAGCCGATGATTTCCGTTGGGTAACACTGAAAGAAGCTAAGAACTATCAACTCATCGATGGTATTTTAGATGAGCTGGTGATGGCAGAAAACCAACGGAAAGGCATCAAAGTCGAGTGGCAGAGAGTTTGATGAAAAAAATGGGTAAAAATCTTGGTGATTTATATATCTTTCTAGAAGAAAATAGGAGCATGGTTTTTCATACTCCTAGTTTGAAACGCAATTGGCGCTTCGGGCGACGACGAGAATCGAGTATTTTACGAACACCCTTGGCGTAAGCTTGCGATTGTGTGGTCAGATTTTCACGTATTCCTCTCTCCCGCAGCTCTCTCTCCGTCATTCTGTAGATCGCTAGGGGATAGGAATATTGTTTACTCCAGAATTTCTGCTCCCTGCTCCACCTATCTACCAGGTTTTGCAAAAGAGTAGAATCCAAGTCGATATTTTCAGCCACTGGCTAACACTCCTTTGAAAGTTTCAATGGCAGCTACTGGGTTTAATGATAACAGTAAAAATAAAAAAGTCAAGTCACTGAAAAAGGCTTTCTACAACACGTTTTACCACTGTCCCATCTGCCTTGCCCTTTAAATCCTTCATAAGCACACCCATGAGCTGATTCGTTTTTGTATTATCAATGATACCCATTTCTTTAGCTTTTGTCTGAGCAATGGGTCGTATCTCTTCTTCTGACATTTGTGTAGGAAGGAAAGCTTCAAGAATAGTTAGTTCAGTTTTTTCATGCTCAGCAAGATCAGCACGTCCTCCTTTTTCAAACTGCTCAATAGAATCTTTACGTTGTCTTGCCCCCCTGCGTATCAAAGTCATAACATCTTCTTCAGAGAGTTCCTCGTCGGGCTTCCTTCCTTTTGCAACGAGCTCATTGGTTGCGGCAGCCATAAGTCCCCGGAGTACTGAAAGTTTATCGAGCTCTCTATTTTTCATTGCAATCTTGACGGAACCTTTTAATTCTTGGTGAGTCATAGAATGTATACTATCAAACATTCGCGCGTGATACTATACGTTCATGACCTGGCTCATTGTGCTTCTAGCAATTCTTGTGGTAGGTAACATTTCAGCTTTGTATCTCCTTTGGCAGCGCGGTAAAGTATCTACTGATGTTCAGGGGATGGTGCTTCTTCAAAATCAATTACAAGACCTTACCCGGGCAATGGACCAAAAACTAGGGGAAGGTAATCGGACTATGTCTGAATTCATGTCTACCCAATCAGAACAGGCGCGAGTTCTCATAAGTACAATAAACAAACAAGTTTCGGATCAGCTTTTGGAGGTTGTGAAGGGTGTTTCAGAGACAAAGGAATCAACTCGGCAAGTTTTTACAATAGCAGAACAATTAAAAAATCTGGAGAAAATACTTACCCACCAAAAACAAAGAGGGAATTGGGGAGAAGCCTCCTTGAAATTGATATTGGAAAATTTTCTGCCGCCAACGGCTTTTAAAACACAATATCAATTTCCTGGGGGTGAAACAGTAGATGCTGTGATATTAACCAAGGACGGCATGATCCCGATCGACGCAAAATTCTCGCTTGATAATTATACCCGGCTTGCGAATGCCGTTGATGAAAATCAGCGCACAGAACTAGAGAAAACTTTCAAAAATGATCTTAAGGCGCGGATAGATGAAACCGCCAAGTATATACGCCCCAAAGATGGTACTTTGCCCTTGGCGTTTATGTATATTCCCGCAGAAGCGATTTATTACGATCTTCTTGTAGGGGAAGTTAATGAAGGGAAGGTCAATGCGCGCAATCTAATAGATTATGCATACCGAGATAAGAAAGTTATCATAGCCTCTCCAACGACTTTTATGGCATATTTGCTATCAGTTGCAAATGGTCTGCAAGCATTCAAAGTAGAAGAGAATTCAAAAGAAATAATTAAAAATGTCGAGAATCTTTCCCGTCATATCAAAGCATACGAGGATTATTACAAAAAAATTGGAAACGCACTTTCAACCACGGTCAATCATTACAATGTCGGCTATAAAGAGCTCGGCAAGATAGATAAAGATGTCTTGCGTGTTACCGGTGGTGCAATAGAAATCGACGTCGAACAATTAGATAAACCAGCGCTCGAAGGCAGGGAGTAACATCTCTGTTTAGTGTTTTTTGTTTGCATTTTATAGATTTTTTGGCTATACTCATTTCTGTTAAAACCATGAAAGAGTTTGCCATTATAGAAACCGGAGGAAAACAATACCTTGTCTCGGCAGGTGATATTGTTCAAATAGAGAAAATGAAAGGTGAATATAAAACCGGGGATGCGGTGGTATTTAATAAAGTACTAGTTGTCGATAATGGCTCTGATACTACGCTCGGGACACCCTATATTGCTGGGGCAACGGTTGAAGGCAAGATTGAAAAAATATCTCGAAAAAAAAAGGTTGTAGTCATTAAATATAAAGCAAAAAGCAATTATTTTAAAAAGCGTGGTCACCGCCAGCCTTTTTTTGAAGTAAAGATCCTGAAGTTTTCCTAAACGTTTTTAATTTCTTGAATGAAGTGCGTTTGCCAACGTATCTGGATCAGCATATTCAAGCTCCGATCCAGTTGAAAGACCGCGGCCGAGGGAGGATACCTTAATGTTAAAACCTTCTGCAAGCGGACGGATTTTCTCTTGAAGTATCAGTCGCGTATGGTCTCCCTCAGTGGTTGCAGAAAGTCCCAATATGATTTCTTTGAGTTTTTTTTGAGCGCCATCTGCATCGATTCGAGAGATAAGCTCTCGCAAACGAACCTGTTTTTCAGGCTCTTGCGTAGCCAGGGGAATGGTGCCCCCCAGTACAAAGTAGAGCCCCTGAAACCCACTTCCTTCTACATTTCTTATATCTGCATCCTTTTCAACCACAAAAAGCACACCAGAATCGCGCGTTTGATTTATACAAATATCGCACCGGCGCTCAGTGCTATCTGACTTCGCAAACCAACGAAAACACAACGCACACTGCTGAGTGCGGCTCCCCAGCTCTTTGATTGCTTGGGCTAAGTCAGTCCTAAAAGAAGGTCGTTGTACAAGAAGAAATTGTACGAATCGGCGTGCCTGTCGTGGGCCGATGCCAGGAAAATGCTCGAATATTTCTACAAGCCGCTCAAGAGGATCCATAGATATCTATGCCGCAGATTAAAGGTTCTCAGTTGATGATTTCTCAAACACACTAAAGTCAGTTTTCTCAAGTGATAGAAAGCTCGTGCGCTTCTCGTCAAAATACAATTCAATTTTTCCTGTCGGACCATTACGGTGTTTTTCAACCAAAATTTCAGCGATATTGGGGCGCTCTGATCCTTCATTAAACTTGTCATCGCGATGTATGAACATAACCACATCGGCGTCTTGCTCAATGGAACCCGAATCGCGCAGGTCAGAGAGGCGTGGTTTTCCTCGGCGCGTTTCAATTGCACGAGAAAGCTGCGACAGCGCAAGAACCGGCACATCAAGCTCGCGGGCAAGATGTTTCAGTGAGCGAGAGATCTCAGTAACCTGCTGGACCAAAGAATCACTGGCTCGCGCGGTAGTAGGCGCCATAAGTTGCAAGTAATCGACCACCAAAAGCCCGAGGCCATGTTGTTTTTTTAATCGGCGTGCCACCGCGCGCATTTTAAGAATATTATTGGCGGGCTGATCATCAATAAAAATGGGTGCTTGCGAGAGGCGGTCATAGGCATCCCTGATTCGAGAGAAGTCTTCATCATTAGTAATACGCCCGATCCGCAGATTCCATGAATTAACATTTGCCTCAGCGGCCACCATGCGATCAACCAATTGTTGTGCATCCATTTCAAGGGAAAAGATGCCAACGGTCACTTGATGCTGCACTGCTGCCTGCCTTGCAATATCAAGCGCGAGGGACGTTTTGCCCATACTAGGTCGAGCGGCAAGAATAATAAGATCGGACTTCTGCAAACCAGCAAGGAGTGCGTCGAGATCTTTAAATCCTGTACGTATGCCACGCAGTTCATCTTTGTGCTGCTGGAGATACTCAAATCGCTCCCACGCTGCTGCAAGCGTTTCCCGCAGAGAGGTAAACTTTGAAAGAGTAGGGGTTGAGGTTACCTCATAAATTTTTTTCTCTGCGCGATCAAGCGTTTCTTCCAAGTTTTCACCTTCATCGTAGCCAAGCTCGGCGACGTACTCGCCGACGTCAATAAGCGAACGCAACATATATTTTTTCTGTACTTGCTGTGCATAGTGGCGCGCATTACTGGCCGCTGGCACGTCACTCACCAGCTCTGCCAGATAGGAAACTCCACCGATTGCCACGAGCTGCTTTTGATCGGAAAGACAGGTTCGTACACTTTCAACATCTATCGGCTCATTTTTATTGAAAAGTGCCAACATTGCACGGTATAAAATACGATGCTTCTCGCTATAAAAAGCTTCAGGTGACAGTACATCCACTGATTCACCCATGCCCTCTGGGCGGATCATGAGTGCACCAAGAAGCGCTTTCTCTGATTCGATAGTCTGAGGAGGTACTCGGAATTCATTGGTAACTTTTTTTCTTACCGCCATCTTCTTAGAGTACCTTTTTTGGGGATAAGGGGGAAGCGCTTTTTTGCTATTTCAAGTCGGATATAGTGTGGAAAACAAGTGGAAAAAAGAAGTTCAGCGAGGACTCAGTCGCGGACCCTCAGAGGTATCAGTAATATCATATCCGAGCTCCTCAATGTGACTACGGAGCTTATCGGCTTCAGCAAAATGCTTCATTTTTCGGGCTTTTTCGCGTTCTTTTACTAAGGCTTGGACCGCTTCGGGTACCTCGATAGAGGAAGATGCACTCTTAAGAGGCTCTGAAAGACCAAGACCGAGGATCTCATCTGCCTTAAGGAGGGAGGCTCGTTTTGACTGCGCTGAGACGTCGGGGTTTTTAATAAGCTCCCAGACAAGGGCTATAGTCTTGGGGGTATCAAGATCATTTGCAAATGCGCCATAAAAATCATTCATGAATTTTTGATCAGGCTCTTCATGACTGACAGTGGCGAGGCTTTCAAAAAATATGCGAAGACGCGAGAGAGCGGTGTTTGCTCCTTCGATAGCATCCCAAGTGAAATTTGTGGGGGTTCGATAATGCGCGGTAAGAAACCAGTATCGCAAGGCCGAAGGAGAAAGGCCTCTATCGACTAAGTCACTTACATAAATTGTATTACCAAGCGATTTAGATACTTTCTTTCCTTCGACGGTAATATGCGCATTGTGTATCCAATATTTCACAAACTGTTTTCCAGTGATTGCTTCTGCCTGCGCTATCTCGTTGTTGTGATGAATCGGTATAAGGTCAACGCCACCCATATGAATATCTATCTGCTTACCAAGAATTTTAAATATCATTGCCACGCATTCTGTATGCCAGCCAGGAAAACCGAGTCCCCAAGGAGACTCCCACCCGAGTTTTGTATCTAGTTTCCACAGCGCAAAATCATGCGGGGTATGTTTCTGCGGGTTGTGCTCGATACGGGCACCTTCCTTTAGCCCTGAAAGACGTATGCCGCCCAGCTCGCCGTAGTTGGTAAATTTCGATGTATCAAAATACACACCATCACTCGTACGATACGCGTATCCTTTTTGCTCTAGAGTTTTAATTACCGCAATCTGCTCCGGGATATAATCGCTCGCGCGTGGATAGGTTACCTTACCCGGATCAACCCCAAGTAAAGGCAAATCTTCAAAAAACAGTGCAGCATATCTTTCTGCAAGGGCCCGCATGTGTGGAAGCGTGAGAGTCATGCCTTCACGCCTGAGCCCTTTTGTCATTTTGTCCTCGGTATCTTCATCTTCAGAAATATGACCAAAGTCGGTAATGTTATTTACTTCCTGTACGCTATATCCCCATACCAGAAGAGTTCTCTGTATAAGATTGGCAACAATAGGAGGAAATAGATTACCAATGTGTTGCCTATCATATGCAGTGGGTCCACAGTTATATATTTTGATTTCTTTCTCAGAGAGGGGAGTAAACACCTCAATTTTTCCCGAGAGCGTATTGTGAAATCGTAAAGGAGGTAGCGTTGTTTTTTTACTCAAGCGAAAACCAGGTAATTCCATATAATGTGTATTACAACCAACCCTTCCGCTTGAAATACACGAGACAAAAGAGCGCTACCAGAGCCATTGCGCCAATGGTGATCCAAAAAATGTATGCGTGGCCGCCCACTGCGTACTGCAGGTAGAGGTCTAAAATACTGCCGACAAATACCAAGGGAAAGAAAATAAAAGTAAGCACAGTAAGCGTTTTCATAATCTCGTTTTGTTTTGTCGATAAAAGCGAGTTATTTGTCTCGCGCAGCTCCATGAGCGATTCCCGGAGATTTTTAAGTGTCTGCTCGAGACGGTTGTATACTCCCTCAAGATTGCGCAGATGATACAAAAATTCACTGCCAAACATACGATTTGCCACTGGTTCAAGGGAGGTCAACATTTCTCGGTGGGGAAGAAGCGATTGATGAAAATCATGAATAATACGACCTGTTTGGGAAATTTCTGCAACCATATGTGGGGTGCTTCCATCAAAGATTCGCTCTTCAATGTCAATAAGTCGACGCTCCAGCAATTCACATTCTTCTATGAGTGCCCGATACAAATTTCCCACCATCTCTACGAACAAATGGCCCCCATGAATCTGTGTCTGATTCTGATCAAGTACTGAATCAACTTCAAATGCTTTAGCAAATGCATGGAGCGGGTCGTTCGTTTCATAATGGGTGGTGATAAGAAAATGTTTTCCGATAATGAAATCTATTTCCTGTTCAGGGCGTCTCCCGATACCTCGAAGTGCGGAAAAATGCAGTGTGACATAAATAATGTCACCACGGCGCTCCACTTTTTGTCGGAAAGAGGGGACTAATAATTCCTGGGCGATGGTGGGATCGACATCAAATTCTTGCATGAGTAAACGCACCTCCGCCGGGGTGGGGGAGATTAAATCTATCCAAATCAGATTGCGCTGTCCGTAGCGCGTGAGCATATCTAAGGAGTATATCATTCAAAATAATGCTCTTGTGCTATACTCTAGAGTGCGTATGAGTAAAGCACGGGTTCAAGTTGTTGGCGTCATTGCACTTGTCGTCGTCTTTGGTGCTGGAGTGTGGATAGGACTCTCTGAGCATCAAACAAACTCTGCTCAAGCGCAGTCAACCTCGACGCTAAGTATTTCTATCAACTCAAATACGCCACCGGTAAATATTGATATGTCGCAGTTTTGGCAAGCATGGAATCTTCTTAATACAAATTTTGTTGAAACCCATGCCTCAAGCTCAATCCCCAGCGATCAGCAAAAAGAATATGGGGCTATCGCGGGCCTTGCGGCAAGCTATGGCGATCCCTATACTGTCTTCTTTCCGCCCGCAGATGCCCAAGTATTTAATCAAGATGTCAGCGGTTCATTTGACGGGGTGGGTATGGAAATCGACAACAACGCTCAAGGACAGTTGATTGTCGTGGCCCCTCTTAAAAACTCTCCGGCCCAAGCAGCGGGCGTTGAGAGCGGTGATATTATCCTTGGTATTGATGCTACTTCCACCGCCAATATGGCGGCAGATGAAGCGGTTAAATTGATCCGTGGCCCCAAGGGTACCACAGTGAAATTAACGATTGAACGTGCGGGACAGAAAAATCCTATTGTTATTTCTGTCGTGCGCGATACTATCGCCATTCCAATCATTAATGCCTATAAGCGCCCAGATGGTATCTTCACTATTGAACTGTATAGTTTCTCAGCTGACTCAGCGAATCTCTTTCGCGGTGCGCTCCGACAGTTTGTACTATCGGGATCTGATAAATTGATTTTGGATCTGCGTGGAAATCCAGGAGGTTATCTTGATGCAGCAGTTAATATAGCAAGCTACTTCTTGCCAACGGGGGACACCGTGGTGACGGAGGATTTCAAAGGCAAACAGAGCAATGTGGTGGACCAAAGCTACGGATATAACGTCTTTGCCGGTGACCCGAACTTTAAGATGGCAATTTTGGTTGACCAAGGCTCGGCTTCGGCGTCTGAAATACTTGCAGGTGCCCTGCAGCAACAGGGCGTGGCAAAGCTTGTGGGCACACGCACGTTTGGCAAGGGGTCAGTACAAGAACTCATGGATCTGGGCGGCGGAGCGGAGCTTAAAATAACTATCGCCCGGTGGCTCACGCCAAATGGTACCTCAATCTCCGATGGGGGATTAAGGCCTGATATTGCAGCTCAATATACTGACGCGGATAAAGCCGCTGGTCGTGATCCCCAGACCGATGCAGCGGTGCAATGGCTGACGACTGGACAGTAGAGAGTTCACATGAAAGTAATTCTCCTTAAAGATATTCGTGCTGTAGGCCAACACTTAGACATTAAAGAAGTAGCTGATGGCTATGCGAGCAATTTCCTTCTTCCGAAGGGACTAGCAGAGATGGCTACCCCTGAAAAGATGCAGGCACTTAGTGCGCAAAAAGAAGCTCAGGAAGCGGAACGCCGCAGAGAAGAAGAAACACTCAACAATAAGATTGTGTCTCTCCATAACAAATCCATTTCGCTCACTGTTCGTGCGACTGAAAAAGGAGGTCTTTTTAAGACGGTCACTGCTGGCGATATTGTGAAAGCTATTCTTTCAGAATATTCTCTGGAGATTCCGGAGCATATCGTGCATATTTCCAACCCAATTAAAACGGTAGGGGAACATACAGCGCTTCTGAAAAATAAAAACCAAAAAGCAGAGGTTACTATTCGTATTACCGCCGCCTCTTAGAAAAATTACTTCTTCAAAATATGAACGGCGGATTTGATAACTCGACTGCCGTCGTAGCGTATCTTTCGTACATTTTTAAATGAAACAACGCCATCGGTGAGGGCAAATAGGGTGTGGTCTTTGCCGATGCCTACATGAGCGCCCGGGATCATTCGTGTACCGCGCTGGCGCACCAGGACGTCGCCTGGCTTAGCAATCTGCCCAGCAAACAGCTTTACCCCGAGGTATTTCGGCTGAGAATCGGTTAGGTTTTTAGCGGTACCGCCTGCTTTCTTTGAAGCCATGTATCACAAATAGCACATAAATCCTCCTTACGCAAGAAATATCAAGACATTCTGGGTTATAATGCCCCCGTAGAGATCAAAAGGCAGAAATAAAAGCGGGCCGTAGTATACCGGCAGTACGCGTCCATGGGGTGGATGTAGACCGGGTTCGATTCCCGGCGGCCCGATAAAAACGTTATAAAATAAGGAGATTTTGGTCAAGAAAGTTATCCTCAATCGCAATGGGGAAGAGGGTTTTTCTGTCAATACCTCCCTATTGCCCTCACTTAAAGAAACCTGCTATCATATTCTTTGTCTCTGGCAGTCGAGCCGGAGCTTTTTTGTTTCCGGTGCGCTTATTCTTGAATCTTAAACTAGAACTACAAAACTAATGCCTCTTATTATCGGTGTATCTTTAGCACTTTCTTTAGCGCTAAACGGTACAGCAGTGAGTGCTACAAGCACCGCGCAATCAATCTCTCTAGATCAAACGCAACAAGTAGAAATGCCCCAAGCTCAGAGCGTTGGGCAGTATGTTGCCTCCTATTTCGCCGATGAGCCGATTATGGTTGCTATCGCGCAATGTGAATCTCATGACCGTCAGTATGCCAGTGACGGATCGGTATACCGTGGGCAGATAAATAATAAAGATGTGGGGGTTATGCAAATTAACCAACATTATCAAGGGGCAGCAGCAAAGAAACTCGGTTTTGATCTCTACACGCTTCAGGGCAATGTTGCCTACGCACAATATTTGTATGAGAAGCAGGGAACCCAACCTTGGGCCTCATCTTCAGCCTGCTGGAGCAAATCTAATGCTGGAAAAGCACTCGCAGACGCTGTTAAGTAAAAACCTCTAGTCCTTACTCCAACTGCCGGCCCCATAGGCAGTGACGTACAGCAGACCGCCTACAACGGCCATGTTTTCTAAGAATAATTGTGTCGTGAGCGAGGTTGACGAACTGAAAAACAGTGTTGAAGTAACGAGTATGTAGAGGATAAGTACTGTAGCTGAGATTCGTGTTTTAAGGCCGACGATTAGCATAATGCCTCCGAGAACTTCAATTGCAGTTGCGAGGATCGCAAATATGGTGGGATAAGGCAGGTTATTGATAGCAAGAAAAATATTTTGTGTGCCCGAGAAATTAAGAATTTCCTCAATTCCATTCCAAAGGAAAAATCCGCCTAAGAAGATGCGACCAATAAGCGGAGAATAGAGTTTGGTCCAGCGGTCCATTTCTATACTTTACATGGGTTTTAACAAGCATAGGAGTTGTGGAGATGGGGACAATAGGGAAGACCGGAGTCGGCATCCTATTTTTGAATATTTTAAGAGGAGATTTTAAAACCTTATCCTCTCTTCGCTTCTTTCCTATTATTGCTCGAATCTAAAAGTGTATAGGCTTCTAATATGGCATTTGGCTCAATATCTTTTTTGAGTGCCGTATTTTTACGACCCTTTATTCTTTTAAAAACTTTCCCGTAGTTTTTTCTATTTTGTAGCCATATAATTAAAGTAATTATTCCGCTCATTATGGTTAACACCGCTATAACAACGCAAACCGTGAACCATCTCAGGTCTGAAAATGTCGCCGTCGTAAGTGTAAGTATGAAAGTTAAACCTATTGAAAAGGAAGCCACACATATATTCAAATAAACTGATCCTATGGGGCCTTGTTCTATTATTTCTAACTCATCTTCAGTAACGTCGTAAACGGATATAGAACCAATTCTTGCTCGTTCTATTTGTATAGGGTTTTCGCTCTGATTTTGATTTCCCATTTTAGTTCTCTAGATATTTTTTCAACCACTCACTATCACATGCCGCATTTTGCCACGCAGCTTCGAAGCCAGACTTTACGATAAATATCCTTCCGCCAGTGCCAATGAAAGGAGTGAGTTTATCCCTCACAGAAGCTGCATTATCAGAGAGGGCCACGATTACCCACGTCTCATTTGTTACCCGCCCCCATGTCCCATAGGATTTTAAAGCAGCAATTAAGGCCTCTTTGTTTGCTCCAGTTCCCAGCTCAAAACTTACAATATAAGAAGTACCATTTAGGGGATTTGCCATTTTTTACATGTTAGCACTGAAATTATATATCTAGAACCTCAGGAGAAGAGTAAAGAAAGTTTCCTGAGGTTATTTTGAAGCCGATATTAAAAGGCTTGTATAATAGGTCGCAAAAGGTATATTGTGCGACGTATAGTCTACTTCAGCACCAGTGTATTCCCGGATCACTGTCTAAGGAGACATCCCTTACCCCTCCCCTTCTTTGCTACCTTATAAATCGTTTTTTCTCAACAGAGAAATTGTTTTTTGAGTATAGAAATAAATCTAGATCAAAATACTCAAAGAAAGGGAAGTGACTTATTTCATAAAAAAGAGAACCCCCTTTAGAAAAAGAGGGTTATCTTAAATAACGAGACAAGACTACTTCCCTACTACTGACTTGCGCCTGCTGAGCACGTTTTACAATCTCGCTTGTGTGAAAACAGCAATACGAGAGCGGAGAGGCCCACAAGAACATAGACAGCCCATTCGACTTGGGGCCAGTTGCCCAGAAGCAAATTGACTACATTCCAATTTGCACCGCCAAGGAAGGCACCAAGGCCTACCAATCCCCAATCGAGACCACCGATTATAAGAAGTATGAACGCAATGACATGAAGTGCTTTCATGAATATAGGATACTGAAAAGTTAGTTTATTTGCGGCTCGACCTTCTCCCGCACCCTTAAGTATGAGCTTTCTAGAAAGGAAAAAAAGCGAACCCTGTTGATAAAGTTAAGATGATTTAAAGCACCTGGAGTGCCGATTTAATGCGTTGAAGTGTTTGATCTTTACCCAATAACTCTGCAAGGGTAAAGGGATCTGGAGATTTTTCTTTTCCTGAAAGTGCCACACGTAAGGGCCATAGTACTGCTCCCCTACCCTGTTCATTTGCATATGGAAATATGAGTTCTTTTATCCTTTCTGCACTGAAGTTTTCGCCAGAAGTTGGTTCAATTAATATCCGTACTTTTTCAAGATGGCGCTTCACCGTTTCTCGGTCGGCTTGGACGTTCTGCATAAGGAGAGCAGCATCAACAGATACTGCTTCATAAAAATTAAATTCTCCAGAAGAAAGCATGTTAGCCGCCTCACCAAGTGTTGCTGAACGCTCACGTAAGAGCGAAAGTATCTGCTGCGTATACGTGGGTACCTGTTCACCACGTTCATTCATGAGCACAGTAAGTTGCTTTATAAACTCCTTATCAGAGATACGTTTGAGATGTTGTTGGTTCATCCATCGTAATTTAATATTGTCGAAAATAGCGCCTCCTTTTTGTACACGCTCAAGTTCAAATGCATCAGTAAGCTCCGCAATACTCATCACCTCCTGTTCCCCTTCTGGATGCCAGCCAAGAAGAGAAAGAAAATTTATGATTGCCTCTGGAAGATATCCCTCTTTGCGATACTCAAGAACATCTTTTGCCCCATCGCGTTTACTGAGTTTTTTCTTGCCGTCTGGAGCTAGCACAACAGGCACCGTTGCCAGTATGGGAGGCTTAATACTAAGCGCATCATATAAGGAGAGAAACTTTGGTGTTGAAGAAATAAATTCTTCTCCGCGAATTATGTGAGTCACTTTCATCTCTAGATCATCTATGACATGCGCAAAATTATACGTAGGATATCCATCACCTTTAATGAGCACGAAATCATCAAGTGCCTCTTCACCTGCAGAAAGGTTCCCACGCACCATATCGTGCCATGTATAGCGTTTAATTTCGGGGATTTTGAACCGCAGAGGCTGAATACCATCCCACTTTCGGGTGTCATGGGGTCGATGATCTCGGAAAAGAAACGGCCGCTGCTGTGCCTCAGCCTGCATGCGCCACTGCTCAACTTCTTCCTGCGTGTATGGGTCAGGGTAGGCATACCCCTTGTCGATCAGAGTTTGCGCATATTTTTTGTAAGAATCTAGTCGTTGTGACTGTATATACGGCCCGTGAGAACCACCCACCTCAATTCCTTCGTCCCAAGTTATGCCGAGCCAATGGAGTGAATCGGTAATATGCTCAATTGATCCCAAGACCTGACGTTCCTTATCAGTATCTTCGATACGCAGTATGAAAGTGCCATGATTTTTTCTTGCGAATAGCCACGCAAAAATCGCGGTACGAACACTCCCTACGTGCATAAAGCCGGTGGGGCTTGGCGCAAAACGAGTAACAACTGGCTTAGGATTCATGCGAAAGTCCGATATCAACCAAGGCTTCTGCTATAAGTTTCGGGGCATCTTCTCGAGCGAAGCTTTTTGCTCCTTCGCTCATGCGCTGCTGAATTTCGGGATTGTTAAGTATGCGGTGCACCTCAGAAACTACTAACGTCGGCGTTAAATTATTTTGCTCTATAACCGAGCACGCGCCTGAACGTGCGTAGGAGAACGCATTCTTGGTTTGATGATCCTCAGCAGAAGACGGCAGCGGCACGATGATAGAGGGTAATCCCCAAGCAGCAATTTCAAAAATAGTTGAGCCAGCGCGAGAAATTACCAGTGTCGCTACACCCGCACTCATCCGCATAGCAAGGTCGTTAAGGTATGCAAATGGTTTGTAATGATTAGCATTCTCAGAATTTTCAAGAATAATCTTCGCCCTTCCTTGAACTTCTTCGAGGTTTGTAGTACCGACTTGGTGTACGATTTGGTATGTTTTGACGAGTTCAAGAAGTGCTCCCAGTACTACCTCGTTGAGTGCGGTGGCACCCTGTGAACCGCCGAGTACCAGTATAAGAGGCACGGTCGGATCAAGTTTTAGAAATTCTACTGCTCCTTCGCGTGCAGGGAAAAGTATTGCCTTACGAATGGGATTTCCCGTAAATGCAACCCTCTCTTTCGGGAAAAATTCTGCTGCTTCAGGATATGAGATGGCGATTTTTTTTGCAAACCGTCCTGCCCACCGATTAACCTTGCCGGGCACGGAGTCGCTCTCATGGATAACAACGGGAATATTAAATATGCGTGCGGCAAGGAGTGTCGGGAAACTTGCATAGCCACCCTTCCCGAAAATTACGTCAGGATATAAAAAGAAAATACGCACAATGGACCGTATGATACCCCAGGCAGTTTTAAACCAATCGAGGATATTGAGCAGAGAAAAATATCGACGCATTTTGCCCGCGCTCGTAGGCACAAAGGTAATATTTTGGCCAAGAAGCATTTGTCGATCGTAGGGCTCAGGGGCGGCATAATACAATTGCGGATCGAGTAGTTTTCGTGTGTAGGAGAGCTCGTTAATCGCTTCGGCAATAGCAATAATTGGATAGAAATGCCCTCCCGTTCCTCCGCCCGTGAAAAGTATCTTCATGTATCAGAAAGTGTAACAAATGTGCTCTATTTTCGCATGTACCTTGAGACACTCAATATGACGCCCGCCTCGGCAAGCGCGAGCGCGAGCGCCGTGCCGCCGTGAGATACGAAAATAAGAGGAATTCCGACAAGCGGGACCAGTCCCACGATTGATGCCATGTTAAAAAATGACTGTCCAAGAATAAGCACCGTAAAACTCGAAGCTAAAAGACCGCCAAATGGGTCGGGAGCCTTTGATGCAATGCGGAGGCCCAAAATGCCAAATATTCCAAAAAGCAAAACAAGCAGAGCACTGCCAATAAATCCGAACTCCTCCCCCGCAACAGCAAATATAGAGTCACCGGTTGCCTCTGGCAGGTAGGAAAACTTCTCAACCCCCTGGCCCAATCCCCTACCGGTTAACCCACCAGAGCCTACTGCGATGAGCGCCTGCTGTATTTGCCATCCAGATCCTTGGGGATCAGACCCCCCATTGATGTATGTCTCGATGCGCTGTGCAACATAGGGTTTTTCATATGCGGCAATACCAATTGCTGCAACACCAACAAGTCCTAAAATTAACAAGTGACTCAGGCGTCCTCCCGCAGAAAATAGCAGTACTACTGAGGTTATGCCAAGCACCACAACGTCAGCGACATCCGGCTGCAAAATGAGCACTACTGCGGCACTCCCCGCAATACATATCAAGGGCAAGATTCCTCCTTTAATGGTGGACACTGCTTTGAAATGTGCTGCGTAGTAGGCAGCGAGAAACATAATCGTTGCAAACTTTAAAATCTCTTCTGGTTGAAAAGAAAAACTACCCACCTCTATCCACCGCGATGCGCCTTTGAGCGAGAGGCCAATGTGTGGCACAAACGTTAGTATGGTAAGGGCCATGGCGCCGATAAAAAAGTATGGCGTGTAGGGGCGCAATTTTCGATAATCGATACGAGAGAAAAAAATAAATAACACCGCGCCACACACAAGCCCAAGCAGTATTTGGCTGACTGCCGCTGAGGCAAACGCAGAGCCAGTGCTGTGGGCTAAAAGTCCCAGTGAGGCGGAAGTAAAAATAAGAAGACCGGCAATAACCAGTCCACACGTCACCAAAAGAAACGGAACATCGATACCTCTTTTCATAGCAGGGCTATGGCCATGCCGATGATTGCAGCAATGACCCCTACGATCCAATACCGCATCGTTACTTTATACGATGGCCATCCGATTGCTTCAAAATGGTGGTGCAGGGGCGCAATACGCAGTATCTTTCTCTTGAGTGCCTTTTTTCCAAATACTTGCAGTAGATTTGAAAAAACCGTAACCACAAGGGGCAGAGCAATAATGGGAAGTACGGTGACTCCCCTGCCTCCACCCAAGACATCGGTTAAAAATGCTACTACCGTAAGCACAAGCGTAAGCCCCATAGTTCCAGTTTCAGAAAGATAAAAACGCGCTGGCGGGACATTGAACCATAAAAATGCCAGAAGCCCTCCCGTGATGGCGGCACACAGTGAAGCAATATCGTATTGATGTTGAAAATACGCAATACTGGCGTATGCTGCAAAGATTATAGAAAACTCTCCTCCTGCAAGACCATCAATTCCATCAATGACACCCCCCGCATATATAAAAAGTGCAACTAGCATAAAAAATGGGATGAACCATATGCCCAGCTCAAGCGGATGACCAATAAATGGAAAAGAAATACTCACGACGGCGAGCTTCTCAAAGAACCACCAAGCACACAGGAGCGAAACTATCGCTACAATGCCTAGTCGAATGCGCAACTTCAATCCCTGCCGCCCTTTAATTTCAAAAAGATCATCAAGAAGACCAACAAAGGATCCTACTGCCAACGCTCCCAAAGGGACCCAAGTTTGATCACGACTAATAAATTCAAGCGAGGCAAATGCGCTTGGAAAAAATATCCACAAAAGCTGCAATAATCCTGCGGTGAGAAATACACTTCCCCACACAATGACGCCACCAAAACGCGGGACACCCACCTCTTCGTGGAGTTGGTTGAAAACCTCAGCAGGCGTGCCATCGAGGGCTACTTTGCCCCCCTTAGGCTTCCACATCTTATTGATATAAAGAAAATGGGTGAAAAATGGAGTAAGTGCTATGCCGATGAGAAAGGCAATGGTTGCTGGTATAAAGATTTGCATTACGCTAACGGTCATAGTGATTGTTGTGCGGCGGCAATGAGCGTTTGAATGTCACTAAAGCGTCCTGTTTCGGTTGAGCCCAAAACGACCGCAACCAGTGGATGTCCAATTTCTAAATCAAATATCGCAACCAGATTTCCCCCTGCAAGATCAGTATACCCGGTTTTTGCGGCTATGAGACTTGGAATGGACAATAGAGGTGCGTCGGTCGCAGGAGAAGTCAGTATTCGGCCATTATCGTTAACAGAAACTGAAGATTTCTGCGTAAGCTCAAAATAACGTGGATATGTTTTATAAAAATCAGTCGCAAGGAGTGCGACATCATATGCAGAGCCATATGCGCCGGCAGTAGTGGTGCTTACATCAAGACCGGTTGGATTAGCAAAGGTCATTTGGGTGAGCCCTAGATTTTCAGTCGTAGCATTTATCTCTTCAACGGCATTGGGGCCCATACTTGCCGCTACAGCCGCCATGGCATCATTTGATGATGCCACGAATCCCATCTGCAGCAGCTGGAAAAGAGACAATTTATCACCCACGTGCAATCGCCAATCCCCTCCAGGAAGAAGATCGGCTGACGTGATCGTTATGGATACATTCGGGGCCTCTTGAGCAAGTGCAGTCTCTGCTGTTGCAAGCTTAGTCAGCGAGGCCAAAGGAAGTGGTTCATTTGAATTTTTCTCAAAAAGAACTTGCTTATTTGTTGGATCGTATAGTATTGCCGCTTTGGCCACGATATGCGATGGATCAAGAGCTAGGGGTTGTGGATGCTGCACATACTGAGAAATCACTTTATTGGGGGTTGGCTCCAACACTGAGAGACCACTTAACCCAACGATAACGATACCGACAACAATACTCAGGGTGATAAGTCCCGCAGTAAGTATGCCCTTAGGTTTGAATTTCATGAGTTTTTTCCTCACTTACTTGGAGACGATACGCTGCTTCAAGCGCCGTGAGCTTTTCTCGCACGGCAGCATAATTGGGGAGATCGGAGATATGTGTCACGCCAAGCTGAGCGAGAAGTTCGGTGGTTGGTTCGAAAGAAAAAGAGCGTGTATTATTTGGCGGCATTACTTTGCGTATAAGTCCGCGCACGACGAGAGTACGCAATGTCTGGGAAGAGTTAACCCCGCGAATGAAATCTATTTCACTGCGCGCTAGTGGGCCGCGATAGAGAATTGCTGCCAATGCTTCCAGTCCCGCTCGGCCGATGTCGCGTGTGTATTCTTCCTTGCGCAGTCGCTCTATTGTATCCGCCGCCTCAGGGGTGGTACGCAACTCTACAGAAACGCCATCATCCACAAGCACAATCCCACCATCCCGATCACGAATGAGGCCAAGCGCCGCTTCTATATCTCCGCTCGTGAGGTTGAGCTTTTGGGAGAGTTCTTTTCTGGTGAGCGGTTTGCCAAGCGCAAAAAGAAGCGCTTCAAGGACTTTGGCATGCTCGGTACTATTCATACGATGGTGTTGATATAGCGTCAGGCTCGAGAATTATCTCACCCTTGTCTTTTTGGGTGGCTCTAATTATACCTTGTTTTATAAGCTCCAAAAGGGCTAAGAAGCTTACGATGATGTCGTAGCGCGATGTATTTGACTGCGCAAACTCGCTAAAAGACATCCTGAGCGCCCGAGAAACCCGCTTGGAGAGCTGCTCAATAGCCTCCTCAAGCGAGAGCACTTTGCGCACTTCAACTTTAGGGAGTGCAGGTATTTGGGAGAAACCATCGATGAGCGCTCGCGCGGCGCCATATAAAGAAGAAGGTGTTACCGTTTCGTCGGGCAAAAAAATTACTTCGAGTTCAGGTGGTTCTCCTTCATAAAGAAAGAGCGCTTGGGTTTGAACCGCAAGCTCGCGTGCTGTTTCTTTGAGGATCTGATAGAGCGCGAGGCGGTACTGTAATTCCTTAATATCACGATTTTCCTCTTCAGATAGCGACAACAGCGGCAACAGAGAGCGAGATTTTATAAGAAGAAGTGTTGCGGCAAGGGAGATAAACTGCGCCATCTCCCCTATCGGCTGTTGGGGGAGTGTATTGAGACGCGCAATATATTCATCGGTCACTGCGGCGAGCGCTATGTCATTGATAAGGAGCTTCCGTTTTTCTACCAGCTCCAATAAAAGATCAAGCGGCCCTTCGTAGACCGACGTTTTCACGACGACAGATGTTGCTCCTACCATAATACTTACTTACTATAAGACTCACACAACGCACCGAGGAGTCGCACCGGTGCACCTGCTGCCCCTTTTGTTTCAACAAATTTTGATACCCCTTCACGAAAATTTATCAAGATTGTTTTTTTTCGTGCCATGTTAGTTATTTTTATCTTCATCGTCGGTATCTGAGAGCAATATATCAATACGATTAAGATCACGAGGGAACAGGGTGACTTCTTTGATATTGGGGAGGTTAAGCATCCTGGCGGTGATACGCTCGAGCCCCGTGGCGCAGCCGCCGTGAGGAGGCATACCGGCTTTGAAGGCTTGTAGATAGAAGGAGAAATTTTCTGGTACAAGTCCTTTTTTCACAATTTTATCAACCAGCACATCGTAGTCGTGTATGCGCTGTCCTCCAGTTGTTATCTCAAGTCCACGAAAAAGGAGGTCAAAACTTTTTGTAAACCCAGGATTCTGTTCATCTTCAAAAACATAAAACGGTCGCTTTGATACCGGGTAATGAGTCACAAATACAAAGTCTGAATTATATTCTTTCTTTGCCCACTGGCATATTTGACGCTCGTGCTCAGGTTCAAGGTCTGGCTCACCGAGTGCTTTCATACCAAGTTTTGTTTCTAATATTTCCTGCACTTCTTGTAATTTAAAGATAGGGATACTTTCTGGCAGAAGTGGGAGCTCTGCGCCCAGTAGTTTGAATGTGTCAGTGTGCTTCTTAGTTACTTCTGCAATGACGTGCCGTATGCAAGTCTCAAGAGTTGCCATGACGTCCCGGTGGTCTTCTATAAAACCCATCTCAAAATCAAGAGTAGCGTATTCCGACATATGTCTTGTGGTCGAATGTTTTTCTCCGCGAAACGCTTTTGTTGTAGTAAATGCGCGCTCAAATACCCCTACCATGATTTGTTTGTAAAACTGTGGGCTTGTCGCTAGGTACGCTTTCTTGTCGTAATAGTACTTCACCTCAAAAGCGGCGGCTCCCCCCTCAGCATCGGTGCCGACGAGTTCTGGCGCTTGAAATTCGATGAATCGCTGATTACGGAGACTACCGCGGAAGGCCTCGATAATGGTCGCTTGGAGCTTGAAGATTTCCTGTGCTTTTCCTTTGCGCAGAGTATAGGGTAGATGGTCAAGATAGGTGTCTAGGTTAACTTCTGCTTCACGCTCAAAGGGCAAATCAATAGCTATGGAAAGTATTTGAATAGCCTGTATTTCAAGCTCGATGTCGCCATTTTGGACATTGTGATTAATGTTATTTTCTGGTCGCTTGTTCACCACTCCCTCTATGGAAACCACAAACTCAGATCTAATTTCTTTTGCTGCTTCAAACGCAGCACTTTTGGGCAGCACGACCCCTTGCACTGTGCCGCTTGCGTCTCGAATATCAAAGAAAACCATTTTCCCTTGGTCACGCCGCGTGTTTATCCAGCCAGCAATCTTGACCGAGTGCTCTATATGGTTCGGAAGATCTGTGATAAGTGTTCGTTCCATACGCATTACAGTGTTACGCCAATTTTCTTTCGTACGTCTTTCATTTTTTGTGATGCTCGTGCTCTTGCCGCTTCGGCTCCTTGTTTGAGGATTTTACTGACTGCGTCATGGGAGAGTGAGGCACGGATTTCGCGCATGGGTCCTATCGTATCAATGATACTTTGGACCAGCAGTTCTTTTGACTCTTTATACCCGATAGTCCCCTCTTGGTAGCGTTTCTCAAGATCAGGGAGGTTTTTAGCGAAATGTCGGTGAAGTGCAAAGACGATATCTGTTTGAGGATTAAGCGGCTGTCCCACGGGTGTAGAATCGGTTGTTATACTCATGACTGCGCCCCTGATTGCATCGTCACTATCAAAAAGCGGTATGGTGTTTTTGTAACTCTTGCTCATTTTTTTGCCATCTACACCCGGGATATTTCCCACTTCAGCACGGATAAGCTCTTGTGGTTCTTTGAAGGTTTGTCCATACGTACTGTTAAATTTTGCTGCGGCTTCCCGGGCGTACTCAACGTGCTGTCGCTGATCTTGTCCAATTGGCACGATGTCTGTGTCATAAAGGAGGATATCGGCTGCCATAAGCATAGGATAATTGAATAGCCCTGCGTTTGCCTCCAGGCCCCTTGCAACCTTGTCTTTGTAGGCATGCGCCTGCATGAGAAATGGCACCGTGACTAGGCATTCAAAAATCCATGCTGCTTCTGTGTGTTCTGGCACATCAGACTGCTGGAAAATAACTGCATTTTCAGGAGTAACGCCAGCTGCAAGGTAATCTGCAACAGTGTCAAAAATATTTTTCCGTAGCTGATCTGGATCCTTGAGCGACGTGAGAGCGTGATAGTCTGCAACCATCAGCATGCTGTCATACTGGCCATACATCTCTACGAAGGGTTTCAGTGCCCCCAAATAGTTGCCTATATGTAGTTCCCCCGAAGATTGCAGTCCGGTAAAAAGTCTCTTTTTCTCTGCCATATAGAGCTTATAGTACCAGGAAATATAGCTTTATTGAAGAGATTTTTCAGCACCCTTTGTATAAAAGTGTACTACCCGAGTCTTCCTCTACAGCATAGTTATTTATTACCGATATAAAAAGATACCAAAAACAATAATAAAATCCAAGATACTGAGAAAAAGGTTAGTAATAAAGATAGGCCTATCATGATGCATGAGACCATACATACACCACAGAAAGCTTCCAGCACCAAGTAGCACCCATGTTAAAAGAGAGAGACTGCTAGCATTTTTATATTCAAACACTTGGAGTACTTGTGGAAACAATGCGAACGGTGCCACCAACGCCACAGCGTACATGACATAATCAAACATCCTCCGCATTTTCAGCGGACTTGGATATGTTTCTAAGTTTTTGTAAACTCTTTTTCTAGTGTGTAGATGGTGCAGTCCTGAGTTCATTGGTATAAGTTTACCATTCTATTTAAGTCCTAACCCTACCTCATACCTGCTGCAGATCGTAGACGATGTAATGAAAAGGCTACACATGATGTGTAGCCTGATAGTTTTTCCCTAACCTCTTTTCAGAAAGGGGTGCCAAATGGGATACCAGCCCACTCCATTCTTAGGACATTGCGTCTCTACGATTGCCATCCTCCAACCCGTAGCAGTACGGGTACGAACGAAATATCCTGTAGGAGTGCGATTATAGATCTCGAAACGCGCCTTCAAGGCATCGGCAAGAGACGGAAATACTAACACACTCTTCAGTCGGTGACGTCTGCTGCAGTTGGGACATGGACTGAACCTGCCCCATAACAGCCATAGAACAAGCAGGCTCATTATGATACTAAGAAAGATGAAACCGTACACCCTATTTTCCTCCATGATGCTTGCAGAAGGTCTCTGCGATAGCTGAAGTCAAGGAGACCTCACTAGCGTAAACTATAAACCACAATATAGTATATTGTCAAGTATTTCAAATGGTTTGAAGTAACCAATTTTATATTTTAGATTCCCTCTTCGCGTAGTTTTTCAATCAAATTTTTAGCTGAACGAGAGATTTTTTGTGGTAGCGTAATCTTAATTCTTACAAATAAATCTCCGCGCTTCCCCCTTCCTTGTGGCACACCGCGCCCCTTAATCCGAATTAGTTCACCATGCGAAATTCCTTGAGGAATAGTGAGAGGCTCATCCCCATCTAAGGTTGCAACTTTGTAGTCAGCACCCAAAAGCGCATCGGAAAGCTTAACAGAAAGATCAGTAACGAGATTCGCGCCTTCTTTTTTAAACCGCGGATCAGAGGTTACATGGATTTTTACATATAAATCGCCCGGAGCACCGCCAGAGAGTGCTTCACCCATCCCACTCAAACGAATCATTTCACCACCTTCAATGCCTACCGGTACCACCACTTCTACTTCCTCCTGTTTACGATATACCCCTTCCCCTCGACAGGTCTGGCAACGTTCTTTAGGAATTTTTCCTGTCCCGTGACAGTGCCGACATGGCTGCACGGTTGTTATTGAGCCGAAAATAGAATTATTGGTCTCATGTACCTTACCCGCGCCCCCGCAGTGTTTACAGGTTTCCATAGCGCTTCCTGGAGCAGCACCAGTGCCATGGCATGTCTCGCACTGTGCGATTTTAGCAAGCAATACCCGGCGTCTTGTACCAAATACTGATTCTTTAAATGACACCTCAAGATCTATAGAAATGTCCCGGCCGCGACGAGCAGCGCGAGAGCTTCCTCCAAAGAAGTCGCCGAAGACGTCTCCCATATCAAAGCCAAAACCACCTTGAAAGGCATCTTGAAATTGCGAGAAATCAAAGTTTGCACTCTGGGCATTAAACCCTCCGCCTCCTGGTGCCCCATCAGTAAAGACCCGACCATAGGAGTCATATTCAGAACGTTTTTTATCATCTGAAAGCACAGAGTATGCTTCGCTTGCTTCCTTGAACTTCTCAGGATTACCAGAGCTCTTATCAGGGTGATATTTATGCGCGAGTTTGTGGAACGCTTTTTTGATTTCGTCTTTTGAGGCGGTCTTCGTCACTCCTAGGACTTCATAAAAATTTCGTTTTGTGGACATAATAGTGGTATCGCTACGTTACAGCTTTTCTAAGTGCTCTGCAAGCTCATCGCCCTTCTCGTCATTCTCTGGCAGTGACGCCTTCTCAGAGATTGCATCTTCTTCATCAAGAAGGAATCCACCTGCCTGAATACTCCAGAGTTTTTGATACAAACCATCTTGAGTGAGAAGCGTTTTATGATCTCCCTGCGCTACGATCGTCCCATGCTGTAGCACCACAATCCTATCCATTTTCATAATAGTTGATAGCCGATGGGCAATCACCATGACCGTCTTGCCCATCATTAACACTTCAAGCGCAGCTTGAATAAGCATCTCGGACTCCGAATCGAGGCTCGACGTCGCCTCATCAAGTAGAAGAATCGGGGCGTTTTTGAGAATCGCGCGGGCAATAGCGACTCGCTGCCGCTCCCCTCCTGAAAGTTTGATGCCACGCTCCCCTACCAGCGTTTCGTATTGCTGGGGAAGCGCCATAATAAAGTCATGGCAGCGGGCTTTTTTTGCAGCAGCAATTATCTCTTCATCGCTTGCCTCCAGGCGTCCATAGCGGATGTTTTCCATGAGCGAGCGATGAAAGAGTATAGGTTCCTGAGGAACAAATGCAATCGTGCTGCGAAGACTATTCTGAGTCACTGAGGCAATATTTTGGCCATCTATAAAAATTGCTCCTGTATTTATATCGTACAGACGCAACAGTAACTTCGTAATCGTTGTTTTTCCTGCGCCAGAGGGTCCGACAAGAGCAATTTTCTCCCCGGCTCGTACCGATAAATTAAAATCAGAAAGAATCGGTTGATCTTCATGAAAATAAAAACTAACATGGTCAAATACCACCGAGCCCTCTCGTACTTTGAGCATTTCTGCCCCCGGAACGTCAGGTACTGCGTGCGGGGTTTCCAGTATCGTGGTCATCTCGCTGGCATCGGTATATGCATCATAAAAACGTCTGAGCTCGCGATCGATGCTCGTGAGGCGATCAAACGTGGTGAGCAAATACGTTTGAATAAGTACAAAATCTCCAATGGTAAGAAGCCCCTGCTGCCAAGAAATAATCGCCCAATAGATAAGGCCTATTTCTATTCCTAGTATAAAAATCCCAACTGCAGTCCAGGTCCAAATGTCGGCAAGCCACGAGCGCAGTGTTGCTTGCCGCCAAGTCTCTACAGTATTGGTAAAGAGATTGTGCTCGTGCCTGCCTCCCGCAAAGAGAAGTATAGTCACTTGATTTGAAATGGCATCGGCGAGCGTTCCGGTTACTTTCGTGTCTGCCTGTGAGCGAGCCTCTCGTATCGGCCGACGAATCCGGGCAACATAGAGCTGAAGTGCGATAAAGCCGATCGCCCAGAGGCCAAGAGCTATACCGATGACGTGGTTGCGCAGAAATAATATGAAGACAGCGCCGGATACAAAAAAGAGCGTCGGCAAAAACACTGTCGTGATGCTATCAAGGAGCGTCTCATATGCACGCCCAAAGCGGTTTACCTTGTGGGTGAGTGACCCTGCAAAATGCGATATAAAAAAATCGTACGAATGCGCAATGAGGTATTGAAAGGCATGGGAGAAAAGCTCAAACATCACCCGAGACTCCAAAAACGTTGTGCTTATCTGTTGCACCCGTCCAGCAGCCCACTCTATAACCCACCACAGTGCAATAAACCCGAGTACGACAAGCAGCATGTGTACGATCGCGGCGCTGTGGTTACCGGTCGCCAACAAGTTAAAGAGCTGCCGCAAGTACAGGGGCGCTATAAGACTTCCCACTTGCACGACGATGCTCCCCACAAGCGCCAATACTAGAAGCGATAGATGGCGGCGGGTATAGGTAAAATACACACCAAAAACGGAGCTCGCGCTCGCCAGCTTGTCAGGCGTTACTTTCATTTGGTCACTCTATCACGGCGGGGTTACTGAGTTTTCTCTTCGCCTTGTTGCTCCGCTTCTGGGGAAGGTGGAGGGGTTTGTTCGGTGCCTGCTTTTTGCACTGCCTCATACAGTTTGGACATTTCTTTCATAAGTTCTTCCGTTGCTCCTTTGATAGCAGTAGCGTCGTCGGAGTGCTTTATGGGCTCAAGCGCACCCACCTTCTCTTTTATCGTGGCTTCCAGTTCCGCTGGAATCTTGCCTGCATTATCAGCGACAGCTTTGTTTGCTGCGTAAATCGCCTGATCTGCAGCGTTTCGAACCTCAACCAGCTCAACTTTTTTCTTATCAGCCTCAGCATTTGCTTCCGCCTCAGAGCGCATGCGCTCAATATCTTTATCTGAAAGACCAGAGGATGCTTCTATGCGAATACTTTGTTCTTTATTCGTGGCTTTGTCTTTTGCTTTGACCGAAAGGATGCCGTTTGCATCAACATCAAAGCTTACTTCGATTTGAGGAAGACCTCTCGGGGCGGGTGGTATGCCGTCAAGCACAAAGCGCCCAAGGGATTTGTTATCGGAAGCCATAGCGCGCTCCCCTTGTACGATATGAATCTCTACGCTCGTTTGGTTATCTGCAGCGGTTGAATAGACTTGTGAGCGATTCGTAGGAATGGTGGTATTGCGCTCAACGAGTTTCGATACAACACCTCCCATGGTCTCAATCCCGAGGCTCAGCGGAATAACGTCCAACAGGAGTACATCGCGCACTTCTCCCCCCAGAATGCCGCCTTGAATGGCAGCACCAATAGCTACCACTTCATCGGGATTGACACTCATATTGGGTTTCTTACCGAAGAATTTCTCAACCGCAGCCTGGATAGCTGGCATACGTGTCTGGCCCCCTACCAGAATAATTTCATTGATATCTCCAACTTTAAACGGGGAGGCTTCCATAGCTCGTTTGGTTATCGCAAGCGCGCTATCTACAAATTCACGCGAGAGCTCTTCAAGCTTGGCGCGGGTCATTTTAATGAGCAGGTGTCGGGGCCCTGAGCTATCTGAAGTAATAAAGGGGATATTGACTTCGGTTTCAAGCGCTGTTGAGAGCTCTATTTTTGCTTTCTCAGCTCCTTCGTCAAGACGCTGCCGGGCAAGCGGGTCTTTGCGAACATCAATACCACTTTCTTTTTGGAATTCCGTTGCCAGCCAATCAATTATTTTCTGGTCTATATCTTTTCCTCCAAGGTGTGCATCACCATCGGTTGATTTTACTTCAATGGAACCCTCGCCCTCATCACTGGTGCCGACTTCAAGCACGGAGATATCAAAAGTACCACCACCGAAGTCAAATACCGCAATCTTTTCGTTTTTCTTCTTATTAAACCCATACGCAAGCGCTGCCGCGGTCGGCTCATTGATGATGCGCTTTACCTCAAGCCCAGCAATTTTACCTGCATCGCGCGTAGCTGCCCGTTGTGCGTCGTTGAAATATGCAGGAACGGTAATAACTGCCTCAGTGATAGTCTCTCCTAAACGCTTCTCAGCGTCGGTTTTAAGTTTTTGTAGAATCATCGCCGAGATTTCCTCCGGTCGGTACCAACTGTCACCCATTTTGACCTCGATGCCGCCATTTTGAGATTTCCGCATTTCATAGGGGACCGCTGCACGGTCTTTTTGTACCGCAGGTTCGTCAAACGTGTGCCCGATAAAGCGCTTGATCTGGTAAATGGTATTTTTGGGGTTTGTTACTGCTTGCCGGCGCGCAATAAGACCAGTTAACCGCTCATTGGTTTTAGAAACCGCCACTACTGAAGGCATTGTGCGCGCTCCCTCAGCGTTTTCAAGGATTTCTGGCTCTCCACCGCGCATGATTGCCATTGCGGAGTTGGTGGTGCCTAAATCAATACCAAGAATTTTTGCCATAATGTTATTTCTTATATGTATAAACTGAAACCTGTGCCGGACGAATGATTCTGTCCCCAATACTATACCCCGCTCGCTCAACTTCGTCAATAAAATGATTCTGTTTTTCCTCGTGGGTTACCACTTCGCGTAGTGCTTCGTGGGTATGTGGGTTAAATTTTTCCTCTGACGGCCAGTACCGGGTAACGCCAATGCGCTCGAGAGATTTTTGCAGTCCCGCATACACCGCTTCCATCCCTTTTTTCCACTGCACATCGCTCTCTTGAAAGGTTTTATCCTTCAGAGCCATCTCAAAGGAATCAAGCGTGGGTATGAGACTTTCTGCAAACTGCATTTTTAGCTTGAGGTCATGGTCATGCCGCCGCTTTTCCTCCTCCCGTTTATAATTGGCAAAGTCTGCTCGCTCGCGCTGCCAACTCGCCAAATATTCTTGTTTCTCTTGTACTGCCCGATCAAGCTTCTCTCGTAGGCGCTTGAGGGCCAATTGTGGGTTTTCCGACTCATCATCTGAAATTATCTCTTCCTCCTCTTGAGATGCACTCATAGATACCGTCATTTTAGTGTAAAACTAGACCGGGTCAAGAAAAAATATCTTATCGCTTACTCCACTGTTTGCGCTTGCGTGCTTTTACAAATCCTGCCTTGCGGCGCTCTTTAGCCCGCGGATCACGTTTTAAAAATCCTTCTTTTTTAAGAATATTACGCAGTGCGGGGTCATACTCGTTGAGCGCCCGAGAAATTGCATGGCGCACCGCCACCGCCTGGCCTGCAATGCCTCCACCGCGCACCACTATAGTGACGCTATAGGGCGACGGCAAGGTAACTTTCAGAAATGGCTCAAGAGCCGTGATGCGCAAGGGCTCAGTGGCAAAATAAGTATTTATATCTTTGTTATTGATGATGACTGAGGTTCTACTGCTTGGTGTCAGTCGCGCACGCGCCACGGCGGTTTTTCTCCGACCTACGGTCTCGATATATCTTGAGGCTGTTGTCTTAGTTGCCATATGCTAGTTCTCAATAGTAAGGAGCTTGATGCGGCGCATCTGTAAGCGGTTTTTGGGAAGCATGCCAAGGACCGCGCGGCGTATCGCCTCGGAGTGGCCTCTGCGCGCTGTGAGTTGCGGATAGCTCTCTTTTTTTTGACCGCCCGGGTAACCGGAGTAGCGGATGTATTGTTTCGTTTTCTCCTTGGTACCGGTGAGACGAATTTTTGAGGCATGAATAACTTTCACTTCAACTGGTGCAACGACATGCTTTGCAAAATCAGCACTATGTTTACCCAAAAGTGCTTTGGCAGCAGCAGAAGCAACGCGCCCGAGTGTTTTTTCTTGTGCATCAATCGTGATAGTCATACAGGGGTTATACAAACTCAATAAGCGCCATGGGACTGGCGTCCCCTTTGCGAGGACCAGTTTTTACAATACGCACATAGCCGCCAGCTCTGGTGGTATAGTTTTCTGCTGTTTTTATAAGCTTCACGGCCACGGTGTTATCACCCAAGGATGCAATAAGAATCCGGCGATTTGCTTGCGTATCTTTCTTGGCGCGGGTGAGCATCTTTTCTATAAACGGTCGCACTTCCTTGGCACGTGCCTGGGTGGTAGTGATACGACCCCGTAGTACCAACGAACGAGCCAAGGAGCGCAAAAGTGCCCGGCGTTGTCCTGAGGTACGACCAAATTTTCTGTTGGTGTTATGATGGCGCATGATTATTCCTTGAGCATGATGCCGAAATTGGCCAGTGCCCGTTTAATGTCTTGGATGGCTTTGGGACCGAGCCCCTCTATTTCCATGAGGTCCTGTTCTCGTTTGCGAGCTAGGCCACTTACCGTGCGGATGTTTGCTTTTTCAAGAGCGCTGGTAGTGCGCGCAGAGAGATCAAGATCTTCAATACGCGTTTTCATTGCCTCGGTCGCTGGGTCGCCGTTTAAAGTGGCAGGAGCATTGACAACTTGAGCGGCGACTTCTACAGAAAGCTCTTCTTCGCGAAACCCAACGATGGCTTTGAGCTGGGTGATCATGATCTCTATTGCTTGCTCAAGTGCCATGTGTGGCGTCAAGGTCCCGTCTGTTTCAATGGAGATACGGAGACGATTAAAATCAGTGCGATCTCCGACACGCATATTTTCCACTTCGTAGTTTACCCGGCGAATCGGAGAAAAAATGGCATCAAGAGAAATCTCCCCCACATCGACGCGCTCTTTTTTAAGCATCTCACGAGAGACATAGCCGAGACCCCGCTCAACGCGAAATTCAGCATTAAAAGTACCCTTCTCGGTTATCTCGCAGATATAGGAATTGGGATTAAGAAGTCGTACCTGACCCGGAACCGTAAGATCGCTGCCAGAGATTTTTTTGGGCCCCTTCACTGAAAGAGTGACCGTTTGCGCATCTCCGCTTACTATCTCAAAGCGAAGTTTCTTGAGGTTAAGGAGTATGGTGACGACGTCCTCACGAACTCCTGAAATAGTTGAAAATTCATGCTCAACCCCTTCGATTTTGGCACTCGTGATAGCAGATCCCGGAAGCGAAGAGAGGATAATGCGACGAAGACTATTGCCCAGAGTGTGCCCATAGCCTGGATACAGACCATCTATTTCATACACACCCTCATGTTCTCCATCGGATATAATGCGAGGCTTACTGGGGAGCGTTATAGAATATTCCATCATAACTCAATCGTTTTTTACTCTAGCTAATAAATAAACTTCTATCGACTATAGAACTGTATTGTCTTTGCCACATCAAAAGGGGCCTCTGTTTCCCCCACATCGGGGCTTCCAGAAATCGTAGCCACAAAGTCCTCTCCACTCACGCTCATCCATCCTGGTGCTTTGTGCTCTTGGGCCTGTTCGCTTCGAGCGGCAAACAAGGGGCTGGTGCGACTTTCGGGACGAATGGAAATACTATCACCTTCAGCAACGCAATAAGAAGGAATAGTCACGCGGCGGCCATTTACCATCACATGGCCATGGGAAACGATCTGCCTGGCTGCGCGGCGTGTTTTTACAAATCCTGCGCGGTACACCACGTTATCAAGTCGAGCCTCAAGACGCCAAAGAAGTGTCCGTTTTGTATCGGCACCTTTTTTTTCCATTGCTTCATGCACGTAGCGGCTAAACTGACTTTCAGAAATTCCGTAGGTAAAGCGTGCTTTTTGCTTTTCAAGCAATTGTAATCCGTAATCACTTCCCCCACGCCGTGCTCGGCGTGGTGCGCGCGCTTCGGCAAGCTGGAATTTTTGTGTCTGACATTTTTCAAACACCGAAGCACCGAGGCGTTTACATATTTTATATTTTGGTCCTACAAGCATAAATAGTTATGAGTTATACACGACGCGCCTTACGCGGTCGCGGACCGTTGTGGGGCACCGGGGTGGTGTCCTTGATGGAGCCGATAACAATACCCTTGGTCGCAAAAGCACGGATGGAAGATTCTCGTCCTGCACCAACTCCGGTCACGATAACAGAGACCTCTTTGACACCCATGGCATTGGCGCGCTCCCCTATAAACTCTCCCACTTTTGCAGCGGCAAACGGCGTACCTTTTTTCGCTCCCGAAAAACCGAGGCTTCCACTTGAAGACCAGACGACGACGTTACCCATGTTGTCGGCAAGGTGCACTTTGGTGTTGTTGTAGGTTGATTCAACGTGGAGTACCCCGCTCTCCATCTTTCGGCGTGGAGCACGTGCAGGAGACCCACGTTTTGTGCTCTCTGTATCTCCTCCTTTTTTAACTATTCGTTTCTTACCCATAGGTGTATCAGTGGTTATAGAGAATCTTTATGTTTTTTCAGTCTTTCGGCGACCTGAACCCATTGTTTTGCGGACATTGCCTCGCACGGTACGGGAATTAGTCTTGGTGCGCTGTCCGCGTGAGGGCAAGTGGCGTGTATGACGCGAGCCACGGTAGGACTGAATATCTTTGAGTCGTTTTATATTACCTGCGACCTCCCGCTTTAAATCTCCCTCGAGCTTTAGCGTATCGATAATGGTGCGAATTTTGCTTTCCTCCTCTACGGAGAGCTCTTTGGTCTTACGCATGGGGTCGAGCTTCCCCTGTGCACAAATTACTTTCGCGCGTGGCAGTCCAATACCATAAAGCGCGGTGAGCGCAAAGACAAGACGTTTGTTGTCAGGAATAGTAATGCCTGAAATACGCATAGCAATTATTTGTTATCCCTGACGCTGCTTATGGCGCGGGTTGCTGCAAAGAACACGCACTCGCCCTCCTCGGCGAGTAATTCTACAGTTCGCGCAACGCGCTTTTAAGGATGTTTTTACTTTCATTGAGAATTACAACCGCCTCACAATGCGTGCTTTGCCTCCATACGGTTCAAGCTGCATCACCACCCGGTCTCCGACCAGGACTTTGATGCGATGCAGTCTCATTTTACCCGCCAAATATGCAAGCACTACTTCTTTTGTTTCTTCCAAGGACACACGAAATAAGGTGTTAGGTAAAGCTTCTTCCACGATACCCTGTACCTCAGATGCTTCTTTCTCCATTGCAGGCGACGTATCGTATCTTACGGTATCTACTATTGTCTGTCAATAATTTTTACTGGGTCGCGATCACCACCGTAATCCTATTGGGGTCTGTGGGGAAAGTTGATTCCCAAAACGGTCGTACTTTTGCTTCTGCACGCTGAACCGCTGGCTCAAATGCCTGAATGATAGTTTGAAAAGAGGCTTTTGGCTTGCCCAGAAGCGCTTGCTTTATCGCTCCCTGGTCAAGCTGCCACTGGAGCGTGAGGGGCCCCGATACTTGGATACTGAGGGGCCCCAGTACACTGCTTGTGGCGCTTCCGGAGGAGAGAGCAACGGAGATTGCATTGGGGTTGGCAAATGCAACTGCTTCACCGCTATAGCCCGAAACGCTTTGAGCTGCAACCGCTGCCGCTAGATCTGTTTCTTTCACCATCACCGCGCGACCGGTTGCATTTTGAGAGAGCGCTACGGTGCTGCTGCTTGAGGTGGGTGTTTGGGAGATATCACTGTAGGAAGCTTCAAGGGTACCGGGAATTATAATAAAACCGCTCGGGATGCTATCGGTAATCGCTACACTAATGTCGGTATTAAGAGATTGCTTGAGCGCAGTTTCAGCTTGTGTGAGATCTGCTTTCGCCACTGCTGGTTCATTTCCGACAAATCCTCCAGAAATCGGATTAGTAGATTGTGCGTAAAACTTGTTGTAGCGCGGATCACCCATAAATCCAGGAATAGTAAACGTTGTTGGATCACTACGATTATATGCTGCCCCTGGTTGATCTGCATATACCGTCGCGATAACAGAACCAGGCTGTAGTGTCCCAGAATTGTTTTGTGTTGCCCCCGGAACGGTCACGGCACTGTGAATGCGGTATATCTTACCGTCTGGAGCTGCAAAGCGTGTCGTGGCGACTAATATCTGGCTTGCAGAGCTATAGGCATTGTAAATTGTTATAACTCCCATCGCCGGATTGGAAATATGCTGGCTACCAGAAGCAGTTACGGTTGTGCTTGCCACACGCGTCAAAGAAATCGTTTGATACGCCAGTCCCCCTGCGCCAACACCCGGCGCTGCGGTGATCGGGCCCGGCGTAACGGTATCAGTACGGGGGTAGAGCGTTATTGTTGTCCCCACAAAAAGAGTGGAGAGAAGAATACCGAGAACAGCGCAGATGATAATAATGCCTCCGCCCCAAAGCCAGATCCCGTGGGAGGAAGATGAATGATGAGAGGGGCGCCTGGGACGCGGTGGTGGCGTCTGCTGAGCCTCATCGCGAGAAGAAGGACCGCGACGAGCGTTGAAGGTTATAGGGATGTTTCGAATGGAGCGATCCTGAGGCGGAATCATGTCTTGCATAGATAGAAAAGATTATACACCATGCCGTACGTCAACAAAAAGCGCTTCAAGCATTAAAAAAAGATCTGGGTGAGTAGCATGTGCTGCAAGTAATGGCGAGAGATGTGCCGGGCGCAGTGCGCGAACTACTCCTCCATCTTTAAAAAGGGTGGCTACTTTTGGATCCGACACAATAGCCTGAGCAAACCATTCACCATTGGGTTCATGAGCAAGTACAAATACGTTGCGTGTCGGTAGCGACGCAACCATGTCCTCCAGCCCATGATACAAAGCATTGGAAAAGTGCTCACCCACTGAATCAAAGGGTTCCTTTAAGTACGAAAACTGCAGCTTCAGTGCAGAGTATGCCTCAGCTTGTGAGAGCCCTCCGTGAGTGGTAAGCGTGCGCAGCAGCGTATAAAGTCCCACCGGAAGTGTGGCGCGAGCAAGTATACGCCCTTCTTGCGCGAGGGTAAGCTCTGTAATCTCCCCGGTTATGGTGCACAGAAGATATGGCTCATCAGGGACACTCCTTTGGGCAATGCGAGCTGCTGCAGTTGCAAATGAGTGGAAGGAAGTTTCTACATCGCCAAATACGCTTCCAATCTGTGAGCGCAACTCCTGAGTGAGTACCCGCGGGGCATTCACTTGGACAGAGCCCGATGATGTCGTATCAATTTCAGCCCAAGGTGGTCCAAAAAATACGACCGCCTGCTGTACGTCTCCCATGAGAGCCAGCTTCCTATGCATGCGCATGCGGGCCGCTACTTCGCTCACATGCAGAAGCAATTCCTGCGCGGCTGCAATCGTGGTGTGTAAAAGATTCTCCCCATGGAGTCTCTGGGGAATGGAAAGAAAAGTACGTTTTTCCGCGAAAAGTTTTGGTTCCTCTTGAGATAGTTGTACGAGTGCAGCTGCGACGCTTGAATTTTCAATATCAACGATAGCAACTGTTTTTTCTTCCAGCTTTTTCTTTCCGAAAAGAGAAGACATTTGTATAGTATAGCAAAACAAAACAGCCACTGAGGGGCGCACTGGGGGGTTAATCTGTCTACAGGAAGCAAATCTAAGCATTTGGAAAACTATCTATCTGTGGAGAGAGTAATTTGACTAAATGGTGAGAAAGGATTAATAGAATATAAGGGAGTAAGAGTAGTGACTCTGATATCCAATAGTAGACTAATCCTGAATGGAGGAATTGGTGAGGAGGATTTCCGAAAAGGAAGCAATAGCGGCGGTGCGTGAATATCTTGAAGAACACCATCCTTTGCTCGCGTCCCCAAAACACGTCATACGATCTCATGAGTATGACAGGGATGCTCGAGTGTGCACTGTAGTGCAGAAAGACAAATCACAAGAGCGGCGCCCATGTATTCTCGCGAAGTTTAGAGTTGATGATCATGGGCACGTTAGACGCATTTGCAATAACCTGAGACACTGAAAGTTTCGACACTCACTGGGTCCGTCTGAGATTAATACTCTTGACGGACCCAAATTCTTTTTTACTTTGTTCTCAATCAAAAAACGGCCCGATGCGGATGCTTTGCAGCAAACAACATCGGACCGTTTCGTGCTAGGTACGGTGGATGAGCTTTGTTAGCTCTTAGTCGTACCTAACACCCGCAAACCGGTTCTCGAAGCCCCTTGGGGCTGAGTAAGTCGAATCATGTACACTAATTCTCCTTATACACGGGTGGCGGAAACTCAGGTAGCCGTGAAAAAGCGCATTTGAACAGAACTCCTCCTTTTGCGTTCTGTCTGGAGCCTAAGCTCCAAAATTCGCCCCGAGACTGCCTCTCTTCCACAGATAACTATATGGATATCAAAAAAAACTGTCAAGTGGATATTTCAGCAGCAACAAAAAAGATAGATGACTTTCAAATAAGGCCGATATATAATCTCGCCAGAGGTTATCTGTATCGTTGGCTTTGCTAGAAAGGCAGCAAGTGGAATACATCCTCGATTTTCCAGAACTCTGCAAGCGCAACCCTAATCTGCGCCGCATTGTTTCACGAGCCCTCGCCAAATACGAACATAAGAAAGGAGACCTAAACGCAGTTTCTTTTCCTCTCAGCATCACAGTGTGTGTCACTACTATGCGAGGGGGTCCACACGCTTCGGCTTTATATTCATGTAGCTACCAGGAAAAGAACTGGTGCAGAGAGCTGGATCTTGTAGATATCCTAGGAGGTCACAAGGGAGACCAGTGGCTCAAAGAAGGCTTGCAAGACTTCCTCAAACGGAGCAGCCCCACTGTGGTTCATATTGAATTGATGGTCACAGGAAGACACATTACTTCACAGGAGACGCCAGTAACCGCTTCTGCCACAGAATGGTCCATCGACCTGAGGCCCTGCTGTTTTTTGTCTGGAGAGGCAGCGGTAAGAGCATAGATGAAGGCCGAGTCGCGAAGTTGTTAAAAGAGACACTACAACCGCCACAAAAGAGACCGCCGAGTCTCATGATGAGGCGGTTTCCTGTTTTATATAACTCATTCCCACAAATGGCGGAGTTAGGTAGCACTTTCTACATATTAAGTGCTGCTTTTATCCTTAGTATCACCAAGACCTTCCTTAAATCGCTGCTCAGCTCCGACTCGAGAGCGTTCCTGGTGCTCACGCATAGCATTTTTGAATGCTTCTGTATCAACCGTGATGCCATGCTCTTCGGCGATTTCCTTTGTTAACTCAAAAGGAAAGCCGTAGGTCGTAAAAAGAATAAAAGCATCATGTCCGGTGACTTCTCTCTTTTTAATGCACACATCAAGTTGTCGCATACCTTCTGCAAGCGTGCTACGGAAACGCTCCTCTTCTCGTCCAATAAGCTGGGCAATAGCATCCATACGCTCTGAGCTCAGTTCCGGATACCATTGATAATATTCTTTTGCGATCACCGCGACAATTGGAGTTAAAGAGCCGGGAGCGATGATTCCTAACCTGTCGGCATGTTGCACCGCGCGACGGATAAGACGGCGAGCGATATAGCCAGCCTCTGTGTTGGAAGGAATAACCCCATCGGCCAGCATAAACACAGCGGCACGCATATGATCTGCCACGATACGAAATGATTTCCGATGAGATTCATCCTCGTATGATACGCCCGATAATGATTGCAGCTCATGGATTATGGCACTCAGCACATCGATGGAAAAAACATCCGGATTGTGGTTACTGGCAGCCGCGAGACGCTCAAGACCACCCCCGAAGTCAACGTTATGTTTAGACAGTGAGACAAATGACCCGTCTTCCTTTTTTATGTATTGCATAAAAACGGAATTACAGATTTCAACAAAACGGCCGCAGTCACAATTAGGATGACACTGTGCCCCAAAGCGTGAGTCATGGGGGGTGCCGAAATCATAAAATACTTCAGCGTCGGGCCCCCCCGGTTCACCCACAGGCATATGCTCCGGCTCTCCTGCGCGACTCCACCAATTTTTTTTGACGTTGTAATAAAAAATATGGCCTCCTTGCATGCCATTGTGGTAGCCTTCTTCTTCGCTTCCCAAAAATACCTCCTTGGCCTTAATATTTTTATCGGCAAAAAGTTTTTTCCAAATCGCCGCTGACTCGGTATCTTTGGGAATGGTGTGAGCATCATCGCCCCCAAACACCGTTATATAGAGGCGCTCTGGATCAAGGCCAATCCCCTCTTTCGGGTTAGTCAGAAATTCAAATAACCACGACAATTGTTCTTTTTTAAAATAATCGCCAAAAGACCAGTTCCCCAGCATCTCAAAAAAGGTGGTGTGGCGATTATCTCCCACCTCCTCGATATCCACCGCTCGGAAACATTTCTGAGCATCGACAAGCCGCACTCCTGCGGGATGAGTGTTGCCCAAAAAATACGGCATGAGTGGCTGCATACCGGAGCTCACAAAAAGAGTTGAGGAGTCATTCTTCGGCACCAGCGGGAAGGAAGGGATGACCGCATGCCCTCGCTCTTTATAAAACGCTAAATACTTTGCACGTATGTCGCTGATAAGCATTATCTATACTCTACTGGGAGAGCATGTTTTGCTCAACTGGTCCTGCGGCAGACTCTACCATCTGCTTCAGTTTGAGATAGCGTTTGAGTACAGGATTAATCTCTTTTGCTGAAAGCATGAGGATGCGTTTTGAAAACTCATCAAGATATGTCATCGCCCTTCCCTCCGCGGCTAAATCATGAGCACTTTGGGCAAATGCCTCGGAAGTTGAAAGTCTCACTCGGGTGCGCGCTTCAAACATCTCTCGATGTTTTTTCACCTCTTTTTCACTCACTCCATTTTCCGCAATCAACGTAATCTCGCGCATAATAGCTTTTCGTCCTTGCGCAAAAAGTTCCGGGGCAAACGTGCCCCATATGAAAATGTATCCGTCTAACTTTAGAGAAAATCCGGCAGCATATGCGTAGACTCCATAGGTGAAACCTTCTTTTTCTCTTACCGTTTTCATAAGTCTTCCCGTGAACCCTCTTGGGCTTCCAAGTATCTGCAACCCCAGCAGCAAGGCAGGAAAATCAGGATGATCATTGTCGATGCCCACGGTAAGCCCCAGCAAATAATCGATACTTGCCTTATGTGCTATCGGCAGTGCGATATGCTGCGGTTTTGTGGGGAACGCTTTTGTATAGGACGGAAGCATCACGCGCTTGTGCGGAAGGCGCTTAAAATATTTCTCAACCAACGACGCACCCCGAGGAAGCGTGATATCGCCTGCCAGGGAAAGAATAAGTGATTGACCATTGAGTATTTTGCGGTGAAGCGCCACAAGTGATGTTCGCGTCATGCGCACAAGCTCCTGGCGACTCTCTGCAGTCGTCTCAGAAAAATTCGGATGCTGTTTGGTAAAGAGTGCGCGCGCAAACGCAATGCTCGCTTGGGCTCTGGTGTCTTGCGCTTCAAGGGTCAACGCAGTTTCTTCGCGCTTTTTTAAAATAGCGAGTTCCGCCTCAGGAAACGTCGGTTCAGCGAGCAACTCCATAATAAGAGCGAGGAGGGCTTGTATATGCACTGCACGGACCCGGCCCGCAAAGCATAAACGATCGTTTGTCGCGTAAAAAGAGAGCGACGCGCCGATAGTATCAAGCATAATCTGAAGCTCTTTTTTTGAGTGCGAGCGCGTCCCTTCAAGAAGCATTGCCGCATGCACCTTTGCCCACTGAGCGCTTGAAAGTCGTGAACCACCCAAGATACTGCCCACGATAGAAACACTTCCCTGTGCGGGGTAGGTAGTCACAAAAATGCGTCCACCCCAAGAAGTTTTCTTTTCTTTAATGCGCGATGCGTACATACATTATGTTGTGCTGCGAAGTGTCCCTGAAGTTTCGTGACTCTTCCTGAGGTATTTCTTTGCCACACGAGAGACTTCAGCGACTCCTACCCTTCGGAGCATGCTCTCAAGACTATATTCTATCGTCCAATCCCCCGCCGCTATCGCCTCAGAAAGCGTTCGCGCTTCATTGAGTACCCCATCGCGCCCTGCCGCAAGATAAGAAAAGATGCGCTCTTTGGCGTGCGCGAGTTCCCGCCCGGTGCATCCTTCCTTGATAAAGCGCGCAAGCTCTTTATGCATCACAGTAAGTACTGTTTGCGGCTTCACTCCTTCGGCGACATGTACCATAAAGCTCAGCACTCCGGGATCGTGCAGTGCAAAAGCATTTACGGAAAGACCAGCTGCCAAACCGGTATCAACAAGTACTCTCTGAAGGCGACTTGAAAAACCGCCCGCAAGTACCATACCAAGAAGAAGTAGCGCGGGATAATCCGCATGTGTTCCCTCAGGAATTTTATATGCCAAAGACGCAAGAGAAATGCCCAGTGGTTTTTTTAGACTACACGTACGGGAAGCGGTTTGGATAGGTTCTCGTATATTCATGGATGGAATTTTATGTGGAGAGTGCGGGATTGGCGCAAAATACGCAAGTATAAATTTGCGCACCACACTCCACGGCACGTCCCCGATAACGGTAAGCGTTGCGTTATTGGGCCAATAAAACGCATCATAAAATTCTCGAAGTTTTTTCGCGGTCGATCCTTCAATGTCTTTCTTAAGACCGATGGTAGGAATTCGGTACGGGTGTGTAGTGAAAGCGGTTGCCATGACCGCTTCATCAAGAAGCTCAAAGGGGTTGTTTCGTGAGCGCTCATATTCATTGCGCACCACGGTCATTTCGGTCGCAAGATCAGCGTCGGAAAAAAGAGAGCCGCGCATGCGATCGGCTTCAAGCCGGAGCGCCTCCGGAAGACGCTCACGGGGTAAGAGCTCAAAATAATTGGTGCGGTCAGACCACGTTGTCGCATTGAGCGTGGCGCCAAACCATTCTAGATAATCGGTAATCGCATTATCATTTGCGCGGTTGAAGTGGACTGAATCTTTAAACAACAAATGCTCAAGAATGTGCGTAGCGCCCGTATGTCCCCGCGCTTCATTGCGGGACCCCACATGAAAAGTAACACACACCGCTACCACTGGCGTAGCGGTTTCATGGCGATACAGCACCCGCAAGCCGTTTGCGAGGCGATACTCCGAGACGCCATAGGCGGTGCGAATTTTCCTTACCGAGAAACTCTTCACGAGAAGCACAGTACCTTAAAGTTTGCTGTTAAACAAATTGCCTGAGCACCTCAAAATCCTTAAATAAGGTGGCCTTCAGATGCTGGTTGTAGATGGCCGCCGCGGGGTGGTACAGCGGGATGATTTTAATTGCTCCATAAGAAGCCTCAGCGTCAAATATTTTTCCATGGGCCGCACTTATGGGGTCAAGAAAAAGAGCAACGTCAAATTTTTTCATAATATACGCATAAGAAAAACGCCCCAATGTCGCAATGACACGGGGCTCAATGATGGTTATCTGCCGATCAAGAAATGGTCCGTATAACTCTATCTCAGCGGGGAGCGGGTCACGGTTCTCTGGCGGACGGTCTTTGATGATATTGGTGACGTACACATTGCTGCGCGGAAGAGCAATAGAGAGAAGGAGTTCATCAAGAAGCTTCCCCGCTGCGCCGCAAAAGGGTCGGCCGGTTTTTGCTTCGTTTTTCCCCGGTGCTTCACCTACAAACATAATGCGCGCATCGTGATTCCCTTCACCAATGACCGGAAGATAATGGCTTTCTATCCGCTGGACATACAGAGGCGATTCTTTGAGCGCTACGACTTCATCGCGTATCTGCCGCATCTCATCATACTTGGACATGTCACAAAGATTCCTCCCGTAGCATCTCTGCCTTACGCTCCAGTCCGCGATTATAGCCTCCCAATGCGCCATCCGTGCGCACCACTCGGTGGCACGGAATCCTTGGATTGTAGTTTTTACTGAGAATGTTCCCCACGGCCCGGTATGCATGCGGACTTCCCGCCTGTGTGGCCACTTCCTTATACGTACGCGTTTTGCCGCGTGGAATCTTTTGCACCACTACGTACACTCGTTCAGAAAAGCTTTTTTGTGGTCGGTTCTTCTTCATGTTTTTTGACAATTTTTTTTCGATTTGATTTTGTTTTTATGCCTTTTGATTCCTGACGCATGAGCGCCTCCCCTGCTGCTTCGCGGTACGGACAATATTCGCATTCCGTACCTTTTGGGGAAATCACATCGCTACTCAGACATGCTTTTATTTCAACAAGCGTGGGTTCAATCCAACGGATATCCCCCTTGCATGGTAGCACGGTGATCTCAAACTCAAGCTTTCCATCAAACGCCTCAGTATCTTTTTTGCCATTTGCATAGACAAAGTATCCTGTTTTAGAAACCGTAAAGCCATTTTTCCCCAGAAGCCATTGATAGACTTCCATTTGGCGTTTGTATTGCGCACCCAAGCTACCCTCAAGCGCCGGGGTATCGGCTTTTGAAGTTGCTTTGTAATCAACGACAAATAACTCCCCGTGGGGGGCCATCCACACATCATCAACGGCACCAAATACCAATAAATTGGTGTCTGGATGTAGATACCGAACGCCGGTGAAATTATGCCGCCAGGAATCAAGCTCGGCATGCTTAAACGGCACTGCATCAATGCCATAGGCCCGCATTAGGGGATGTGGGACCTGCTTTGCTCGATGTATATCGAACTCTTTTTTGAGCAGCGCATCAACGGCAAGGTTGAGTGTGAGCGGATAGCTGTCGGGTTTTTTTATTCCGAAGCGTTCTTCCAACCAAAAACAGCGGCGGCATTTAAGAAAATTGTCGATGCGGGTACGGCTGATTTTATAGGGCTCTGGGGAGTCCGGATTAAACCAAGCAATTTTTTTTCGCACTGCATAGCCCTGCATCTTTTCATTGTCGGACAAAACAGAAGAAAAGGAAAGTTTGCTTAAGGGTTTTCTCTCCTAAAACGGCTGCGAATGCTGTTTTCAACGGGGATCAACAAAGAAAGTGTGAGAATTGCAAGAAGCATGGCCACAAACCCAACAATGAAAAAGCCGTATCCGCACGCCATGCCGATTCCCGCCGCAACCCAGATACCCGAGGCAGTAGTAAGTTCAATTGGCTGCTCGCCGCGAAACACAGCGAGTCCGGAGCCAATAAATCCGATGCCGATGACTATAGAGGCAGCTATCTGAAGCGGGTTGAGGGAAGGAAATCCACTGAGCTGAAAGCTCGCAAGCGTTCCCACAACTACAAACAGTGCCGACCCGAGACTCACCAAGATATACGTGCGCATTCCCGCGTGCTTGCCCGCGATTGAACGCTCAAGCCCCAGAAGCCCCCCGAGCACGGCCGCAACAAGAAGCCGAGTTGCGGCAACCACCTGGAGAAATAGTCCAGAGGACTGCAGGAGATAGGGTAGGTTTTCGTGCATGTTTTATTTTGCAGTGAATGTGGTCCAGACACTAAGTTGCTGAGTCGTTTTGCTGGAGTATCCATGGCTCCCTGTATTTTGAGTAGATTCGCCAACCAGATACGTGCTTCCCGCTACGGTTGCCCGCAGGAGCGGCACGGTCACGGAACTCTCTCCTGGGTACGCCTTTATGGCTCCAAGTACCCTGCCCGGCTTGCTTGCGGTATCGTCATATACAACAATCCAGGTAGAAGTAGAAACTGCTATACCGCCGACTACGACTTTCGTACCCGCAGGCTGTGCTGCTACGCTCAGGGATCCTTGGAGGAGCACCGCTGCTTGTCCTTGATTGTTTATAAGTACCAAAGAACTTCCAAGCGCGGAGCCGCTTTGTTGTTGCGATGTTGTAGCAGTTGTGGTTGTTGAAGAGGGTGTACTTGGCCCGTGGGTCGTTCGAAGTGCCACCACTCCCCATATGACAAGACCGGATAAAACAACACCCGCGACAAACGCACTGATAAGCCTCAGCGTTGATGTGTCGACGGGAGGAGTGGTATTTGAATTATTTACTGAAAAGTTGTTCCTCGGTTGTTCATTTGACATATGTTCTCTTAAAATAACGATTAAAAATTAGAGAACTCCTAGCAGTATCATATATCCTTCCCTAAAACGCACAACTCGGCCGCTTCCTTAAAAATGGCATCTGCGCGCTTGCCGTGAACCCCGCTTCGCTGAAGCGCTTCACTTTGTAAAGGCAGTCCGGTGCATAAAACTATTTTTTCATTTAATAAAGATATTTTTTCATCTCTGGAAAGTGTGGTAAGCGCCGTAATGGGATAGACCTTTGCTCTATCAATACGATCGTGGAGCGTATGGTTGAGGGGATATTCCCAGCTCAGGAGTTCTATCCCTGCGCACACTCCGTACTGCACGGCTTTACTAGTAAATTTTGTATTTGTGGCGATGAGCCCGTTCATATGCTCGGGATTTCCCTTGTGTGCAGCAATATCTTCAAGGCGCGCTTGTACATACAGTACCGTTTTGAGGTCACTCTTGAGAGCAGCGGTATTGTGGAATTTTGCTTCCACATAGGTAGTTTTGTTTTCGCGGATCATAACGACATCCACCTCGTGATCAACACAACGACCGGGAATAATTTGATCTATTTTCGCACTATACCCTTCGGCCCGAAAGAGCTCAGCAAGATATGCCTCAAAAGGAAATCCGGATGGACCAAAATCAAGTATCGCGCGCTTGAGTGAATACCTGGCCGCTGCGGCATGGTGCTCCTCTTTAAGCGAAGCGAACGCATGGCGATATATTTCATTCGTCGTGATGCCGTCGTAGATCTCCTTTTCCATGTCTTTGGTGATCTCTCCTGCTCGCCCAGGAGTTGCGCCCGCGCGCTCCAGAGAACTGCGGAGTTTTTCTGGCTGAAACAGCTCAGTAGTGCCATCGGCCTTAGTGATGCGTGCTGACATAGTACTTTTCAGTATACGCTCCCCGGCCCTATTGCTGCAGAAGCGCGTTATCAACAATGCCTCCACCGAGACACCGAGTTTCTCTATATAAAACCACCGACTGCCCCTCAGGCACGCGGTGAGGTTCTTGCAAAGTGACTACGGCGCTACCTCCTTGGCGCTCAAGATGGGCAGCAATAAGTGGTTGGCGATAGCGAAACCGCGCTTGGCAAGGACCTTCCGAAACTGTACCAATCCAATTTTCTTCGCTGAGATGCAACTTCGTCTTTTTGTAGTGGATAGGGGTTCTCTCTACGGAGACAGTGAGAGTATTTTGGAGCATATCTTTTCCAGCGACAAAATGTGCTTTGCTGTGGGGTGAGTGGGCCACGAGTTCAAATCCGTGACGTTGTCCCAATGTATATAGTGCCGCTCCCCGATGCTTACCGATCACCATACCTTCTTCATCAAGTACGTTCCCTGGGCTCAGTGTTCCTTCTTTCACAAGCATGTCCTCTACAGTAATATCGCCTAAAAAGCATAATCCCTGACTGTCTTTGCGCAGCGCGTTGGGGAGCTTAAATTTCTTTGCAAGTTCTCGAACTCGTGATTTCTGGTATCCCCCAACGGGGAAAAGACTCTGCCCCAAGGCCTCCTCGGGCACTCCCCACAGAAAATAACTTTGATCTTTGAGAGCATCTACTCCCCTATGAAGCTCCACTTTCCCTTCATTTTTTTCAGTTTGTACGTAGTGCCCGGTTGCGATGTATGTGGCGTTATGGGAGCGAACGAAGTCGTAGAGAAGTCCAAATTTTATCTCGCGATTGCACAGTGCATCGGGATTTGGGGTTCGCCCGCGGAAAAATTCAATTATGGTGGGTTGAAAGACAGTTTTTTCATACGCCCGGGAGAGATCGAGTTCAAGAAAAGGAATCTTCAGATGCGCTGCAACTCGCAGTGCCTCCAAACGATCCTCCCCCGCAGCACACGGGTATCCCGGAAGGGCAATACGGACAAATACTCCCGTAACATCGTATCCCTCTCGCAGCAGAAGTGCCGCTGCAACGGCAGAATCAACGCCTCCAGAGAGACCAACCATGACGTGCTCCTTTTTTTTGGACCTAAGAAACATTATTGGAGCGTAGCGCAGCAACCCCAACGGGGCAACTAGCGAAGATATTTTCTTTCATTGGCGAGCTGTTGCGCATAGGTGACGCTAAAGTGAAAATTACCCTGCGAGTCGGAGAGATAGAATAAATAATTGCTCTTGGTAGGTGTTGCTGCAGCAAGAATTGAACTGAGGCCCGGATTTGCAATAGGTCCTGGCGGCAAACCGGCGTGGATATAGGTGTTATAGGGAGAAGCGACTGCTAAATCTTGTATCGTAAGCTGAAACGTGTTTTTCCCTAGAATATACGGAAACACCGCATCAACCTGAAGAGGCATGCCAATGGCTATGCGGTGCCAGAGTATGCCTGCGATGATGCGTCGATCCTTGATATCGGGTGCTTCTTTTTCCAAAAGCGACGCCATGATTATTATGTCGGCAAAGGGCTTATTAAATTTTGCGGTGGTGGTTGCGATCTGCATGGTTTGGTCCGCAAAATTTGTTCCCATCGTCTCAATGATGCTGGTTGCGCTCTCGCCGGGCAAGAAAAAATACGTATCAGGAAATAGATATCCTTCCTGCGGCCCTGCAAGGGCTAAGAATGCGGCGGTATCGAAGTCGGGAATCTTGTTAGTGAGTAAGACGCCCATCTGACGGGAATCAACTCCTTCAGGAATGGTGACCCGTACGGGTATGAGTTCGTAATCTCCACGAGACAGTCGGCGCGCAATCGTGAGTACCGTTTCTGGACCCGAAAAGAAATATTCTCCAGGCACCACCTGTCCTTTACCAAACACCCTCGTTGCTCCAAGAAAAAAATATGGCGCATGAATGATATGACGCTGAGTAAGGACCCCTGCCACCTGCCCCGCAGATTCTCCGGGAGAAATTTTAACGAAAGAGGCGCTCGGGAAATCTATGGGGGCACCAATCGTTATGTAATAGAGCAAAAAAATAAGCACCCCGAATAAAAATGCTGTTGGAAAGGTTCGCTCATACACTTGGCACTCCAAACACCAAGGCCCGCAGTACTCTTGCGGAAGAATACGGTGGGGGCGTTTTTTTTGCGGAGGTTGCGGAGCGGTATCCAACATGCGTTATGTCGGAAGGTTTGGCGGTGCTTCAACCGTTCGAGACGGGACCCTCCGGAGACCGGGCGTTTGGACTGCGGAATTCGGAAAGTGCCAGAGCGTTGCCAATTCCTCGGTGCTTAGAAAAATGGGAGTTTGATTATACGGAACATAGAAATAGGAGCGATGTTTATACCAGTGCCACACATTTCTTTTGTCGATATTGTGAAGAATATCCATAAAATCCTGCCACGGATAATTAAATCGCAGAAGACCGCGCTTATAGGCAATATTGAGAGAGTTATAATCTACGCTGGTGTCCGTCCCCCGAAGTGGGGTAAAGATATTCACCAGAGCGCTAATATTGACACCACTGAAGCGATCTTTTTTTGCAAGATACACGCTGCGGATGCCGCATTCAAAGGTAAGCTTGCTGAGCGAGCGTTGAATGTTATCCACGCGCCGCTTTTCTGCTTCCGTGGCCTGGGGAAACGGTGAGTAGGTAAGCTTCAATTTTTCATCAAGTTCTTTAGAGCGCATTATGGTCTTTTCTGTAACGCTTTTCGTCTCCTGAGCAGCCGGGCCTCGGTAGGAGTCCGTATTCTTTTTGTACAAACCATGCCACTCGTCGGTATTTTTTCGCGCACGCATAATAATTTGAAGCCACAGGTACTCATCTTTGCCAACGCTTCCAAAGAGTTCCAGCACATGCGTCAGCGGATCGACGCGCGTTTCAGGAGCATCAGTATTTTTGTCAAGTTCGTACGTGATGTAGGTTTTAATCGGAAGCGCTTGAGGTTCTGGCTTGTCATACTCCATGCCGAAAATGTCATACTCCTCAAGGGTGAAGGGCACCTTATCGACATAATCATCCACTTCTTCTATATGCGCCTCGGGAAACTGGCCATAGAGACGTGCCTCAATGGTGTTTTTCCACACACGCAACAAATAGATGTGATAGGAGAGGCGTCCTTCGTTACTTGCGATTTCAAGTGTCCATATGGCACGAAACTTGCCAAAGAAAATTCGATCAAGCCATGTCGTTTCTCCACCGATGTTCCACATGGCTGTCAGAAAAACTTCCATGGCAGATTGTGATTTTTCAATTTCCGGGGGAAGCGTAATTTCAAGGAGAATATATTGCTGCGAAAACCAAAAAATAAACCGATTATAATCAACCAGAGAAATAAAAAGTATTCTTGCTAAATATATCGGAAGCCAGAGGGGCATGAGCGCAGCCAGGGCTGAAAAAACACTTGGAAGTACCAAAGGATCAATAAAAAAAGCGATGACAGACAAAATGCAAAGGATGACAGGTGCCAAAAAGACACTTTGCAAATCTTGCTCTTCCAATTCCTCTGACCATTTTTTGGCCCCCTCATAGGAGAGAAACGACGCCATACTGTGCTAGTATAACGCATACATGGGAGCATCGCTTAACCAATTTTTTGCGAATCCCCTCTTCTACATCGGGGCCGGATTCTCCGTAATCGCTGCCCTTTTGATTATTATGGTTGTGTGGGGAGGTATTATCTTTGCTTTTGCCCGCCAAAATGCTACAGAACGCTCCCAGGGCAATACTCTGGCACTCTGGGGAATAATCCTGTTAATCTTCTTTTTTATTCTTTGGGAAATAATCCGCTCTATCGCACACGTTACCGTATAAGCACAAAAAGTCCTTCCTTGTTTCTTTTGAAATATTTCTGATTTTGGAGATTCACGGCGATGGTGCCGGGCTTCACATGACGCTCCTTTAGAACTTTCTCAATGATCTGCTCTTTGCTCATGGGTCCACTTTTGCGCAGTACGTTGCGAATGACATCGCGCACCACGCCTTGCGTGTATCCCCATTCTTTAAGCGCGTACATGCCCCTGCCTACCAACACGAAGCGTTCATCTTTGATAAGTTCGTTGTGAGTAGTGGCGACGTGGGCTGCACGGTGAAATATTTTTTCTATCATCTCTGCTACTTCACGAAAATGAAGCGGGTTGCCATGTTTTTTTACCGCCAAGTACGCAAAATCACGCACTCCTTTGGTTTTGACATTGGGCGAACTGGCACGGCCCCATTCGCCGAGCGGATTTTTACCGATTTGTTTAGAAACGGAAAGCCAGCGTTTGAGCACTTCTCCGGTGAGGTATTTTTCGTTGATATCTTCAAGTTCCCGCAGAAAACGATTGATCATTTCTCCCTCTGGTATTAAATCCTGATCTGAAAGTCCTCCGTAGAGGCGCTTGAGTGCCGATTTGACCTTGTCGGCCAATTCTGGGTCAACGTACCAACAGCGATTAATCTCATCGTCTTCTTTGCGGTATTTAAATGGATCGCCGAGAACCAGGAGAAAATAAATATGGTTCTGCATGCTCTCGTCTTGCGTAATAAAGTTGAGCAAATCATCTTCGCAGATGATTCCCCCGAGAGATGTAATGATCCGCTCGAGTTCACCAAATGCTGCGTGGGCGTCACTGTATGCTGAAGATTTCTTGAGAGATATCAGAGCGTGATTTTCAATCTGGCGAACACGTTCCCTTGTAATGCCGTAGCGTTTGCCTATCGCCTCAAGGGTGGTGCGGTTAAGGTTGGAGCCAAGCCCAAAGCGAGCCTCAAGTACAGAGCGCGAACGCTCCGAAAGACTCGAGAGGAGTCGCTTCACGATCACTTTTGGCTTAAACCCTGTTTTATCGGCTTTAACTACCATAATACTGTACAATATTCATATCACAGTTTGCTTTTTCGGTCAAGCCACGTCGGAGACAACAAAATTAATGACTCGTCCAGGGACGTATACCGCGCGCACCTCTTTGCCCCGGGCGAGCCTTGGGGAGATGGCGGGGTGCAGACGGGCTTTTTCTAGGGCTTCTCTTTCGGAGGCTTTCAGTGGAAGCTCTATCGTAGCGCGTACTTTTCCATTTATTTGGAGCGCCACTAAAGCTACCTCAAGCTCTGTGGCGCTCTCTTTGGGGGTGGTAGGCCAACCTGCTTTTTCCATCGCAGTGGTAGTACCCATTTTCTCCCAAAGCTCCCCTGCTACATGGGGGGCAAAGGGAGAAAGGAGCCGCAGGAACGTCTCTAGGGCCTGCATTGTTGGAGTGGTGCTCTCAAGATGATTAAGAAGAATCATCAATTGGCTGACAGCCGTGTTCATTTTCAGCGATTCAATATCTGAAGAAATCTTTGCTATTGAGTGACTCATCATGCGCACTGCCTCAGGGGACATCACCGTTTTTTGGTGCTGTGTGAAGGTAGAAATCAATCTCCAAGCTCGCTCTACAAAACGTCTCGTTCCAATAATATTTGTGTCGCTCCATATAACCGGTTGATCAAATGGCCCGATAAACATTTCATACAACCGAAGCGAATCCGCGCCGAAGCGTTCAATAAGGCCGTCTGGATTGATGACATTCCCTTTTGACTTTGACATCTTCTCTCCTCCTTTGGCAAGAATGAGCCCATGGGAGGTGCGCTTGGCGTACGGTTCGCTGGTTGGTACCAGTGCGAGGTCATAGAGAAATTTATGCCAGAACCTCGAGTATAAAAGGTGGAGGGTCGTGTGTTCCATGCCTCCGTTGTACCAATCAACGGGCGTCCAGTATTTCAAGTGCTCCGGCGAAGCAAATTCTTTGGTATTTTTGGGATCGCAATAGCGCAAGTAGTACCACGAGGAGCCCGCCCAATTGGGCATCACATCGCTCTCGCGGGTAGCCTCTCCACCGCACGATGGACAGGTGGTGTGTATCCAATGTGAAATAGTTGCAAGCGGTGATTCTCCGGTATCGGTCGGCTGATAGTGAGTAACTTCAGGCAAGATTACGGGAAGCTCATCCTCGGGAACCGGAACCCAGCCGCATTTTTTGCACAAGATCATAGGGATGGGCTCGCCCCAATACCGCTGGCGAGAGAATACCCAGTCGCGCAGTTTAAAGACGGTGAGCCACACACCTCCCACAAACTCAGTAATTTTTTTCTTTGCTTCTTCGCTTTGCAGGCCGCTAAATTGTCCTGAATTGACGAGTATTCCCGTGCCGCTGTAGCAGATCTTTCCGATAACCCTATCCCAAAGAATTTGCATATCCCGGTGCGTAATGAACGCCGTCATTTTCTCTGGGCTGAGCCAAAGAAATTCATGTAACACTTTTTCCTCTGGTGCTATTTCGGTTTTCTCTTCGTCGCCCAGCTCCACGAGTACCAATTGAAAATGTGCAAACCGATTCTCGGCTTTGAGTGTCTGGTAGAACTGTGCGTGTATGGGGCCGCCGAGTATTCCCACAGCGCGTATATTTTTATATCCCGTCTCTTCCCTGACTTCCCGCTTTGCGGCTTCTTGTGCTTCTTCCCCTTCCTCAATCCCTCCAATAACAAACCCCTGCCAGCCGGTGCGCTTCCAGCGCACGCCGAGATATTTATCCTTTGAAGGATGCTTGATAACCGCAACCACTGCGCGGCGCTCAGTGAAGGGCATATCTTTTTTTACCGCGTCTTCACCCTGCTCGCGCACCACAAGTGCTTCTATAACTTCTTTTATGGGAAGCCCCTTGCTCTTGGCAAACTCAAAATCACGCTCATCGTGATGGGGTACGCCCATAATGGCGCCGGTAGCGTAGCTCCCCAGCACATAGTCAGCAACAAAAATAGCAACTGCTTCTTTCGTCCCGGGGTTTATCGCACATATCCCCTCCATGAGGATGCCAGTTTTTTCTCTTGCTTCTGCCGTGCGCTCAATTTCGGAAGTTTGTCGGGTCGCTTTGACATACGTCTCTATTGCCCCCTTATTTTTTGTCAGTGGTGCAAGCTCCAGCACGAGGGGATGCTCAGGAGCCAAGACCACATACGTGGCGCCATAGAGGGTATCGGGGCGAGTGGTGAACACTTCTATTTTTTTATCGCTTCCCAAAACAGGAAAGGCAATTTGTGCTCCTTCGCTCGGGCCGATCCAATTTCTTTGCTGAATTTTTGCCTGCTCGATGTAATTGACGCTATCCAGATCCTCGTAGAGCCGTTTGGCATATTTGGTGATGGCAAGCATCCACTGCTCTTTCTCCCGCTTTTGAACTAAGGTGCCACAGCGCTCGCAGGCTCCGTCGATCACTTCTTCGTTGGCAAGCCCGATCTTATCTTTCGGGCACCAGTTGATGAGTGTTTTTGCTTTGTATGCCAGGCCATGCTTATACAACTGCAAAAAAATCCACTGCGTCCATTTATAGTATGTGGGATCGCTGGTATTGATCTCACGCGACCAATCAAAAGAAAGACCGAGAGATTTTATTTGCCGGCGAAAAATATCTGTATTTTCTTTAGTTACGACGCGGGGATCTTTTCCGGTTTTAATGGCATAGTTCTCCGTCGGCAGGCCAAACGCATCCCATCCTATGGGGTAGAGAACATTTTTTCCTTCAAGGCGTCTTTTACGGGCTACGATATCAAGCGCAGTCCAGGAGCGTATATGTCCCACATGCAGTCCATCGCCGGAGGGATACGGGAACTCAATTAATACGTATTCTTTTTCTTTTGAGGTATCGTCCTTCGCTTGAAATGCTTTTTCGTGCTCCCATTTTTCTTGCCATTTTTTTTCTATTTTCCGGTGATCATACCCTTCCATGGCGTATTTATACCTTCGGGAGTGTTTGTGGGGTCACTGAGCGGGAAAAACAGACATTCCCGGCCACGTGTTGCCAGTTATCTGCCCCCACCAGCGCTGCGCCCGCTGGTATTGCTGGGGCGGAGGGACCAAAAGACACCGCTGAAACACTGGGGGCATTGAAAGTAGCGCAAAGCTCAAAAGAGGTTTTTCCCGCCAGGTGGTATGTATAAGTGTCCCCGCTTTGCGGATCGATAGGAACAGAGAAGCCGGGGAGCGCGCTCGTGAGGGCACTAAGGGAAGGGGGCAGCGTCTGGTTTTGCTGGAAGTAGGAGAGCACTTCTCCTTGGAGTGTCTGGAGGTCGCTTATTTTTTGCGCGTCAAACCGCAACAAGCGCGCATGCTGGGGGGTTCCCACGATAATAAAGCCGGCCGCAATGGTAAGTATCATGAGAGCGCCTGTGGCGTAACTCATGGTGAGCGCGCGGGATGGAAATTCCTTCCAGTATCCTCTGAGGTCCGCGATAAAATGCATGAAGACAGCCGCTGCAACCAGAAAAACTAGGGCAATTTTTAGCAGGAAAGAAGACACGATATCGGTGCCACTTAAAAATGTATTGAGAAGTGTAATCACAGAAACCGCCATGGTGAGTCCTGCGACAAAGAGGGTAAGAAAGAGTGCCCAGCGACGCACCCAGAGGTCGCTGCGGGAAGGATCGCGCGTTATGTCGCGGCGAATAAAGTACATCAGCAAAAGAAAAATCGGAAACATCACGATGAGGGATGCCATCTCGTAACTCATGCCGCTTTGATAGGGATCGCTTAAGGACGGCGCCAGAACATTTGGGAATGCGTAGTCTATGTACGTAAACATGAGCTGCAGGAATGCAACAACGCTCCAGTAGAAGGTGACGATTGCTCCGGCCCACAGGAAAAAATCTTTAGGCGTTGTCTTAGCTTTTTGTGTATCCATAAAAAAGGTTATTGACTATGTAAAAATACTATCACATCACCATCTTTAACGATATATTCCTTGCCTTCCGTGCGGATGGCGCCCTGCTCGCGCGCTTTGGCATATGAGCCTGCGCTAAGAAGAGTATTCCAGGCAATAACCTCCGCGCGGATAAATTTATCTTGAAAATCTGAATGGATCGCTGCTCCTGCCTGGGGAGCGTTTGCGCCTTGGGGAATAGTCCACGCCCGTGTCTCATCCTCTCCGGTGGTAAAAAAAGAGATGAGGCTCAAAAGCTGATACCCTGCTTTAATAAGGGCGTCAATGCCATCGTCAAATATCTCAGACTCTCTGCGAAACACTTCCTTATCTTCTTGGTGAAGCTCGCGTAGCTCGTGCTCAAGGTGTGCATCAACGATGATATATGTCGCACTACTCTGCGTAAAATATTCAAGGAGCTGCTCGAAACGACCGTCGCGTGATTCATCGAGATTATGTCCCCCGCTCTGGCGGTTAAGTACGTACAACACGGGCTTCAGCGTAAGAAGATGCAGTCCGCTAAGCGCTTCTTGCTCCAAAGGAGTAAGCCCCGCGAGGCTCGCTGCTTGCCCTGCGGCAAGAATGGGGTGCACCTTGCGCGCCGCTTGATGCTCCAGGAGAGCTTCTTTGTCCCCCCGCTTGATCTCGCGCTCAAGGGAGTGCAGCCGCGTATTTGTGGTCTCAAGGTCAGCGAGCACCAGTTCAAGGGTGACCGTTTCAATATCGCGAAGCGGATTCACTTCACTCTCCACATGGGTGATTTCGGGATTATCAAAAATGCGCACCACATGGGCAATCGCATCAACCTCCCTGATGTGGGAGAGAAACTGATTACCCAGTCCCTCCCCTTCACTTGCCCCTTTGACCAGGCCCGCAATATCAACAAACGAAACGGCTGCGGGGATTTTTTTGGCGGAGCTGCTGAATGCCGCCAGTGTATCGACGCGCCCATCTGGGACCGCCACGACGCCAACTGCTGGATCAATGGTGGCAAATGGGTAATTGGCTATCAAAACGCTTTTTTTGGTAAGCGCGCTAAAGAGCGTCGACTTCCCCACATTCGGGAGACCAACAATGCCGATGGATAGTGCAGAGCTCGACATGATTAATTATTATCGGATGGAGCTAAAGATAAATCATTTACTCCGTGGCGCCGGAATTCCAAGATCCTTACAGATTTTTCGCATCAGTGAAGGAAATATTTCTGTGTGACGCGGGACGGTTGATATCCGATCATTCTCAGTATTGTGATAGACCGAATGTTTACTGCCTTCTCGAAGCAAGTAACATCCGTATTTGTGTAAATGTTTCTCGAGATTCTTCCGTTTCATCCCTGCCTAGGCTGGTAGACGTTCACGTATAAGAGAACCTCGACTAGCATGTTCGCGCTTGGTGAGTGAACGGCGTGCAGCAATAAACTCTCGAAGTGCATCTTCAAGATTCTTTCGTGCCTCTGTTTTAGTGTGACCTTGCGTATTAACGCCCGGAATCTCTTCAACCCAGGCGATATAGCCAGAGCGTACTTTTTTATAGATTGCTGTTAACATGCCTTGATTATAGCATAACTGGCTTATATAGAAAGATTTAAACGTCATCTATGAGCTAGAATTATTCTCCTAACTTGCCAAGACGTGTCACGATGCGGCGCCATTCGTTTTTTTTCCACTCTGGCGCCTTATCAGAAGGACCAAAATGAGAAAGAGATACTTTGAAACCCGCAAACCATAAAATGCCTCGCCGTATTTCGTTGGTGTAATCACCAAACAGCAACCAAACAAGAAGTGGATGGGTGCCTGAGAGCACCATGACCCGTGCCGTTTTGCCCGACATGCCGCTCTTCCAGAGGCTCAGGTGGCTTCGCCATCCGGTTTTGTAAAAGTTAAAACTAAAACCAGGAAGCCACATGCGGTCAAATATTCCTTTAAGCGAGGCGGGCATCGTGCACCACCAGTTTGGATACACAAGCACAAAATGATTGCACCAGGCAATGTCTTCTTGGAGTTTTTTGAGATCGGGTTCGAGCGCTTGGATTACTTTATAGCCTTGGTGAAGCACGGGGTCAAAATGCATCTCCCCCAGATGCGTGCGCCGCACCTCATGGCCCGCCCCATGTGCTGCAGTTTCATACAAAAGCGCCAGGTGGCTGGAAAGGGTGCTTTCCGGATCAGGGTGCCCGACGAGGATCATTATTTTCTTTTTTGCGTGATCGCTGAAAAATCTCATGAAGATTAGGGAGTGCTTGGCTGGGTTTGTTGTTCTAATTCTTGCTCTGTTTTGGGCATCACCCGAATGGTGGGGAGTCCCGGCAGCGCTTCGGGATCGAGGATTATACGCTGGGGCATAGCGGGAATGACGATGGGTTGTGATGAATCTCTTGGCACGGGCGGTTTTTGCGGCGTGGGTGCCATCGGAGGGCGTGGTACGTCCATTATTATTTTCTGCGGAGGCAAAGGAGGTTTGATCGGAGACACTGGAGTTGGTGCGGGAGTAGCCACCTCAAGCTTCGGGCGCAAGATGAACACCAAGAGGTACCAAATGCACAGGAAACCAGAAACCAAGATGCCGTAGAAATCTAGGAGAATTAAGATTGTGGTAATGGGGGCGAAGATGTGGATAAGGAAGAGTGCTCCCCAATTCGCGCCAGCGAATCCTTCAAAAAAACTATTCCAGATGCGTGCACCTCGAAGGAGAATTGCAAGCACCACCGCGATGGCAATAAGGGCCCATTTAAAAAGGTATGCCGGTTGAAATACGATATTCGTCTGACCGGAGACAAAATACGTCGCCGTGATGCATACCCCAGAGATGACGATAAGGAAAAGCGCTACGAGGAGTACGCGGTAAATGCCGTGGGCAATCCTGTCCTCCGTGTCGTTGATCACACCATTTCGTTTGCCGAAGAGGTAGGTGAAAAGAAGAATGACCTCGGCACCAAATCCAAGCATCATGCCGAGCTGCTGCATGATGTAAAACACCAGCGTGAGCGTGTCTGTGGAAAGAACCATACAAAAAGTATAGCAGATTAAGAAATGAGAAATCTCTATAACACTACACCCGCTCCATCTTTTTGATGGGGCGGGTGTATGTTACGAATTATTATTTTCTTTTCTTTCTAGGACCCTTAACAGACTCCAAAGTTATATACCCTTATTGAGGACTGCGCGCGTCAGAGGACCGACAAAGCCGGTTGCCGGAACGCCGTTTGCTGCCTGATACTTCTTGACCGCAGCAAGCGTCAGCGGTCCAAACCAGCTGGTCGGAGCAGCTATGTGCAAATAGCCGTCGGCAATGAGAACTTTCTGAAGCTCAGAAACATCGGCATTCCTCTCGCCGTAGTGGAGATTCATGGTGAAGTTAAAGGTAGATGCGCCGAGAACCTGGCCGCCCGTACTTCCCCCATTGCTGGTGGGACCTGGGCCGCCCGTGCTGGCGCCGAGAACCTGGCCGCCGGTGGGGTTTGTGTTTACAAACCCGACAGAGGTTGGACCGCTAAAAACACCTCCGCCTCCGCCGCCACCTCCGCCTCCGCCGCCATAGCCGAATTGGGCCAGCGCCGAAGCAGGCACAATGAGGAGCACCGCAGCAATGACTGTCGGTACTGCAAACCCTGTGAATATCTTATTAAACATAGCTATTTTCAAAACTTGATAAGGCCAGACGTATACGTACGACTGATGGCGTCACGCTATCATGGAATAGCGAATAGAACAAGTGGCGGGTTGTCAACGACTACATGGAGCAGTGTTGAATGCAAAAAGGGATACGTGTATGGATCGTCGTACACTTGGTCGTTGGTGAAAATGATGTAGTGCACTCCCATACTTCGAAGTAGCTGCACGGTCGCGTCAGGATCGGCTGTGTTTGAGGTAACAGCTGATTCTATCTGGTAATACTGAGGTGTATTACCCGCTTGATCAGTGATATCCCCCACTTCTGCATTGGCGGAGGAAATAATGGTGCAATCAAAATATGAGGGGGCGGTGTTGGCAGTGAGTACCCGATTGTTGAATACGGGAATGTAATACTGATGCCACGGTAGGAATAGTGCGGTGCAATGTGTATCTTGCGCGAGAATGTTGTTCGCTTGTGCCCACTCTGGAGGATATGATACCGGTTGCAATTGACCCTCAAAACCAAAAAGTATCGTTGGTGTGTAGAGAAGCGGCAGCAGACACGCACCAAGAACGAGATATGCCGCCGCTCTTTTATACTTCACTAGTTTCTTTGCTAGATATTCGATGGAAAGCCCACCAAAGAGTGCGTAGCAGAGCACAAGGACGCCGCTCCACTTTTCTGTATCACGGAACCCCCTCCAAAACCATATGTGCTCAAAGAGCCAGAGGTTGAGTGGTTGGACCACACTCTGTCCAACTCCTGCTGAGAACACGAGAGCAAGGAAACCTATAACGCAAAGCAGTGCGACAAGAAAGCGTGTGCGTGTGTGGTACAAGCCAACTGCGATGCCAAGGCAAATAAGCGCTGCGAGTGCCACACCACTTGTACCCCAGAGCCACATACTAGCCTTTGGAGAAAGAAAAAATGTCACCCACCGTTCATGCTCTTCCCAAAATCCGTAGAGCGCAGTGACGTTACCGAGCACTCCGATATGAACATCACTTGCTGTTTGGAACGTAGCCCAATCCGCTTGGGAAAAAGAAGTTACGTCACTTGCTCTCGTTTCAAATGCGGGGATGAGCCAGTAACTACTTGCAATTACGAGCAAAAGAAGAGCGACGCATAGTCTCGTAGAGAATTGTCGTGCCATGCGTGTTTCTTTAAGGTAGAGCATCCGTCCTGCGGCTCCAAGGGCGTAGAGGATAAGGATGATGGTGCCCATCACAAGCACGTGGAGCGAAAACATTCCGATACCAAGAAGCCATGCGCACGCAGAGAGAATGGAGTGCCATGAGAGTTCTCTGTAAAAACGTATGAGGGACGATACAAATGGAAATAGAAAGGCGTACGCAAAAAGTACCTCCCACTGTCCGGCAAGGAATCGCTCGCAGACGAATGGATTTATGGTATAGAAAATTGAGACAAAGTATGCCTCGCCGTATTTATTTTGAAATGGATATACACGCAGAGGTATGTACAGCAGTACGAAAAAGAGGAGAAGGAGAATTACTTTTTCTATTACTACACTGTTCAGAAAAAAATGAAGTAGGTAGATGAGGTATGAGGGTAGAAAGGTCGAAGCTGAGAGGCCGCTATATGAAGGTATGGCAACGTTGGGACCAAATACCATATCGAGCGTTAATACGTAACCCGGCAGAAGCATCTGCCAGAGGATAATAACGGCTCCAAGTGCGGCAAACAGTTCGTACTGGAATCGATAGAGGAAGTTATTAATTTTGCTCATGTTCTTGGAAACGCTCCGGATGCCGTCTATATTCCACCAGTTGAAGTGCGACAGTCATCACCAGGAAAAACCATGCATAGACAGCCATTTGCTCGGCAAGCGTATTTTGGTTGAATGAAAGGAGAAAAGGACATGTGGCGAGCGCGATGAGCGCGAGCACGCCGATGATGCGGTTCTCCCACTCGTATACGAGAAAGAGTAAGAATAGAAGCCAAAGTATTCCTGCGCTCACGTCGTACCACCAGAAAAATAGACCAGCGATAAGTAGAGACAGCATCCCCCTCTTCCATTTAGTTTTAATATCAAGCAATACACGTCTAAAAGCATTCTTCAAAAATGTGAAGTCTGGAATCTTTATTTTGAATGTTATTTCTTTAGCCATATTATTTTTTATCTTTCACTTTTAGCTTTCTCCTCTTATAGAAATCGTATCCGAGATAGCCAAGACAGCTGGCCAACGTCGCGCCAGAGATCAAGAGACCGAGATAGAACCAGCGCTGGGGCCAAAACTCTATCACCATCTCAATATCATAACTGCCATCAGCATTTTTCGTGCAGGAAGCATTCGGTGCCGCGCACAGAGTCGATGTATCTACATACCAAGCATTGAGGAAGCCATCTAGTTGGTAGTGATACGAGCTCGGCACCGCATCGGGCTTGGCAAACGGCCACCAACTGTTCAAGAATCCTTGCACCTTAGTGTCATTGAGCTCAAGTTGCCAATACATATCGTAGCTTTCGCTCATCGCGAGGAAGAATGGCGTCGTTGCGCCCTTGATATGCACGAGCTTCTTGGTCGGGTTGATGATTTCAAAAGTGGTGGAAGCTGGTTGCTGTAACGTCGCCTTTGGCTGGCTCACGAGATAATACGAATTGCTGATATCAGGAATCTCTATCAGTTTGAAATTGTCATAGCGATTGATGTTGTTGGTTTTGCCGTCAGATTCTCGCGCGTAGATAAATAAACTAAGCGTAGTCGCTCCATCCGGCACAGTAATCGTTTGAGAGAGCGTATGCCATGATGTGTCGGTGATTGACAAGCTCGCGTTCAAGACAGTCTTCGCTGTGTCATTAAATCCGAGGTAGTACGATGCAGTAGCCGCATTCGGGCTTTGATAGTCAAAACTAAACAAATAGCTCGCACCCGCCTTAACCGGAATATTTATCGCCGTACACGCTATGTGATGCGTGGCTTCTAGCTGAAGGGATTGTGTTCCCTCAGATTTTTCTTTTTTGTTCAAACTCATCGCAAGGATTGGACTCTTGTCAGCATTATTACAATCGCCTACCTTTGGTTGCCATGTTCCAGATTCAAAAGAACCGTTCGGAATAATATTACCAAGTGGATATAATGTATTTTGATAAGTAATGTCGTCCTCTCCCGTAGGAAGTGCGAGCGGGATTTTGAGACTGTTTGATATCGGCGAACCATTGATACGGATACTTCCTCCGGTAGTTCCCATATTATAAAGGGTGTTCTTTTTTTGAATATCTAGGCTGGTAGTAGCAGTAAGGGTGTTATTTGTAGAGATATCTCCAGCTCCAAGATTTTCGAATGGGAGCAAAATATTAGTCGTAGGTTTAATGTCGGTCTTTGTTTCGGGAGTCGTGAAATAAAACTGCCCGTTTAACTGGTTGCTAATAAAATTATATTTAGCATCAAGATTGTTGAAAGAATCAAGAGAGTAGAGTGTAGTAAACGAAGATATCGATTCTTTGTAATTTGCATTCTCGTACACGACCAAATCTTTCGTGCCTATGTCTATCTTTTTCAGCCAACTAACCTTATCGAGTTGATCAATATACCATTGGCGAATATTTGGGTCTTTATCTCCCCCATAATAAACAAAGAAATCGTCGTCATTTGCTTTGTCTTGAATCGGTATAATGACGTATTTAATTGAAGAGATATCAAATAATGTTTTTGAAAATGGTTGCTGGAGTATATTTACTATCTGCTCCTGTACTTGAGCGCTACTGCTCGCTTGAGATAAATCCAACCAACTGGATTGAATAGTATTTATGTCACTCACCTTTGGATAGGAGTTTGTGTAAATACCCCACCGAGAATCTCTTGGGACCCACATTGTACGAAAATACTCCGGTTGTTTTAATATAAAATCTTTCAATGTAACATAGTCGCTTGGGATGTGTTTTTGAACAAACATCGTGCCAATCTCGCCAGTAACCAACGGTTTAATGTTCCACAAAGAAGTAGTAATTATAATTAATGATAGAACAGAAAATACATATTTATTCCAAATTTTGTTTTTGTTCTCTTTTAGAACGAGCAAAACGTATCCGAGCAAAGCGGTATAACCAATTGCCGTGATTAAATAAAACTTAGAAGCTTCTCTAAATAAGTTAAATCCAGGAAAATTGTTATAGAGCCAAAGATAAGTTCCCGATAGCGGAAAATCGGCTTGTTTAGTCAAAAATATTCCGATTAAAGAGATTGCCAAAAAAAATGAAATTTCTTTTTTATATTTAACGTTTCTTTTAAAGAAGAGGCTGGAAAAAGCGATTAGTGGTGCCAACCAAAAATACCAAATGATTGGTTGTTCGATAAACTGATTATTAGCTAAACCTCCAGTCCAGGGATTGTAAAATAACGCGAAGGAGTGATTAATATCAAACAGAAAATTACCAAAAAGACCTCTATTAGCGACACTAGAAATATCGCTAGAAAATCCACCTAATATTGTAGGAAGTAACCAAAAAATATTTAAACTAGCAAATAATAAGATACCTACTATTATATTTTTCCAAT